>JACRAF010000006.1 GCA_016213505.1 Devosia nanyangense
CGGGGCGCTCAGTCTGGCGCGATATGCGCACCACACCACGGCGACGCCGTTCAGCGAGCGGCTGGTGGCGGTCGGGGACGCGGCGCATTCGACCAGTCCGCAGCTCGGGCAGGGGGCCAACATGGCGCTCCTCGATGCGCGGGCGCTGACACTGGCGCTACGGATGGCCGATCCCGCTGCAGCGCTCGAGACCTATGCGTGGCTGCGGCGCGGACACGTCCGGCTCTATCAGGCGCTGAGCCTGATGCTGACGCCGTTCTACCAGTCGGAGAGCCGCGCGCTGCCGGTTCTGCGCGACATCCTGGTGCCGATCGCGACGACCGTGCCGCCGCTGCCGCAGTTCCTGGCGGCGCTGGTGGCCGGCCGGCTGCTCGATCCGCTCAAGCGGCTGCGGCTCGAGCCGGTGCGGCTGTAACATCCGCAGGTGCCTGTTGGTCACATCGGAGCGTGCGGCACGTCCGCATGGCAGCGATGCGAGAAAATGCGTGGCTCGCGATCTCGCAGCGGCTATTATCGTCGTTCAACGATGGACAAGGGAGTGTCCTGACGTGATTCTCGAAGCCTAGGCATTCAAGCCTGTTTCGAGCGCCGGCGCGGGCCGTGCTCGAACCATTTCACACAAATCAGACGCAGCCTTTCGGGTCACGACCGCATGGCTGCCTATTGCCAGAAAGGGACGTTTTCTCATGAACGCCCAACTTGTTCGTGCCGCTATTGTTCTGGGCCTGTTGTCCGTGATTGGACCGTTGGCCATCGATATGTACCTGCCGGCGCTGCCCGCCATCGGCGTCAGCCTCGGCGCCAGCACCGCCGAGGTGCAGCAAAGCCTCATGGCCTACATGGCCGCCATTGCCATCTGCCAGCTCATCTATGGGCCGGTGAGCGATATGATCGGGCGCAAGCCGCCGCTCTATTTCGGCATTTCCGTCTACATCATCGGCTCGCTCGGCGCCTCGTTCGCCCCGAGCGTGGGCTGGCTGATCTTCTTCCGCTTCATGCAGGGCGTCGGCGCGTGCGCCAGCATGTCGCTGCCGCGGGCGATCGTTCGCGACAACTACACCGGCGCGCCGGCGGCGCAGTTGATGAGCCTTTTGATGCTGGTGTTCTCGATCTCGCCGATCCTGGCGCCGCTGTCGGGCAGCGTGGTCATCGCCTTCGGCGACTGGCGGCTGTTGTTCTGGGTGATGGCGGCGGTCGGCGGGTTGTCGCTGATCCTGCTGGTCTTCGGGCTCAAGGAGACGCGGCCCAAGGAGGCGCGGCTCGACTCGAGCCTCGGGAGCGCGCTCGGCGCCTATTGGAAGCTGATCCGGGATGGCAGGTTCGTGGGGCTGAGCCTGATCGGCGCCTTCGGCATGTCGAGCTTCATGGCGTTCCTGGGCAATTCGAGCTTCGTCTACATCACCCATTACGGGCTGACGCCGACGCAGTACTCGCTCGCCTTCTCGGTGAACGCGGTGAGCTTTTTCGCGGTGTCGCAGGCGACGGGATATCTGGTCGGCCGCTTCGGGCTCAACCGGGTGGTGCGGATCGCAGTGGGCGGCTACGTCACGGCGATGCTGACGCTGCTGGCGGTCCACTTTGCCGGGATCGACAGCGTCTGGGTGATGGGCGTGTTCATGTTCATCGCCTTCGGCTTCCTCGGGCTGGTGCTGCCCTCGACGAGCGTGCTCGCCATGGAGGAGCAGGGCGAGATCGCCGGCTCGGCCTCGGCGCTGATGGGCACGCTGCAGATGATCATCGCCGCCGGCATCATGGGCGTGGTCGGCGCGTTCGCCGACAACACGGCGCGGCCGATGGTGATCGCGTTCGCAATCTGCGCGGTCACGGCGTTCGTCATCACGCAGGTGACGCTCGGTCGCGGCAAGGGGCGGCGGATGCAGGAAGTGCCGGCGGAGTAGCGCCGGCAGCGTCGACGAAAGGAACGAGGGCGCGGGAGCCGATCCCGCGCCTTTTCGTTTGTGCGTCAGCCCTTGGGCATATCCGGGCAGACATAGGGAACGGTGGCGGGCGCGTAGCGCTCCTCGACGTCGCCGCCCTTGAGCTTCAGCGACAGCACCAGCTCGTTGGCGGTGAGGGTCACGATGTCGGCCTTCATGTCGATGCCGTCCTCGTTCCAGCTGACCGAGGAGGCCGAGGTCATCAGCCAGGGCGAGAGCCGGTGCGTCTCCCAGCAGGAATCCTGCACGAGGGTGCCGTCGGAGAGAAAGATCTTGATGACGCCCGGAAGCGCGGCCTCGTCGCCGGCCTTGACCCAGACGCGGTCGGTGAGATCGTCCTCGGCGGCCGCGTCGTCGGTCTCCGACTGAGACTCCGAGGCGGTATTGTCGTCGGCCCACGCGGTGCACGGTACCGCCGTCCCGACTCCCCACAGGGTCAGCAAGGCGAAGATAGCGGCTTTGCTGGTCATCGTTCGGGCTCCCGCGAAAAAGACAATCCGCACGTGGGAGTGCCCACGCGCGGATGCAAGGTCAGCCTGCAAAGAAGGCCGATTTGAGTCTGGTATTCCGGTTAGTTCATCGCGATCGTGGTGAAGCCGTAGGCGTTGCCCAGTTCGGCATAGGCCGAGGCGACATCGGAGAAGCGGATTTCGATCTCGCCGCGACGCTGCAGGGTGACCGGATCGCCGCCGGCCAGATGCGGCTTGCCGTCGACGAAGACCTCGCCCGGATCGAGCGTCACCGAACCGGTGCCGTCGTTGTTGATGTGGAGGATGAACTTGGTCGGATCGAAATCGGTGGACATGCTGTTCTCGCTGGCGAGCGCCTTGACCACGTCGTCGATCGGCTTCAGCACGTGCAGGCTCAGCGCGACATTGCCGTCGGCGTCGGCGGGCGAGGCCTCGAGGGCGAAGAGGTTGGCGGCGTCGTAGGTCGAGTCGGGGGTGACGATCTGCAGGCCGATCTCGATTTCGGCGAGCTGGTCGCCGTCCTTGCTGATGCACTGGCCCTTGCCGGTCACCGGGGCGAGGGTCTTGACCTTCTCGATGAGGGCGTCGAGGCCCTTCTTGCAGTCTTCCTCGCCGCCCTGCGGGATGCGGAGCAGCGCCGGGGTCTCGAGCGCCTGGCCGTCGGCCAGCACTTTCTGGACGTCGGCGAGATAGATGGTCGACTCGACCTGCGGCGCGCAGGCGGCGAGCAGCGGCAGCGCGAGGAGGGTCGCGATGATTTTCGTGTTCATGATGGAGCTCCCAAATGATGGACGCTCATGCCATTTCGAAGATGAACGGAAGCTGAGCGCCGGTGCCGCAGCTTAGTCCTGCTTCTGCCGTATTCCGAGCACCCGATCCTTGCCACGGATACGCTCGCGCGCCTGGATCGGCCACAGCGAGTATTCGCCGCCGTCGAGCACGTGATGGGCATGGATGGCCCAGTTGGGGTCCTCCAGCGCACCGCGGGCGAGGGCGACGAGATCGGCCTCGCCGGTCGCGAGGATCGTCTCGGCGTCGCGCGGATCGTCGATCAGGCCGACGGCGATGGTCTTGATGCCGGCCTCGCGCACGGCCTTGGCGAGGGGGACCTGATAGAGCGGCCCCGGCTTCAGGCCGTAGCCGTCGAACCCACCCGACGAGCAGTGGACGGCGTCGACGCCGCGGGCCTCGAGCTCCTTGGCGAGGACGATGGAGTCCTCGATGCCCCAGCCGCCCTCGCTGCCGTCGGTGGCCGAGATGCGCACGAACAGGGGTTTTCCCGCCGGCCAGACGGCGCGGACGGCGTCGACCACTTCGAGCGCGAAGCGCATGCGGTTGTCGCGGCTGCCGCCGTAGCGGTCGGTGCGCTGATTGGCGATGGGGGAGAGGAACTGGTTGATGAGGTAGCCGTGGGCGGCGTGAATTTCCACCACGTCGAAGCCGGCCTGATCGGCGCGGCGGGCGGCATCGGCGAAAGCCTGAACGGTGGCCGCGATGTCCGCCTCGGTCATGGCGCGGGGCGTGGTGTAGCCGGGGTGCTTGTCGGAGTGGATGACGGCGCTCGGCGCCACGGGCGTCCACGATTCGAAGGCGACGGCAGGCTTCTCGGCCTCGGTTTCGTCAAAGCCGTTGCGCCAGGCGATGGGCGTCGAGGCCTTTCGTCCGGCATGGGCGAGCTGGATGCCGGCCGCGGCGCCCTCGGCGTGGAGGAAATCGACGATGTGCCGGAGCGGCGCGATCTGCGCGTCGGTCCACAGCCCGAGGTCGCCGTAGGAGATGCGGCCTTCCGCCGTGATGCCGGTGGCCTCGAGGATGACGAGGCCGAAGCCGCCGATCGCGAAGCGGCCGAGATGGACGAAGTGCCAGTCATTGGCGAGGCCGTGCTGCGCCGAGTACTGGCACATCGGGGCGACGACGGCGCGATTGCGAAGGGTCACGTCGCGCAGGACGAGCGGGGAGAACAGGAGGGACATGGGCTGCTGGGTCGGAGGATGAGGCAGCCATCCTGCCCCAACGGCCAATCATCGGCAAGAGACGATGAAGCAAAGGCGTTCCTGCTTACGGCGACCTTTGGAGATAGGGTTTCCGTTCGGCCGGCGTGAAGTGCTCCGTGGCATAGCGCAGCATGGTGCGCGGCATGGCGGCCGCGTGCGCATCGAGAAAGCCGGTGAGGGTCGCCCGGTTCTTGCCGCCGATGGCGCGGAGCATGCCGCCCACGGCCTTGTGGATGAGGTCCTCCCCGTCGTCGAGCAGCAGTTTAGCGATGGCCAGGGTGTCCTCGAACTCGCCGCGCTTGATGAAGGCGAAGGTGGCGAGGATTGCCGTGCGCCGTTCCCACAGGTTCTTCGATCTGGCCAGTCGGCGAAGTATGGCGCGCGGCTTGTCGACCAGCCACGGACCGACGACGTGCCAGGCGGCGAGATCGACGAGATCCCAATTGTTGATGCGGTCGTGCCGCCGCAAGTAGAGATCGTAGAGTTCCTTGCGCCGGGCCTCGGGGGTGGTCTTCACTCCGAATTGCTTGGCCATGACGCTGAGCGCGCCCACTCGCAGCTCATGGATGTCGCTGTCGAGCAGCGTCTCGATGTCGGCGGGCGGCAGGTCGACGAACTCCTTGGCGAGATCGAAGATCGACCCCATGCGAACGCCGATGAAGCGGTCGCCCTCGCCGTACTGGCCCTCGCCCGACTTGAAGTAGCGCTGGATCTTGCGCAGCTCTTCGTCGGACTGGAGGGCCAGAAGGCGGGCGGTGAAGGCGCGCGCCGTCGATGCGGCGTGCGCCTCGGTCTTACGTGCCGGCATAGGCCGTCTCGAGGTCGGCGACGACGAGCTTTTTCATTTTGAGCATGGCCTGCATGGCGCGGCCGGCGCCGGCCCGGTCGGGGCCGCCGAGGGTGCGGCCCATGGCCTCGGGGACGACCTGCCAGCTGAGGCCGTATTTGTCCTTGCACCAGCCGCACATGCTCTCGGCGCCGCCGTCACCGACAAAGGCGTTCCAGTAGTGATCGACCTCGGCCTGGTCCCTGCAGTCGATGAGGAAGGAGGTGGCCTCGGTGAACTTGAAGTCGGGGCCGCCATTGAGCAGCATGAAGACGGTGCCGAGCATGTCGACATGGGCGGTCAGCACGCGGCCGTCGGGGTAGTGGGCGATGTTGGTGATTTTGCCCTTGAACACCCTGGCATAGTAGTTGGCGGCCTCTTCGATGCGGTCGTCGAACCACAGGCAGGGGGTGATCTTCTGAGACATGGGAGTTCTCCGTGTTGGGGTGAGCTTAGCGCGAGGCGCGGGTGAAAAGCCAACCGCCGAGGGCGGTCGATGGGAGCGCGAGGGCCGCGAGGCTGATGGCATACCAGTGGTGGCCGATGCTCCACGCGGCAACGACACCCACCACGCCGGCGAGCGTGCCGAGTATGCCGAGGATAACGGCATGCCGCATGGCATTGGCGGGAGCGAGGCGCGCCGCGACCCAGCCGCCGAGCACGGTGATCGCCGTACGGTAGGCCAGGGCGACGGCGAGCTGGAGGTCGCTGCCGGGCGTGCCGTCATTGGGGTAATAGTTCACGGCATGGAGCACGGCATCCACCGCGCTCGAGAGGGCGAACACGGTGACAAAGCCGGCGAGGACGGCGCCGGTGCTGCGCAGCCAGCGGCGGGACGGGGCGGAGGTATTCATGATGAGGGTCATTTGAGTCTCCAGATTCCAGGGCGAGTTTTCTGGGTCGCCCTCCGCGTCAGGGCGAGGGGCGATGGTCAGATGGTTTAGAAGTCGGTTCTAGGTCAGGCCTTCTGCAGTTCGGCGAGGGCGGCATCGAGCCGCTTGAAGCCGATCTCCATCCCCACGGCCATGGGCGTCGCCACGGCGGCGGCGCGAGCCTCCGGCGAGGAGTAGGTGACGGTCAAGGTCGAGATGGTGCGGCCGCCTGTCTCGGTGAACACCACCGAGTTCTCGCTGCCGCCCTTGGTCCAGTCATCGTCGTAGAATTCCGTCTGCTCGATGCGTTCGGGTTCGACGATGCCGGTGTAGATGCCCTGGCTGCCCATCTCGTAGCCGTCGGGCGAGCGGCTGACGAAGCGCCACTTGCCGCCGACGCGGAAATCCATGTCGCAGACCGGCATGGTCCAGTCGGGCAGGCCGTACCAGCGGCGCAGCAGTTCGGGCTTGCTGTAGCAGAGCCAGACGAGGTTGCGCGGCGCGTCGAACGAGCGGACGACGACGATCGCGCGGTCGCCCGGGGTGGTGATGACGAGGGGCTCAGGCATCTTTGTCGCTCCGCTTGGTGGGGGTGGGTTTCTCAGACTGGTTGACCGGAGTCTGGAGGATTTCGAGCAGGGCATCGAGCCGCTTGTAGCTCTGCTCCCAGAACCGCCGGTATTTCTCCAGCCAGTCGGCAGCCTCCTTCATCGGGCCGGCCTCAATCTTGACGGGACGGCGCGTGCCATCCGCCGAGCGGCTGACGAGGCCGGCGCGCTCGAGGATCTTGAGGTGCTTCGATACGGCCGGCTGGCTGATCGAGAACGGCTCGGCCAGTTCGTTGACCGAGGCCTCGCCGCCCATCAGCCGCGCGAGGATGGCGCGCCGGGTCGGATCGGCAAGGGCGATGAAGGTGGCATCGAGCTGTTCCGACGGCGTCATTTGATAACCGAAGTGTTATAGAACGATTTGGTTATGAACTGGATCGCGAGAGGAGTCAAGCGGACCGTTTCGACAGGGGCGCGATCAGGATTTGGGGCTGGCGCTGGGCTGCGCCAGTGCGGCGATCCGGTTGATGGCGCTGAGGTGGCCCTGGGCGGCGGCGGGCCGGTAGAGCGACAGGGCTCTGTCGATATCGACGGGGACGCCGTCGCCGGTCTCGTAGATCCAGCCGGCCCAGAACTGGCCGTACATGTTGCCCTGCGCGGCCGAGGCTTCGAATGCCTGCAACGCCTTGGCCGGGTCGCGCATGCCGCCGAGGCCGTAGAAGTCGAAATAGCCGAGCGACGACTGGCACATGGCGTTGCCCGTGCCGGCGCATTGGGCGTAGAGACTGCCGGCCTGCTGCGGGTCGGCCGCCCGCAGGAAGCCGGTCTGGTAGAGTTCGCCGAGCATGCGCTGGCCGACGACGGAGCCGCTGGCGGCGAGCCATTCGATGTCGCGGTTGAGTCGCGCCGTGGCGTGCACGCCCGAGGTCGAATAGTTGGCAAGGAGCAGCGCGATCAGGTCGCGGCGGATGCTGGCGGTCTCGTAGAGCTGGGCCGCGTGGTTGACGTCCTGCGGCACGCCCCAGCCGAGCTCGTAGCTGATGGCGAGGCGGCGGAGCGCCTCGGGATTGCCGGTTTCGGCGGCCTTGGAGTAGAGGCCGACGGCGCGCGCCTCGTCGCGATCGACGCCGAGCCCGCGCTGCAGCAGGCTGCCGAGCAGCATCTGCCCGTCGAGGCTGCCCTGGTCGGCGGCGCGGCGGTAGAACTCGGCGGCGCCGGCATAGTCCACCGAGCGGCCATTGAAGCCGGATTCGAACAGATAGCCCGAGGCGACCTGGCCGAGCGCATCACCGGCGTCCTTAGCCTTGTCGCAAAAGGCCGTGATCTGGTCGGGGGTCTCGGCGATCCCGGGCACGCTGCCGTCGTCGATCGCCAGCAAGCAGAGGCGCGCCGAGGCGCGGGCCATGCCGAGGTCGGAGGCGGCCTTGAAGTAGCTGCCGGCGCGGGCCGCGTCGTAGGGGAGACTGACTCCCTTGTCGTACATGCTGGCCAAGGCGAAATTGGCCACCGCGCCGTTGCGATCGATGCCGCGATTGGCGAGCGCGATGGCTTCGTCGCCATGGCCGCCCTGCTCGATGCGAACCATCGCCAGCATGCCGAGATAATCGCCGCTGGCGGGGAATTTCTCGACCGCCAGGGCGCAGTCGCTGGCGGCGCTGCCTTCGAGCACAGGAAGGCCGGTGGCCCAATCGGTCCTGGCCGAGTTGGACCAGGCGGTGCAGCGCGCGGCGGCCTCCCTCACTTCGGCCGGCACGAACATATCGGTGACCAAACGGAAGCTGCCGTCGCGCAGATAGAACCCGCCGATGAGTGCGGCGACGAGGACGACCGCGAGCAGCGGCAGGATTATCGCCGGGGACCAGGAGCGGCCGCGCTTTCTCGCCGGCCTGTCCTTTTTCTCGAGCCGGGCAATGCGCAGCTGCGCCAGCTCGGCGAAGCGCCCGTTCGGGCCGAAGCGCTTGAGATAGGCGCGGTATTCGTCCGCACTCTCGTTGGGGGCGGAGACGATGGCGGCCCAGACCTCGGCCTCGTCGACGGACTTGGCCAGCTTGGCCTCGGCCTGCGGCGCGCTGAGTTCCGGACCCTTGGCGGCGCCGAGCCGGTCGTGCAGCGCCTTCATCAGCTCGGTGTAGCCGGGGTGGTCCGGCTCGCCCTCCCAGCCGCTGAGGTAGGTGACATGGAGGCCACGGAACAGCAGCGGCAGGCCATCGATCGGCAGGTCGTCGATGACGGCGGGCAGGGCCTTCTTCTGCTGGCGGGCGGTCTCGGCCTCGGCCTTCACCCAGTCCGAGCCGACGGATTTCCGCGACCACAGGATGATCACGGCGCGCGAGTCCATCAGCACGGCAGCGATCTCGTCTTCGAAGCGTTCGCCGGCGAGCAGCGCCGCATCCCACCAGACATCGTAGCCGGCCTCGGTCAGCCGGGTGGCGAGCTGGACGGCGACCGTCCGCTCCTCCTTCTTGTAGGAGATGAAGATATCCGGCATGCGCGCCCCTGCCGTCCCCAACACTCCGGCGCAAGTTTATGCGAATGCGCGGTGGCGTCGAGGGCGCTCTCTACGACTTTGTTTCTGGTTTGTTCTGTGGTAGCGTTTTCCGGTTCATGGAGACCCGAGCATGGCCCAGCGCGCCGGAAGCGCCGATCTGCCGCTGCATGGCGGACGCGTGCCGGAGTGGCTGGCCGGACGGATGGCCAAGCTCGGGGCGATCATCGCCGAGGCGATCGTCAGCGAATATGGCCGCGACGAGTTTTTGAGCCGGCTGGCCAGCCCGTTCTGGTTCCAGTCGTTCGGCGCGGTGATGGGGATGGACTGGCATTCGTCCGGCATTACCACAAGCGTCGTCGGCGCGCTGAAGCGCGGGCTGACGCCGCTCGCGAAGGACCTCGGGCTGCATGTTTGCGGCGGACGCGGCCGGCACTCGCGGAAGACCCCGGAGGAACTGATCGCCATCGGCAACCGGGTGGGGTTCGACGGCGCGGCGCTGGCGCGGGCAAGCCGGCTGGTGGCCAAGGTCGATAGCGCCGCGGTGCAGGACGGGTTCGAGCTCTATCTCCACGGCTTCATCGTCGCCGACGACGGCAAATGGGTCGTCGTGCAGCAGGGGATGAAGGACGCAACCAGCACGGCGCGGCGTTATCACTGGCAGTCCGAAGGGCTGCGCAGTTTCGTCGAGGCGCCGCACAGCGCGATTGAGGGCGCTGGGCAGGGGACCATCGTCAATCTCACGGACGTGCGGGCGGAGGCATCGCGGGCGGCGCAGATCGATCTGCTCGGCGGGCTCGGTCCCGACCGGATCGTGCGCGAGGTCGGCCGGATCGAGGGCCGCGATGCGACGCCCGAGGGCGAGGACGAGCCGCTGCTGCCGCATCTGGTGATGCCGGCGCATCACGATGTGCGGCCCAAGGATGTGATGCTACGCCGGCTGCACGGATCGCTCGCGGCCGCGGCCGACAAGGGGCCATCCGATTTCGCCGAGCTGCTGCTGGTGCCCGGCGTCGGGGCGCGGACGGTGCGCTCGCTGGCGATGGTGGCCGAGGTGATCCACGGGGCGCCGCATAGGTTCGCCGATCCGGCGCGCTATTCGCTGTCGCATGGCGGCAAGGACGGGGCGCCGTTTCCGGTGCCGCTGAAAGTCTATGACGAGACCATAAGGGTGCTCAAATACGCGGTGGTCAAGGCGCGGCTCGGGGCGAGCGAGGAGAGCGCCGCGATCAAGCGGCTCGATGCACAGGCGCGGACGCTGGAGACGACCGCGACCGGACCGTCGTTCCACGCGTACGTCGCCGAGGAATGGCGGCGATCGAAGGAATATGGCGGGCGCACGGTGATGGACGACGCGCGGGAGAAGGGGAAGCCGGCGCCGAAATGGGCGGGAACGGGCCATGAGGACTAGACTTGCTGGAGACCGCAGCGGCTGTTAGCGTGACACGAGGGACTTTGTCTTCGCGCGGTCGGGTGAAGATATGGCAGAGACTTCCGACAATTCTAACGAGTTTTCAGACGAGTCTGTCGCCAAGCTTATTTCCGAAGTTCAGGAGCCGGCGCTCCAGGCGAGGATTCGCGCCCTCGTCGATACCCTGAAGCGGCGCTACGATGCGGCCGAGCATCTGGCGCGAGCCACCGACCGATTCTCGAAAATCTATAAGCTGGTCGATAAGCGCGCCCCACCCGGCGACGGGGTCACGCGGGTGCTCGACTACCTGCAGACACCGCCGACTTACATGTTCCTCGGCCTGATCCTGATCGCGCTGTCCTATGTGGGCACGATCACCTCGCTCAACAGCTCGCTCAATTTCATCGTGGTGATCCTTGGCATCGCGATCCTGCTCTACGGCACCGGCTCGCAGGCGGCGGCGACGCTGGGGGTCGACGCCAAGCAGGCCTCGGCGCTGCTGCAGGCCTACATCGCCGCGAGCCCCGGGCAGCGCAGCGACCAGTTGCTCGGCCAGGTGAAGGACTCGCTCGAAAAGCCGGCGGCGAATGGCGGCCTCAACATCGCCATAGCCGGCGGCGCGGCGGTGCTGGCGGCCGTGTTCGGCTACGGCATCATCACGTTCCGCCAGGACATCCTGCTGACGCTGCGCGAGTGGGACCGCTATTCGGTGGTCAGCGTCGACCTCTGCTACCAGGAGGAGCTCAGCCAAAAATGCCTCGGCGCCAGCGAAATCGGCCAGGCTTCGGCCGATCTAGACAGTGCGATCCGGAACCAGCTGGTGCTCAAATCCGGCACGGGGCGAACCGTGTTCCGCCGGATCGTCGACGGCCGCCTGGAGTTCGTGGTGTTCGACGGCGACCTGGGAAAGGACCGCAGCGTCGAATTCGACCCCGTGAGCCAAGAGGTTGGTTCGGGGCGGAGCGGCGCCAGCTATGTGGTCGGCGCGCACTACGAATTTGCCGTTCCGGCGGATATCAACCTGGTTGAGGACGGAAAGTGCATCGACTACGTCGATGCGGAGCAGAAGAACTGCGCTGTCACCTACCTCAACGACGAAAAGCACGAGCAGGGCGGCGTACCGTTTTACGACGTACAGGCGCACGTCTATGTCCTGAAGGACAAGGTGCGGGTCATTTCGGGGGACGACGCCTGATGTTGCGATCCGGAGTCTTCACCGCGGCGGCGCTGGCGCTGGCACTGGGTCTTGGCGCGTGCGCAGCGGCGCGGGCGCAGGAAGCCCTCGATCCGGGGGCGATGACCTGCGACACCGTTACGAGCAAGGCCATCCCGACCTTCATCGATCCGTGGCTGCAGAAGTACCAGTCGCAGCTGTTCGGGACGGCGGGCGACGAGAAGTTCGACAAACTGGGAGCGCTGCTGGAGTTCAACGACCTGATCGTCACCGACAACGACGTGATCTGCATCCGGCGCTGGGAGGACGACGACAAGCTGGTCAACGTGCTCATCCCGCTGGCGGCCGGGCCGGACGTCCGCCTGCGCGTGCCGGCGACGCTCATTCTCCAGAACATCGTCGACAACACCAATATCTGCCGGGTACTGGCGAGCCTGGCGGCGGGGGGTGTCGACCTCGATCCCGACGCGCGCTACGATCTGCTGCTGGTCGTGTGGCAGGTCGCGAACTATGCCTACTCCGATGTCGCGCAATGGATGCTGGCGGTGCTCGATCTGACCGACAAGGCTCTGCCGGGCGATTTCGCCAAGACGCAGGACCTGATCCAGTCGATCCGGGACACGCTCACGGGACGGCGGCTTGGCGTGGAGAAACTCTTGAGCGACAAGAACCAGCCGAAATATCAGGAATGCCTCACGGCACTGGCGCCGTACATTCCGATTCCGTCGTGAGGCTGACCGGGCCCGCTCAGACGGCGCGGGCGGCGACGGCCAGGGTCACGTAGGGCACCACGATCTCGGCCTCGTTGGCGAACTCCGGCGTCGAGGCGGCGAGGCTGCGGATGCGTGCGGCCAGCGCCTGCTGTTCGGCGGCGGGCAGCGAGGCGATGTAGCTGACCGAGAGCATGCGATCGACCAGCACCTGTTCGGGCGGGCCGGCATGGGTGTGAGTGAAACGCTGTTCTTCGAGTGGCCCGAAACCGGGATGCGGGAATGCCTTGCGCCAGGCGCCGGAGCTGAAGCGGGGAGTGTCGCCTTCGTAGCGGGCGACGAGCGCAGTCAGGGCCGGACCCCAGGCCGGCGTTTCGTCGCGGGCGTTCCAGATCAGCCCGAGCCGGCCGCCGGGGCGCAGCACGCGGCGGATTTCGCTGAGCGCCGAAGCGGTCGCGAACCAGTGGAAGGCCTGGGCGCAGACCACGGCGTCGACACTGGCATCGGGAAGGGGGATCGCCTCGGCGGTGCCGGCGAGGGCGCGAACCGATGGCAGGTCCGCTGCAAGCCGCGCGCGCATCGCGTCGACCGGCTCGATGGCGATGATGTCCGCGCCGGTGGCGACCAGCCGGGCGGTGAACTTGCCGGTGCCGGCGCCGAGATCGACGACCACGCTGCCCGGGCGGAGGCCGAGCGTGGCGGCGAGCCAGGTGTCGATCGCGGCAGGGTAGTCCGGCCGGCCGCGCGCATAGGCATCGGCGGCGGCCTCGAAGCCGGTGGCGGCGGCGGCGTGGATGGACATCAGTCGTCGAGCACGGTGTCGGGCCGGTCGCCACCCTCGGCGACCTCGCGGTGCCACTTGCCGCTGGCATCCTCGTATTCGATGCCGTCGGTGGCGCCGGCATGGCGCTGGCGTTCGGCCGCCGCGGCAGCTGCGGCATGGGCGGCGGCGTGGGAGGGGAACGGCTCGGACAACACGTCGCCGACCTTGTAGGCCCAGCCGCCATCGTGCTCGACGACTTCGTAGATGACTTTGGTCATGTCGGCCTCGCAGCGTTCTTGCCGACAAATGTACGAGGTCCGTGGTGCTGTGACCAGCCTGAGGCCGGGTCCGTTGATTTCGCCGGGCGTTGACCGGCTTGGCCGACCGGTGCGTCTGCAGGGGTCCACCGGGCAACTGGCGACGAGCGGTGTGATGGACTCGACCCCACGACGGCGATCGACCCTGCGGGTGACCTTGACCTGCCGGGACACAGCCCTATGGTCCCGATGGGGCGGCGGAGGGGCGGCATGTCCGGGAGCAGTGACGATCGGGGGCTGGTCAGGCGTTTCCGGGCCGGACTGGTGGTCGGAGGGCCGTTCGCTCTGGCCGGAGCGCTGGCGTTTCTGCTGAAGGTCGATGCCGTCGTCCAGCTTTGGCCCTACCAGACGTACGGCCTCTCGCATGTCTTCATCGCCTCGCTGCTGGCGGCGATCGGCGCGCCGGTCGTCTGGATCGGAGCGTCCGGCGAGTTGGCGTCGTTGCCGGGAGGTGCGGGGAATATCCTGGTCACCGGTGGCGGAATGGGCGCATGGGCAGCCTGGCAATCGATCGGCGGCGCGCCGCCAAAGGTCCTCTTGTTCAGCCTGGTGTGCCTGCTCTTTGTGGTCGTGACCGCGGCCATGATCGTTCGGGCACGCAAGCTGGAGTTTGCCGATAGCCGGCCGACGCCAGGGCTGGTTCGATGGTCATTCATCCTGTTCTGCGTCCTGTTGCTCATCATCGGATCGCTGCTGGTCCTGCGGGTTCCGGGGATATTCCCGTGGCTTCTCGATGACAACGCCTCGGTGTCCTACGGCTTTGCGTTCCTTGGCGCGGCAGCGTATTTCGGATTTGGTGCCTCGAGGCCGGTGTGGGGGAATGCGAAGGGCCAACTCCTGGCGTTTCTTGCTTACGATCTGGTGCTGATCGGTCCCTTCGTGCTGCATTTCTCCACGGTCAGCAGCCAGTTGCTGCTGAGCCTTTCCCTGTATGTCGGCGTGCTGGCGTACAGCGGAGCGCTGGCCATTTTCTTCCTGCTTCTCGATCGGCGGTTTCGGCTGGGTTCCGGTTTGGCGGCAGTCTGACACCCTCGATCAACTTGGACCAGACACCGCAGAGGCACGCGGGTCTTGCATCGTACCGTAACGTACGGTACAGTCGCGCCATCATTGACCCTGGGGCCGAACAACAGTGCGACCCGTCAATGATGGGAGCCAGCGTCATCATGACCGTCGCGATACGGCCAGCAACGGAGACGTTCACGCCGCGCCAGCAGGCGGTGCTGACGGCGGCGCTCGACCTGCTGGTCGAGGCGGGCGACGGGCTGACCATGACGGCGGTGGCGCGGCGGGCGAGTTGCTCGAAGGAGACGCTGTACAAATGGTTCGGCGACCGCGCCGGGCTGCTGACGGCGACGGTGCAGTGGCAGGCGGCGAAGGTGCGGGTGCCGCTGGTCGACCGCAAGACGCTCGATCCGGTGTCGCTCAGGACCAGCATTTATCAGTTCGCGCGCGACCTCCTCGCGACCATCGCCGGGCAGAATTCGGTGGCGCTCAACCGGCTGGCGATCACCCACGCCACTGAGGACAACGGGCTCGGCGCGATCGTCCTCGACAACGGCCGCTTCACCATGGGCAAGCGGTTGAAGCCGGTGCTCGAGGCGGGGCGCGATGCGCGGCTCCTGAAATTCGACAATTCCGAAACGGCGTTCCGGACGTTCTTCGGGCTGGTGGTGCGGGACGTGCAGATCCGGCTGCTGCTGGGCGACAAGTTCACCCCGACGCTCAAGGAGATCGAGGCCGACGCCGAGCGGGCGACGGAGCAGTTTCTGGCTTTGCACGGAGTGAAGGAAGCGCCGAAGGCGCGGTGATATCGAGGCTGGGGCAGGGCCCCCTCACCCGGCGCTGGCGCGCCGACCTCTCCCCCAGGGGAGAGGTGATCCAGACGGTCCGCTTCCTCGTGGGGAGCGGCCCTGACCAAGAGCAATTCAATCGGCCCGCCGGCCGCAACGCACAACAAGGGAGATTTCCATGCGCGTTTTCTACGATCGGGATGCCGATCTCAACATCGTCAAATCCAAGAAGGTCGCGATCGTCGGCTACGGCTCGCAGGGCCATGCACACACGCTGAACCTGCGCGACTCGGGCGTCAAAGACGTCGTCGTGGCGCTGCGCCCCGGCTCGGGGTCGGCCAAGAAGGCCGAGGGGCAGGGGCTCAAGGTGATGAGCGTCGCCGAGGCGGCGAAATGGGCCGACGTGCTGATGATGCTGACGCCGGACGAGCTGCAGGCCGACATCTTCAAGAAGGACATCGAGCCCAATATCCGCGACGGCGCCGCGATCGCCTTCGCGCACGGGCTCAACATCCATTTCAACCTGATCGAGGTGAAGCCATCGGTCGACGTGATCATGATCGCGCCCAAGGGCCCCGGTCACACGGTGCGCGGCGAATTCCAGAAGGGCGGCGGCGTGCCGTGCCTGATCGCGGTGCATCAGGATGCCTCGGGCAATGCGCACGACATCGCGCTGGCCTATGCGTCGGGCATCGGCGGCGGCCGCTCGGGCGTCATTGAAACGACGTTCCGGGAAGAGTGCGAGACCGATCTGTTCGGTGAGCAGGTGGTGCTGTGTGGCGGCCTGGTCGAGCTGATCCGCGCCGGGTTCGAGACGCTGGTCGAGGCCGGTTACGCGCCCGAGATGGCGTATTTCGAGTGCCTCCACGAAGTGAAGCTGATCGTCGACCTGATCTATCAGGGCGGCATCGCCAACATGAACTACTCGATTTCCAACACCGCCGAGTGGGGCGAGTACGTCTCGGGTCCGCGGATCATCACGTCCGAGACCAAGAAGGAAATGAAATCGGTCCTCGCCGACATCCAGTCGGGGAAATTCACCTCCGAATGGATGCAGGAATACCGGGCCGGCGCTTCGCGCTTCAAGGCGACCCGGCGGCTCGCCGACGAACACCAGATCGAGGAAGTCGGCGCCAAGCTCCGCGACATGATGCCGTGGATCAAGGCAGGCGCCCTGGTGGACAAGAGCAAGAACTGATGAAGGCCTCGATCCACGGGTTTTCGCTTGCGCGCTGACGCGCTGCTGTGATCAAGGCAGGCGCCCTGGTGGACAAGAGCAAGAACTGACGAGATCGACGCTCGAGCGAAACGCAGGGGCTCCGGAATTCCGGAGCCCCTTTGCTTTTGGCTTCGATTGATTTGGCGCAAAGCCCAGGAGGTCGCTCGGCTGCATTCTGACCGGAGACGAGGAGAGTCTCATGTCCCGGTTTTCGGAAGTGGTCCGGTTTTTGTCCCTGGCGGGCGTTGCTCTTGCCGCAGCGCTGTGCGCGACGCCCGGTTCGTTCGCTGCAGAGGGGTACTGGCGATACGTCGATACCCAGTTCAGGCCGAGCGAGGCGGAGTTGCAGGTGCTTGGAAAGACGCCGGGACGAGTGGATGAAAAACACGTCAAGGGCGGGTTTCAACCCAAGTTCTCAGGTGAGGGGACACTGGAACTCTATTTCAAGAACGACGACGTGGACCGCCACATCTATATCTCGCGGCTGCTGGTGACCTACGGCGCATCAAAGGACATGTCCGTCCTCGTGCCGGGCGACGTCATCGACGTCGAGGGATCGGTGAGCTTCGAGAGCAACTTCCCCGCCGCCAACGGGCGGGGAACGGTCGCGGTCGACAATGGCGACTACTTCGTCGATGTAACCGTCGGAGGAAAGGGCCAGGCCAGCGGCAAGGGCTCGTTCAAAGTGCCCGGCGGCGGGCCGGGCTCGACGCTCCGGTATATCGCCGGCGGCTATATCGGCGCGTATGGCGGTCTCGGTGAGACCATGACGAACCTGTACGAGTGGGTCGAAGGTGCACCGCCCGACACAAATCCGCCCGACCAGGGTTCGCCGCCAAGCGGCAAGGCGGGCGACTTCGGCGGCAAGTGGACAACCACCGAAGGCGATATGGACCTTGCTCAGTCGGGCTCCGACGTCACCGGAACCTATGTCCAGGACAATGGACGCGTGGCCGGAGATGTCTCGGACGGCAAGCTTGCCGGCTATTGGGGCGAGGACTCCTCCGGAGTACGTTGCGACACCGAGCGGCTGGGTACGTTCTACTGGGGCAGGATCGAGTGGACGCTGTCGGACGACGGCAACGGCTTCAGCGGCTCGTGGTCCTATTGCGATCAGGCCCCGGCAGGCGTCTGGAGCGGAAGCCGCAGCATCGAGGAGATGGAGTAGGGACCCGCCGCGAAGCCCTCAGGGTTTCGCGGCCGCTTCGCCGGCAAGCCGCTCCCTGGTCAGCAACTCCAGCAAGCCGATCAGGCGGGCGATATCCTGCTCGCGCAGGAGGTCGAGCTTCTGGTGGAGGGCGGTGATATCGAGTTCGGCCCTGAGGTTCACGTCGTAATCGAGCTGCGCCTTGTGGCGGTCGATGTCGGATTGGCGATTCTGGGCCATCATGATGATCGGCGCGGTAAAAGCGGCCTGAAACGACAGCACGAGGTTGAGCAGGATGAACGGGTAGGGGTCCCAGTGCTGGACCCAGCCGGCCACGTTCAGCACCAGCCAGAGGCCCAGAAGTCCCGACTGGATGAGGATGAACCGCCAGGAGCCGACGATGTCGGCGATCCGGTCGGAGGCGTATTCGCCCAGCGTCCGGGGGGCCAGATGGGGCGTTTGATCGCGCAGACTGAAGGTTGCGGCCGAATTCGGCACGCCGTCCGCGGATATGTTGCTCATGGCTGGTCGTCTCCTCGATCGGTCGACGACGCTAGCACGGGGAAGTGAATCGGCGGTTTGCGGTCCCCGGATGCACGAAGGGCCCCGGTGGCCCCGGAGCCCTTCAGTTTCGGACGGCTATCGCAGCGGCCCGCTCACTCATGCGAGCGGATGCCTTTGGTGTGCGAGGTCCGCGAGCCGTCCATCATCTGATGAACGTCGGAGCGTGAGAGACCAATGTCGCGCAGCAGGCGGTCGTCGAGCTGCAACAGGTTGGTGTAGGCGCGGCGCTTTTCCGAACGGCGGAATAGCGAAGAGAACAGAGAAGTCATTTCGCGTCGTCCTTGTCTGGGGTTGGGAAGCCGGATCGGCTTCGATGGCGCGGCTTATGCCGCCAACGGTGTGAACGGCTTATGAACGTCGGGCCTGACGTTTGCGCGCCGCACGGAGGTCCTCCGCGTCGAGGCCGGTATAGGCGAAAAGATCGTTGCGCTTGACCTGGGCGTCGAGGCTGCTGCGGCGGACGATCAGGGTGGCGAGAATGGCGTCGGCAAGGCTGGTCATTTGAGTCTCCTGGGTCGACGGACGTGCCGCCGGTTGAGGGGACGGCTTCTAGGGAGGCCAGGGTGAACCGCCTATGAACGGCCGCCGGGTCGCGTTTGACCTGCGGTGCGACGCCGCGGATGGCGGCGGCCCAGGGCTAGCTGCCAGGCTTCAGGCGCAAAGACGGCCCCCCAAGCTCACCGGCGAGGTGCAGCGCGAGGCACCGGACGGCCAGCACGAGGCCGGCGATCTCCAGCGATTCCTCGACCATCATGAGGATGAGGTAGGTCGGCGAATGCCCCTGGGCGCGGACGGCTGCGCCGCTAAGCATCTCGAAGCCCACGGCGCCGAGCACATAGACGGCGCCGGCCACCGCGAGCCGGGCAGCGGTCCGCCGGGGGAGCCGGAGCAGGAACGGCAGAAACGCTGCACCGGCGAGGACCGCCAGCAGCAGGCCGATCCACACCCAGCGGAAGGTGAAAAGCCCGACCGGGTCGATCAGAGCAGGAAACGGATCGCCGAAATGCTCGTGGATCGACGACATCTCGTCGAGCGACATGTAGATGAAGGCGAGGCCGAGCAGCATCCATCCCGGCGCAGTCGGCAAGCGGCGCCGGCGCTCGGCTATGGCCGCCCACAGCATCAGCAACGAGACGAGGGCGAGGAGCAGCGAGGCGAACCAGGCGCTGAGGGTCAGTTCCGCGTCCAGGTTGAACAGAGCGAAACCGAGCTTGGCGGAGGGGATGCCGCGGACGATGCCGATGACGTCCCGGACATAGCCGAGACCCAGTACGACGCTCGCCGCAATCGTGATCGTCACAGTCAAGCGGCGCGGCGAGAGGGTGATCCCCCCGGCCGCCGGCTCGGTCCCCGGCATTACTACACCCCCAAGTGCCCGGCCATTGTGCCACGAAACAGCAACAAGGCAATCGCAACCGGCATTGAAAACTGCTGACAGGCGGACGCATGAACGTTAATACGGCGAAGCAAAACCTAACCTGGAGATGGGCATGCCGGTCGAAGCAGACCTCGAGACGATCGCGGAGCAGGAGGCCAGGCTGGCTTTCGAGCGCTTCGACGAAGACACGGCATTCGCCATCGGCGGCTATGTTCGCGACGCGGCCAAGGCGCTGGGCAAGGGCGTCGCGGTGGGGGTCTATCTGTGGGACCGGACGCTGTTTTACGGCGCGACCGCGGGGGCCTCGGCGGGCAACAGAGGCTGGGTCGAGCGCAAGGTCAAACTGGTCCAGCTGCAGCTGAAGAGCAGCTACCGGATCGTGCTGGAGCGGGGCGACAAGCCTCGGCTGCTCGATGAGAACTGGGCGATCCCGGCGTCGGAATATGCGCTGGCGGGCGGGGCGTTTCCGATCACGATCAAGGGCGTCGGTCCGATCGGCGCCGCCGCGGCCTCGGGGCTCAATGAGCGCGACGACCATGAGATCGTGCGGGCGGCGATCTGCCGGGTGCTGGGCCGGGATGCGTCGTATCTGGCGCTGGCGCGGCCCTGACGGCGCTGTGATCCGCGATCCGGCATGGTAAGAGTGCGGTCGCAAAACAGGAGGGGGCATGTCCGCAGAGGACGACATCAAGCTCATCATCGAGCAGGAAAAGGCGCTGGTGTTCGCCGAGTTCGACGAGGCGATCGCGTTCAGGATCGGCACGGCGATGCGCGAAGCGGCGCTCGCGGGTGGCTATGGCATCGCCATCGATGTGCGCACCTGGGAGCGCCCGTTGTTCTATGCGGCCATGGCCGGGACCACCGGCGACAATCCGAACTGGATCCGGCGCAAGGTGAACACCGTGCAGCGCCTGATGAAGAGCAGCTACCGGGTGGTCCTCGAAAAGAGCTGGGACGGCGACGTGTTCCCGCCGCGGCGCGGGCTCGACAACATGGACTTCGTGCTTGCCGGCGGGGCTTTTCCCATCCGCGTCCGGGGCGCGGGGATGATCGGGGCGATCACGGCCTCGGGTCTGCACGAACGCGACGACCATGGCGTGGTGGTCGAGGCGCTCTGCGCGCATCTGGGGCTTGATAACAAAGCGCTGACTCTGCCGCCGCTTTGATCGCGCGGCAGCGCGGGATTTCTTGACACCCCGGCCGATCTGCCGCAACCCAAAGACGCCTTGGGGGCAAGAGATGAAGCTCGACTACATCCTGATGGACGTGTTCACCACCGAGCGGCTGAGCGGCAATCCGCTGGCGGTGGTGATGAAGGCCGATGGGCTGCTCGATGACCAGATGCAGGCGATCGCGGGCGAATTCAACCTCAGCGAGACGGTGTTCATCACCCGGCCGAAGACCGAGCGCCACAGCGCCGCCGTGCGGATCTTCACGCCGACGGTCGAACTGCCGTTTGCCGGGCACCCGACGGTCGGCGCGGCGGTGGCGCTTGGGCTCGAGCTCAGGACCACCGCTATCCGCCTCGAGGAGGCGGTCGGCGTCATCACCTGCGTCATCGAGAAAACCGACCGGCGGACCGGGTATGCCCGCTTTGCCCTGCCGCATTTACCGGCGGTCGCGGGCCAGCCGCCCGACCGGCTGCAGACGGCGCTGGCCCTCGGTCTCGACCCGGACGAGATCGGCTGCGGCCTCTACCAGCCCGCGGTCTTCTCGGCGGGCGTGATCTACTACCTCGTGCCGGTGCGCAATGCCGCGGCGCTTCGGCAAGCGAAGCCGCAGCAGCGCGCCTGGACGGAGGTGTTTCCGCTCGGGCACAGCGCCGTCTACGTCTACACCGAGACGCCCGACGAGGACGGCATCGATTTTGCCGCCCGCATGTTCGGGCCGGGACTCAGCCTCGGCGAGGATCCGGCGACGGGCGGCGCCGCAGCGGCCCTGATCGGCGAACTCGCGCCGCATGCGCCGGACGGGCAGACCGAGTATGTGCTGCGCCAGGGCGTCGAGATGGGCCGGCCAAGCCGGATCATGGTCCAGATCCGCAAGCACGGCGACACGCTGATGCATGGCGGCATCGGCGGTCACGCGGTGATCGTCGGGCAGGGGAGCCTCGATCTCGAGGACTGACGCACTTTTTGCTGGGCAAAGACGCGAGCAAATCGGCCGCCGGCGCTTGCCGCGTTACCGACCCGCGCGATAACGTCGCACCCTGGCCTTAGGCGTGGGGGAACGGGTCGTGGACATCGTCATCAAGCTCTTGTTCTGGATTCACATGGTGTCGCTGGCGCTTGGCGGCGTGGCGGCATTCGGCATTCCCGTCGTGGGTATGCGCATGCCCACGGCGACGGCCGAGACGCGGCCGCTGCTGTTCGGCATCGCCAACGCGCTCTCGAATATCGGCCGCGCGGGCATCGGGCTGCTGCTGGTCACCGGCCCGCTGATCTTCTGGCTGGATTTCGGCTGGGTGGCGCCCAATGCCTGGTTCTGGATCAAGATGATCCTGGTCGCCGCGCTGCTGGCGGGGGTCATCTACGCCGGGATCAACGCCAAGCGCGCCCAGGGCGGTGACATGGCGGCGGCAAAGCGGGGGCCGATGCTCGGGGTCGTTACCGCGACGCTCTTCGTCCTGGTCATGCTCTCGGCGGTTTTTGCCTTCGCCTAGAACAGGTTCCGGCGGCGCTTTTTGTTCGAGCGCTTGCACTTTTGTGCCGATTCGCGCATCATCGGGCCGAACTGGAAGCCCCCGATGATGCGCTCGCGCGCCATTGCCATCGCCGCCGCCGAACAGAAGGCCCGTGAGAGCCGGCTGGTGATTGCGGCCGGGCTGCTGCTGCTTCCGGCGCTCCTGCTTCTCCTTCTTATCAGCCCCTGAGTACCGGCGGCCCTTAGCGGGCGGGTGGTCAGGGGGAACGACTGAGCCGAACAGAGGATTGTTTGGCCGCGCGGATTCATGCCCCGGCCGTTTGATAGGATTACCGAGATGACCACCAAGCAAACGACCCAGAGCAACAGGGACCGGGTCTACATCTTCGACACCACGCTGCGCGACGGCGAGCAGAGCCCGGGCGCCACGATGACGCTCGAGGAGAAGCTGCAGGTCGCCGAGGCGCTCGACGAGATGGGCGTCGACATCATCGAAGCCGGTTTCCCGATCGCCAGCAACGGCGATTTCGAGGCCGTGGTGGCGGTGGCCAAGCAGGTCAAGAACGCCGTGGTCGCGGGGCTCGCCCGCGCCATTCCCGCCGATATCGCCCGGGCCGGCGAGGCGGTGCGCTATGCCAGGCAGGGACGCATCCATACCTTCGTTTCGACCTCGCCCATTCATCTTGCGCACCAGATGAAAAAGACCGAAGACCAGGTGCTCGAGATCATCACCGCGACGGTGGCGCAGGCCCGCAACCTCATCGACAATGTCGAGTGGAGCGCGATGGACGCGACGCGCACGCCGATCGACTATCTGGCGCGCTGCGTGGAGCTGGCGATCAAGGCCGGCGCGACAACCATCAACCTGCCCGATACGGTCGGCTATGCCGTGCCCGAGGAGCACGCGGCGATGTTCCGCTCGATCATCGAGCGGGTGCCGGGCGCCGACAGGGTGATCTTTTCCTCGCATTGCCACAACGACCTCGGCCTCGCGGTCGCCAATTCGCTGGCGGCGGTGCGGGCGGGGGCGCGGCAGGTCGAGTGCACCATCAACGGGCTAGGCGAGCGGGCCGGCAACGCTGCGCTCGAGGAGGTGGTGATGGCGCTCAGGACCCGCGCCGACGCCATGCCGTATTACACCCAGATCGAGACGACGCATCTCAGCCGGGCCAGCAAGATCGTCTCGGCGGCGGCGAATTTCCCGGTGCAGTTCAACAAGGCGATCGTCGGCAAGAACGCCTTCGCGCATGAAAGCGGCATCCACCAGGACGGCATGCTGAAGAATGCCGAGACCTACGAGATCATGACGCCGGCCAGCGTCGGGATCAAAGAGACGACGCTGGTGATGGGCAAGCATTCCGGCCGCGCCGCGTTCAAGGACAAGCTGCACGAGCTGGGCTACGACCTCGGCGACAACGCTTTCCAGGAGGCGTTCGTACGCTTCAAGGATCTCGCCGACCGCAAGAAGCATATCTACGACGCCGACATCGTGGCTCTGGTCGACGACGAGGCCGGCTCGATCGATGACCGGATCAAGCTGGTCGACATGGAAGTGGTGAGCAAGACCGGCGGCGTGCACCGCTGCGACCTGACGCTGTCGATCGGCGGCGCCGAGGTCAAGGCGAGCTACGACGGCACCGGTTCGGTGGATGCGATCTTCAACGCCATCAAGGCGGCGGTGGGCAAGGCACCGCATCTGGTGCTCTACGCCGTCGACGGCGTCACCGGCGGCACCGACGCGCAGGCGAGCGCCCATGTGCGGCTCGAGCTCAATGGCCGCATCGCCTCGGGCAACGCGGCGGAGCCCGATACGCTCGTCGCCTCGGCTCGTGCCTACCTCAATGCGGTCAACCGGCTGATGATCGAGCGCGGTGCGGCGGCGCAAGGCGCGATGGAGAGCGCGGCGGGTTGAGCGGGGTTCCACCCAACCGGTTCAAGCGGCAGCTGGCCGAGCGCACACCGGCGCTCGGCATGTGGCTGTCGCTCAACAGCCTCGCCGCGACCGAGATTGCCGCGGGCGCCGGATTCGACTGGGTGCTGCTCGACATGGAGCACGGCCTCTACGACATCGAGAGCGTCGAGCACCATCTGCTGGCGGCGCGGCACGGCGGGGACGCCGAGTTCGTGGTGCGGGTGCCCAGCATCGATCCGGTGCTGGTCAAGCGGCTGCTCGACGGCGGCGTGCGCTCGTTCATGTTCCCGTTCGTCCAGACCGTGGCGGACGCAAGACTCGCGGTGGCGGCGACGCGCTATCCGCCGCACGGCATTCGCGGCGTATCGGGGATCAACCGGGCCAACCAGTATACACGCACGACCGATTACGGTCAGCGGTACCAGGACGACATCTGCGTCATCGTCCAGGTGGAGTCGCCGCAGGCGGTTGCGGCGATCCCGGAGTATGGCGGGATCGAGGGGATCGACGGCATCCTCGTCGGGCCGAACGATCTGGCGGCGAATATGGGGCTGTTCGGACAGACCGGGCATGCCGACGTGCTCGCCAAGATCGATGAGGCGCTCGGACTCATGCTCAAGACCGGTAGAGGTGCCGGCATCCTCGATTTCGACCCGACCGCTGCGGTGGCCAAGTTGAAACGCGGTTTCAGTTTCGCCGCGGTCGGCGGCGACACGACGATTCTGGTGCGCGGAATGGCAGAGCTGCTGGGCAAGTTCCGGCCGGCGTGATCTCGGGGTCGGGTCCGGTCCTGACGGAACCGGATTGTCGGTCTCACGCCTCCATGGCGGCGGTGCGGGCGTCCCGTTGACGCCGATCGTGGCTGCTTCGGCTCGAATCGGCCAACGACGGGGGCTGATTTACGCGGATTTCCGGGATTCTAGGCGCTTCTTGCTCAACAACGCGAAGTGCGGCCAAAACTGCCAAGGCGCTGCTGGACAGGGGCGGGTGCCTCTGGTAGTCACCGCCCCGGATCGGGCGGCTAGCTCAGCTGGTAGAGCAGGCGACTCTTAATCGCCGGGTCCGGGGTTCGAGTCCCCGGCCGCCCACCAATCCTCAACGATATGACGACCTAATCGGACGTCGGCGGCGCGCGTCCGCCGATACCGGGGCAGCTATGGGGAATCGGCAGGATTGCTCGCTTTGGCCCGGGATTTTACCATCGCAGGGGGTGAAAGCGCAGCGGTGATCGACTAGATAGCGGTCACGCGCACTCACCCGAAGGTCTCGAATTTTGGAACTGTTTACCGGCTCCGGCTTTGCCGCCTTCATCCAGGTCATCATGATCGATCTGGTGCTTGCGGGTGACAATGCGGTGGTGATCGGCCTCGCGGCAGCGGGCCTTGTGCCCGAACTGCGCCGGAAAGCCATCCTGATCGGCATCATTGCCGCGACGGTGCTGCGCATCTGTTTTGCGCTGGTGACCACGCAATTGCTGACGCTGGGCGGGGGCCTCCTGATCGCCGGCGGCGTGCTGCTGCTCTATGTCTGCTGGAAGATGTATCGCGAGCTCAGCGTGACGCACGAGGCTGAGCAGGACGCTAACGAAGCCCTCTCCGGCACCGATCTCAATGCCGATGGCACCGTGGCCGGCCGGGCGGCGCCCAAGACACTCCGACAGGCGGTCATCCAGATCGTCATTGCCGACGTGTCGATGTCGCTCGACAACGTCCTCGCAGTTGCCGGCGCCGCGCAGAATCACATGGAAGCCCTGATCTTCGGGCTCGGCCTGTCCGTCGTCCTGATGGGCGTTGCGGCCAGCTTCATCGCGCGGCTCCTCACCCGGTTCCGCTGGATCGCCTGGGTCGGGCTGCTGGTGATCCTCTATGTGGCGCTCAGGATGGTCTATGAGGGCGCCGACGTGCTGATGGGGCACGCACTGCCGGCGATCCCGCTGATCAAGGGGCCGCTGCCGAGCGTGGGCTTGTTCGCGGCGGGCTGACTCCGATTTGGTAACCGTAGCGGGTTTTAGCTCGTATTTACCTTGTTTCTGAAGGGATTTTGGCTCCTCGCGGGCGTAGTTTGCCGCCCGAATAGAGGAGTTTCGCCGTGTCGATCACCGCCGATGGCCTTGCCGCCAGTCTCAGCCGTTCCGCCGTCACGGGCGCCGCGTCGCGGAGCACGCTGACCGTCACCACGCAACTGGTGTCGCCGGAGCTGTGGGACCGGACCATCGCGCAGTTCGACGAGGTCTGCCAGGAGCAGCTCTACACCTTCGCCAAGAACCGCTGGCCGGCGGTGGAACACGAGCCGATGCTGTTCTGGCATGGCGGCGAAGTGGTCGGCGGCAGCCTGATGATGATCCAGCCGCTGCCGCTCAAGACGGGGGCGCTGGCGGTGGCCAAATGGGGCCCGATGCAGGCCAGGGCCGACCATCCGCAAAAACTCGAGATCTACGGCGCGATGATCGACGCGCTGGCCGAGGACTATGCCGACAAGCGCCGGCTGATGCTGAGCGTGTTGCCGCGGGCCTCGCTGTCGCCATTCAATGCCGAATACGACCACCTGATGCAACGCGGCTTCGCGCGCGGCTCGGAACTGGGCTTTCCCAACCGCTACATCGTCAATCTGAGGCTGGGCGATGCCGAGCAGCGCAAGAGCTTCCTGCAGAAATGGCGCTACCACCTCAACAAGTCGGAGAAGGCGGGGCTGACCTTCGAGTGGGCGCCGGCGTCGCGGCTGGGCGAGTTCGAGGCGCTCTACGAGACGATGCTCGACCGCAAGAAATTCCCCGATCACTCGGCCTATGAGACAGTGCCGGCGCTGATGGCGATGGGCAACGAGACGCTGAGGCCGGAACTGTTTTTCGTGCGCCACGATGGCGTGGTCATCGCCGGCGCGATCATCTTCAAGGCCGGCGACCGGGCGGTCTACCTCTATGGCGCAACCGCCGAGACGGCGCTGCCGCTGAGGGCCGGCTACTTCCTCCACTGGAACATCATTCGCTGGCTGCGCGACAACACGCCGGCCAAGTGGTACGACCTGGGCGGCACGGACGGGTTCCATGGCCTCCACCAGTTCAAGAAGGGCATGGTCGGCGAGGCGGGCGTGATCCAGCCGGTGCCGCCGGTCGCGAACTATGCCTCCCACTGGTGGCCGCGCTTTGCCGGCAACGCCGCATTCTTCGCCCGCGACTCGGTGCAGAAGCTCAAGCGCGAGATCGACCGGCTGCGGGCCGACCGGGCCAAGCCCGACCAGAAACGTGAGGATGCCGAGGCGGCGGAATGAACCTCCGCACGCGCCTGCTCTCGCAATCGACATTGATCTTCGGGGCGCGGCTGTTCGGGGCCGGACTGACCTTCCTGGTGCAGGTGGCGATCGCGCGCGCCTTCGGCAGCCAGGCGCTGGGCGAATACATCCTGGTGATGGCGACGGTGAACATCATCGCCGTAGTGATGCCGCTCGGCTTCGAAGCCACCGGTACCTATTTCGCCGCGGAGTATCGCGCCAAGGGCGAGGGCCGGCTGCTGCGCGGCTTCATGCGCCGCGCGTACCTCCACATCGCGCTCTGCGGCGTGCTGCTGCTGGTCGCCGGCTATCCGGTCGCGACGCTGTTCGGCGAGCCGGGGAGGGTTTTGGCCTCGCACTGGCTGCCCGCCGCGATCCTCGCCATCGCGACGGCCATGGTGTTCGTTTCGGGCGCCATGCTGGTCGGCCTCAAGCGGCCGTTCGCGGGCTTTTTTGCCGAGACGCTGTTCCGGCCGCTGCTGGCGATCGCGGGCTTTGCCTTGGCGCTGACGGCGCTGAGCGAGGCCGAGAGCCTCAGCCGGCTGCTGTGGGTGCTGTCGCTCGGCTATGCGCTGGTGGCGCTCGGCCAGTTCGCGCTGCTGCTCCGCGCCACGCGGTCCATCCCGCTCGAGGATGAACCGCGCCCAGGCGAAGTTCGGCGCTGGTGGTATTTCGCCGTGCCCTGGATCGCGCTGGTCGTCGCGGGGGATTTCTTCTTCGATATCGACCTCTTGCTCCTCGCGGGTCATCTCAGCCACGAGGAGCTGGCGATCTTCGGCGTCTGCACGCGGGTGTTTTCGCTGGTGTCGTTCGGGGTCGGCGCGGTCTATGCCGTGACCATGCCCGACATGTTCGAGAGCGAAGCGCTCAAGGATCACGCCGGGTTCCACCGCAAGATCGGCGACGCCAATCTCGTGGCCTCGGGGCTGGCCCTGGTGTTGCTGGTCGGCGTATTGCTGCTCTCGCCATTCGCCTTCATGCTGTTTGGACCGGCGTTCCAGGCGGGCGTCGTTCCGCTGGTGATTCTCTGTGCCGGGCTGGTGGTCCGCTCGGTGCTGGGCCCGGCCTCGGTGGTGCTGTCGGTCTACAACCGCCCTTACACCAGCCTGCCGGCGGTGGCGACGTCGATGGTGACGCTGGTCGCCGCCAACCTGGCGCTGGTGCCGCCGCTCGGCCTGCTGGGCGCTTCGCTCGCCGCATTGATCGCCATGACCGTATGGTCGGGCGCGTTGTGGTTCACCGCGCTGCGCGTTGCCGGCGTCGACGTCTCGATCCGGGCGCGGTTGATCGAGCCGAAGCTGGTGGTGAAGGCGGCTGAATAGCGTCTGCCGGGGTTAGCAAGACCGTCCGATCGGTTGTAAGCTCCCGCCATGGGGGTCGAACACACCAGCTTTGGGCCGTTCCAGTTCGATCGCGGCAACGGAACGCTGCTGCGGTCCGGGACGCCTGTTGCCGTCGGCCACCGCGGCCTCGCGCTGCTGGGGGCGCTCCTCGATCGCGATGGCGATGTTGGCAAAGCCGAACTGATAGAGGCGGCGTGGCCGGGGACGATTGTCGAGGAGGGCAACCTCACGGTGCAGATCGCGGCCCTGCGCAAGGCGCTGGGGCCGCGTCCCGACGGGCAGGAGTGGATCGTCACCGTGCCGCGGGTGGGCTATCGGATGATGCGGGGGACCGGGGGCCCGGAGGCGGTCGAGCCGAACTCGCCGCTCCCGTCGCTTGCCGTGCTGCCATTCCAGAATCTGAGTGGCGACCCCGAGCAGGAGTATTTTGCCGACGGCGTGGTCGAGGACATCATCACGGCTCTCAGCCGCTTCAAGAGCTTTGCGGTCGTGGCGCGGAACTCGTCTTTTGTTTATCGTGGACGGGCGGTTGATGTGCGCGCCGCGGCCAACGAAATGGGCGTCCGCTATGTTCTCGGAGGCAGCGTGCGGCGCTCGGGTTCGCGCCTGCGGGTCACGGCGCAGCTGGTCGAAGGCGGCAGTGGCGCGCATATCTGGGCCAGTAACTATGACGGTGCGATCGAAGACGTGTTCGATATGCAGGACCGCATCACCGAGCAGGTCGCCGGTATCGTTCATCCCAAAATAGAGCTGGCGGAAATCGAGCGGTCGCGCCGCAAGCGTCCCGAGCGACTGGATGCCTACGATCTCTACCTGCAGGGTGCTATCAAGCACGCCGCCCGGCACATCAACGAGAACGCCGAGGCGTGCAGCTTGCTCGAGCGATCGGTCGAGCTCGATCCGCATTTCGCACCGGCGCTTGCCACCCTCGCTTGTGCGCTCGACGCGAGCGTCAGCATGGGCTGGGAGCCGTTCAGCCACGACGACCGCGCAAGGGCCGTGGATTATGCCCGCCGTGCCATCCGCGAAGGATCTGGTGACGGCGTCGTGTTAGCCAGGGCGGCGATCGTGCTGATGCATTGCGGCCGGGACTACCAACACGCGATGGAACTGGTGCGGACCGCCAGGCAGATCAACGCCAATGATGTGGTGGTGACTACCTTTGCGTCGCTGGTGGAACTGCATTGCGGCGACGTGCAGCAATCGTTGGCGTTGTCGCATCGGGCCATCGAGCTGATGCCGACCGACCCAGGCGCGCACTGGGCGCTCACGGCGATCTCTCACGCTCACATGGCGCTCGGCAATTTCGAGGAAGCGATCCAATGGGCCGAACGCTCGCGGGCGATCAACCCGGAATATGATCCGTCGTTCTGGATGCTGACGGCAGGCAATGCGCAACTCGGGCGGATGGACGAGGCCCGAAAGTGGCTCGCGGCCTTCCTCGCAATGCACCCGGACATGACGGTCGAGCGGCTTCGGGCAGCCCAGCCGGATCGCTATCCCGATCGGATGGCCAATGTTCTCGAGGGCCTGCGGCTCGCGGGCCTGCCGGAAGTCTAGGGCGGCGCCAAAGCCGCCGGATAGCGTCTGCCGGGGTTAGCAAGACCGTCCGATCGGTTGTAAGCTCCCGCCATGGGGGCCGAATACACCAGCTTTGGGCCGTTCCAGTTCGATCGCGGCAACGGAACGCTGCTGCGGTCCGGGACGCCTGTTGCCGTCGGCCAGCGCGGCATCGCGCTGCTCGCAGCGCTCCTCGACCGCGGTGGCAATGTTGGCAAGGCCGTCCTGATGGAGGCGGCCTGGCCGGGCACCATCGTCGAGGAGGGCAACCTCACGGTGCAGATCGCGGCCCTGCGCAAGGCGCTGGGGCCGCGTCCCGACGGGCAGGAGTGGATCGTCACCGTGCCGCGGGTGGGGTATCGGCTGGTCCGTGGCGAGATGCCGGTTGCACCCACGGCGACCGAAAAGCTGCGGCCGCCAGCGATTGCGGTGATGCCGTTCGCCAATTTGAGTGGCGACGCCGGACAGGACTATTTCGCCGACGGCGTCGTTGAGGATCTGATCACCGCGCTCAGTCGTTTTCGCAGCTTCGCGGTGGTCGGGCGTAACTCGACGTTCCGCTACAAGGGACAGGCGCTAGACCTCCGCGACGTGGCGCGTGAGTTGGGTGTCCGCTACGTGCTCGAGGGCAGCGTCCGCCGTTCCGGCAGCCGGCTCCGGATCACTGCGCACCTCGCCGACGGGGGGACCGGCGAGCACCTGTGGGGCCAGACCTTTGATGGCGTGGTGGCCGACATCTTCGACGTGCAGGACCACATCGCCGAGAAGGTGGTCGGGCTGATCGAACCACAGGTTCGCCGAGCCGAAATCGAACGGTCGCGTCGTAAGCGGCCGGAAAGCCTCGATGCCTATGATCTGGTGCTGCAGGCGTGGGCGGTGGGCCGCACCGTCGGGCCAGGTGACATCGAGAAGGCCCATGCGCTTGCCGTGGAAGCAGTGCGGCAGGCACCAACGTACGCGATGGCTTTTCGCGCGCTTGCGTGGGCTCTGCAGGTGAATCTCCTGTTCGACGGCCGGCCGCTGACCGATGACGATACTGCCAATTGTCTTGATGCCAGCCGTAAAGCGCTGCTCAATGCCGACGGCGACGCCGAGATCCTGATCGACCACGCCAATATTCTGATCCAGATCGGTCAAGACTACGACCAGGGCATGCACTATGTGCGCGCTGCAGTGGACGCGAACCCGAACAACTTCCTGGTGCAGCAGCAGGCTGCGACCTGCAACATCCATGCGGGCAGCCTGGAGGCGGCCCTGTCGCACGCCGAACGCGCAATGGAGTTGAGCCCGAACGATCCATGGTTACCGGTGCCGCTGACCTCGATCGCCCACGCGCGGCTTGCGCTCGGCGACTACGAGGCGGTGCTGGAGCCGGCGGAGCGGGCGATTGCGCTCAACCAGAATTTCCGTCCCCCGCATTGGATGGCGATCGCTGCAGACGTCCACTTGGGACGGATGGAGGACGCCCGGCGACGCCTCGCGATCTATCGGGCGCTGTATCCTGACGACACGATTGCGCGGATCGCTGCACGCCAGCATCCGAGGGACCCGGCTCGGGCGCTGGTCTTCATCGAGGCGCTGCGCGCCGCCGGCCTGCCGGAGGTCTAGACGGTTTTGCTCGCTTTTGGATCATTTAGGAACATTTAGGCGCCCGCTACAGGACCCAAAACGGTCCTCTGGGCGATGGTCTCCACACCGGCGCACGGAGCGCCTACCCACAGGAGACCGAAATGCACACTCTCATGATCGTCTCGTCCAAGCAGGGCATCGCGTTCAACGAGGCCGCGGCGGTCGCGCCCTTCGCCATCATCGAGAAGCTCTCGAGCTTGGCCGGCCAGGTGCTGAAGGCTGCCCGCTCGCCGAGCGCGCCGCGCAGCGCCGGCCCGGTTGCGGCTCAGGCATAAGGGAGGCCACAGCGTCCGCTCGGCGCACGCCTGATCCACCAGCGGCCCCCCGCTCAGCCCCTGAGCCTTCGCTCGATCAGATAGTCGAGGGACAAAACGCCTGCGCCCCTGGTCAACAGCGTCACGAGCACCGACGCCCAGAGCAGGCTTTCGACCCAGGACGCCGGGTAGACAAGCAGCACGATCACGGCGGACATGGCGAGGAGCGGCAGCGTCGCGAAGCGCGTGCCCAGCCCGACGAACAGCAGGATCGGCATTGCGAGTTCGACGCTCATGGCGAGCCGTGCGGCCAGCTCGGGGGCAATGAGCGGCAGCCTGTACTCTTCGGCAAACAGCTTCACGGCGAACTCGAAGGAGCGCAGTTTCAGCAAGCCGGCGTTGAAGAAGACAAAGCCGATGGCGACGCGCATCGCCAATTGGATGATCGAGAAGGGAACGCGCTCGAGCAGCGCGCGAGCCTCGGTGAAGAGCCGTCGCCACACCGGTTTCGTGGCGCCCATTGTCATGGCTTCAGTCATCTTGTGTCTCCCTGTGAGGCGAGTGAATGGCCGTCGCCAGGCCTTCCGCAAAAAGGCGCGCGAGGGCCGCGGAAATATCGAACCCGGGGTCGTCGCAAAGCGCCTGCTCGGCTGCCGCCGCGAGAGGCCGATCGGCCTGCAAGGACTGCCGAAAGAAGAACTCGCCGCCGCTCAGGCGCCGCCAGCCGAATTTGCCGCGGGCACCGCGCAGCTCGAGATGCACGGTCTCGGCCGCAAAGGCGAGCTGCTCGGGTGCCGTCTCGGTGACGCGAAGCTTGACGAGCTCGTCGACCGGCCAGGCCGAGCGCAGATAACTCAGGCCCGGCTGCAGATCGACACGGACATCGCCGAGCCGATGGGGCGGGATCGCCGCCAGGTCCGTGATGGCAATCGCAGGTGCTTCGATCTCGACCGCGATAGAGCCGAGGCGCCAGTCGAGCCGGGCGATGTCGGCGACGTAGGGCGGCAGGTCGGCATAGTCCGGACCGGCGATGATCTCGGTCAGCTCCGCGCCGTATTCGGCGAGGCTCGGGGCGCGAGGCGGCCTGGCCTCCAGCACCGCGTCGGCGAGCGCGGTCATGCGGGGTGTGCCGATCAACCACTCCAGCGTGGGATAGCGCCCGCGCAGGTGGCGCCGGAAGCTCTCGCGATAGTGGCGGCGATAGATCGAGAGCCGCTCGATCGGATCGCGCGGTGCAACGAGCAGCCCAGCGACCGCAGACGACGGCTCGCCTGCGACCGCGTGCCGGAAGGTGGCCTGGGTTTCAGCCAGCGCGAGCACTGCGGACTCCGGATTTGAGGGCACTGGCGGCGACGGCATCGGCCTTGGCCGCCTCGTCCAGCAGCGTCGTCAGCTCGGGGATGGCGTTGTCCCATTCGATGAGGGTGGGGCGGGCGCCGAAGCGGGCGACGGCATAGGCGTAGAGGTCCCAGGCGTGGCCGTCGATCGGCCGGGAATGGGTGTCGATGATGACCTCGCCACCGTTGGCCTCAGCTTCGATTTCGAGGCCGCCCAGATGCATCTCGCCGATCGCCTCGCCCGGGAACTCGTCGATGTAGCGATAGGGGTCGTAGCCGAGGTTGTGGGCGCTGACGTGAACGTTGGATACGTCGCACAGCAGGCGGCAGCCGGTCTTGTCGACCACGGCGGCGAGGAACGCCGTTTCAGTCATGGTCGAGTCGGCAAAGCCGAGATAGGTGGACGGGTTTTCGAGGTGATAGGGGCGGCCCAGCGCGTCCTGGACCTGGTTGATGTGGTCCGCGACGATGGCGAGCGATTCGCGGTGGTAGGGCAGGGGCAGCAGATCGTTGAGGTAGTCGCCCTCGTGCGTCGACCATGCGAGGTGGCCCGACACCATGATGGGATCGAGCCGATCGATCAGGGCCTTCACCCGCGCCAGATGGGTGCGGTCGATGCCGCCGGCGCTGCCGACCGAGACCCCGACACTATGCACGGAGATGGGATAGCTGCGGGCGATCTCGAGCAGCAGTTCGGCAGCGTAGGGGTTGGCGAGATAGTTCTCGGGGTGGATTTCGAACCAGCTCGCATCGGGCCGATCCTTGATGACGGCGGCGAGGTGCTGCAGGCGCAGGCCGACGCCGGCACCCAGCGACGAAACCACTTGGCTGTGCATGGCAGGTCTCCCAAGGCGCCGGGGCGGCCGCGGAGCCGTCCCGGCGAGACGACAAATCACATGACGGTCGTGTGGCCGCCGACGATGCGGTCGCAGTAGCCCGCCGGAACGTAGACCCACTCGGTGGGGTCGGCGTCGGCCTTGGACATGCCGGCACAGGAGTGGGCGCCGGTGGTCGAGGCGCAGTCATTGGCGCCGGCCTTGGCGATGCCGAAGCACTTCTCCGACGCGTAGGTCGGCACGGCTGCCGGGCCGGCAAGCGCGAGGGTCGGCAGAGAAATGGCGGCCGCGAGGGCCGAAGCGATGAGGGCGCGATTCATTGGGTAGTCCTCCTGAAGGAAAGGCGAGCGGTTTGTTGCTCGACATCAGGTGTTTCGCTTCGGGAGCGGGGGTTGTTACGCTCGGCAGGACACGAAAGCGTGATAGGGCAGTGTCCGCCGGGCATGAGAATTGTCGGCCGCACGTAACAAATCCGCCGTCAGGACGAATGAGGGGACAATGGGGTCCGAAACCTGCACCGAGGAAAGGCTGGCAGATCTGATGCGAGCGGCTTTGTCCGGCGACGACGCAGCGTACACGGCATTTCTGCGGTGCGCGGCCGATCTGGTGCGGCGGATGGCGCGGCGGCGGGTCGGCGAGGGGTCGACCATTCTACCAGAGGACATCGTGCAGGAGACGCTGCTGGCGGTTCATCTGAAGCGCCACACCTGGCGCGCCAAAGAGCCGATCCTGCCCTGGCTGATGAGTATCGCCCGCTACAAGATCGTGGATGCGTTTCGTCGTCGCGGCCAGCGCGTCTACGTGTCCGTCGACGACCTGGCCGAGGTGCTGGCCGCGCCGGTCAAGGAAGGCGAGGTCGATGACGCAAGGCAAATCGAGCGCGCCGTTGCCGGCCTCAGTCACGGACAGCAAAGGGTTGTGCGCGCGATCGCCATCGAGGGCCGGTCGATCCCGGAGACTGCCAATGCGCTGCAGATGAAGGAGACGGCGGTGCGTGTCGCCTTCCATCGCGGGTTGGCGACGATAGCGGCGCGGATAGGACGCCAGACATGAAAACGGACGATCTCATCGCCAAGCTCGGCGCGGACAATTCACGACGGTCATGGTCGCCGGCGGCGACGCTGCTCATCGCTGTCGCCGTGAGCGCGATCGTCGCCGGGTCGATGCTGATGCTGACCATAGGCGTGCGCCCGGACATAGGGGCGGCGCTTACGACCTGGCGTTTCGATTTCAAGTTCGTGGTGACGCTGACCGTCGTTGCATCGGCTTACAGCCTGCTGCATCGGGCGTTGTTTCCCCGATCGGGCACGCACTTTCCGTTGTGGCTGCTGCTGGCGGGTCCGACATTGCTGCTTGCGGGGATTGGGGTCGAGTTGATCGGAATGCCCGAGGCCGGCTGGGCGATGGCGGCGATCGGCAAGAACGCCGTGTTTTGCCTGACCGTCATTCCGGCCCTCGGCATCGTTCCGCTCGGCCTGCTGGTGTGGGCGCTGCGGCAGGGCGCGCCAACCCGGCCGACGCTGGGCGGATTCTGTGCGGGTATCCTCGCGGGAGGCATTGCGGCGACGTTCTATGCCGCCAATTGCACCGACGACTCGCCGCTCTTCGTCGCGACCTGGTATCCGATCGGGGTCGTCGTGCTCGGCGCCGTCGGGGCGGTTCTGGGGCGTTACGCGGCGCGCTGGTAGCCGCCGACCACGGCTGGTCAGCGTCCGAGCAGCCCGTTGAGGGCCTGGACCAAGCGCCCGAGCCGGCCGGTGCCGACGCCGTGGTCGTAGCCCACCGTCACCTTGGTGTAGGGCTTTTCCATCACGCAATAGTCCTGCCCGAAGATGTGGGTCTTGAGCACGCAGGTCTCGGTGTAGCCGTAGCGGCGGAGCAGGGCGAGGGCGACCTCGTTCTCCGGCCGCACATAGGTGTAGGCCTTGTGGAACTTGCCGTTGTCGAAATGCTCGTCGAAGGCGTGCATGCCGTGCATGCCCAGCCGGGTCTTGCGGAAGGCCGGGAAGATCCAGCTCCAGTAGCGGAAGACGGCGCCGAATTCCGGGCCCGAGATCAGCGCACCGCCGACTTTGCCCTCCGAAAGCAGGCACATGACGTGCCAGGGGTCCTGGCGCTGCAGCATGCGCAGGTAGGATTTGGTCAGCCGGGCCTTCTCGTAGGCCTTGAATTCGGCGTTGTAGTGCGGGCTTTCATCGATCACCGCCATCAGTTCGGCATGGACGAGATCGAGGTCGGCGGCCGTCGCGGGACGAACCGCAAAGCGCGGCACGGCCCGCGCTTCGGCGGCGGGTGGAGCGGCTGTCAGGGTGGTGTCGGTCATGGCGAACCCCGTCTGGCGGATTGATCCGGGACAATACGCCTCGCCGCGCCGACGCCGTAGAACCGAGCGTGGTTGCGGTTAATGGCCGCTCACGAAATGGTCTTATTGCCCGGCGGCCAGCCAGTGGCTAGAACCCCTCAACCGAGTTCTGGGAGGAACCTATGAGCGACAATCCGGTGTTCGAGCCGAGTGCCGAAGCCAAGGCGCGGACCCTGGTCAGCAAGGCGCAGTACGACGAGATTTATGCGCGCTCGGTCAGCGATCCCGAGGGTTTCTGGCGCGACGAGGCCAAGCGCCTCGACTGGATCAAGCCCCCGACCAAGATCAAGAACACCAGCTTTGCCTACCCCGACGTCTCGATCAAATGGTTCGAGGACGGGGTGCTCAACATTTCGGCCAATTGCATCGACCGCCACCTCGATGAGCACGGCGACGACGTGGCGATCATCTGGGAGGGTGACACGCCGGGCACCCAGGAGCTCATCACCTACCGCAAGCTGCACGAGCGGGTCTGCCGCTGCGCCAACGTGCTGAAGGCGCTGGGGGTGAGGAAGGGCGACCGGGTCACCATCTACCTGCCGATGATCCCGCAGGCGGCCTACGCCATGCTGGCCTGCACCCGGATCGGGGCGGTGCATTCGGTGGTGTTCGGCGGCTTTTCGCCGGATTCGCTCGCCGGCCGCATCAACGACTGCGACAGCCGGGTGGTGATAACGGCCGACGAAGGCCGGCGCGGCGGCAAGACCATTCCGCTCAAAAAGAACGTCGACGAGGCGCTGCAAAACGCGCCGGGCGTCGAGAAGGTGCTGGTCGTCCACAACACCGGCGCGGAGGTCCTGATGAAGGGCGCCCGCGACGTGTGGTGGCACGAGATCGCCAACGGCGTCGAGCCGTTCTGCGACCCCGAACCGATGAACGCCGAGGATCCGCTGTTCATCCTCTATACCTCGGGTTCGACCGGCCGGCCCAAGGGTGTGCTGCACACCACCGCGGGCTATCTGCTGTGGGCCGCCTACACGCACGAGAAGGTGTTCGACTACAAGCGCGGCGAGACCTTCTGGTGCACGGCCGATGTCGGCTGGGTCACCGGCCACAGCTACATCGTCTACGGACCGCTCGCCAACGGCGCGACCACCCTGATGTTCGAGGGGGTGCCGAACTACCCCGATCCGACGCGCTTCTGGCAGGTCATCGAAAAGCACAAGGTCAACGTCTTCTACACCGCGCCGACGGCGATCCGGGCCCTGATGGGCGCCGGCGCCGAATTGCCGGACAAATACGCGATGCCCTCGCTCCGGCTGCTCGGCTCGGTGGGCGAGCCGATCAATCCGGAGGCATGGCTCTGGTACCATAAGCACGTGGGCAAGGAGCGCTGCGAGATCGTCGACACGTGGTGGCAGACCGAGACCGGCGGCATCCTGATTTCGCCGCTGCCCGGCGCAATCGCGACCAAGCCGGGCTCTGCGACCAAGCCGCTGCCGGGGGTACAGCCGCTGGTGCTGTCGCCCGAGGGGCGGCTGCAGGAGCAGACCAAGGCAGAGGGCGTGCTGGTGCTCGCCGACAGCTGGCCGGGGCAGATGCGCACCGTCTATGGCGACCATCCGCGCTTCGTCGAAACCTACTTCTCGACCTACAAGGGCTATTACTTCACCGGCGACGGCTGCCGCCGCGACGAGGACGGCTACTACTGGATCACCGGACGCGTCGACGACGTGCTCAACGTCTCGGGCCACCGGCTGGGGACCGCCGAGGTGGAGAGCGCGCTGGTCGCCCATCCAAAGGTATCGGAGGCGGCGGTTGTCGGCTATCCGCACTCGATCAAGGGGCAGGGCATCTACTGCTACGTGTCGCTGATGGCCGGCGAAAGCGGTGACGATGCGCTCAAGGGCGAATTGCGCAATTGGGTGCGCAAGGAGATCGGCGCCATCGCCTCGCCCGACCTGATCCAGTTCGCGCCCGGCCTGCCCAAGACGCGATCGGGCAAGATCATGCGCCGCATCCTGCGCAAGATCGCCGAGAACGACTATGGCGCGCTCGGCGATACCTCGACGCTGGCCGACCCGGCGGTGGTCACCGACCTGATCGCCAACCGGCAGAACACCTAAGCGCCGGGGCCCGCAGCCGTTAAGACTTCGTAACCGCGGCGGGCATAAGGTGAGCCGACGTTGCGACGGAACGGCGGCTCATGGGGCTCAAAAGTCTGGCGTCGGCTATCGCCCTGCGGTTGCGGAAGGCCACTCCGGCCGGCCGGTCCGATGCGCTCGCGCAGGTCGTGACGGACAATTACGACGGCGTCGTCATCGTCGACGCCGGCGGAACGATCATCGCGGCGAGCCTGGTGGCGCGCAAGCTGCTCCGGCACCCCGGTCCGCTCGAGGGCATCAGCATCGACGCGGCGCTGCCGGCCGATATGCGAACCGCAGTTCTGCAGGCGCTGGCCGTCGGCCGCTCGGCCGAACCGCTGCCGCTGTCGCTGGCGGTTCTGCACGGCGGCGACGAGCGCCAGGAGCGGCTGGTGGTGCAGTATGTGGCGACGGTCAGCGAAGTCGACGGCGCGGCGGTCGCCTGCCTCAATTTCTGGGATGTCACCGAGCGGCGGCGGGCCGAGGAACGGCTGTCGTTCCTGGCCACGCACGATCCGCTGACCGGGGCGCTGTCGCGCACCGGGCTTACCAACGCCATCAACGAGCGGTTCGAGACCGAGCGCGGGCGAGCCGAGGGGCTGACGGTGCTCGCCATCGACCTGGCGCGGTTCAAGCCGGTTAACGACGCGCTCGGGCATGCCCATGGCGACATGCTGCTGAAGCAGGCGGTGAGCCGGCTGCGCTCGACCGGCGCGGCGTATGTGGCGCGGCTGGGCGGGCACGGCTTTGCGGTCGCCCATCCCGGGTTGTCGCCCGAGGAGTCGGGGCAGTTCTGCGATCTGGTCCAGGCGCGGCTGGTCGAGCCCTATCAGCTCGGGCCGCACCGGGCGATCGTCGGCGCCGATATCGGATTCAGCCATTCGAGCGTCTCGGGCTACGATCCGGACCGGTTGGTGAGCCACGCCGATATGGCGCTCAACGTTTCGCGCGAGGCCTCGGGCAAGAGCTACGCGGCGTTCTCGCCCGAGATGGACGAAAGCCTGCGCGCCCGGCAGGAACTCGAGACCGCCATGCAGCAGGCCATGGAGCGCGGCGAGATTTCGCTGATGTTCCAGCCGCAGGCGGCACTCGACGACGGCAGCACCGTCGGCGTCGAGGCGCTGATGCGATGGATGCACCCCACGCTCGGCGCGGTGTCGCCGGAGCGGTTCATCCCGGTCGCCGAGGAGACCGGCAAGATCGTCGAGCTCGGGCGCTGGATTCTCGAGGCGGCGTGCCGCGAGGTGGCGACCTGGCCGGGGCATTTGCGGCTCTCGGTCAACGTCTCGCCGATCCAGTTCGAGCTGATCGATGTGGTGGCGGAAATCCGCGACACGCTGGGGCGGACGGGCTTTCCGGCGCATCGGCTCGACGTCGAGATCACCGAGGGCATCTTCATGTCGAACGCCCAGGCGGTGATCGAGGCGCTGCAGAAGCTCAGGCAGCTGGGGGTCGGCATCGCGCTCGACGATTTCGGCACCGGCTATTCGTCGCTCGGCTATCTCGGTCGGCTGCCGGTCGACAAGATCAAGATCGACCAGAGCTTTGTCAAACGGCTGCCGGGCGATCAGGAAGCCGGGGTCATCATCCGAGCCGTGATGATGCTGAGCGAAGCGCTCGACAAGGTGGTCATCGCCGAGGGCATCGAGACGGCCGACCAGGCCTGGATGCTCAGAATGATGGGCTGCAAGGTCGGGCAGGGTTACCATTTCGGGCGGCCCAAGACGGCGGCCGAGATGCGCGCGATGCTCGCTTCGCCGGACGCGCGGGCGGCGATCTAGAGCAAGAGTCTAGCCACCGAATTTGCGGACGGCATCGAGCGCCAGGCCGAGGCCGACGCTGCCGAAGGCATCGGTTTCGACGAACCGGGCGCCCGGGAAGAGGGCGCGAAGCCGGGACATCACGGCCGGGATCTGGGTCGACCCGCCGGTGAGGATCAGCGTCTCGATGCGATCCGCCGCGACGCCGGCCATGGCAAGCGTCAGGCCGATGGTGGTTTCGATCCGCCCAATGGGAGCCGCGATGGCGGCGGTGAAGTCGGCGCGCGTGATCGGGGTCTGCAACGTCACTTCTTCGCCGGCGAAGGCGAGCCGCGTCGCCGCCTCGTGGGTCAGCGCGATCTTGGCCTCCTCGACCGCGCCCGCCAGCCTGTGGCCCTCGCGATGGGCGACGATCGAGATGAAATCAGCGACGCGTTCGGGGTCGCGCGCCTCGCGGCGAGTCTGCTTCAGCTCGCGCAGCAACTCGGGGGTGTAGAGCCGGTTGATGCGGTGCCAGGTGGCGAGATCGACATAGGGGCCGGAGGGGAGCGGACGCTTGCCGTCGGCGGTGGGCGTCTGATAGCCGAGCGCCGGCATCACCCTTGCGAGCGACAGCAACCGGTCGAAATCGGTGCCGCCGATATGGACGCCGGCGGTCGCCAGAATATCGTTCGAGCGATCGGCGGCGCGGACGCGCTCGGGCGAAACACGGACGATCGAGAAATCCGAGGTGCCGCCGCCGAGATCGACGATGAGGCCGAGTTCTTCGCGCGAGACCTGTTGCTCGTAGTCGAGGGCCGCCGCGATCGGCTCGTACTGGAAGGCGATGTGGCGAAAGCCCTGCGCCCGGACGGCGCTTTCCATCTGCTGCTGGGCCTCGCGGTCGGCGAGCGGATCGTCATCGACGTAGTGGGCCGGCCGGCCCACGACGACGTGGTCGAGTTCGTGGCCGATCTCCGCTTCGGCACGGTGTTTCAATTCGCCGACGAAGGAACCGATGATCTCGAGAAACGGGATGACGCGCCGCTTGATGCGCACGGCCTCATCGGCGAGTGAACTGCCGAGGATGGATTTGAGCGAGCGCATCATCCGGCCGTCGGTGCCGGCGACGTATTCGGCCGTCGCGGCACGGCCGAACAGGGTCCGGTCCGCCTCGAAGTCGAAGAAGATCGTGCTCGGGATGGTCGGGCGGCCGGCCTCCAGAGGGATCAGGCGTGGCGACCCATTGCCGGGGGCGATCCCCAGGGTGGTGTTGGATGTGCCGAAATCGAGGCCGCAATGGCGCGCAGGGCTGGTCATGTCAAAGCTCGGCGGTTTGCGGGGAGGCGGCTTATAGCGGCTCATTGGGCGGCAGGCAAATCGCGCAACGTTGCGATTCTGCCGCAAAGCGGTGACAAGCATTGCGCCGAATCCTGCCCGAGGTGATGTGTGATCCGATCTGGAGTCGTTGCGCTGCTGGCGCTGCTGTGTGTGGCGCCGGCCGAGGCGCAGACGCTCGAGCAGATGGCGGGGCAGATGATCGTCGTCGGGTTCGCCGGCGACGAGGCCGGCGACAAGTCGGTAAAGGCGATCGCGGCCAAGATCGCGGCGGGCGACCTCGGGGGGGTGATGTACCTCAAACCCAACGTGAAGAGCCTCGCGGCGGTGAAGGCGATGAACGCGGCATTCCGCGCGGCGTCGCCGGATTTGCCACCGTTCATCACCCTCGACCAGGAGGGCGGGGCGGTCGAACGGTTGACCGCGGACGTCGGCTTCGCCGAGATTCCCAACGCGCAGACCATCGCGGCCAGGAACACGCCGGCCGAGGCCGGAGCGGTGTACGCCAAGATGGCGAAGGCCATTGCGGGGCTCGGCTTCACGGTGAATTTCGGGCCGGTGGCGGACCTCAACGTCAACCCGAAGAACCAGGTCATCGCCAAGTTCGGGCGGGCCTTCGGCAAGAGCGCCAAGACCGTCGCGGCCTATGACGAGGCGTTCGTAACGGCGCACCATGCGGCGGGTCTGCTGACAGCGCTGAAGCACTTTCCGGGGCACGGCTCGAGCACGGCGGACAGCCACGAGGGCTTCGTGGACATTTCCAAAACCTGGAGCGCGGCGGAGCTCGATCCCTACCGGATGCTGATCGGCGAGGGTTTCGCCGATTTCGTCATGATCGGGCACCTCTACAACAAGGACCACGCGGGCGAGGGCACCGTGAAGCTGCCGGCAAGCCTGTCGCCCGAGTGGATCGGCGGCGTGCTGCGCGGCGAGCTCAAATTCGCCGGCGCCGTGATCAGCGACGATCTCGAGATGGGGGCGATCCGCAAGCAGTTCGGTCTGCACGATACGGTGGTGAGGGCGGTGACGGCCGGCGTCGATGTGCTGCTGTTCTCCAACACTGCCGCCTACTCGCCGGACCTCGCCGACAAGGTGCGCAAGATCCTCGTCGACGAAGCGGAGGCGGACCCGGCGTTCAAGGCGCGGATCGAGGAAAGCTACGCCCGGATCGTCGCGCTCAAGGGGCGCATCGGAGCCTCTTGATATGTCAGTGGCACTGACCTAATATCGCTCTATGGACGCCACCCTGTTTGCCGCCTTCATTGCCGTTGCCATCCCGGCGTTCTTCACGCCGGGGCCGAACAATCTGATGCTGATGGCGTCGGGGGCAAAGTTCGGGTTCGGCCGGACAATCCCGCACGGGCTCGGCGTGTCGATCGGCTTTGCCCTGATGGTGGTGGTCATCGGGCTCGGGCTCGGCGAGGTGTTCGAGGCGCTGCCGTGGCTGAAGACGGCGCTCAAGGTTGTTGCCGCCATTTATCTGCTCTACCTCGCGTGGTCGCTGCTGGGGCTCAAGATCGACGACGAGGCGACCGCCAACGACCGGCCGATGACGTTCCTCCAGGCAGCGGCGTTCCAGTGGGTCAATCCCAAGGCGTGGGCGATGGCGGTGTCGTTCGTGGCGCTGGTGGTCGATCCGGGGCCCGGCCGACTCATCGGCATCGCGCTGCTCGGGCTCGGCTGCCTGCTGCTCGGGCCGTTCTCGTCGGCGCTGTGGATGGGGTTCGGCGACCGGCTGCAGATCTTCCTGAAACGCACGGGCGGCGAGCGGTTTCTCGGCATCGTCCTCGCCGTTCTGGTGGTCGCGTCGGTGGTGCTGTTTCTTCTCTGAGCCAATCGGGGTAATGTCCGTCTCCCCCATCGCGGCTGGAGGATCGATGCCCGACAAAGATGCCAACGGTGACGTGCGCCGTGTGCGCGCGCTGTTCCTCTCCGATGTGCATCTTGGCATGCGGCCGACCCGCATCGGGCAGCTGGTCGATTTCCTGAAACACCACGACGCCGAGACGATCTACCTGATCGGCGACATTATCGACGGCTGGCGGCTGGCGAAAAGCTGGTACTGGCCGGCGGTTTACAACGAGTTCGTCGAGGAGCTGATGAAGAAGGCCGAGCGCGGCACCCGCATGGTGGTGCTGCCCGGCAATCACGACGAATTCCTGCGCGAGTATCTCGGCACCTATTTCGGCGAGGTCGAGTTCGTCGACCGGACGGTGCACACGACCGCCATCGGGCGGACCTATCTGGTCATGCATGGCGACCAGTTCGATATCGTCGTCGCGCATGCCAAGTGGCTCGCTCATGTCGGCGACTGGGCCTACCGCATGGCGTTGCGCATCAACATCGGCATCAACTGGGTTCGCCGGCGCCTGCACCGGCCGTACTGGTCGCTGAGCGCGTGGGCCAAGCACAAGGTCAAGAACGCGGTGAGCGTCATCGGCCGCTTCGAAGAGGCGCTGACCCTCGAGGCGCGCGACACCGGCGTCGACGGGGTGATCTGCGGACACATCCATTTCGCCGACATGCACGACCGGATGGGCATCCACTACATCAACACCGGCGACTGGGTGGAGAGCTGCACCGCCATCGCCGAAACGCCCGACGGGCGGTTCGAGCTGATCAAGTGGAGCGCGCAGCTGCCGCCTCCCGCGCCCAAGCCGCGCCGCCGCCTCAGCCTGAGGCGCGCCAAGACATCGCCCGACCTCGACGCCCCGGCCCCGTAGTCGCAGGCCGCCTGTCTCAGCGCTAATACTCTTGTGTTCGCGGGCGCTTCCCGGCATTTTCGGGACGAGGCGGATTCTTGCCTCGGAGCATCCCGTTCATGGCCTCGTCCGACCGCGCAGAGGGCTTTTCGCCTGAACTGCGCGCCTCGCTCTTTCATTTCACGGTGTTCGCGAGCACCGGGGCCGCGTCCGCCTATCTTGCCATCTGGCTGAGCGGGAAGGGGCTGAGTTCCGAGCAGATCGGCGTGGTCAACGCGCTGCCGGTGCTGCTGATGCTGTTCGTCACCATGCTGATCGGACGGCTCGCCGACCGGGCGAGCGACTGGCGCGTGGCGATCATCATTCTCGCCCTGATCGCCGGCGTTGCGCCGATCGGCTTTTTCTTCGTCAACGAGTTCTGGGGGTTGCTGCTGGTCTTCACGCTGTCGACGCTGCCGTCGGGCGCGCTGGTACCGGTGATCGACGCGGCAACGCTGCGGATGACGCAGCGGCGGGGCACCGATTTCGGCTCGGTGCGCGCTTGGGGAACCGTCGGCTACATGGTGACGGCGGCGCTCACCGGGGTGCTGATCGGCTGGCTCGGGGCGGTGGCGTTCGTGCCGATCTTCGTCGTCCTCTCGCTGCTCCGGTCCGGCCTGGCGTTTCCGCTGCCGCAGTTCCGCGCGCCTCCCGCGATCGACGCTCCGGTCAGAAAGCGCGACGGGGCAAAGCTCAAGGCGTTGATGAAGCCCTGGTTCCTGTTGCCATGCATCGCCTTTGCGTTGATCCAGGCGACGCATTTCTTCCTTGGCGCGATGGGCGCGCTGGTGTGGAAGATCGATGGCATACCGGAAGGCTGGATCGGGCCGCTGATCGCCATCAGCGCCGCCGGCGAGGCGCTGATGATGTTCTTCTGGCGCCGTGTTGGCGGGCATCTGTCGGCGCGGATGATGCTGATCATCGCCGGCGTGGTCGGCTGCGTGCGCTGGGGGCTGATGGCGCTCAACCCGGCGCTGCCCCTGCTCATCGTGCTGCAGGCGCTGCACGCCATCACGCTGCCGTTCAGCTATTTCGGCATGATGCTCTTTATCGCCAACTGGGCGCCCGAGGAGATCGCCGCCGAGGCGCAGGGGTTTTCCGCCGCGCTGACGCAGGGCTTCGCGGTGGTGACGCTGCTGGCGTTCGGCTGGCTGATCGGCATCATGGGCGGGCAGGCGTATTTCGTCGCCGCGGCAATGGCGCTGGCCGGTGCCGGCGCGGCCTGGTGGTCGCTGCTGTTGAAGCCGGCGCACAGCCGGGACGAGGGTCTGGCGCATGCCTGAGGTGCGGGCGGCCTGGTTGACGCCGGAGCTGCGCGCCACCGCCTACTACTTCACCTTCTTCATGACCGCCGGCGCAGCGACGGTCTATGCCGGCATCTGGTTCAGCGAGAAGGGGCTCGATGCCGGACAGATCGGCATCATCAACGCCCTGCCGGTGCTGGTGATGCTGGTGCTCAACATGCTGGTCGGTCGCATCGCCGACAAAGCCAGCGACTGGCGGCAGGTGATCGTGATCGGCGCGGTGCTCGGCGCGGTCATCCCGATCGGGCTGTTCTTCGTCAACGATTTCTGGGGGATTTTGCTGCTGTGGACGCTCGGCGCGATCCCGCTCGCGGCGGTCGGGCCGGTCGCCGATGCCGCCACGATGCGGATGACGCGCCGCAACGGCACCGATTTCGGCGCCATCCGCGCCTGGGGCACCATCGGCTACATGGCGGTGATCTATCTGACCGGCCAGATCGTGACCTGGCTCGGCGGCGGCGCGTTCCTGCCGTTCTTCGTCGGGCTGGCGATGCTGCGCGGCGTCGCCTCGCTCGGCCTGCCGAAATTTCGCGCGTCGCGCGATGAGCAAACGCCGGCGGTCAAGCCCGGCGCCAGCCGGATGCGCGAGGTGATGAAGCCGTGGTTCCTGCTGCCGCTGGTGGGCTGGTCGATGGTGTTCGCGACCCATCTCATCCTCAACGCTTTCCAGGGGCTGTTGTGGAAGGAGCAGGGCATCTCCGAACTGGTGATCGGCCTGCTGATCGCGCTCGGCGCGGCGTCGGAGGCGGCCATGATGTTCGTGTTCAAGCGCTTCGGTAAGCGCTTTCCGGCGCGCACGCTGATCCTCGCCTCGGCGGTGGTCTCGGTCGTCCGCTGGGCGCTGATGGGGCTGTCGCCGGCGGTTCCGTTCCTGATCGGGTTGCAGCTGCTGCACTCGGTGACGTTCGCGCTGGGCTATATGGGGTGCGTGCATTTCATCGCGAACTGGACCAGCGAAGACATCGCGGCGGAGGCGCAGAGTTTCTTCCAGGTCCTGCAGCAGGCCATGTCGGTGGGCGCGCTGCTGGTGTTCGGCTGGCTGATCGGGATCATGGGCGCTCACGCCTATTTCGTGGCGTCTGCGTTTGCGGCGATCGGCGGCGTGCTGATCTGGTTGTCGATGCGGCTGATGCAACCCAAGGCGCATGGGGCCGAGGCGCACGCGTAGGCGAGCGGTTGGTCTCCGCGCTCCCTCGCCTCCACAAAAGAAAAGGCCCCGCCGGAGCGGGGCCCAATTTTTTGGAGGTCGATGGTCTTGCTTTTGGAACCGATCAGCCGAGGCGGCCGCTGGCATGGGCCAGCATGGTGTAGACCTTGCCGCGGTCCGAGGTGAGGATGGCGCGGGTTTCGCCGACCGGGTCGGCACCGCCGGCGGAGCGCTGCAGCAGCTGCTCGAACTCGCTCATATAGGCGGCGGCGTTCTTGGCGAAATCCACGTCGCGCTGCAGCCGGCGCTTGACCTCGTCATAGGTGGATTGGCCGGTGAGCGTGTAGATGCGGCGCGAGAAGACGTTCTGCTCGCCCGCCTGGTAGCGCTGCCAGGCTTCACCCAGACCCGCCGGGTCGATCGAACGGGCGATCTCGTCGGTCAGCGCGGTGAGGTTCTGCTGCGGCGCGGGAGCTGCGGCCGGCGTGTTGGCATTGCGCAGGACATCGCGCAGCCAGCCGCCACCGGCTTCCTCGGACTTGGCCGCAGGCTTTGCGGTTTCGGCGACCGGCGCCGCAGCGCGCGGGGCGGGAGCCTCGGCGACGGCAGCGGCGCGAGGCGCCGGCTGAGCTGCGGCGGGACGCGGCGGCTCGACGACACGGGCCGGCTCCTGACGCGGAGCGGGGCGGGCGGGTTCGGCGCGGACCGGGGCCTCGGCACGGGGGGCCGGCGGGCGGCGCTCGCTCAGGTCGTGGGTCGCCGACTGGGCGCGGACGATGGCGTTGAGTTCGCTCAGCGCCTCGATCTGCTCGGCCACGACGCGACGCATTGCGGCGGCGCTGGTCCGGGTTTCCTCCGGCAGCTCCATGACGCCGCGGGCGAGTTCGGATCGGGTCGCCTCGAGCTCGGTGCCGACGTCCTTGGCGGTCTCGCGCATTGCAGCGGCGGTCTCGTTGAAGCGGCGGGTCGCCTCTTCGAGCGCCTGCTGCATTTCGAGGATCATCGTCGCCTGCGTCTGGCGCAGCACGTCGGAGGCTTTTTCGGTTTCGCTGCCGGCCGCCTCGCGGAACTGCACGAGCTGCGCCGCGACGTCGCTGGAGGTCGAGGACAGCGCGCCGCTGACCTGCTCGGTCGCCGACGAGAGAGCGGTCTCGACCTGGCCGCCGGTGGTCGAGAGGATTGACTCCATCTGGGCGCGCGCATCGAGCAGGCGCCGCTCGGTCTCGTTGACCGCGGTGGCGATGGTCTGGGCGAAGCCGCGCATCCGCTCGTCGATCTCGTCGGCCCGGGTGGTGAAGCTCTGGGCCAGCGCGTCCATGGCGGAACGGCGTTCTTCGAGCTGCTCGAGCGACTGGCTGCCGGCCTGGTTGAGCGAGGCGGCCGACTGGTCGATGGCGTGGACTTCGGTGTTGAGGTTGCCGAGCAGCGAGCCGAACTCGTCGATCATGCTGCGGACGGTCGCCTGCAGGGCGTTGACCTGTTCGGCGACCAGCCGGCCGGCGTCCTCGGTCGAGCCGACCGCATCGCGGACGGAGGCCGCATAAGCTGCGGTCTGGCCGGCGACGCTGGTCTCGAGCTGAACGAGATTGCCGTTGGCGGATTCGAGGACCCGCTGCAGCATCACGTTGCTCTCGTTGAGCCGGCCGAGCGCCTCGTTGGCATCGGTGAGGATGCGGCCGCTGGTGGCCGACATGAGCCGTTCGGCCTCGCTGGCGCTGGCACCGAGCGCTTCCTGGAGGATATTGCCGTGCGACGACAGCATCTGCGCGAGCTGCTGCGAACGTTCGCCGACGATGGAGGCGAGGGTATCGACCTGGGCGCCGACCGCCGCGGTGAGGTCGTTCGACTGCCGGGCGACGGCGGCGGCCAGGTTCTCGGTCTGGCTGGCGACGACGGACGCCAACGAATTGGTCTGGGCCGTCACCACGGAGGCGAGGCTGTCGGTCTGGTTGGCAACCACATTGGTGAAATTGTCGGTCTGGTTGGCGACCACGGACGTGATGGTATCGGCCTGGCGAGAAACGATCGCGGCCAGATTGTCGGTCTGCTCCGTGACCGACCGGTTGAGGGCCGAGACGCGAGTCTCGATGGCGTCGGCGGCGGCCACGGCTTTGACCGAAATCAGCTGGTCGATGATGTTGGACGCGCCGGTGATCTGCTCCATGGCCTGGCGGACATGGGTGTCCATGCGGTCGGCGGTTTCGGCCACATCGAGGGTGATGTTGGCGGTCGCCTCGACGATGCGCTTGGAGATGGTCTCCTCGATGCGATCGGCGCCGGCTTCGAGATCGGCCATCGACTGCACCAGGGCGGTGTTGATGGCGGTGTTGAGCGAGGCCAGGCGCTCGGCCGTGATGTCGGCACGGGCGGTGATCGCCTCGGGCAGGGTGCCGAGCCGCTGATCGACCATGTCGGTGATGGCCTTGCGGGCCGAATTGACGCCGGTCTCGATGATGTCGGCGGCCTTGCGGGCGCTGTCGCCCACCGTCGCGGCGGCGCCGTCGATGCGGGCGGTGACGCCGCTCTCGGCATCGGCGAGGCGGATGATGGCGTTGTCGACGCCGCGGCCGAGATTGTCGTTGACCTCGCCGACCTTGCTGGCGATGAGCGCGGACACCGAGGTGGCGCGGTCGGCCATGATGTCGGTGACCGAGCGGAGGCTCGCATCGATCTTGTCACGGGCCGCGGTGCCCTGTGCGTCGATGGTGCGGGCCAGCTCCATGGTGCGGTCGCCGATAGCGCCGGCGATGGCGGCGGTGTGGCTGCCGAGAACTTCGGCGAGCTGCTGGGTGCGGGTGTTGAGCGCTTCGCTGAGCTCGGACGAGCGGGTGCCGACGGTCGAAGCCAGGAGCTGCGTGCGCTGGTCGAGCGCGGCAGCCAGCGCGTTGGTGTGCTGCTGCAGGGTGCCGTCGACCGATTCGAGGCGCGTATCCATGGTCGAGGCGATCTGCGAGACGTGCTGAACCAGCGAATTGTCGAGCAGGGTCGTGCGGCCCGAGAGGATCTCGTTGATCTCGGTGGCCCGGCCGAGCAGGGTCTCGCTGAGCTCGCCGGTACGTGTCGAGAGCGTGTCGTTGAGCGCCTGGGTGCGGCCGTCGAGGGCGTCGGCGAGGATCTGCGAATGGCCCTCGAGAGCATCGGAGATTTCGCGCGAGCGGTTGCCGATGACTTCGGTGATCTGCTTGGAACGCTGTCCCAGAGTCTCGATCATTTCGCGGGTGCGCTGCGAAACGATGTCGTTGAAGTGACCCGACTTCTCGTCGAGCGACATTTCGAGGACGTTGGCACGGGCGGCGAAGCTCGCATTGTGCTTTTCGAGCGCGGCAACGAGGTGGTCGCCCTTTTCGCCGACGACGCCGTCGAGCGCCTGCAGCCGAGTATCGATGACGACCGCGATCTCGTCGAGCCGCGCGTCGAATTGGGTGAGGTTCTGCGAGCCGGCGCCCATCAGGGTGACGCGGGCGCGCTCGGTGGTGTCGTCGAGGGCGCCGCTGAGCTCGATCATCGCGGTCTGGAGTTTTGACTCCATCGAGTTGACCTGGATCGAGATCGACTCGTCGAGCTGCTTGGTGAGGCTGCCCATCAGGGTTTCGGCTTCGCGGGTGCGGGCCTGGATGTCGGACGAGATGCGGCTGCCGATCATATCGAGCGCCGACGAAACTTCATGGCCACGATCACGCAACTGGTCGAGCAGCGTGATGCCGCCCTGGCTCAGGAGCTTGGCGAGCGAGGAGGTGCGGTTCTCGATGGCTTCCGAGAGCGTCGTGGCGCGGCTGTCGAGCGCGTCGGTCAGCGAGGCGGTGCGGGCGTCGATCGCCGACGAGAATTCGATCGTGCGGTTCTCGAAGGCCTGCGAAATCGTGGAGGAGCGATCCTCGAGCGTGATGTTGAGGCGGCTGGCGCTGTCGTCGAGCGCCGAGAGGAGGTGGCTGGTGCGCTGATCGATCAGCGACACGAAGCTCTCGGTACGCTCGCCGAAGGCGCCGTTGAGTGAATTGCCGGCGGTCTCGAGCGCCTTGGTGAGATTGCCGCCGGACTCGACGATGGTGCCGGCGATGCGCTGGGAAATCATGTCGAGGTCGAAGACGAGGCCGGTGTGGCTCTCGGTGATCGCCTCGCGGACGCGCTCGGTGTTGGTGATGACCGCTTCGCGCTGGCTCGCCAGTTCCTGGATCAGCGCGCGCATGCGCGATTCGTTGTCGGAATAGGTACGCTCGAGCGCGGTGACCTCGTTGTGGATCATCACTTCGAGTTCGCCGGCGCGGCTCAGGGCGCGCTCGAGGCCATCGCCCAGCGCGTTGACCTCGCGGCGCACGGCCTGGCCGACCGAGGCGACCTTTTCGGACGCGGTGGTTTCGGGTTCGGCGAGGCGGATCGCAGCGTGCGTCACGGCGGTCGCCGCGTTGCGCAGGTCCTGGGCGCGGCGGATCAGCGTCGAGATGGCGAAAAAGCCCAGCACCGGAATCACGGCGAGGGCGACGAGGCCGATGAAATCGTTGGAGCCGAAGAAAGACGGGGTGCCGAAATCCTTGCCGTTGCGGATCAGGCCGACGGCGACGATGCCGACGACCCAGGCGGCGGCGACGAGCACCGCGACCATGGTCGGGCCCTGGTTCGATTTCGACTGCAGACCATAGAGAATGCGCGAGCCCTGGAAGCGGTCGTCATTGGCGACGGAGCCCGAGAGGGCGGCCTGCTTGTCGTTGACGCGGGCACGATCGGAGCGGCCAGTGCCGGACCGCGGCATGGCCATCGGCTCGGGCTGATCCTGCGGTTCGGGGGCCGACGAGGGGCCGCCGAACACGGAGTCTTTGAGCGCATCCTCAACTGCCGAGAAGGCAAGGCTTGCGGGGTCGCTCTGCGTGCCGGTCGTGGATTTCTTCGCCATACTCTTTACAACTCTCGCGTCGATCGATTGCGACAAAGGCGGTCGTACGAGTTGTCATGGACCGGGCCCCCTTTCGGGTTTCCCGACCATTTGGGTAAAAAGCGAATCAAATGCCCCGCCCAGACCCCAACCCCACGCCGCCGCGCGTCGGATTGCCTCAGGTATACATTCAATTTGAGGCAAACCGACCGGTTTCTTAAGCAAAGGTTAATTTGGGGCGGATTGGTGGCGGGTTACCATATTGGAGAGAGTGCGACAGGCCCGCTTAAGAGGCTGTTCATCCGGCCGGCCTAGGGTCTCGAGGCAAGCCGGACTGGCATGCTGTACGACGTGCGTGAGGCCAAAATGCGTGGACAGAATGCGGCGAAGCCCGTCGCAGCACCACTCCCCAGGGGCGATACCCGCCGCCCTATCGACATGGACCATCTGAGCCGGCAGACGCTTGGCGACCCGGGCCTCGAACTCGAGGTGCTGCGGCTGTTCGACGAGATGAGCCAAGTTTACTACGGCCGGCTCGAGACCAGCACCACGGTGGACGACCTGCTGCGCAATTTGCATACGCTCAAGGGCGCCGCCGCCGGCATCGGGGCGTTCGGGCTCGCCGAACTGGCGCGGGTCGCCGAGACCGAACTGCGCGAGGGCGCCCCGGTCAATCCCGAGCGGATCGACGACCTCAACATCGCGGTGCAGGAGGTTTCGGCCTTCATCGGCAAGCGCATCAGGGCCGCCGCGGCATAGCCGCCTCGTCGCAGCCGCCGCTTGCAGGGGTTTGGGCGCCTCGCTATATGCGGCCATGCCCAAAATCACCTTCATCGAAGCCAATGGCACCACCTACGAAACCGAGGCCGAAATCGGCTCGACCGTGATGGAGACTGCCATCATGAACGGCGTGCCCGGGATCATCGCCGAGTGCGGCGGCGCCTGCACCTGCGCCACCTGCCACGCCTATGTCGATCCGGCCTGGACGGACATCGTCGGCCCGCCCTCGATGATGGAGGAGGACATGCTCGATTTCGCCTTTGAGGTGAAGCCGAACAGCCGGTTGAGCTGCCAGATCAAGGTGAAGCCCGAACTCGACGGGCTGATCATGCGCGTCCCGTCGCGCCAGGGCTAGCGTTCCGGTTCCAATGCCGGCGACGGACGAGGAACAGTTTGGCGGCGCAGACCCATCGATGCCGTGGCACGTTCCACGCGCATGGCTGCTAGGGAAAAATAAAAGCTATTGGATTTCAATAGCTTGTGCAAAATCCCAAATGTCGACTATAGGTCCGCTCGAAAGGCTTCGAATGGGTGAGCTCAACACATTCCCGGTTAGCTACAGAGTCGAGGGTCAGCGCATCGTCATCGTCGGCGGTGGAGAAGACGCCCTCAACAAGGCTCGGCTGGTTGTTAAGACGACTGCTTCAGTCGTCATTATTTCCCGGAAAATCGAAGCCGATTTCAGCACTCTGGCCGTGACATTGGCCGAGCGGCCGTTCGAGGCGCGCGATCTCGACAACGTCGCCCTCCTCTTCGTCGCCGAGTCGGGGCCGGACGGCGCGGCGGCTCAGGCCGAGGCTCGGGCGCGGAAGATTCCGGTCAATGTCGTCGACGTTCCCGAGGCCTGCGATTTCTATACGCCGTCGATCATCGACCGCGCCCCGCTGACGGTCGCGGTGTCGACCGAGGGCGATGCGCCGGTCCTGGCGCGGCTGGTGCGGGCCAGGATCGAGGCACTGCTGTCGCCGGAGCTGGGGCCGCTGGCGCGGCTCGCCGGATCGTTGCGCGCGCGGGTGGCGGCGACGCTGACCAAGCTGCAGGCGCGGCGGTTCTACGAGGAACTGCTGACCACGACCGAGCCGGACGTCGAAACGCTGATCGAGGCGCATGCGTCCGAAAATGCCGGCGAGGTCTGGCTGATCGGGGCCGGGCCGGGGGCCGAGGATCTGCTGACGCTGCGCGCCCAGCGGCTGCTGCAGGCGGCGGACGTGATCGTCCACGACCAATTGGTGCCCGACGCCGTCGTCGAGATGGGCCGGCGCGACGCCGAGCGCATTCCGGTGGGCAAGAAGAAGGGCCACCACTCCTTCACCCAGGCGCAGATCAATGCGCTCTTGGTGCGGCTGGCCAAACAGGGCAAGCGCGTGGCGCGGCTCAAATCGGGCGACCCGATGGTGTTCGGCCGCGCTGGCGAAGAGCTGACGGCGCTGCGCAAAGCCGGCATCGCTTACCGTATCGTCCCCGGGATCAGCGCGGCCCTGGCCGCGGCGGCCGATACGGCGACTCCGGTGACGCTGCGCAAGGTCTCGACCGGCCTGATCTTCGCCACCGCGCACGGTGCCGATGATGGCGAACTGGATCACTGGGCGGCCCTCGCGTCGTCCGGGCTGACGCTGGCACTCTACATGGGCAAATCGATCGCCGCGACGACGGCGGGCCGGCTGCTCGGCCGCGGCATGAACCCTTCGTTACCCATCGGCATCGTCGTCAACGCCGGCCGCAGGAATCGTTCATTCCACCGCGGCACATTGGGCGCGCTGGCGTCGGGCGCCCTCGAGATGGCGAACGGCCCGGCGATCATCTTCGTCGGCGAGACGGTGGCCCATGGCGATTGGGCCGACGCACCGGCGATTACGTGGAAGAAGGTCATGGTGGCGTGATGGAAATCCTCACCGGCAACGAGTTGATGAGCGGCGCCACGGTCTACCTCGACCGCGACGGCAACTGGGTCGAGGACCTGCAGCGGGCCCGCGTCTTCCTCAAGGAAGAGACGGAAGTGCGCGACGCCGCCATCGCTGCGACCAAGAAGACGCTGCGCATCAACAGCCTCGAGATCGAGGCGGTGACGCTGCGCGACGGGCTGATCCTTCCCGATCGCATCCGCGAGCGCATCCGTGCCGACGGCCCGACCGCGCCGCGCTTCGATCGGCAGCATCTCGACAGGGACGGTCATGTATCGATATGACGAGTTCGACGCGGCGTTCGTGCGCGAGCGCACCGCGCAGTTCAGCGACCAGGTGAACCGCCGGCTCGCCGGCGAGATCAACGAGGACCAGTTCCGGCCGCTCAGGCTGATGAACGGGCTCTACCTGCAGCTGCATGCCTATATGCTGCGGATCGCCGTTCCATATGGCACGCTGGCGTCGCGGCAGTTGCGCATGCTGGCGCATATCGCCCGCAAATATGACCGTGGCTACGGCCATTTCACCACGCGGCAGAACATCCAGTTCAACTGGCCGAAGCTGCGCGATATTCCCGAGATCCTCGCCGATCTCGCCTCGGTCGAAATGCACGCCATCCAGACCTCGGGCAACTGCATCCGCAATATCACGACGGACCAGTTCGCAGGCGCCGCGGCCGACGAGATCGTCGACCCCCGACCGGTGGCGGAAATTCTGCGCCAGTGGTCGAGCCTCCATCCGGAGTTCTCGTACCTGCCGCGGAAATTCAAGATCGCCATGAGCGGCGGGCCGCACGACCGTGCGGCGATCCGCTTCCACGATATCGGGCTGCAGGCCAAGGTCGACGACCGCGGCATTGTCGGCTGGGAGGTCTGGGTCGGTGGTGGCCTCGGGCGCACGCCGATGATCGCCAAGCGGATCAACGAGTACGTGCCCAACGAGCACCTGCTCGCCTATCTCGAGAGCATTCTGCGGGTCTACAACCGCTATGGCCGGCGCGACAACAAGTACAAGGCGCGGATCAAGATCCTGGTGCACGAGACCGGCATCGACAAGATCCGCGACGAGGTTGCCGAGGAGTTCCGCGCCATCGCCAATGGCGTGCTGACCTTGCCGCAGGCCGAGGTCGACCGGATCGGCGCCTACTTTGCAGCGCCCGAGTTCGAGCGGGTGAATGCCACGGTGGATGTGGCGAAGGAGAGGATTGCCGAGCCGGCCTATGGCGAGTGGCTGGACCGGAACCTGCATCCGCACCGCCAGCCGGGATATGCCTCAGTCACGATCTCCCTCAAGCCGATCGGCGGCGCGCCCGGCGACGCCACGGCCGAACAAATGGAGGCGGTCGCCGATCTCGCCGAGCGCTACTCGTTCGACGAGCTCCGGGTGACGCACGAACAGAACCTCGTTCTACCGCACGTGCGGGTCAGCGATTTGCGCGAGGTCTACGACGCGCTGGTTGAGGCCAGGCTCGCCACCGGTAATGCCGGGCTGATCACCGACATGATCACCTGCCCGGGGATGGATTTCTGCGCGCTCGCCACCGCCCGGTCGATCCCGATCGCGCAGGAAATCTCGCGCAAGTTCTCGGCCCCCGAGCGGCAGAAGGAAATCGGCGACCTCAAGATCAAGATTTCGGGCTGCATCAATGCCTGCGGTCACCACCATGTCGGCCACATCGGTATTCTCGGGCTCGAGAAGAAGGGTGTCGAGAACTACCAGATCACCATCGGCGGCAACGCCACCGAGGACGCCTCGGTCGGCGATACGCTGGGGCATGGATTTGCCGCCGAGGAGGTGCCCGACGCCATCGAGCGGCTGATCGACACCTACATCGCCCGGCGCGAGACCCCCGACGAGCCGTTCATCGCGGCGTTCAAGCGGCTCGGCGAAGCGCCGTTCAAGGAGGCGCTCTATGGCAATGGCTAGTCTCGCCTTCGCCCCGCCCAAGCACGACAAGCTGCGGGCGCTGGGGATCATGGCGCTCAATGGCATGTTCGACGAGATGGACGGCGTCGCGGTGCTGCGCCAGGCGGTTGCCGATCTGCTGCCGGGCGACATCGCCATCGTTTCCTCGTTCGGCGCGGATTCCTCGGTGCTGCTGCATATGGTGGCGGAAGTCGACCGGGCATTGCCGGTGTATTTCCTCGAGACCGGCAAGCATTTTGCCGAGACGCTCGCTTATGTCGAGACTCTGAAGGCGCATCTCGGCCTCAGCAACATCCGCTGGCTCAGGCCCGACCCCAAGGACATCGCGCGCTTCGATCCGCGCGGCGACCTGTGGGAGACCGATCCGGACAGCTGCTGCCACATCCGCAAGACCGAGCCGCTCGATGCCGAGCTCACGGGCTATGGCGGCTGGATCACCGGCAGGAAGCGCTACCAGACGTCCGAGCGTGGCGTGCTGCCGCATTTCGAGTTGACCAGCGACGACCGCATCAAGGTCAATCCGCTGGCGTATTTCTCGGACACCGACGTCAACGCCTACAAGGTCGCGCACGGGTTGCCCGAGCATCCGCTCTTCGCTAAGGGCTACAAGTCGATCGGCTGCGCCCCGTGCACGACGATCGTCGCCGAGGGCGAGGACCCGCGCGCCGGCCGCTGGCGCGGACTCAACAAGAAAGAGTGCGGCATTCATTTCGACTTCAACGGAGCGATCGCAAAGCCGGTGGCCACGGTGGAAAAAAACCTGTTCAGGGACGGCGCATTCATCGCCGATCCGTTCCGTGCCTGGAGCGAGGGCGACGATCTGGCGAGCGTCCGCTACACGCACATCCCGCTAAAACTGTTCCTCGAGAACCGCGACGCGGTGCTCGGCAATCCGCATCCCAACGGGCTGCTGGTGTCGCCCGGCGACCGGATCGAGGATGCGGCAGCGGACCTCGGCCGCTTCGCCTCGATCGCGGTCAGCTTCCCCGGCTTCAACGATGGGCGCGGCTATTCGACGGCGCGGCTTATCGCCGAGCGTTACCGGTATCAGGGCGAACTGCGGGCCGTCGGCGATGTGCTGATGGACCAGGTGCCGCTGATGCGGCGTTGCGGCATCACCGCGTTCGTGGTGACCCATGCGGCGACGCGGAAGGCGCTCGAGTCGGGTCATTTGACGACGGTCAATCTGTTCTACCAGCCGGTGGGTGTAACAGAGGTGCCGGTCGGTACCCGGCCGTTCCTGCGCAGGGCGGCCGAAGCCGAAACGGTCTAGAAGCTCCACATCCACCTGGGAGAGGGCGAGCGCCGGTGTGCGGCGTGCCGCCAAGCTGAACTGAGAGCGTGAATGTCCAATCCGATCGAAACAGACGTGGTCATCATCGGCGCAGGGCCGGTGGGGCTCTTTGCCGTGTTCGAACTCGGGCTGCTCGACCTCAAATGCCACGTCATCGATATCCTCGACCGGCCGGGCGGGCAGTGCGCCGAACTCTATCCGGAAAAGCCGATTTACGACATTCCGGGGTTCCCGATCGTCACTGGGCAGGGCCTGGTCGACAACCTGATGCAGCAGATCGCGCCGTTCGGGCCGCAGTTCCACTTCAACCAGATCGTCACCACCCTCAAGAAACAGGCTGACGGCCGCTTCCTGCTGACCACCGATGCCGATCAGGCGTTCCTGACCAAGGTGGTGGTGATCGCGGCCGGCGGCGGCTCGTTCCAGGCCAAGCGCCCACCGGTCGACGGCATCGAGGCCTATGAGGGCAAATCGGTCTTCTACGCGGTGCGGAAGATGGACGACTTCCGCGGCCAGGACGTGGTGATCGTCGGGGGCGGCGATTCCGCGCTCGACTGGACGATCAACCTGCAGCCGATCGCGCGCTCGCTGACGCTCGTGCACCGGCGCCCCGAGTTCAAAGCGGCGCCGGCCTCGGTCAACCGGATGAAAGAGCTGGTGATGGAGGGCAAGATCAACTTCATGACCGGCCAGATCGGCCGGCTCGAAGGGGCCGACGGCCAGCTCACGGCGGTGCACCTGACGATGCAATCGGGAGATGCGACGGTGCCGGCGACGCGGCTGCTGCCGTTCTTCGGGCTCACCATCAAGCTCGGGCCGGTGGCCGATTGGGGCTTGCAGCTGAACGAGAACGTGCTCGCCGTCGACACCGAGAAATTCCAGACCTCGGAGCCGGGCATCTTCGCCATCGGCGACATCAATTCCTACCCCGGCAAGCTGAAGCTGATCCTCTCGGGCTTTCACGAAGCGGCGCTGATGGCGCAGGCGGCCAAGCACCATGTCAGCCCGGGCGAACGGATTGTGTTCCAGTACACGACGAGCTCGACGAAATTGCAGAAGAAGCTGGGTGTGGCCTAATGAGGGCAGTCGGCAATCGGCAATCGGCAGTCGCGGTCGGTAGTACCTACGACTGCCTACTGCCCACTGCCGACTGCCGGGTCATTCTCCAATGAAGATCGTCGTCACCGACCAGGCGGGCGAGTCGCACGAGCTCGAGGGGCTCGATGGCTGGCGGGTCATGGAGGTGATCCGCGACTGGGGGCTCAACATCAAGGCCGAGTGCGGCGGCTCGTGCACCTGCGCGACCTGCCATGTGTGGGTGGACCCCGAGTGGTTCGACAGGCTTCCCGCCATGGAGGATTGCGAGGAGGACCTGATCTTCTCGACGCTCGACCAGAAACCGACCTCGCGATTGAGCTGCCAGATCATCCTCAGCGACGCGCTCGACGGGCTGAAGCTGACGCTGACCCCGAGCGCGGCGAAGGACTCGGTGCCGGCCTAGCAGCACGGCCACTCACGCCGAGGACCGAGACGGCGACCGCCTAGGGCTTGGCGGTGGTCTTCAGGACGTTGGCGAGTTCGGGCAGAAAATCCTTCACCATCGGCTGCGGCTCGGTGGTGAAGGGCAGGGGCCGCACGACGCGCATCGCGGCGATGCCGACGCGCACCGTCATCAGCCCGTTGACGACGCCTTCGCCGAGCCGCTGCGACAGGCGGGCGGCGAGGCCCTGGCCAACGAGTTGCTCGACGACGCCGTCGGTCAGCACCAGCCCGCCGGTCACCGCGAGGTGGCCGAGGATGGCGCCGAGCAGCCGCCAGGTGCCGAAGAAGCCGGGCCGGGCGCCATAGAGCCGGGCGATGGCACCGCCGAGACGCACGCTCTCCCAGACCACATAGGCGATGTCGACCAGGGCGCGCGGCGAGATGGCGGTGACCAGCGCGACGCGGCGGGCCGAGGCGGCGGTGAGGCTGCGGGCGCGCGCATCGAGCGGCGCCATCAGCGTGCGTTCGCCGAACTTCAGCAGTTCGCCGCCGTCGAAGATCTGCCTTTCGCTCTCGCCGAGGCGGGTGAGGGCACCGGCGAGATCGGGGCGGGGCGCGTAGATCGCCTTGAGTTCGCCGAGGATCGGCTGGGCGTCCTTGAGGCGATCGCTGGCAATGGCGACTGTGGTTTGCGCCTTGAGATGGTCGAGGGTGCGCAGGCGCCACAGCGAGGCCACCTCGCGGATGACGACAGCGATCAGGGCGAGCACGAACAGGCCGAGGATCGTCAGCCCGACCCAGCCCAGCCAGGGATTGGTGTCGAACAGGTCTCGGATCAGATTGTCGGCAGCGAGGCCGAGGCCGAGCGAGATCAAGAGGCCCGCGGTGGTCCAGAGCACCCGACCGAGCCAGCCGAGGCGCGGGATGGGGACGGCAATCGTCTCGGGGTCGGTCGCCGGATCGGAATAAGACTCCACTGTCGTGGGCGCGTCGACGACCTCGTGCGCTGCGAACGCACGCGGGGTTCGCGCTTCGGCGGAAGCCGCGGCTTCCCCATTCAGCGGGATAGCGACGGGGCGCTTCATGCGAGCCGGTCTCCGATCAGGAAATCGAGCGCACGGTCGAAACGGATGTGCGGCAGCACGGCGGCGCCTTCGGCGTTGCACTCGAGTTTCTGCGGCGGCAGGAAGCGGAGGAAGTTGAGATGCACCGGGGCGCCGGCTTCAAAGACCGATTCCGGAAGCTCCGGCAAGTCGCCGGGGAACAAGGCGATTTCCGTCTTGCCGTCATAAGTGGTGCCGTCGAGCGCTTCGCCTGGTTCGGGGGTGCCGATGATAACGTCGAGGGGCTGCCCGTCCTGCTTGATGGTGCCCTCGCGGGTGGCGCGAATGGCGGCGAGCGCGATCGAGGCGGTCTCGGCGCCGGCGAATTTGGCGCGCCGCGTGGCCCGCGCGACGAGGCGGTTGAGGATCGCCTCCAGCCGATCATGGCTCGAGGTGCTGAGGTGATCGGCCTTGGTCGCCGCGAACAGGATGCGGTCGATCCGCCGCGCGATCAGCTGCAGGAACGGGTTGGTATCGCCCTGCCGGAAGCAGGCGAGGATATCGGTGAGCGCGGTTTCGAGGTCGGCGACAGCGGCCGGTCCGGCGTTGAGCGCGCGCAGCGTATCGACGAGGACGATCTGGCGGTCGAGGCGCGCGAAGTGATCGCGGAAGAACGGGCGGACGACGATGTCCTTGTAAGCCTCATAACGCCGTTCCAGCATGGCATAGAGGCTCTGGCTGCGCACCGGGCCGGGCGGTGGCGGCAGCGGGGCGAAGGTCAGGGCCGGCGAATCCTCGAGGTCGCCCGGCATCAGGAAGCGGCCGGGCGGCAGGGTCGAGAGGGCGCGCGCGTCGGTGCGGCTCGAGCGGAGATATGCGGTGAAGGCCTTCGCCAGGGTCTCGGCATCGGGGTCGTTGGCATCCTTCGACGGATCGATCGAGCCGAGCGCCTCGAGGAACGGTTTTGCTTCATCCTGCGAGGTCGGCCGCCGCGCCCGCTCCAGCGCCTGTGCCGACCACTCGGCGAAACTGAGCGATAGCAGCGGCAGATCGAGCAGCCATTCGCCCGGATAGTCGACGATGTCGAGGTTGAGCACCGACGGTCCGGCCCAGCCGGACCACCAGCGATTGGATTGAAACTTCAGCGTCAGCCGGAGCTGGCTGATGCGCCTGGTCGATTCCGGCCAATGGGGCGCCCTGCCGGTCAGCGCCTCGAGGTGCTGCTCGTAGGCGAAGCGCGGGATCGACGCGTCCGGATATTCGGCGAGCCGGGCGCCGATGAAGCGGCCGTCGGCCATCGGTGCGAAGCCGGGCAGGCGGCCGCCGGTCAGGAGGTTGTGGACCAGCGCGGTGATGAAGATGGTCTTGCCGGCGCGGCTGAGGCCGGTGACGCCGAGCCGCAATGTCGGCGTGAGGGTACCGGCGGCGGCGTCGGCGAGATTGCCCAGGGCGATGCCGATCTCATCGGTGATGGTGGTCGGCGGTTGCGGCATCGGCCCCTCGTTGCGAGCGAAACGTAGGGGGTTGCGGCGCGATTGCAAGGCAGTGAGGCTCGGAACCTCGGAGTCGGGGGCGCGTTCCTCGTAGTGGAGGATGCCATGGAAAAGCAGATCGTCGATATCGAGACCATGATCGCCGCCGACGCGGCCAGGGTCTGGCTTGCGCTGACCGGGCCGGGCGCCACGGTGATGCCGATGACCAAGGTCGAAACCGACTGGATCGTTGGCCATCCCATCGTCTTTTCCGGCGAATGGCAGGGCAAGGCGTTCGAGGATCACGGCGAGATCCGAAAAGTGGTCGAGCGTAAGGAGGTCATCTTCACGCACTGGAGCGGCAACCGCCCGCAACCCGACGATTATCACGTCGTCCGCTACGCGCTGTCGCCCGAGGGCGGCTCGACGAAGGTCCGGCTGACGCAGTCCAATATCGGACCCAAGGCAGAAGTCGACGAAAAAACCAAGTCGGAATTCGCCAGGACGTTCGGACTAATGCTCGACAATCTTAAAGTATCTGCCGAAGGCAAGTGAGAATCTTTCCGACCGGTTTATTTGTATCTTTATTGTTTTGGCGCCTTTCTGGCCGATGGCCCATGCAGTTGCGCGCCCACTAGACCCCGACAAGCCCAGCGCCACCCCCTTGCTTCGCGACCGGGTGGAGGGAGACGCCTTTCACCTCGCAGTCGCCAAGGTCCTCCTCCATCGGAAGAAGCTGAGCCTGTCCGGGTTTGCCGCCGCGCTGCGCCAGCAGGCCGAGACGGGCTCGGACCTCGCCCACATCATTATCGCGGGCGGGCTGGTGCGACCGATGGACTATTACAAGGCCGTGGCGAGCGTCTATCAGCTGCCGTTCGTCAATTTGCAGCTCGATCCGATCGACGACACGCTCGCTGATATCCACGACCGCGTCGACTACTCGGACCGCAACCTGATCCCGTGGCGGATGCAGGCGGGGCGGCTCTGCATCGCGACGACCAGCATCACACCAGAGCAGTTCGAGTGGGCCGATGCCCGCTACGGTGCAAACACGTACGACTTCGTCATCACGTCGCCCTTCGACATCCTGTGGCAGACCGGCAAGCTGTTTCGCGCATGGGACACGTTCTTCGCGCGCGAGGCGCTGAACAGCTGGAAACCGGAGCACTCAGCCAAGGAGACGCTCAACAAGCCGCAGGTGCTGGGATTGATCGGCATCCTGATCGCGCTGACCGCCGGTCTGGTGTTCGCCGCCTCGGCGACGCTGGTGACGCTGATGGCGGTGGCGACGACGATCTACACGCTGACCTTCCTGTTCAAGTTCATCTTGACCTTCGTCGGCTCGAGCCGGCGCGCCGATATGCAAATCTCGCCCGAGGCGATCGCGGAGATCGACGACCGGAGCCTTCCCATCTACACCGTGCTGGTGCCCATGTATCGCGAGGCCAATGTCCTCGCGCTCCTCGTCAGCGCGCTCAAGAAGCTCGACTATCCTGCCTCGAAGCTCGAGGTGAAGCTGGTGCTCGAGGAAGACGACCACGAGACGATCGATGTGGCCAAGGGCCTGCGCCTGCCGGGGAGCTTCGAAATCGTGCGGGTGCCGCCATCGGAACCGCGGACCAAGCCCAAAGCCTGCAACTACGCGCTGCAGTTCTGCCGCGGCGAATTCATCACCATCTACGATGCCGAGGACCAACCGGAGCCCGACCAGATGAAGAAGGCCGTTCTGGCCTTCCGCACATCGGGCGAACGGCTGGCCTGCGTCCAGGCCCGACTCAACTATTTCAACCGATCGGAGAACTGGCTGACCGGGATGTTCACGCTCGAATACTCGCAGTGGTTCGACTTCCTGCTGCCGGGTCTCGACTGGATGAAAGTCCCGATCCCGCTGGGTGGCACCTCGAACCATTTCAAGCTCGCGGCGCTCAGGCAGGTTGGCGCCTGGGATCCCTATAACGTCACGGAGGATGCCGATCTCGGCATCCGGTTGGCGCAGGAGGGGTTCACGGTGGGCATCATTAACTCCACAACCTACGAGGAGGCCAATGGCTTCCTGCCCAGCTGGGTGTACCAGCGGTCGCGCTGGATCAAGGGCTACATGCAGACCTGGCTGGTGCACATGCGCCATCCGGTGCGGCTGTGGCAGACGATCGGCGCCAAGGGGTTTTTCAGCTTCCAGTTCTTTGTCGGCGCGCCGCCTTTCACGATGCTGCTGGCGCCCATCATGTGGGTGATCACGGCCCTGGTCTGGCTGACGCACAGCTACGACTTCGGTTGGCTGTTCCCTGAGCCGATCGGCACGATGGCGCTGTTCAATCTCATGCTCGGCAATCTGTTTCTGGTGTATTTCGGCGTCGTCGCGGCGCTGAAGCGCCGTTACTACGACCTGGTTCTTCCGGGCGTGTTGATGCCGGTCTACTGGGTGTTGCACTCGCTCGCCTCGTACAAGGCATTGTGGCAGCTGATCGTGGCGCCGCACTATTGGGAAAAGACCGAGCACGGTCTCTCCAAGGTGACGCAGGAGCGTATGCAGGCCGAAGAGACGTCCGCACGATGAGCATGGGTGCACTGACAGCCCGCCCGGGAGCTCCTCGGGTGCCGGCCCGCCCTGCCGCGCGGACTCGCCGTGCCCTTGGCGATCTCACCAATTTTGGCGTTGCGCTGGCTGCGGTCACGGCCTTCGTGCTGCTGGCCGCAACGCTGCTCCGCAGGGGCTATGCCAGTCCCGACTTCGACGCGATGCTGACCGATGATGCCGGACGTCGGAGCGGCGGCTGGCTGTCGGAGATCGTGCTGTTCGGCATCCGGGCGCTACCGGACGACTGGGCGCAGCAAACGGCGCTCGCGCTGCTGCCGGCAATCGCCGCGGGGCTCCTGTTCGGTGTGCTCTACCACTGCGTCCGCGACAGCGACTGGGGTGCGCCAGCGGCGCTGCTGCTGATGGTATTGCTCGGCGGGCACGCGCTGGTGCTCTACGCGATCACCTCGGCCGGCATGCAGATCCCGACACTGATCGCGCTCGGCGCGCTGATCCCGGCGATCCGCCGGCTCGAATCGGTCGGCGACGTGCAGGCCGATGTGAGTTTTGGCCTCGTGCTGCCGCTGCTGCTGCTGGCGGGGCCACAGACCGCGCCGCTCATTCTGCCGCTGGCCATGGCGTCGGCCATCGCCAATCCCGACGGACGCCGGGACCATCGCGCCTTCATCGCGATGCTGCTGGTCGCGGTGATGCCAACGCTCATCGTGATTGTCGGCGTGGTCGGCTTTGCGATGCAGGCAGGGATCGATCCGGCCGACCTGCTGGTCCCCTACGTTCGTGCGTTCGCGAGCGTCCATCTCGACGGCCTCGTCACTGGTCTGGCGGACATGACGGTGCTGGCGCCGGTTGCCATCATCCCCATCGTCTACTGCTTCATCCCGGATCGCAGGCGGAGATGCTGGAGCGCACTGGCGGTCGTCGGGCTGCCAGTTTACCTGGCGCTCGGCAACGCGGTGTTCCCGTGGCATCTGCCGGCCTGGGTGCCCGCGGTGGCGCAGCTCTCGACCTTCGCCGCCTGGGCTGCGGTGGCCCGGGTAAGGCTGCCGCTCCGCGTCGCGACGCTGGCGTTGCTGGCCGTCGCCGCGGCAGCGAGCTGGGCGCTACCGGCGATCTGGACCGATACGGAGTGGAAGGCGGCGCTGTTGTCCGCCTTCCACTAGGTCCGGCTACCGGCCGATCGCAGTCAAGGCGAACGGGGTCGTTTGGTAAATCTCGTTGATCCAGTTCTGGAACAACAGATGCGCATGGCTGCGCCAGCGGTTCTCGGGTTCCTTGGTGGGATCGCCGCCGGGGAACAGGTTCTTGGGCGGTGCCGGATCGAGTCCCGCCTTGACGTCGCGCTCGTACTCGTCGGCCAGCGAACGATTGTCGTATTCGAGATGGTTCAGCATGTGCACGGCCCGATGCTTCGGGTCGTCGAGCATGCAGACGCCGATCTCGGCGTTGTCGATCAGGATTTCGAGGTCAGGCCCGAGGCTCGTCCGGTCGATGTCGTTGTAGCGGCTGACCGGGATCATCGGGCTGTCGGAGAAGCCGCGCAGCCAGACCGAACGGGGATTGACGATCTTGTGGCGGAAGACGCCGAAGGCCTTCTTGTCCATGCGATAGCGCCGGGCATGGTGGAAGTGGTGGAGCGCCGCCTGCGCGCCCCAGCAGATGAACATAGTGTGGTGGACGTTGGTCTGCGTCCAATCCATGATCTCTACCATCTCGGACCAGTAGCGGACCTCCTCGAACGGCATATTGGCGATCGGCGCGCCGGTGATGACGAAGCCGTCGAACCGGCGTTCGCGCACCTGTTCCCAGGTCGAATAGAAGGTCTTGAGGTAGTCCTCCGAAGTGTTCTTGGATTTGTGGTCGGTGACGCGGACGAGCGTCAGTTCCACCTGCAGCGGGGTCGAGCCGATGAGCCGGGTGAACTGCGTCTCGGTGCGCTCCTTGTTGGGCATCAGGTTGAGCAGCCCGATCTGCAGCGGGCGGATGTCCTGGCGATTGGCGCGGGTCGAATCCATGACCACAACGCCCTCGTGCTCGAGGGTCTTGCGGGCCGGGAGATGGTCGGGAATGCGGATGGGCATGATGCGATCTCGATGAACGGGGAATGCGACGGCGCGGGTGGCGCTATCGCATTCGGGCCCTGATCGCGGCGGCGACGAGATCGACGAATTCCTCGCCGTCGCGGACGGTCTGCAAATCGGCCGCGTCGATGGTGTAGCCGAAATTGTCGGCCAGCGCCTGGTAGCGCGGCAGCCGGTCGTGCAGCAGCGCTTCGAAGCCCCAGGCGCCGAAGGCGGCCGGGTCGACCTTGCCGTCGTCCGCGATCTTGTTCTTCTTCTTGTACTCGGCCCATTTACGGGTGAGGAAGGCGGGCTGGTAGTACATCGGCTTCGGGCTGGTCTTGAAGCGCTGGATCAGCGCATCGGCGTCCTTGTCGGTGCCGCGGATGTAGATCAGAACGGTGTTCGCGCTCAGCGTCTTGATCACCGGGTCTTCGGCGTTGGCCGGGTCGACCACCTCGATCAGCGAACCGCCGGTATCGGCGATGAAATTGTCGTAGCCGTAGAGGTCATGGGCGCGCGAGATGAAGCGCGGCACTTCCTCCAGCGCGGCGATCTCGGCGACGCGGTGCTGCTCCTGCCGGCGGCGATATTCCTCGAGCGGCAGCCCGCCCTTCTTCGGATCGCCCGGCCGGCCGAGATAGGTCGACAGCGGATCGAGGTTGGAGAAGGTGATGTTGGAGGCGATCTTGATCGAGTCCGAGCGCAGCAGGTCGCGCAGGAACGGCAGCTTCATCGCCTCGGTCTTGAAGTTGTCGGTGATGAACTCGCCCATGTGACGGGTGCCGATCCGGTAGTCGACCGAGTAGTGGAACCACTGCGATCGCCGCAGCAGGGCGGCCAGCCGCGTCTTGCCGACGCCGGCCATGCCGAACACCGTCACGGCGTGACGCGGGGCGTTCACAAACTCGTCCGGCGACTTGAAAAGCATGGCGTTTTTCGCCCCGTGGCTCAGGCAGAGGCGTTTAGAGCATCGCTCGGGGGGACACAAGCATCCGGCAGAATCTGCCGGTTGTCCGGAGGGTCTTGCCGGTCCGGCCCGTCCGAGCGGACGGCCGTTCCAGCGAAATCATCGGGAATTCAATGGCTTAGTCCGTTGGCATTGGCCTTGCATCGCATCTTGCGGATAGGCGCGTGTGCGGCGCCGAGGCAAACGAGGACGGCTATGGGAATTTATGGGGCTCTTTCGACGGCGGTTACGGGACTTCGCGCCCAGTCTTTCGCCCTCGAGAACATCTCGGGCAATATCGCGAACTCGCAGACGACCGGCTTCAAGCGGGTCGATACCGATTTCCTCGACCTGATCCCCGACCAGCCGACCGCGATCCAGAGTTCGGGCTCGGTGCTGGCGCATTCGCGCTCGACCAACACGCAGCAGGGCGACGTCAAGTCGGTGTCCAACACTACCTATATGGCGGTCAACGGCTCCGGCTTCTTCGTGGTTGAGCCGGCGCTGGGTCAAACCGATGGCGCGGCGATCTTCGGCGGAGCAAATTACTACACGCGGCGCGGCGATTTCGACGTCAACAAGAACGGCTATCTCGTCAACGGCTCGGGGTACTATCTCAAGGGCCTGCCGATCGACGCCTCGACCGGCAACATATCGAGCTCGCTGCCGCAGGTGGTCCGCATCTCGAACTCCTTCCTGCCCGCGTCGCCGACCTCGCGGGTGACCTACCAGCTCAACCTGCCCGAGCTGCCCAAGAACGGTGCCTACCAGGCGTCCAAGACCAGCGGCAGCGAACTGCTGCTGCCGCAGCATTTCATCAACCTTCCGCCTGACGTCGATGCGACCTCGACCGGCGCCACGACGACGACGGGGGCCCTCGCGACGACACTCGCGGCCGACGCCGAAACGCTCGACATCACGGTCGGCGCCAACTCGCTCCACATCGACTTCGCGGCGACAGGCACGACCACGGGCAACGTGATCAGCACCGCCGACACGGCGACCGACACGGTCGGCGAGGTGCTGGCCTATATCCAAACGCAGCTGGTGGCCGCCGGCGCGACCGGGGCGACGGTTGGACTGGTCGGCGGCAAGATCGTCATCGACACCGGCAACACCACCGACAGCTTGACTGTCGCCGACGGCACTTCGGGCATGGGCTTTACCAACGAAACCGTCGACCCCAGCGTCGCGCTCACGACCCAATTGGCGGCGCGCGTGCCGGCGGTGGCGGCAGACGATTCCGATGCTTTCATCAATGAGACGGTCTCGGGCGGCGCCATCACCGTCTACGCCTCGAACGGCGCTCCGGCCAACGTCCAGATTCGCTGGGCCAAGATCGCCAGCTCCGATGTCGGCGGTATCGACCGGTGGAACATGTTCTATCTCGCCGACAGCACCGCGACCGGCAGTTCGACGATGTGGAAGAACGTCGGCACGGACTACACCTTCAGCGCCGACGGCGCGCTCAACCCGCCGATCACCGAGACCGCCCTCAACGGCGTGACGGTCGATGGCGTGTCGCTGGGCAACATCAAGCTCGAATTCGGTGCCGGCGGCATAACGCAGTTCAACGATCCGAACGGTACCGCCGGCGTCACGGCGCTCAGCCAGAACGGCTATGCGGCCGGCCAATACGTTTCGGTCGCAATCGACGACAACGGTCGCGTCGTGGTGTCCTACGACAACGGCCAGCAGGTCGAGACTGCCCAGGTGGTGACCGCGGACTTCAACGCCGCCAACCAGCTCAAGCGCCTCGACGGCGGCATCTTCGCCGCGACCGCGGATTCCGGCGAGCCCATCCTCAACGTCACCGGCGGGGTGATCGGGTCGTCGCTGGAATCGTCCAACACCGACATCTCGGAAGAGTTCACCAAGCTGATCGTCACGCAGCAGGCCTACGCAGCGGGCACCAAGATCGTCTCGACTGCCGACCAGATGCTGCAGGAAGCGCTCAACATGCTCCGCTGACCGGAGCGACGTGAACCGGGGTAGGTTGCATGGGTCTCAGCGCTTCGCTCAACAACGCGCTCTCTGGCATGGGCACCAGCCAGAGCAGCCTCGACGTGCTGTCGCGCAACGTCGCGAACGCCGGCACGCCCGGCTACCACAAGCAGTCGCTCAGCGTCATCGACACCAAGGGCGTCAACTCGATCTTCGCCCGTTCGGGCGGGATCGAGCGGGCATTCAACCGGAGCCTGCAGGCCTACTATACCACCGCGACATCGAATGCGGGCTATGCGAGCCTGCGCGCCGAGGTGCTCGACCGGCTGCAGAGCTATCTCGGCAAGCCGGGCGACGCCGGCTCGCTCGACGCCATGTTCACTTCGCTGCAATCGTCGCTGCAGGCGCTGGGCACCAGCCCGGACAACTACGCCACGCGCGCCACCGTGGTGTCGCAGGCCCAGGAGATGGCGGCGACGCTCAACGCGCTGTCGCAGGGCGTACAGGGGCTGCGGCAAGAGACCGAAACGCAGATGGCCAGCAGCGTTCAGGCGCTGAACCAGGCCATCTCCTCGCTCGCCGAAATCAACGCGCGGCTCGGCGATCAGACGGCAGATGCCGCGTCACGATCGGCGCTGCTGGATCAGCGCGACAGGCTGGTGTCGCAGATCTCCGAACAGATCGATGTGCGCGTCGACTACCGGACTGACGACACCGTGGCGCTGATGACCAGGACTGGCATCGGCATTCTCGACGGCAAGGCGTCGACGTTCGAGTTCCAGAGCGGCGGTACGCTGACGGCGGAAAAGCAGTTCAATGTCGATGCGGACAAGAGCGGGGTCGGCCGGCTCATGCTGGTGACGTCCTCGGGTCTGTCGATCGACCTGGTCAAGCAGGACGTGCTGCAATCGGGCAAGCTGGCGGCGTTGATCGAGCTGCGCGACACGACGCTAGTCACTGCGCAGAACCAGCTCGACGAGATCGCCGCAGGACTGGCGCAGGCATTCTCGACGGTGACCACCGTCGGAACGCCTGCGAGTTCCGGCGCCCAGAACGGTTTCAGTCTCGACCTGAGCGCCATCCAGGATGGCAACGACTTCGTGCTCAATTACACCAAGGCCGGCATCGACAAGACGCTGCGCGTGGTGCGGGTCGACGATCCGACAAAGCTGCCGCTCGACTATCTCGACGCCAACGGCGTGCGCGTCGTGGGTATGAGCTTTGCCGGTGGCGCGATCTCGATCGCCAGTGCGCTCGGCAGCGTGCTCGGCTCCGGCTTTTCGGTCTCGGGCAGCGGCAGCACGCTCACCGTGCTCGACGATGGTGCGACCGGGACGACCGATATCGGCGCGCTGACGGCAAGGACGACGGCCACCGGACTCCAGAACGGCGATCCAGCGCTCAGCCTGTTCGTCGACCGCAACAATTCGGACTACACCGGCAGCCTCGGCGGCCGGGGTGAAAAGCTCGGCTTTGCCAGCCGCATCGCCGTCAACGCGGCGATCCTGACCGACAACAAGCTCCTGGTGCAGTATCAGGCTGGCGGCTCGCTCGGTGACTCGGCGCGAGCGGACTATCTGCTCGAACAGCTGCAGTCGATGACCTTCGCTTCGGGCCAAACAGGGACGTCGGGCGCCAATGGCTTCCGCCTCGGCGGCACCATCGCCGACCTTATCGCCCAGGCGATGGACTACACCGGCAGCGTCGCGGCGTCGGCGACCAGCCAGGACGACACGCAGCAGCTCACCATGGATTCGCTGACCCAGCGGCTCGACGGCGAGTACGGCGTCAATGTCGACGAGGAGATGGCGCGGCTGATGGAGTTGCAGAACGCCTACGCCGCCAATGCCCGCGTGATTTCGATCGTCCAGGATCTGATGGACCGGCTGCTGCAGATTTGAGGATTTCGAGATGAGCATCATCAGCCGCACCATGTACCCGCTGCAGACCAGCATGAACCTGATCTCGAGGATGCAGGATCAGTTTGCCACGCTGCAGACGCAGCTGGCGACCGGGCAGAAGGCGACCAATCTGGCCGAGATGGGCTCGGACCGCTATTTCGATCTGTCGATCCGCTCGCGGATGGGCCGCATCGAGGGCTACCAGAGCAGCATCGACATGGTGAACCTCAGGCTCAGCGTGTTCGACAGCGTCACCACGCGGCTCGACACGGTCGAAGCCGGTGCGCGAAACGCCATGACCCCCGGCGCCTATGGCAGCAGCAACGCCAATTTCGGGACGGTACCAAGCCTGGCGCGTTCCAACCTCGATGAGGTGGTCAATCTGCTGAACACCGACGTCGACGGGCGCTATCTGTTCAGCGGCGGCAAGACCGACCAGAGGCCCGTTGCGGACAGCGCGGCGCTGCTCGACGGCGTGGCGGGCAAGGCCGGGTTCAAGCAGGTCGCCGCGGAGCGACAGGCCGCCGATGTGGGCAATGGGCTTGGGCGGCTGACGCTGAGCAGCGCGACCGATACGGTGACGCTGGCAGAGGACGGCGCCCACCCGTTCGGGTTCAAGCTCTCGACGCTGACCGCAAGCAGCGGCGCGGTGACGCTGACCCAGCCCAGCGGCAGCCCACAGAGCCTCGCGGTCAAGTTTGACAGTCTGCCGCTGGAAGGCGATTCCATAACGCTCGGGCTGACGCTGCCTGACGGCAGCGAAGAGGGCATCACCCTCAAGGCCGTCAGCGGAACGCCTGCCGCCGGCGAATTCCAGATCGGCGCCGATGCCAATGCGACGGCGGCCAATTTTCAGGCGGCGCTGCAATCGTCGTTCACAGCGATGGGCGGCACGGCGCTGGTCGCCGCTTCGAACAACGCAGCGGCCGAGAACTTCTTCAACGGCCAGGGCGATCCCGTGCTTCGTGTCGTGGGGCCGAGTTTCTCGACCGCCACGCAGCTGCAGACTGCCGACCCGACGACGACGGTAATCTGGTACAAGGGGGAAGACGCCGCCGATGCGCGGGCAAGCGTGGGGGCCAAGGTCGACGACACGGCGACGGTCAACTATGGCGCGCAAGCCAATGAGAGCGGTACGCTCAACCTGATGCGCGGCCTCGCGGTGCTGGCGATCCAGAGCTTCACCAATGCCGACACGACCTCGACCGGCCGGTTCGACGCGATCGCCGAGCGCAATTCCGCGCGCCTCGCCGAAAGCCACAACAGCGAGCAGGGCTCGATCGAGATGCTGACGGTCGAACTGGGCAATGCCAGGGCCACCGTGGGCAACGTCTCGACCCGCCACGGCACCTACAAGGCGCAACTCGAGAACATGCTCAGCGACCTCGAGAGCGTGCCCAAGGAAGACGTCGCGATGCAGATCCTGGCGTTGCAGACGCGGTTGCAGGCGAGCTATCAGGCGACCTCGACGATCGCCCAGATGTCGCTGGTCAATTACCTGAAGTAGGGAAAGCGCGTTGCGCTAGAGGTTGGCTCCGGCCCTGAGGCCGGCGGCGACTTCGCGGTTGATGTTGATCAACACGTCGAGCTTGGGCGCAGCCGGCTCGATCTGCACGGCCAGCGAGTGCTTGAGCACGAAGACACCCAGATTGGCGACGTTCTCGCGCACGTCGCGGGGCAGCACGCTGTCTTCGCGCGTCACCGAATTCAGAAAGATGTTCCAGAGCCTGCGATTGAACTGCAGGGCGGCGAACAGGTCGCGGTTCTCGCGGGTCCAGTCGTCGCGGATGCGCTGAAAGCGCGAGGCCGATTTGGACAGCAGGTTCGCCTCGAGGTCACGCGGACTGACCGTCTGGCGGGCCACCTGTTGATACGCGCGCGCGCCCTGCTGCTGCATTTGCGAAGATTTCCTGCTCGTACTGGATGAGTTTTTTTGCCGCCCTAAGAGCCTTATAGAGCTGACCCGTTAATATCTCGTTGTTGATATCGTCGATCAAGGCCATCGTCGACGGCGCGGCCCGGACAAGGTCGGTGACGAGCGCGAAATACTCGCGCCGCAGCCGGTCGATGTCGTCGTCGAGATACATCAGCTGCACGGCGAAATAGATGCGCTTGGCCGGGGTGTCGGCGCTTGCCTCGGTGAGGATGTCCTTCTCGCGCAGCACCGGCGCCTTGCCGTCGATGAACAGCCGGGTGCGCTGGTCGGAATTGGTGACGACGCAATTGCCGATCACCAGGCGTTCGTGCGGCTTCAGTTCGACTTTGAGCGACATCTTTGGGGCCCCGGGTTCTCGCGCACTATGCGTCGCTTCTCTCACCAAAGAGTTGGCGCTGCAATCCCGGCGCATGGCGGGGCGAGGGCCCGCGCCTTCTCACGCGATCGATGAAAGGCGTGCTTACTGGAGCAGACGCAGGACGTTCTGGTCGGACTGCGAAGCCAGCGACAGGGCCTTGGTCGAAAGGCTCTGGCGGGTTTGCAGGGCGAGCAGGTTGGCGGCTTCTTCGTTCGAATCCGCCAGCGTCAGGTTCGAGGCACCGGTCTGCAGCGTGTTGATCAGGGCCTTGGTGAAGTCCTGACGGGTCTGCACGATCGAGAGGTTCGAACCGAAGCTCGACGCATCGGCACGCAGAGTGTCGGTGGCTGTTTTCAGGTTGCCCAGGATCGCGGTGATCGCGGAGTTGGCGTCGAACGAGGTGTTCGACAGCTGCGCGAGGCCGAGGCCCGTCGCGCTGGTGTCCTTGCCGGTGATGGTGAGGCTCGAGGTACCGGTTTCGTTGAACACCACCTTGAGCGTGGTCGAGGAGCCGGCAAGCAGGTTGTTACCGTTGTAGCCGGCATCCTTGGTCAGCTGATCGATCTGATCGAGCAGGCCGTTGTACTGCGTCACCAGCGCGGCGCGAGCCGGGTTGGCGCCGCCTGCGGTGTAGTTCTGTTCGGCAATGCCGACGGCCGCATTGACGTCGAGCGTGCCACCGACGGCGAAAGCGCTACTACCCGAGCCGGTCAACGTCAGGTGGTTCGAGCCGTCGATCGAGGCGGTGATCCCGCCGCTCAGCGTGGCGAGCGAGGTGAGGAGTTCGGCGCGACTGTTAATCTCGCCAAGGCCGGACCCGAACATGAAGGTGTCGCTGCCGATCGTCAGCGTGCCGGACAGCAGCCCCAGGGCCGAATTCGGCGTCCCGGTCTGCCCGGTTGTGAAGCCGAAGTTTCCCGAGAGGCCAGCCGTGGTGTCGCTGATCACCGTCAGGTTCGACGTGGTGTCGGTGCCCAGCGTGATCTCGAGGTGATTGCTTGCGTCGAGGCCAACGGTTGCGTCCGCGGTTCCGAAAACCCCAGAGGCACGAAGGCCGGCCTGCATCGCCGCGAGCCCCAGTGTCAGCGGCTGCGGACTCATGCCGGTTCCGTCGTCAGTGTCGATCCCGATGTTCGAGCCGGTGTAGGGCGTGGCTCCACCGGCACTGTTGTAGAAGTCGAAGGTGATGTTGCTGCCGTTGACTTGAAGCGTAAGCGACGTGCCAGAAAAACCGGAGCCGTCCGCTAGGATGGTGTAGCCGGCGAAACTACTCGTCCCGGTCACACTGGCAGTCGTGTCGGCGCCGATCGCGACGGAGCCGGTGACTGCGGCCTGCCCGCCGGTCCCCACCGTCTCCGACAGCTGCTGCGCCTGGTTCGCGGTCGCCTGCGCGGACTCGACGAGCTTGGTGATCGAGGTGATGCCGTCATTGGCGGCCTGGATGGTCTGCACGGCGTTCGACACGCTGTCGAGCAAATTGCCGAGATCGCCAGCGCGCGAGTTCAGCGACGCGGCGGTGAAATAGCTGGTGGGGTTGTCGAGAGCGCTGTTGACCTTGTTGCCGGTGGCCAGACGGGTCTGCGTCACATCGAGCAGTGAAGCGGTGTTCTGGAGGCTCAGCAGGTTGGTGCGAACGGCCTGCGAGAGAGTGACGGCGGACATCGAGGCCCCTTCGGGGTGCGCATTTGCGTCGCCTCTTCTGAGGCTGCTAACCCTCGCAAATCACCGACAACAAAGCGTTAAGGCTGCTCCCAAACCATCAGCGTCTTGCGCGAAAAAAATGAAGAAGGCGGGCCACTTGGACCCGCCTTCTCATACGATCGATGAAGCGCGCGACTACTGGAGCAGACGCAGGACGTTCTGGTCGGACTGCGAAGCCAGCGACAGGGCCTTGGTCGAAAGGCTCTGGCGGGTTTGCAGGGCGAGCAGGTTGGCGGCTTCTTCGTTCGAATCCGCCAGGGTCAGGTTCGAGGCACCGGTCTGCAGCGTGTTGATCAGGGCCTTGGTGAAGTCCTGACGGGTCTGCACGATCGACAGGTTTGAACCGAAGCTCGACGCATCGGCACGCAGGGTGTCGGTCGCCGACTTCAGATCGCCGATGATCGAGGTGATGCCGGCGTTGGTGTCGAAGCCGGTGCTGGCAAGCTGCGCGAGGCCGAGACCGGTGGCGCTGGTGTCCTTGCCGGTGATGGTCAGGCTCGAGGTACCGGTTTCGTTGAACACCACCTTGAGCGTGGTCGAGGAACCGGCGAGCAGGTTGTTACCGTTGTAGCCGGCATCCTTGGTCAGCTGATCGATCTGATCGAGCAGGCCGTTGTACTGCGTCACCAGCGCGGCGCGAGCCGGGTTGGCGACCTGCGTGGCGCCGGCCGCGACCGCAGCGGTACCGAGGTTGGCGGCGGCGGTGAGGCCGAGGCCAGTGAGCGTGCCGGCAATCGTGATATTGCCGTTGGGGTTACCCGAAGCGGTCGTAACCGCATGCAGCACGAGTTCGCCGCCGCCGGAGACGGTCGCCGAGACACCGGTCGTGGCCTGCACGGCGGTGATCGCCGCTGCGACCGTGGTCGCGGTGTCGGAGGCGGTCGTCGAGATCGACGTGCCGTTGATCGTGAAGGTCGAGGTCGTGACGCTACCGGCGGTGTAGCCCGAACCGGTGATGTCGGCAGACGCGATTGCCGCGACGGCGGCGCTGTCGACCGTGGCCGAAGTCTGCTGGGCCTGGTTGGCAGTCGCCTGAGCGGACTCGACGAGCTTGGTGATCGAGGTGATGCCGTCGTTGGCGGCCTGGATGGTCTGCACCGCGTTCGACACGCTGTCGAGCAGGTTGCCGAGGTCCGAGGCGCGCGAGTTCAGCGACGCGGCGGTGAAGTAGCTGGTCGGATTGTCGAGAGCGCTGTTGACCTTGTTACCGGTGGCCAGACGGGTCTGGGTGGTATCGAGCAGCGAGGCGGTGTTCTGGAGGCTGAGCAGGTTCGTGCGAACGGCCTGCGAAAGGGTGATGCTGGACATGAGTTCCTCTTCTGGGGTCTTCGATCAAGACGCCTCTTCCTGAGACGGTCTGGCCATCATCCGGCCCGACCCGTAAAGAACAGTTAACGTTGCGCCGCCCCGGGGGATTAATTCGCCCGCGGCGGAGCCTGCGGATGTTGCGAGAATGTCCGGGAATCCGGCGTCCGGCCGGCGTTTTCCGATTTCGTTAACGCTGCTAGACGCGGCGGTCGGTCAGTCGAAGCTCGGACGAGGGCGGCGACCATTTGGTGCCGGCTCTGAGGGCCAGCTCTTCGGGACTCATGGGCGTCGGCGCCAATTGTCCCGAGAGCAGGGCGGCGACGAAGCCCTCGCGCTGCTCGGTGGGCGGAAGCGGGGCGGCGACGACATCGGACAGGGCAGGTTGGGACGTTTCGGCTGCCGGCTCGCCCGGCTCTTCGGAGTCGTCGGAGGGACCACGGCCAGGCCGCCGCGTCCGATGATCCCGGATCGCGAGGCTCACTGTCACCGGTCCCGGTGCAATCCTGTCGACCACGATTCCACCCCTTTCGCCCGGATGAGTCCGGCCTTTGGGTTCATCTGGCGCAGCGGCGCTTTCGCCGGGGTCGATCAGCGAGTCGGCAATTGAATCAAATGCTGCCGATCACGAAGCCCGGTTGACCGCGATGCCGCCGCTTGCCGGCTGCGCCGTTCTGAGCTGACCGCCGGCGCCATAGGTTTTGGGCCGGGCGCTGCGGGCAACCGCCTGCGCGACGTCGGTCAGGAGATCTTCCGTCACCGCGCGGGCGGTGGCGATGACTTTGAGGTTCTCGGCCATCTGCGTGGCCAGCCGCTCATGGCCGAGCCGCAACAGCCCGACGGCGTCCGGGGCTTCTGCCTTCAGCCGCTCGAGCTGGCGCTGCACGGCGCGGGCATAACCGACATAGTCCTGCGCGAGGCGGGTCTTTTCGGCGCCGAGCGTGGCGGCGTCGCGATGCCGGCCGGCGCGCAGTAGCGTGGTCTCGCTGTTCATCACCTCGACGAGGGTTCTGAGCGTTCCCTCGGTGACGGCGATGAGGTCGCGCGCGGGCAGGTCGTCGAGAGCGGCGAGGCGTTGGGCGGCGGTCAAGGAGCGGCTCCGGGTAGGGTCGTTTGTGCAGCTTCCTGCAAGCGCAGCAGGTCGCCCATCAATTGGTCGGCGAGGCCGATGCCGCCGTTGTCGGCCATGGCGTTGGCGAACTGTTCGGCCTGCATGCCACGCCAGGTCTCTTCGGCGAAGCCGCCGCCAAAACTCTGGTCGTCGGTTTTGACCGAGGAGAACATCTCCTTCATCAGCGTGTTGAGGAACACGCCTTCGAGGTCCTTGGCCTGCTGGTGCAGCTTGGCATAACCGGGCGCGTTGGTGTCGACCTTGAGCGGCGGGAGGGTGCTCATCACAGCACCTCGATATCGGCTTGCAGAGCGCCCGAGGCCTTGACCGCCTGCAGGATCGCGATCAGGTCGCGCGGGGCGATGCCCAGCGCATTGAGACCATCGACCAACTCCTGCAGGCCCACCGATTCGTTGACCAGCGCGAGGTCGGAGTTGACCATGTTGACGTTGAGGTCGGTGCGCGGCACCACGGTGGTGTCGCCGTTGCCGAAGGGGTTGGGCTGCGACACCTGCGGCGTCTCGGAGATGGTGACGGTCAGGTTCGACTGCGCTACCGCGACGGTCGAGACCCTCACGTCCTTGCCCATGACGATGATGCCGGAGTTCTCGTCGATGATGATTTTGGCCGGCTGGTCGGTCTCGATCACCAGCTGTTCGACGTCGGTCAGTAGGTCGACGATGTTGCCGTTGAAGTGCGGCGGCAGGTTGATGCGCACGGTGGCCCCGTCCTCGGGGGTGGCGCAGGGAGTGCCGATGAAATCGTTGATCGAGAGCGCGACGCGGCGCGCGGTGGTGAGGTCGGGGTTCTTGAGCGCCAGGCGCAGGGTGCGCTGGGCCCCGAGCACGAAGCCGATCTCGCGTTCGATCAGGCCGCCAGCGGAGATACGGCCGGTGGTCGGCACGCCCGAGATCACCGTCGCCGCGTCACCCTGGGCCTTGAAGCCGTTGATGGTCACCGAACCCTGTGCGATGGCGTAGACCTCGCCGTCGGCGCCGAGCAGCGGTGTCACCAGCAGGGTGCCGCCCTGCAGGCTCGAGGCATCGCCGAGCGAGGCGACGCTGACGTCCATGCGCGAGCCCTGGGTGCCGAAGGCGGGGAGGTTGGCGGTTACCATCACCGCCGCGACATTGCCGGTGCGCATGTTCTCGCCGCGGGTATTGACACCCAGCCGCTCGAGCATGGCCTGCAGGCTCTGCTTGGTGAAGGGCGAATTGTTGAGGCCGTCGCCGGTGCCGTTGAGACCGACCACGAGGCCGTAGCCGACGAGCTGGTTGTCGCGCACACCCTCGATGTTCACGATGTCCTTGATGCGCGCCGTGGCGGCCGCTGCCGGCGCCGCGGGCGCGATCAGCGTGGTGGCGGCGAGGATCGCCGCAATGGCCTGCTTGAAAGCCCAGTTTCTCATTGTCTTATCCCCGATCGGCGGCCCGTCCCCACGCGCCGCGTCTTCGGAGAGAGCGATGCGAAATGCGTGCCAGGTCACCAAGCGCTTGAAATATCGGTGCAAACTGCGCCGCCTCCCCGGCGGAGGGGCAACCATTGCCGGGTGCGTTAAGGTCTTGTTAACGGATGGCGGCAGATTTTGCCGATGAGGCGCTTCGCCTCGAGAGTCGGTCCCTTGCGCATCGAAACCACCCCTCGATCGAGCCTTTCCAGAAGCAGCAGCGCCGGCCGTCCGGCGGGCGGCGGCTTTTTGGTCGACGACGGAGCCTCGGCGGCGCGGCCGGCCGCGACCCAGCCGCTGACGCAGTCGTCGGGGATCGATGCACTGCTGGCGCTGCAGGCGGTCGAGGATCCGCTGTTCGCCAAAAAGAGGGCGCTGCGGCGCGGCAACGCCTTGCTCGATACGCTGGAGACGATCAAGGCCGACCTCCTGCTCGGCCAGGTCAGCGAGGGGCGGCTCAACCAGCTGATGGCGCTCATCGGCCAGGCGCGCGAGCGCAACCTGCCCGAACTCGACGGCGTGCTCGACGACATCGAGCTCAGGGCACGGGTCGAGCTGGCCAAGTTCGGGCGCTATCCGGCGGGTTAGGGGTCGCCGTGCCAAGCGATTCACGAATTCATCATCGCTCGCCGCAGCGCTTGCCGGGCAGGATGCGTCCAATTATATAGGCGCCAACTCGGGCAAATGAGTTGAGTCCTTATGCGAAGTGCAGTTCTGACGGCTGAATACCGGCCGACCCAAGACGAACCCTTCATGAACCCGCGCCAGCGGGACTATTTCCGGCGGAAGCTGGAGACGTGGCGGGAGGACATTCTTCGCGAGAGCCGCGAGACGCTCGAGAACCTCCAGGAAGAGAGCCAGAACCATCCCGACATGGCCGACCGCGCCTCCTCGGAAAGCGACCGCGCGCTCGAACTCAGAACCCGCGACCGGCAGCGCAAGCTGATCGCCAAGATCGATGCGGCGCTGAAGCGGATCGAAGACGGCACCTACGGCTACTGCGAAGAAACCGGCGACCCGATCACCATCGCTCGCCTCGACGCCCGCCCGATCGCGACCCTGAGCCTCGAGGCGCAGGAAATGCACGAGCGGCGCGAGAAGGTGTATCGCGACGAGTGAGGCTGGCGCCGATCAGGAATTCGAAGGCCCGCAGCGATGCGGGCCTTTTCATTTTCATTTCCTGCTGAGGCCCCAGGCGGCGTAGAGCCGATTGAGCTGGGTCATCGAGCGCGTCTCGACAAACGGCAGGCCCGTCGCGGGCAATTCGCGCCGATAGCGAGCGAGATTGCGCGGCGAGGGGACGAGGATCCAATGGATCATTTCCCATTTGATGCTGTCACGGCCGCCATCGAGGCTTCCAAGCCGATCTGTCTGGAACCAAGTCCGCCAGAAATAGCGTCTCAGGTTCGCCCATCGGTTGTCGCCAATCAGCACAATGCCCGTGGCGCGCGCGATGCGGCGCGGCATCAAATGCGTGTAGTTGCCATCCATCACCCAATGCTCGTGCAGAATCGCGGCATCGTGGAGGGCCTCGAACTCTTCGTCGGGGCGCTGGACCCAATCGGTGCCGACTTGATGGCGAAACCGGTCGACGTGGAACACGGTCGTCCCGACCTTGCGACCGAGCGCTACCGCCAGCGTCGACTTCCCGGCGTTGGATGGTCCGCACACCATGATGCGTTCACCGAGCGCTTCGATTGGCGGGATATCGGTCATCGAGTTCCCCACAGACGAACAGGCCGCCCCTGAGGGCGGCCCGGTTATCGCGCGGCGTGTGCGCTTACTCCGGCTGCTGTTCCTTGCCCGTGTAGACTTCCTCCACCCAGTACTGGTCGCGCCGGTCGAAGCCGTTGAACGGGGTCAGCGAGGCCTGGGTGTAGGCGCCCATCAGGCCGAACTCGATCCAGTCGTCCTCGTCGACGTCGGCGGGGAGGGTGAAGACCTGGGGCAGCACGTCGTAGCTGTCGCAGGTCGGGCCCCAGATGGTGAACTCCGAGAACTCGCCGTCATTGTCGTGCAGCCGCGGGCCGCGCCAGACGCGCACCGGCGGGGTGAAGTGCATGAACTTGACTTCCATCAGCGAGCCATAGGCGCCGTCGTTGACGTAGACCGACTGGCCGCCGCGCTGGTGTTTGACCCGCAGCAGCAGCGAGGTCGACGAGGTCACCAGCGCGCGGCCGGGCTCGATGATGAGTTCGGGCGCGGACTTGCCGAAATTGTCCTTCACCGCGGTGGCGATGGTCTCGAAATAATAGTCCATCGGCGGCGCTTCGCTGGTCGGGTAGGGGGCCGGGTAGCCGCCGCCGATGTTGAGGCGCTTGAGTTCGATGCCCGACTCCTCGGCGATCTTGGCAGCGGCGGCGATGTGGCGCTCATAGGCGTAGGCGTCCTCGCACTGGCTGCCGACATGAAAGCAGAGCGAGGGCGTATAGCCCATCTGGTCGACGAGGCTGACGATCTCCGCAGCGCCGTCCTGCATCACGCCGAATTTTATGCCGAAATCGTACGACTTCAGCGCCTTGCCGGCCTTGAAGCGGGTGGTGACCTCGATGTCCCTGGAGGGTGCGACGACCGCCGCCAGCTGGTCGAGCTGCTGCGGGTGGTCGATGGTGAAGGAGCGGACGCCGAACTCTTCGTAGGCGCGCGCGATCTCGCGCTTGTTCTTGATCGGGTTGTTGTAGTGCATCGCGGCGCCCGGCGCGTACTCGCGCACCAGCTCCATCTCGGTGTTGGAGGCGACGTCGAAGGCCCTGAGGCCCTCGTTATGCAGTTGCTTGAGGATATGCGGGGAGGGATTGCACTTGACCGCATAGGTCAAGAGGCCGTCGAAGCCGCGCTTGAACACCTTCACCGAGCGGTGCAGCTCGCGCTCCGAGAACAGAAAGCTCGGGAAATCCGGCGCCTCGGCGGCGATCAGCGCCGACGTGTTGGCGTAGACCGTCTTGTCGTGGGCGGCCGTGTGCAGCTGGATGACGTCTTCGGCAGCGGCGGAGGCGGTCATGGGGCGGTCCCTTTCGGGGTGTGAGGGAAGGCGAAGCTCTCGTGGTCGCGCGTTCAAACCGGGAAAGTTCTGTCCACTTTCCCTGAACACGCTCCGAAACGCGGCCCGATATAGGGACGTTGCAGCCCCTGCACAATGTCATATTGCTCCGCCTTACAAAACCGTAAGCCCACGTCCTTAAAGGCGCCGGAATCTGGGCGTTCCGCTGGCCGCCGGAAGGCGGCGAGCCTTGCGCGAAACTGGAGTATTGACGTGACGCAGAGGCAAGTGGTCCTCGGGTTTTCGGGTCTGGTGGTGCTGGCGGCGATCGGCGGCGGGCTCTGGGCGCAGCACGCGAGCGATCTACCGGCAACCGTGCCGGCGGTCATCTCGCTCGCCCCGACGCCTCTCGACATCCAGGTGGCGCAGGCCCCGGCGGCCGATCCCGTCCGCCAGCTGCCGCAGTCCCAGGCTGACGTGCAACTGAGTTTTGCGCCGCTGGTCAAGGCGGTCACTCCGGCGGTGGTCAACGTCTACGCCACCAAGACGGAGCAGGGTTTTCAATCGCCGTTCGCCAGCGACCCGTTCTTCTCGCGGCTGTTCGGCGGCGACATGTTCCAGAGCCGGCCGCGGACGTCGCAATCGCTCGGCTCGGGGGTGATCGTCGACCCCAAGGGGGTGATCATCACCAATTCGCACGTCGTCAACGGCGCTGACGACATCCGCATCGCTCTGAGCGGCGGGCGGGAATATCCGGTGAAGCTCCTGCTCGACGATCCGAAATCGGACCTCGCGGTGCTGCAGATCGACAACGCCGGCGGAAAAGTGTTTCCGGCGCTGGATTTCGCCAATTCGGACGCGTTGCAGGTGGGTGATTTGGTGCTCGCCATCGGCAATCCGTTCGGGGTTGGCCAGACGGTGACCAGCGGCATCGTTTCGGCGCTGGCGCGAACCGGCGTCGAGACCGGCAATTTCGACTATTTCATCCAGACCGACGCCGCCATCAATCCGGGCAATTCGGGTGGCGCGCTGGTGGACCTTCAGGGCCGCCTCGTCGGCATCAACACCGCGATCTTCACCCGCTCGGGCGGCTCGGTGGGGATCGGCTTCGCCATTCCGGCCAACATGGTGCGTACCGTCGCCGAGGCCGGCGAGAAGGGCGGGCCGATCGTCCGGCCGTGGTTCGGAGCACAGCTCCAGGAAGTCACCACCGATATCGCCGACAGCCTCAATATCGATCCGCCGCACGGGGCGCTGATCACCGAGGTGGCGCCGGACAGTCCGGCGGCGAAGGCCGGGCTCAAGGCGGGCGATGCCATCGTCAAGATCGACGGCATCGACGTCGACGCGCCGCAGGGCTTCGACTTCCGTTTCGCCACCAAGGCGCTCGGCACGCAATCGGACCTGAGCTATGTGCGGAACGGCCAATCCGCGGACGCTTCGGTCGAGATCGCGGCGCCGCCGGGGGCATCCGCCGACCAGACCGCCGAGATCACCGGCAACACCAGGTTCGCCGGCACCACGGTGAGCCTGTTGAGCCCGGCGATCGCCCAGGACATGAACCTGCCGTTCGACAGCAAGGGGGTAATCGTCACGCGTGTCGTCTCGGGCTCGCCGGCAGACCGGATGGGGCTGCAGACGGGCGATATCATCGTTTCCATCGACAACCGGCAGATCAACGATTTGGGGACGTTCAAGTCGCTGGTCTCGACGCGGACCGATGGATGGCAGATTGTGCTGCAGCGGGGCGGGCAGACGATCCAGTCCTACATCAGCGGCTAGACCAGCGCGGGTTAACCATGGCCGATCTCTTCGTGGTTGAGCGGAATGAGCCGGCGGACAGTCCGCTGGCCGACCGCTTGCGCCCGAAAACCCTCGACGAGGTCATCGGCCAGCGCCACCTGCTCGGGCCGGACGGCACGTTGCGGCGGATGATCGCCTCGGGCCGGCTGGGCTCGCTGATCCTGTGGGGGCCGCCGGGCACCGGCAAGACCACTGTGGCGCGGCTGCTGGCGGCCGAGGTGGACTATCGCTTCAAGCAGATCTCGGCGGTGTTCTCGGGTGTCGCGGATTTGAAGAAGGTGTTCGAGGAGGCGCGCTTCGAGCGGCTCAGCGGGCACAAGACGCTGCTGTTCGTCGACGAAATCCACCGCTTCAACCGGGCCCAGCAGGACGGCTTTCTGCCGGTGATGGAAGACGGCACCGTGGTGCTGGTCGGCGCCACCACCGAGAACCCGAGTTTCGAACTCAACGCGGCGCTCTTGTCGCGGGCGCAGGTGCTGCGCTTCGAGTCGTTCGGACCGGAGGACCTGGCGCTGATGGCGGGTCGCGCCGAAGCGGCGCTCGGACAAAGGCTGCCCCTCGACGACGACGCCAGAACGGCGCTCTACGAATTGGCCGATGGCGACGGCCGGGCATTGCTCGGGCTGATCGAGGAGGTGTTCGCGGCGACCAAATCCGGCGAAGTGCTCGACAAGGCCGGCCTGCTGCAGGTGGTGCAACGGCGCGCGCCGATCTACGACAAGAAGCAGGACGGGCACTACAACCTGATTTCGGCGCTGCACAAGACGGTGCGCGGCAGTGATCCGGATGCAGCGCTTTACTATCTGGCGCGCATGCTGGTCGCCGGCGAGGACCCGCTGTTTTTGGCGCGGCGGCTGATCCGCATGGCGAGCGAGGATATCGGCATGGCCGACCCACAGGCGCTGCCGCTGGCGATCGCGGCACGCGATGCGTATGAGATGCTGGGCTCGCCCGAGGGCGAACTGGCGCTGGCGGAGATCACGGTCTATCTGGCGGTCGCGCCCAAATCGAACGCGGTCTATACCGCCTTCGCGGCGGCGATGGACCTCGCCAAGACCTCCGGCTCGCCGATGCCGCCGATGACCATCCTCAACGCCCCGACAAAGCTGATGAAGGGGCAGGGGTACGGCGAGGGCTATCAGTACGACCACGACACGCCGGAGGGGTTTTCCGGGCAGGAATACTTCCCCGAAAAGCTCGGCCGGCAGGAATTCTACCGCCCGGTGGAGCGCGGTTTCGAGCGCGAGATCATCAAACGGCTTGAGTATTTTGCCCGGTTGAGGGCAAAGAGGGCCGAAGATCAGGCCTGAGCGGACGAAATGAACGCATATCTCTTGGTTGGCCTCGGCGGCGCGCTGGGCTCGATGGCGCGCTATGGCGGCGGCGTGCTGGTCGGGCGGGTGTGGAGTTCGTCGTTCCCGCTGGGGACGCTGCTCATCAATATTGCCGGGTCGATGGCGATGGGGTTGTTCATCGGCTACCTGGCGCGGACGACGCCGGCCTGGCAGGCCGATGCGCGGCTGTTCGTGGCGGTCGGGGTCTTTGGCGGGTTCACGACGTTCTCGTCGTTCTCGCTCGATGCGATTGCGATGATCGAGCGTGGCGAGTTCGGACCGGCGCTGCTCTATGTGCTGGTCTCGGTGGCCGTCGCCATCGTCGCACTCTATCTCGGCCTGGTCGTGATGCGGGGGCACGCATGAGCGGCGCGCGCCAGCAGGCGGTCGGGCGCGACGAAGACGGCATGCGGCTCGACCGTTGGTTCGGCGTGCATTTCCCGCAGGTGACGTTCGGGCATCTGCAAAAGCTGATCCGCACCGGCCAGGTCAGGATCGACAGCGGCCGGGCCAAGACCAATTCGCGACTCGCGGCCGGGCAAATGGTAAGGGTGCCTCCGCTCGATGCGGAAGTCCGCCGGATCGAACAGAAGGCCGACTCGAACGACGCGGCATTCCTGCGCGATCTCATCCTCTACGAGGACGACGAACTCTACGTCTTCAACAAGCCGGCGGGGCTCGCCTCGCAGGGCGGCAGCGGCACCAAGCGGCACATGGACGGGTTGCTCAAAAGCCTGCCCAACAAGCAGGGCGAAGCGCCACGGCTGGTGCATCGGCTCGATCGTGACACCTCGGGCGTCCTGGTGGTGGCCAAGACGCGTGCTTCTGCGGCGCATTTTGGAGCGGTGTTCCGGTCGCGCTCGGCGCGGAAGATCTACTGGGCGGTGGTCTACAGCATTCCCAACCCGCGGCAGGGCAGCATCTCGTGTTTTCTCGCCAAGCAGATCGTCGGCGATACCGAGCAGATGGCGGTGGTCGAACAGAACTATCCCGGCGCGCAGCATTCGATGACCTACTACTCGACGACGGACGTCGCCGCTCGCCGCTTCGCCTGGGTGACGCTGAAGCCGGTGACCGGCCGCACGCATCAGCTCCGCGTCCACATGATGCAGCTCGGCAATCCGATCATCGGCGATCCGCGCTACTTCAACATCGAGAACTGGCAGGGCGCGCCGGGGCTGGGCGAGGGGTTGCATCTGCATGCCCGCCGTATCCGGCTGCCGCTGAGGAGCGGCAAGGAGATCGACATCAGCGCGCCGCTGCCGCCGCATATGCAGCAGAGTTTTGACGCGCTCGGGTTCGATGCCAACCGCTTCGATGTCAAGGACCAGGACCCGGAAGACGAATGAGACTGGTGATCTTCGACCTCGATGGAACGCTGATCGACTCGGTGCAGCTGATCGTCGAGACGGTCACGGCGTCGTTCAAGGACGTCGGCGATCCGCCGCCCGACGAAAGGACGATCCGCTCGATCTCCGGTATCACCCTCGACGACGCCATGAAGGTCCTCGCGCCCGGTGCCGACGCGGCGCGGGTTGCGGCGATCGCCGAGGCGTACCGCAAGCGCTATCGCGCCACCGAGGGCAGCCGCGAGCCGCTGTTCGCCGGTGCGCTTGCGGCGCTCGACCGGCTACAGGCTGAACCGGAGACTGTCCTCGCCGTCGCGACGGGCAAGGGGTATCGCAGCGCCGTTACGCTGCTCGAGCGGCACGGCATCGTCGGCCGGTTCCAGTCGGTGCAGACGCCGGATCACAATCGGGGCAAACCCGATCCGCAGATGATCGAAACGGCGATGGAGAAGGCAGGAGCGAATGGCGCTCAGACCGCGATGATCGGTGATACGGTGCATGACATGCGGATGGCGAGGGCTGCCGGCGTCAAGGCGATCGGGGTTGCCTGGGGCTATCACGAAATTGCCGAGCTGCACGCCGAAGGTGCCGACCTCGTCATCGAGCGCTTCGACCAGCTCGACGGGGCGCTTGACCAATTGTTGGGAGTTGCCGATGCGTGAGTTTCTCGACGACGCCCACCAGCATCGCGAGGACGGCTACGGGCGGGTCCAGGCGCGGGAGAAGCGTCAGCTGCCCAAGCGGTTCTACAAAGCGGCCGCTGTCAGGCCGATGGACGGCGGCTTCGCGGTCGTTCTCGACGGCAAGGTGCCCAAGACGCCGGGCCTGAAGGCGGTGGTCGTCCTCACGGAAGCCCTCGCCGCGGCGATGGCGGCGGAGTGGGCGGCGCAGGGCGAGTTCGTCGATCCCGAAACGATGCCGCTGACGCGGATCGTCAATTCGGCGGTCGAGGCGGGCGAGGCGACGATCCCGGCGCTGCGCGAGGAAATCGTCAAATTCGCCGGCAACGACCTGCTCCTTTACCGTGTCGACGGTCCCGCCGCGCTGGTCCGGCGGCACGAGGAAATCTGGGATGCGGTGCTGATCAAGCTGGCGCGCCACTTCGGCGTCGCGTTCCAGCCGACTATCGGCATCGTGCACCAGCCGCAGCCGGCGGCGACGCTGGTGCGGCTCGCCAAGGCGCTCGAGGACGAGGGGCTGTTCGTGTTGAACGCGCTCAACGTCGTCACCTCGATCACCGGATCGGGGTTGCTGGCGATCGCGCTGCGGGCCGGTCTGATCGATGCCGAGGGCGTCTGGGTGGCGGCGCATGTCGATGAGGACCACAATGTCTCGCTGTGGGGCGAGATCGAAGAGATCACCACCCGACGCGCCAAGCGGCGGACGGAATTCGACGCGGCGGTGCGGCTGCTGTCGCTGCTAGACGCCTGAATCCTCAAAACTTCCGGGACCTCTGCACGAAAACTGCAAATCGCGTCCGCATGCTTTGCCCCATGCGCAACCCGATTCAGCCTTCGCCCGACCGCCCCATCCCGCTGCCCGATTGCATCCTGATGGACGCCTGGTGGGCCGACCGGCGGGACCGGGAGCGTGAGCGGTCGCCTTCGGTCCTGCGCCTTGTCACCGGCGAGAGGGCAGAGGGCCATGACCGACCTGACGCAGGACAGCGGGGCCGCTGACCAGTCGATCTGGAACCGGCGGACGCTGGCGGCGGGCGCGGCTCTCGCGGCGCTCATCGTGCTCGGCGATGTCCTGTTCTGGCACCAGGCGGGCGGGGTCAACGTTCTCGTCTTCCTTATCGCCGTGATTTTCGGAATCGTCGCGCTCTACCCAAACAGGTTCGGCGATGGAAACACGGTTCTTCTGCTCGTCGTCGCGCTGGTCGGCACGATGCCGCTGTTCGAGACGCTGAGCCCATGGGGGCTGCTGACGGCGCAAGGCGGCATCACGCTGCTGGCGCTCGGGATATCGGGCCATCTGCCACGATTCGAGGATTGGCCGGGCGCCTTCACCCGCTTCGGCGTGTTGGCGCCGCTTCGGCTGGTCGGCGATGGTCTGCGGGCGCTCAGCGAGGGCGGCCGGCAGAAGGCCGGCGGCAGATTGCTGCGGGCCGCGCTCGTCTGGCTCGTACCCGTGGCATTCGCGGTGATGTTCGCCTGGCTGTTCGCCACGGCCAATCCGGTCATCGAGCTCGCGCTGCGGGCGATCCGGCTCGACCGGTTGCTCGATCTGCTGGACCCGGCGCGCATCGTCCTCTGGTGCCTGATTGCGCTGCTCTGCTGGCCGTTCCTAGCGCCGAGGCTGCTGCAATGGACGGCCTTGCCGCAGGTGCAGGTACAGGGGCCGGCGCTGCCGCGGACCGAGAGCCTTATCTTCGGCCGCGCCGCCATCCGCAATTCGCTGCTCGTCTTCAACGCCATGTTCGCGGTGCAGACCGCGCTCGATCTGATCTATCTGTGGGGCGGCGTCCGGCTTCCGGATGGGATGAGCCACGCCGAGTATGCCCATCGCGGCGCCTATCCCCTGATCGTCACGGCGATCCTTGCCGGAGCCTTCGTCCTCGCCGCCATGCGGACGAACGGGCCGGGCAAATCCTCGCCGTTGATCCGCAGCCTGGTCTACCTCTGGATCGCGCAGAACGTCTGGCTGGTGGTCTCCTCGCTGCTGCGGCTGGAGCTCTATGTCGAGGTCTACTATTTGAGCGAGATGCGGATCGCCGCCGCCATCTGGATGGGGCTGGTCGGCATCGGTCTGGTGCTGATCGTCGTCAAGATCGCGCTCGACAAGTCGAACAAGTGGCTGGTGACGAGCAACATGGTCGCCCTGTCGCTGACGCTGTGGGGCGTGAGCTGGCTCGATCTGCAGTCGCTCATCGCCGTCTACAATGTGCGGCACTCCTACGAGATGCGGGGGGAGGGCCTGCCGCTCGACCAATACTACACGTCCGATCTCGGGCCGGCGGCGATCCCCGCCCTCGACGAGTTCCTCACGAGCGCCAGGTTCGCCAGCCTGTCGAGCCTGACGACGTTCAGCCTGCTGCGCGGGGAACTGACCGATCGCGTCCTCTATCGCGATCCGTCGGGTGGGGAAGTCTATCTGTTCAGGCAGAGCTGGCACGGCTGGACGTGGCGTGGGGATCGGCTGAACCAGTACCTGCTGCAACATCCATTTGCGCCGGACACCGCGGACGCTATTGATTAACGCATGCCGCGCATCCTGATCGCCGACGACGAGCCGAACATCCGCGAGGTGATCACGTTCGCGCTCGAACGCGCCGGGTTCGCCACGGCGACGGCGCGCAACGGCGTCGAGGCGCTGCAGCAGTTCCGGCGCGGGCCGCTCGATCTCATCATCCTCGATATCGGCATGCCGGAGATGGACGGGCTCGAAGTCTGCCGGCAGGTTCGGCGCACGTCGGAGGTGCCGATCCTGTTCCTCAGCGCCCGCGACGAGGAGATCGACCGCGTGCTCGGGCTGGAAATCGGCGGCGACGACTATGTGACCAAACCCTTCAGCGCGCGCGAGCTGGTGGCCCGGGTCAACGTCATCCTCAAGCGGGCGCGGGGCGGCGCAAAAGCTGCGGCAGCGCTGAACCACGGCAAGGTGCGCCTCGATACGGCGCGGCACGGCGTCTGGTTTGGCGAGACGCCGCTGACGCTCACGGCGCTCGAGTTCGAGATTCTGTCGGCGCTGCTGGCGCGGCCGGAAGTGGTGTTCAGCCGCGAGCAGATCATGGAGGCGGCGTACGGGGCAGGAACCTACGTATCCGACCGCACCATCGACAGCCACATCCGCAACCTCCGCGCCAAGTTCGCCGAGGCGGGGTGCTCGACCATCGTCGAGACCGTGCACGGCGTCGGCTTCCGGCTGGGGAGTGCGGACTGATGGCGGCGGCGCGCGTCCCGCAGAAATGGCGGCCGACGCTGACGATGATCGTCTTCGCCGTGTTGCTGACGGTGCTGGCGCTGCCGGCGGCGATCGTCGTCTGGTTCCGCTCGCTCGACAATACGGCCAGCCAGATGGGACCGATCGAACTGGGGGCCCTGGGTGTCGCTCTGGTGCTGACGGTGGTGATCGGGGTGGTGTTTTCGCGCACCATCACCGGCCCGATCAATGCGCTGGTCAGGCGCACTGAAGAAATCGGACGCGGCGGGCGCGCCGCCATCAGGGCGTCCGAGCAGCAGGGGACGCGCGAGATCGCGACGCTGAGCCAGAGCTTTCTCGACCTGGCGGAACGGCTGGTGGATCGGACCGAATATGTGTCGTCCTTCGCCGCGCATGTGAGCCACGAACTCAAATCGCCGGTGACGGCGATCCGCGGCTCGGCGGAACTGCTGCGCGATGCCGAAATGAGCGCCCAGGAACGGCGCAAATTCCTCGACCACATCATCGCCGACAGCGACCGGCTGGCGGCGCTGCTCGAGCGGCTGCGCGAGCTGGCGCGGGCCGACCTCGACCTGGTCTCGGGGACGGCGACGCTGCGGCTGCTGATGGCTGAACAGCGCAGGATGCCGGTGGTGAGCTTTGCCGGCGAGATCGACACGCCGTTCACGCTAGGACCGGAGGCGGCGAAGGCGGTGTTCAGCCAGCTCATCGGCAATGCGACCGAACACGGTGCGACCGAGGTGGCCGTGTCCGCCCGGCGACAGGACGGCATGCTGCGCATCCGGGTCGCCGACAACGGGGCGGGGATCTCGCCCGGCAACCGCGACCGCATTTTCGAGCCGTTCTTCACCACCCGTCGCGAGGCGGGGGGAACCGGGATGGGGCTGCAGATCGTGCGCGCCATGCTGGCCGCCCATGGCGGCACGATCGATCTGGCGCCGTCGGAGGCTGGAGCGGCGTTCGAAATCCAGGTGCCGCTGGCGATAGTTTAGAACGGTTCCAGGGACGGTCGTTTTAAGTTGACACCGCAGCTCCACTTTCACTATCTGCCCCGCATCCACCAAGGTTTCCGCGAGGTTTCGATGCGCTTTCGTCTTCCCATCATGGCCGGTCTGATCGCCGCGCTTGCATTGCCGGTTCTGGCCCAGGACGACGGGCTGATCGTCTACAACGCGCAACACGAATCGCTGACGCAGGAATGGGCCGACGGCTTCACCAAAGCGACGGGCATCAAGGTGACGCTGCGCCATGGCGGCGACACCGAACTGGGCAATCAGCTCGTGCAGGAGGGGGCGTCCTCACCCGCCGACCTGTTCCTCACCGAGAACTCGCCGGCGATGGTGCTGGTCGACACGGCGGGGCTGCTCGAGCCGCTGCCGCAGGACATCCTCGACGAAGTGGGCGACAGCTTCCGCCCCTCGACGGGCAACTGGACCGGGATCGCGGCGCGCTCGACGGTGTTCGTCTACAACAATGCGCTGCTGACCGAGGAAAAGCTGCCCAAATCGATCATGGATCTGGCCGATCCGAGCTGGAAGGGCCGCTGGGCCGCCTCGCCGTCGGGCGCCGACTTCCAGGCGATCGTGGCGGCGATGCTGTCGCTCAAGGGCGAAGAGGCAACGGCCGCCTGGCTCACGGCGATGAAGGAAAACGCCGTGGCCTATCGCGGCAACACCGCGGCGATGAAGGGCGTCAATGCCGAGGAGGTCGAAGGCGCGGTGATCTATCACTACTATTTCTTCGGCGATAAGGCCAAGACCGGCGAGAACAGCGCCCATATCGGGCAGCTCTTCTTCAAGGGCGAGGATCCGGGCGCGTTCGTCTCGGTTTCGGCCGGCGGCGTGCTGAAATCGTCGACGCACAAGGCAGAGGCGCTGGCTTTCCTCAAGTGGATCGCCGGAGCGGACGGGCAGGCGGTTCTGCGCGACGGGACGTCGTTCGAATACGCCGTCGGCGTGGGCGCCGCGTCGAACCCGGCATTGCCGCCGCTCGATACCCTGGGCGCGCCGAAGGTCGATCCGGCCAGCCTCGACAGCCGCAAGGTGACCGACCTGATGACGGCCGCGGGCATCATCTGATGCGACTTTGCCGCGCCGGGGGAGGCCTTCCGGCGGGGCCCTGAGGGTGCTATGCGGGCGGCCGGGGCGCCCGGGAAGTTCGTAAATTGAGTGCTGACATCGCAGCGAATTCGACTGCCCGGCGGCGGCTCCGGCTGCCGCCACGGACAGCTGTGTTCGCCGTTGCGACCGTCGTCGCCATCCTCAGTCTCATTCCGCTCGGGTTCATCCTGGCGGTGGCCGTGGGCAGCGGCTGGGACGAAATCGTGCGGCTGGTCTTCCGGCCGCGGGTCGGCGAACTGCTGCAGAACACACTATGGCTCGAAGCGATCACGCTGCCGGTTTCGGTCGTGCTCGGGGTGGCGCTCGCTTGGCTCACCGAGCGCACGGACCTGCGTGGTGCGCGCTGGTGGGCGGCGCTGCTGGTCGCGCCGCTGGCGATCCCGGCCTTCGTCCAGAGTTATGCCTGGAACAGTGTTCTGCCGCAACTGCACGGACTTGCGGGTGCGGTGGTGATCGCGGTGATCTCCTATCTGCCGTTCGTCTATCTGCCGGTCGCGGCCCAACTCAGCCGGCTCGATCCGGCGCTGGAAGACAATGCGGCCTCGCTCGGCAAGGCGCCGCTGGCGATCTTCCTTCGCGTCGTGCTGCCGCAGTTGCGGCTGCCGATCTGCGCGGGGGCGCTGCTGGTAGGCCTCCATCTGCTCGGCGAGTACGGCCTGTTCGTGCTGATGCGCTACGACACCTTTGCTACGGCCATCGTCGATCAGTTCCAGTCCGTCTACAACGGTCCGGCGGCCAACCTGCTCGGGGGCGTGCTGGTGCTGTGCTGTGTCGCGCTGCTCGGCCTCGAGGCCGCGGCGCGGGGTGACCGGCGTTATGCGCGGCTCGGCAGTGGCGCGGCGCGGCAACCGCGCCGGCATCCGCTCGGCCGGTGGACGGTTGCGGCGCTGGCGTTGCTGGTGGTCACCGCGGGCGCCTCGCTTGGCGTGACGCTGGCGACACTGCTGCGCTGGCTGTGGATCGGCGGCGCCTCGATCTGGCAGCTCGACGCGATCGGTGCGGCTCTGGCGCAGACCGCCGGGCTGGCTCTCGCCGCCGGGGCGATCACCACGCTTCTGGCGATGCCGATGGCGTGGCTGACCGTCCGCGCGCCGGGCAAGGTGCAGCGGATGCTCGAGGCCGCCCACCTCTACGTCGGGGCGCTACCCGGGCTCATCGTGGCGCTGGCGCTGGTGTCGATCACCGTGCGGGTGGCGCTGCCGCTCTACCAGACGGCGGCGACGCTGGTGTTCGCCTAGGCACTGATGTTCCTGCCGCGGGCGCTCACCGGTCTCCGCTCGAGCATGGCGCAGGCGCCGATCGAGCTGGAACGCGCCGCGATGAGCCTCGGCCGGCCGCCGATGGCGGCGATCTGGCAGACGACGATGCGGCTGGCGGCGCCCGGCGTCGCCGCGAGCGTGGCGCTGGTGGCGCTCGGCGCCGCCAATGAGCTGACCGGCACGCTGATGCTGGCGCCGAACGGCACGCGGACGCTGGCGACCAAGTTCTGGGCGCTGACCAGCGAGCTCGACTACATGGCGGCGGCGCCCTATGCGCTGCTGCTGATCCTGCTGTCGCTGCCGTTGACCGTGCTGTTGCGGCTCCAGGCGGAACGGGCGCTGCGCCGATGACGCTGCTGTCGCTCACCGGGATCAGCAAACGCTACGGCGCGGTGACGGCGCTCGATCGCGCCACGCTCGAGATCAAGGCAGGGACGCTGACCGCGATCGTCGGCGCCTCGGGTTCGGGCAAGACCACGTTGCTGCGGCTGATCGCCGGCTTCGAGGCGCCCGACGCCGGCCGGATCGCGTTTGCGGGCGCGGAGATCGCCGGGCCGTCGGCGTTCGTGCCGGCGCACCGGCGCGCGATCGGCCTCGTCGCGCAGGAGGGCGCGCTGTTCCCGCATCTGAGCGTCGGCGGCAATGTGGGTTTCGGCATGGACCATCGTTCGCCCGATGCGGTCGATGCGCTGCTCGACGCCGTCGAACTCGACCCGGCGATCCGCTCGCGAATGCCGCACGAGCTGTCGGGCGGCCAGCAGCAGCGGGTGGCGCTGGCGCGGGCTCTGGCGCGGCGGCCCAAGCTGATGCTGCTCGACGAACCGTTCTCGGCGCTCGATGCGGGTTTGCGCGCCAACATGCGCCAGATGGTGAAGCGGCGGCTGACCGAGGAGGGCGTCACCGGCATCCTCGTAACCCACGACCAGCAGGAGGCGCTGTCGTTCGCCGATCAGCTGGCGGTGCTGGAAGAGGGGCGCGTGGTGCAGGCCGGGTCGCCGCGCGAGCTGTACCTGCAGCCGCGCACCGAAATGCTGGCGAAGTTTCTCGGCGATGCGCTGATCATCGAGGGGATCGTTCAGAGCGGGGAGACCGACACTCCGCTGGGCCGGGTCCGCGTCGGCCGGGCCACCGCGGATGGGCAGGTCCGCGTCCTGCTGCGTCCCGAGCAGGTGCGGCTGGTCTCGTGGAGCGAGGGCACGCCGACGGCCGAGATCGTCTCCGCCTCGTTCGAGGGACCGGTGACGGTCGTGACCTTCCGCGCCGCGGGCGTCCAGTTCACGCTGAAAGTGCCGAGCGCCGACGCGCCGGTGCAGGGCCGGGCCTCGATCGTGCTCGTCGGCACCGGCCACGTGATTCCGCAGTAGGGGCGACGGCTTGCCGTAGGGTGAGGGGCCCTTACCGCTTTACGCCAGATACCGCTGCCTCAGATGATCCTCGAAATACTGGCTGTTCAGCTTCTCGCCCGTCGCCTTTGCCAGCAGCTCCGGAGTGGAAAAGCGGGAGGCCTGCGACCAGATTTTCTCCCGCCGCCAGTCGTTGATGGCGACGAAGCGACCGTGGCGCACGTCCTCGCGCGCGGCGGGGTGATCTTTCTCGAGCGCCGCCCAGAGTTGCGCCGCGGTCATCGCGCCCAGGGTGTAGCTGGGGAAATAGCCGAAGGCGCCGCTCGGCCAATGCACGTCCTGCATTGGGCCGTCCTTGTAGTTGTCGCGCGTTTCGAGGCCGAGATAGGCGACCATCCGCGCGTGCCATTCTTCCGGCACGTCCTTGGGTGCGATGGTGCCCTCGATCAGCCCCTTCTCGATCTCGAAGCGCAGGATGACGTGGAGCGGATAGGTCGCCTCGTCGGCGTCGACGCGGATGAGACCGGTCTTGACCTCATGCACGTGGAGCAGCAGGTCGTCGATGTCCCAGCCCTCGATCGACGCCGGCCCGAGATGCTCGCGGATCAGCGGCATCGCCCATTCCCAGAATTCGGCGCTGCGGCCGATCTGCTTTTCCATGAACAGGCTCTGGCTCTCGTGGATGGCCATGCCGCGCGCTTTGCCGACGGCGAAATGCGACCACTCCTTGGGCAGGCCCTGCTCGTAGAGGCCGTGGCCGGTCTCGTGGATGATGCCCATCAGCGAGGAGAGGAATTCCCCCGTCACGTAGCGCGTCGTCATCCGTACGTCGGTCGGCACGCCGCCGCAGAACGGGTGGTGCGAGACGTCCAGCCGGCCGTGGTCGAAATCGAAGCCGATGGCTTCCATGACGGCGAGGCCCAGCGCCTTCTGCTTGTCGATCGGGAAGGGCGCGTTGAGCGGCTTCAGCGGCCGGCGGGCGCGCTTTTCGTCCTGATGCGCGAGGGCCGCCGGGACGAAGTCCTTGAGGAAGGCCTTGAGCCGTGCAAACACCGGCGCGATATCGGCGGCACGGTTGCCTGGGTCGTACTGCTCCATCATCGCGTCGTAGGGTGCGAGGCCGAGCGCCTTGGCGCGCAGCTCCGCCTCCTCGCGCGCGATGGCGACGACGCCCTCGAACGCCGGCAGGAAGCCGGCCCAATCGTCCTTGGCCCGCAGCTCGCGCCACAGCTGCTCGGAGCGGATGCGGACGGTGACCTGCCGTCGGACGAAGTCCGCCGAGAGGCAGGTCATGTTGGTGTAGACGCGGGCCTGCTCGCGGATCGCGGCCTGCTGCATGTCGTCGAGCGGTTCTTCGGACGCCGCCGCGAGCCAGTCGGCGATCTCGGGGGCGGTGGCCATTTCGTGATACATGCCGGCCAGCATCGACAGCGACTCCGCCCGCTTTTCCCCGCCGCCCGAGGGCATCATCACCGCCTCGTCGACACTCAGCATCGACTGGGCGTGCTCGAGCGCCTCCAGCTTGCGGCCGAGATCGGCGAGTTTTTCGAAGGCGGAATTGGGGGAGGGCATGGCAGGGCCGTGAATGGTGAGTGGTGAATGGTGAATACGGCAACGGAGCGCCGGGGGGAAGGCTGCGCCTCCCATTCACAATTCACCATTCCCCATTCACCCGAAGGGGGATGGGGCGCAGCCGGGGAGACTGCGCCCCTCAGAAGGCAAGCCCTTCTGGACTTTGCCTGAACCGGCCGCACCAATGGGGGATTGCGCGGCCGGGATGCGTAAAACTCAGAACGGCAGGATGGCGTCGGCGATCTGCTGGCCGTAACGCGGCTGCTGCACGTCGGAGATCTGCCCGCGTCCGCCGTAGGCGATGCGCGCCTCGGCGATCTTGTCGGACGGGATGGTGTTGTCGGACTGGATATCCTCCGGACGAACGATGCCCTGGACGATGAGGTCGCGGATTTCGAAATTGACGCGCACCTCCTGGTGGCCCTCGATGACGAGGTTGCCGTTGGGGAGGGTCTGGGTGATGACGACGGCGACGTTTGTCGCCAGGGTCTCTTTGCGGTCGACCGTGCCGGTGCCGCCATCGGTCATGCTGCCGCCGGTCGAGATTCCGCCGGTGCCGCTGAGATCGACGCCGGGGATTTTGGTCCCGAACAGCGAACCGATCGACGTTCCCACGTTGGCCGCATTGCCTGCCGACCGTTGGCGCGTCGTGGCGTTCGAGATCTGCGCACTGTCGTCGATGGTGACGATCACCGTCAGGATGTCGCCGATCTTGCGGGCCCGCTGGTCCTTGAAGAAGCCGCGCGCATCGGTCGAGAACAGCGAGTTCGGCTGGTAGCTCGCCGGCATGATTTCCGGCATCGGCATGTTGACCGCCCGGTAGCCCGGCTGCGCCGTCGGGTCCGCGATGGCGGTCAGCTTCGGCTCCTCGCCGACGCGGGAGAGCTGGTCCAGCGTGGCGCAGCCGGCGAGCAGCGCGACCAGGGCGACAGTGGAGAGCAGTTTTACAACGTTCATCTCAGTCTCTCCTAGAGGCCGGTGACGGTGGTGGCGGTGGGAATCTGGACGGTGCCGTCCGGACGGGCGATGCCGTGCAGCATCTTCCTGGTGAGCGGGTTCAGCACGTCGACCGGCTCGCCGGCGGCGGCGTTGCCGAGCGACTGCCCCTTGACCGTCAGGGTCATGGCGCCGACCTTCAGCACGACGGTGACCAGCGCGTTGCGGGTGATGACGGTCGGCTCGCCGACGTCGCCGGGTTTCAGCATCAGCCCGGTATGGCTCTGGCGGAGCAGCTGCTTGCCCACGAGCTGCTCGAGAGCGGCATACCCGCCGGCATCGGCGGTCGAAAGCGGGACCGGGGCGATCTCGAAGTCGGCCTCGGTGAGGATCGCGCCTGCCGGCTTGGTGGCGATCAGCCGCGGCGTCGTGGTCATCAGTTCGAGCGTGCCGGTGAGGTCGACCGGCCGGTCGATCCCGGCGACGGTGAAACGCGCGGCAAAGGCGCCGGTCTCAGGCAGGTAGCGCAGCGAGACGAGGCTCGCCGGGGTGTCGACCGCCTCGGCGTTGATGCTCACATCAGCGATGTCGAAATGCGTGTCCGCCGTCACGCCGTCGGCGAGGATGCCGCGGCGCTCGAGGTCGGCGTCGATCAGGCTGTCGAGCAGGGCGGCATCGACGAGGGTCGAGGCGCGGACGACGCGGACGCGGGTGAAGCCGACATTATCGAAGTCGGCGAGCCCGATCAGCCGCGCGGCGTGCTGCACGTCGCTGAGCGGCACGATGCCGGTGGTGCCGGGGGCGGGCGCGAGGAAGATCCCGGTCTCGGCCAGCGCGCCGGCATTGTCGAACATGTCGCCAACGGTGACGATCGCAGCGTTGACGGTGATGTCGCCCCTGAGCGAGGGCGTCGCGAGGGTGGCGGAAGACCCCAGGAGGGTGAAGGTGATGGCGAGTGGAAGCAGTTTCATGGCTCAGCTCCTCAGCGCATCTGGCTGATCGACGAGAGCATCTCGTCGGCGCCGGTGATCACGCGGGCATTCATTTCGTAGGCGCGCTGGGCAGCGATCAGGTCGGCGATCTCGGTCACCGGGTTGACGTTGGCGCTTTCGAGATAGCCCTGCATCACGTCGCCCATACCGTCGGCGTTGGGCACGCCGGCCTGCGCCGTGCCGCTGGCGGCGGTCTCGACGAAGTTGTTGTCGCCGATCGATTCGAGGCCGCCCTTGTTGACGAAGCGATAGAGCTGGATCTGGCCGAGCTGGGTCGGGGCGGTGTCGGTGCCGACATAGGCCTGGACGATGCCGTCGGCGCTGATCGAGACGTTGTTGGAGTTGTCGGGAATGGTGATGCCCGGCTGCACCTCGTAGCCGTCGATATTGACCAGCTGGCCGCTGGAATCGCGTTCGAACGAGCCGTCGCGGGTGTAGCCGGTGCGGCCGTCGGGCAGCTGCACGGCGAAGAAGCCCTCGCCGCGGATGGCGACGTCGAGGTCCTTCTCGGTGGGCGTCACGGTGCCCTGGCTCATGATGCGCGGTGTCGCGGCGGTCTTGACGCCCGAGCCGATCTCGATGCCGACCGGCACCTGGGTGCCCTGATCGGAGGTCTGCGAGCCGGCGCGGCGATACGACTGGTAAAGCAGATCCTGGAATTCTGCGCGCTGCCGCTTGTAGCCGGTGGTGCGCATGTTGGCGATGTTGTTGGAGATGATTTCGACGTTCCGCTCCTGAGCGGCCATGCCGGTGGATGCGATGTAGAGTGCTTTCATCTTGGGGTCCTCCGGTTCAGGCGGTTACGTCGCCGAGGCGCTGGATGGCGGTGCGTTGCAGATCATCCTGGCGCTGCAGCAGGCCGGCCAGCGTCTGGTAGGCGCGCTGTACGCGGATCATGTTGGCCATCTCGGCGATGCCCGAGACATTCGATTTCTCGATCGAGCCCTGGACGACGTGCGTCGCGGTGGCCGGCGTTCCGGTGGGACCGGAGTAGTAGTTGTCGCCTTCGCGGGCGAGCAGCTGCGGATCGTCGAACTCGACCAGCTTGAGCCGGCCCTTGCCGCCATTGCTGGTCATGATCGCGCCGTTCGAGGCGATGGTGATGTCGGTGTCGCTGGCGCCGAACTTCACCGGACCGGAGTCGCTCAGCACCGGGTTGCCGTTGAGATCGACCAGGATGCCGCCGGCATTGATCTGCAGCGCGCCGCTGCGCGTGTAGCGCTCGCCGGCATCGGTCTGGACGGTGAGGAAGCCCTCGCCGTCGAGCGCCACGTCGAGCGGGTTGCCGGTCTGCTCGATCGGCCCGCTGGACATGTCGTGGATGGTCGACCAGTCCTGGGTGTAGTGCAGGCCGCTGTCGCTGCCGGTGAAGTCGGTGCTCTCGGCAACCGGCATCAGATAGTCCTCGAACAGCATGTTCTCAGACTTGAATCCGGTGGTGTTGATGTTGGCCATGTTGTTGGCCACGACATCCATCTGGCGCTGCAGCGCGATCTGTCGCGAGAGCGAGATAAGCTGCGCGTTTTCCATGCGCATGTCCCCGTGTCTATTCCCCGGATCGGCACAACTTCCCCAAGCGTGCCGCTCCGCCATTCACGTTGCAGCAACCGTGCCAGATCAAAAAGCTAAACGATTTCAGTTGTGTCGCAGATTTGCCGGGATCGGGGCGGCATCTTGTGCCGCGTCCGTCGGGCAAGAACGTCTCGGCAAATTCTGCCGGGTGGGCGTGCTTGGTAAGGGATCGTTAACCATGGAACGATTAGCTGGCTGTGTGCCGGAATCGTCCGGTATGCGGGGGTTTGGGGCATGGCGGTCGAAGCCGAAATCGAAGACGGCGAAGCCGCGCCCGCAAAGAAGGGAATCCCGCGCAAGCTTCTGATCATCGGCGGCGCCGGCCTGCTGGTGCTGCTCCTGGCTGGAGCGGGACTCTACTTCTTCGTCTTCGCCGGACGTGGCGCGGTCGATCCTGCCAAGGCGCAGGCGGTGGCGGTGCCCGAGACCTTCATCTTCAATCTGCCCTCGATGACGGTGAACCTCAACGACGATGGGGCCGAGGGTGATCAGTTCCTGAAGCTCACCGTGGCCATCGAGGTGGCCAATGAAGGCGTCATGAAGGAGATCCAGCCGCGCATGGCGAAAGTTGTCGATGCGTTCCAGGTCTATCTGCGCGAGCTGCGCAAGGGCGACCTCGAGGGATCGGCGGGCATCTACCGGCTCAAGGAAGAGCTGCGCCGACGCGTCAACGTCGCGATCTTCCCGGCGCAGATCGAAGGCATCCTGTTCAAGGAAATCCTGGTGCAGTGATGGCGGGACCAACCGACCAGGACAAACTCGCCGAAAACTGGAACCCGACGGCGGGCGCCGAAGGGGAGACCATCTCCGCCGACTGGGCGGCGATGCTCGAGAGCGATCCGACCAAGGTACAGGAGGAGGCAGGCGGCGACCGCGTCCTCAACCAGGACGAGATCGACAGCCTGCTCGGCTTCGACGCCAACACCACCAGCAATGTCGAGCTCACCGGTGTTCAGGCGCTGATCAACTCGGCGCTGGTCTCGTACGAGCGCCTGCCAATGCTCGAAATCGTCTTCGACCGGCTGGTGCGGCTGGCGACGACGTCGCTGCGCAACTTCACCTCCGACAACGTCGAGGTGTCGATGGAGTCGATCTCCTCGGTCCGCTTCGGCGACTACCTCAATTCGATCCCGCTGCCGGCGATCCTGTCAGTGATCAAGGCCGAGGAGTGGGACAATTTCGGCCTGCTCACGGTCGACAGCAATCTCATCTATTCGATGATCGATGTGTTGCTGGGCGGGCGCCGCATCGGCGGCCAGATCCGGGTCGAGGGCCGACCCTATACCACCATCGAGATGGCGCTGGCCCGCCGCATGATCGAAGTCATCCTCGAAGATACGCACCGGGCATTCGCCCCGGTGACCGAGGTCAATTTCAAACTCGAGCGGCTCGAGACCAATCCGCGTTTTGCCGCGATCTCGCGACCGGCCAATGCGGCGATCCTGATCGAGCTGAGGATCGAGATGGATGATCGCGGCGGCAAGATCGAGATTCTCCTGCCCTACGCGACGATCGAGCCGATCCGCGAGCAGCTGCTGCAGATGTATATGGGCGAGAAGTTCGGCCGCGACCCGATCTGGGAAGGCCATCTCGCCACCGAGATTTTCGCCGCCGACGTGCAGCTCGAAGCGGTGCTGCACGACTTCGAGTTGCCGCTGAGCCGGGCGCTCGGGCTCACGCCGGGCGAAACCATCATGTTCGACCGGTCGCCGGCCGATCCGGTCATGCTCCGCTGCGGCGAGGTGGACCTCACCGAGGCGATCATGGGGCATATCGGCAATCACGTCTCGGTGCGGGTGGCGCGCCCGCTCAACCCGCCCAAGGTGACGATGGCGGCGTTCGAGGCACTGGATAAACAAGCGGAGGGGCGTTGATGTTCGGCATGAGCCTGGGAATGGTGGTCGAGGGCTCGGTGACAGTGCTGCTGGCCGTAACCATCGGCTATTGCGTCGTCCTCAACGCGCGGCTGAAGCGCCTCCATTCCGATCGCGAGACGCTCGGCAAGATGGTGAGCGACCTGATGCAGGCGACGGGGCTCGCCAACGCCGCGGTCAGGGAACTCAAGACCGCCGCGCTCGAGGCCGAGACCAGCCTGACGGCGCGGCTCGAAGAGGCTCAGACGCTCGAGCAGAAGCTCGCGGGTCACGTGAACAACGGCTCGCAGCTGGTTGAAAAGATCGGGCGCATCACTGCCGCCGCGAAGTCGCAGCCGCTGCCGGAGGCCAAGGTCGAGGCCAAGCCGAAGGCCGCGCCGCAACCGGTCGAGCCACAGGGCCGGCTGCATTCGGCGCTGCAGCAACTGGCGATGCGGCCCGGCATCGGAGGCAAAGCCGCTTGAAATCGATCCGCCTCCTACCGGTCGTCATCTTCGCCGCGCTGGCGCTGCTGATCTTCAAGGGGATCGGGCTGGTCACCAGTGGCGGCTACGTGCTCACGGGGCCGGTGGTGGCGATCGCCCAGGAAGGTGGCCACGCCGAGGATTTGAGCGGGACGACGCCGCCGGAAGCGGTGCTGACGGACACCAGCCCGACGCTCGGCGACACCGCGCCGACGATTGCGACCAAACTCGAGGCCGCGGCGTCCGAAAGCGCCTCGGGTCACGAGACGAGCGAGCCCTCGAGCACTGATGGCGGTCACGGCGAGGCTTCGTCCGAGGCCGCACAGGCCGCGGCGGAGGTGGCGTGTCCGGAATCGCCGGCGCCTGCGTCCGAGCCCGCACATGGTGAGGGCCTCAACGACAATATCGGCAATGCGCTGGCGACCGGTTGTCCGCCGCCCGCGGCCCCGGTCAACGAATTCGGCGACGCGCTGCCGACCACCAAGGATGGCTCCGGCAAGATCGTGCCGCTGGCCGTCGCCGAAGGCGGCGACAGTGCCACCGCGCTGCTGCAGCGGCTCAGCGACCGTCGGGCCGAGCTCGACAGGCGCGAGGCCGAACTGGCGATGCGCACCGATCTCGTCGCGGCCGCCGAGAAGCGCCTCGACGAGCGGACGAAGGCGCTCGAGGAACTCGAAGCCAAGGTCAGTGCGCTGGTCGACGAGAAACAGGCCGTCGAGGATGCCGGGTTCAAGGGTGTCGTCAGCATGTACGAGACGATGAAGCCGAAGGAGGCTGCAAAAGTCTTCGACCAGCTCGACCTCCAGGTGCTGCTGCGCGTAGTGCGCGCCATGAACCCCAGAAAGATGGCGCCGGTTCTCGCGGCCATGAGCGCGCAGAAGGCAGACGAGCTGACCACAGCGCTGGCGGCGGTGAAGGTCAGCGCCACCGTCGCCGACGCGGGCGAGAACCTTGCGGCGCTGCCGCAGATCGTCGGCAAATAACGCCCCAAAGCCCCGGATTCGTAAGCGGGCGTTAAGCCGCCAGCCCTATCCTTAACGCTTGTTTGCGTGAGCGTTTCGAGTAACGGCCGGCGATGAGTGCGATGTGGCGGCGGGCGGGGATGCCGGTGCGGCTTTTGCTGGCTGCGCTGCTTTGGCTCGCGCTCGGCGCAGCGGCCGTCCAAGCCGCCGAGCGCGTGCAGGTTCACGCCACGGCCGAGCAGGGCTTCGGGCGCATCGTCCTGCAGTTCACCGACCGGATGGACCTGCCGAAATACAAGATCAGTTTCGACAATGGCGTGCTCGCCGTGACCTTCGCCGACCCGGTGTCGATGACCCTGCCGGACCTGCTGGCGACCGCCCCGGCCTACCTGACCATCGGGCGCGTCGACCCGGACGGCAAGGGCGTGCGTTTCGGGCTCAGGACTGCGTTCAACATCCACAGCATGGAAGCCGGCGAGAAGCTGTTCATCGACATGATGCCGGAGGGCTGGCAGGGCCTGCCGCCGAGCCTGCCGCCGGCGATCGTCGCGCAACTGACCGAGCGGGCGAAGAACGCCGCGGTCGAAGCCGAGCAGAGGCGTAAGGCCGAAGAGGCCAAGGCGCTCAATCCGCAGGTCGCCCTGCGCGCAGGCCGCAACCCGACCTTCATGCGCGTCGAGTTCGACTGGAGCGTCGATACGAAGGCTGAGTTCGTGCAGAACGGCACGACTGCGACGCTCACCTTCGACTGGCCGGTGGAGATCGATCTCTATGCGCTCAAGTCGCAATTGCCGAGCGAGATCACCGGCATCAGCAGCGAGGTCAGCACCGCCGGCAGCAAGATCGTTCTGGCGCTCGCCGACGGGGTGACGCCGCGGTTCTACGGCACCGATGCCCGGCAGTTCATCCTCGACGTCGATCTCACCAACGGCGAGATCGCCGCCAACAGGACGACGGCGGAGGCCGCTGCGAAAGCGGCGGAGGCGACCGCGCTGGCGGCGCGGGTCGCCGATGCCATGGCCAGTAGCGAGACCAGCGAACTGGCGGCGAACGCTGCCGGAACCCAGGTAGCGGCGAGCGACCAGGTTCCAGGCGCCGCAATCACGCCGAGGATCGAGGAGATTTCCGGTACCGTCCGGGTGTCGTTCCCGTTCGACCGCGACACCGCTTCCGCGGTGTTCCGGCGCGGCGACACGCTGTGGATGCTGTTCGATACGCCGACCTCGATCAATCAGCCGGAGCAGTCCGACGCGCTGTCGTCGATCGCCACCGGCTTTACGGTGGTGCCGGCGGGCGAAACGCAGATCGTGCGTGTGGACCTGTCTACCGAGAAACTCGCGACGCTTGCCTCCGAGGGCCGTTCCTGGGTGCTCTCGATCGGCGACGTGCTGCTCAACGCCACCGAGCCGTTGACGCTGAAGCGCAACCGCGACCCCGACGGCCATTTCGAAATGACGGCGGCGCTCGGCAAGCCGTACCAGGTGCACAGCTTCCGCGATCCGGTGGTCGGCGATTTCCTCGATGTGGTGACGGCGTTCCCGCCGGCGCGCGGCAGCGCGCGCGACTTGAGCTATGTCGATTTCGACGCGCTTCGTTCGGTGCATGGACTGGTCGTCCGTCCCGACAATGCCGATCTCGATGTCAGCGTCGTCGACGACCACGCCCTGATCAAGGTGCCGGACGGACTGATGCTTTCGGACCAGGACGCGCCGCGCGCCCTCGACAGCGGCAGCGCCGCGGAGTTCCGTGACAGTTTTGTCGATTTCGCCGCGCTCAAGGAGGACAATCCGGCGGCGTTCGAGAAGAAGGGCGAGGAACTCAGCGAAGACGCGGCGGTCAAGGAAGGGCAGTCCCGCGAGGTCGCCCGCCTGGCGCTGGCGCAGTACTATGTCGGCAACCAGTACGCCGAGGAGGCGATCGGTGTGCTCAAGGTGCTCGACAGCGATCTCAAGAGCGACGACCTGCGCAAGAAGGTGAAACTTACCAGCGCCATCGCCAACGTCCTCGCGGCGCGGTCGGGCGAGGCGCTCGATATCCTCAACAGCACCTCGTTCTCCGACGAGGTCGATGCCGTCATGTGGCGGACCATTGCCCGCGCCGACGTCCACGATTTTGCCGGCGCCCGCTCCGATGCGCTCGCGGCCGAGAGCGTCGTCCAGGTCTATCCGGTCTGGGTTCGGCAGAAATTTCTGTTCGCCGGAATTCGGGCGGCGCTCGAAACCTCCGACGTGCCGCTGGCGCAGCGCTATCTCGGGCTCATCGTGTTCGCGCAATTGTCGCCCGAGGACGTGACGCTCTATCAGCTGTTCCAGGGACGTGTCGCCGAAGCGCAGGGGCAGGTTGCCGCGGCGCTCGACACCTACGGCCAGGTCATCGCCGCCGACGTGCGTCCGACGCGCGCCGAGGCCGTCTACCGCACGCTGCTGCTGCTGCGTTCGACCGGCAAGATCGATCTCGCCAAAGCGACCGCGACCCTCTCGGCAGAGGCGATGCTGTGGCGCGGCAATCCGCTCGAGGCCGACATGGAAAAGCTCCTGGCGGAGCTCTATTTCGAGCACAAGGACTACCGTTTCGGCTTCGAGACAGTGAAGGACGCCGCGGCGCACAACCCGGACAGCAAGCCCATCGGCGCGCTGATCGAGGAGGCCGGAATCCAGTTCGGCAACCTCTTTCTCAACGGCGCCGCAGATCAGCTGGGCGATCTCGACGCGCTCAGCCTCTACTATGATTTCCGTCAGCTGACGCCGCCCGGCGCGCGCGGCGACGAGATGATCCGCAATCTCGCCCGGCGGCTGGTCAAGGTCGATCTGCTCGGGCAGGCGGCGGAGCTGCTCGAATACCAGATCGACAGCCGGCTCAAGGGTGTCGCCCAGGCGCAGGTCGCCGCCGACCTGGCGCTGATCCGCATTGCCGACCGCAACCCCGAGGCCGCATTGCGTGTGCTCAATCGCACCCGCGTCGCCGACCTGTCGCCGACCCTCGAGCGGCAGCGGCGCGTTCTCGAGGCGCGCGCGCTGATCGACGCCGACCGCGCCGACCTGGCGCTCGACCTGCTGACCCGGGTGAGCGGACGTGACGCCGATCTGCTGCGGGTCGACGGCTACTGGAAGGCCAAGAACTACACCGCCGCGTCCGACCTGATCGAGACGGTGTACTCGGCCGACGATACGGCGACGCTCAGCCAGCCGGCGCGGATGAACATCCTCAAGGCGGCGGTGGGGCTGGTGCTGGCCGGCGACGAACTGGGGCTCAACCGGCTCCGCAGCAAGTTCTCCGACCGCATGGCGCAGGCGCAGGAATGGCCGATGTTCGACTACATCACCAGCCCGAACGTCTCGATGACCGGGATGCAGTTCAAGGCGGCCGCCAAGGCCGTGTCCGGGCTCGATTCGATCACCGCGTTCCTCAACGCCTACCGCCAGCTCTACGCGGTCGATCCGGCGCTGACCCCGGTCGCGGCGTCGGCACGGAGCTCGGTGTAGCTCACAAGGCTACGAGCCGCCGAAACTCCGCACGAGCGAGCCGGCGACCAGATGCCAGCCGTCGACGAGCACGAAGAAGATCAGCTTGAACGGCAGCGAGATGACGACGGGCGGCAGCATCATCATGCCCATCGACATCAGCACCGAGGCGACCACCATGTCGATGATGACGAAGGGCAGGAACAGCAGGAAGCCGATTTCGAAGGCGCGGCGAAGTTCCGAGATCATGAACGCCGGAACGAGGATCTTCAGCGGGATCGTCGCCGCGTCGGCCGGCGGATCCTCCTTGCTGAGATCGTAGAACAGCTGCACGTCCGCATCGCGGACATTGGTGGCCATGAAATCGTGCAGCGGCACCGAGCCCTTGTCGAAGGCCTCCTGCACCTGGATCTGCCCGGCCAGCAGCGGGGCCACGCCGAGGTCGTAGGCCGACTGCAAGGTCGGCTGCATGATGAAGAAGGTGAGGAACAGCGCCAGCGAGACCATCACCGAATTGGGCGGCGCGGTCTGCAGCCCAATGGCGGTCCTGAGCAGCGACAGCACCACCACGATGCGCGTGAAGCTCGTCACCATGATGAGGATCGATGGCGCCAGCGCGAGGACGGTGATGAGGCCGATGAGCTGAACGGCCCGCTGGGTCAGCGTGGTGTCGTCGCCGAAATCGACCGATACGTCCTGGGCCAGCGCGATGCCGGGCATCAGGACAATGGCCAGTGCGATGGCCGCAATCAGCAGCCGGCGCGCAAAGCGCCGCCGGTCAGGTCCGGTCGCCGCGGATGACGCTCCTGAAGAACCTGTTCCTGCCGCCAAGTCTGGTTTGCCCGCTGGTTCCGCCGTCCGGGCCGGTTTTAGCTGAGTCGGACGGGGCGCCCGCCGAATTATCGATGCGGAGCTCCGGACCTATGGGGATAACCCCCGAGTCCGGCCGTGGCACGGGGCGCAGCAGGCTCGTGTGGCGCAGCGAGGCCTGTGGTTTCAGCGGCGCCGGGCGCGCCAGGTCGCGCAACCGGTCGATCGCCTCGCGCGGCACCTGAGCGGCCGGAACGATGGGCGCTGCGATGTCGGTCGTGCGCGCCGGGCGATGCGGCGCGGGCTGCGGTTGCGCCCGCGGCGGCGTGGCGCGGCGCGGTTGCGGCGGCTCGGGCGCGACGATGCCGGATTCGATCACGAGGTCCTGCGGTCCGCCGGTCATGATCAGGTGCTCGACATTGTCGCGGCGGATGATGATCACCTGCCGCTTGCCGTCGACCATGGCGCTGTCGACGACAGTCAGCCGGCGGTTGCGGCCGCGCGCGATGTTGCCGCCCGCCCGGGTGAAGAGTTTCAGCACCCAGACCCCGAGCACGATCATCACGAGGACGATGCCGAGCGCGAACGCCGAATTGAGGAGGGTGTTGTCCGTACCGCCGAACAGGGCCGACATGAATTGCATGACGTGCTCCACGGTTTGCCGTCCCCCTCCGGCGTCACCAAGCAGATTTTGCCCACTATAGCCGAATGATTATGCAAAATGCGAGGCAGGCGCCGCCGGCGGCGGTTTGGTTAACCAGCTCTTAACCATCGATGGGCAGAAATTGCCTATCGAGGGTGAACAGAGTCTGAAGATGGAATTGTCGGGTTCATCGCTGTTCCGGGCGCTTGCCGAAAAGATGCGCTGGCATCAGGCGCGCCAGGGGGTTCTGGCCGAAAACATCGCCAATGCGGACACCCCCGGCTATGCCGAGCGCGACCTCAAGGCGTTCAGCTTCGACGACCAGATGAAATCACTGGCGACAGTGTCCATGACGGCCACGAGCCCAGGTCAAATCTCGATCTCGAGCGGCGGCGTCGACGGGTTCGGCACCGAATCGAGGTCGTTCGAGGTCTCGCCGAGCGGCAACGGCGTCACCGTCGAAGACGAGATGATGAAGGTCGCCGCCAACGACATCGACTACCAGACCGTGACGGCGCTCTACACGCGCTCGCTGCGGCTGATCCGCACTGCGCTCGGCCGCATCGCATGAGGGACGCTGAATGACCGACTTCCTGTCTTCGCTGAAGATCGCGGCCTCGGGCCTGCATGCGCAGAACGACCGCATGCGGGTGATCGCCGAAAACATCGCCAACGCGGACTCGGCGGGCAAGACCCCGACCGAGGACCCGTATCGGCGGCGTATCCCGACCTTCCAGGCGGTGATGGACGCCGACGCCGGCGGCAAGACCGTGCGGGTGGGCAAGATCGCGCTCGACATGTCGGCGTTCGAGAGCCGCTACGAGCCCGGCCACCCGGCGGCCGACGCGCGCGGCTATGTGCGATACCCGAACATCGATCCACTGATCGAAGCGATGGACATGCGCGAAGCGCAGAGAAGCTACGAGGCCAATCTCAACGTGGTGACCGTGACCCGCCAGATGATGGGCCGCACCATCGACATCCTCAGAGCCTGACGCGGGCGCCCGCCGGGCGCCGCTGCGACCAGGAGAAAGATAGAATCAGCCGATGAGCACGCCGTTCAACGCCGTCGCCGCCGCCTACAGCAATGCCTCCAAGCTCATCAGCGAGAGCGGAAAGAGTTCGCCCATAACATCAGGGCAAGGCGGGCAAGCGGCTGATTTCGGCAAACTTCTCGCCGACCAGCTGCAGGGTGTGGTGGAGGCCGGCAAGCACAGCGATCAGATGTCGCTTGATCTGCTCAACGGCAAGGCCAATGTCGTCGACGTGGTCACCGCCATCAGCCAGACCGAGCTCGCGATGGAGAGCATGGTGGCGGTGCGCGACAAGGTGATTTCCGCCTATGAGGAAATCATGCGGATGCCGATCTAGGGTTTTCAGATGAACGGAACCGAAGTCCTCGACATCGCCCGCGACGGCATCTGGGTGATGATCCTGGTCGCGGCGCCGATGATGGCGGTCGGCCTCCTTGTCGGCGTCGTCATCGCCCTGTTCCAGGCGCTGACCCAGATCCAGGAGCAGACACTGGTGTTCGTGCCCAAGATCCTCGCGATCTTCGTCACCATGCTGGTGGCTTTGCCGTTCATGGGCTCGACCATGTCGAGCTACATGATGCGGCTCGCCGACATGATCGTGACCGGCGGATGATTTCGCTCAACTGGCTGCCCGAGACGGCCTATCTCTATGTGCTGATCTTCGCGCGCGTCGGCAGCATCCTGATGTTGATGCCGGCGCTGGGCGAAATGGTGATCCCGGCGCGGATGCGGCTCGGCTTCGCGCTGATGTTCAGCCTCGTCCTCTATCCGCTGATCTCGCCCGAGCTGCCGGCGCTGCCCGCCGACGTGGTGCAGGTGCTGGTCTATCTGCTGCACGAACTGGTGATCGGGCTGATCTTCGGCGCCATCATTCGGCTGGTGACGCTGGCGGCCTCGGTCGCGGGCTCGGTGATCGCCTTTCAGTCCGGGCTTTCGGGCGCCATGGGGGCGGACCCGATCAACGGCGGATCGCAGGGCGTTCTGATCGGCGCCTTCCTGTCGATGCTGGGCGTGACGCTGATCTTTGCCACCGATCTGCATCACGTGGCGCTGATGGCGATCCGCGACAGCTACATGATCTTTTCGCCCCGTGAGCCGCTGATGTTCGGCGACGCGGCGCAGACGGCCATCCAGTCGGCGTCCTCGGCGTTCGTGATCGGGATACAGATGTCGGCGCCGTTCATCGTGCTCGGCCTCGTCTTCTATCTGGGCATGGGCATTCTCGCCCGGATGATGCCGCAGCTGCAGATCTTCTTTCTCGCCATGCCGGCCACGATCTGGGTAGGCCTCATCCTCTTTGCGCTGCTGCTCGCCATGATGATGGGCTGGTACCTGACGCATTTCGAGAACGAACTCGCGATGTTCCGGGGCGCCTAGATGAGCGACGAAGCCCCCGAAGAGGCCTCGAAAACCGAATCCCCCTCGCAGAAGAAACTCGACGACGCCCACAAGCGCGGCGACGTGGTCAAGAGCCAGGAGGTCAACAACTGGTTCATGATCGCCGGGTCGGGCCTGCTGTTCTCGCTGATGGCGGCGCCCTCGACGGCCGGGCTCGCCCAGAGCCTCCGAACGCTGCTCGCCAATGCCGACCTGTTCGAGATCGGTGGCCCGGCGCTGAATTCGTTCTTCGGCAATTTGACCACGACGATCCTGCTCATCGCGCTGATCCCGCTGACGGTGCTGGCGGGGTTCGGCATCGCCGCCAACCTCGTGCAGCACCGGCCGCTGCTGTCGCTCGATCCGATCATGCCGAAGCTCTCCAAGATCTCGCCGATCGAGGGCGCCAAGCGGCTGTTCTCGCGCGACGCGCTGATCAACTTCGCCAAAGGCCTGCTGAAGCTCGGGGTAGTCGGCGGCGTGACCTTCGCCGTGATCTGGCCGGAGCGGGACCGGCTCGAGACCATGATCACGGCCGATCCGGCGCTGATCCTGCCGGACTTTCAGGCGCTCGGGCTGAAGGTGTTCGGCGCGGTGCTCGCGGTGGTCACCGTCATCGCCATCGCCGACTATGTGTATCAGCGGACGCGCTGGTGGAACCGGCTCAAGATGACCGTCCAGGAGACCCGCGACGAATATAAGCAGATGGAAGGCGACCCCACGGTCAAGGGCCGCATCCGCCAGGTGCGCAACGAGCGCAGCCGCCAGCGCATGATGGCCAACGTGCCCAAGGCGACGGTGGTGATCACCAACCCGACCCACTTCGCGGTGGCGCTCAAATACGACAAGTCGATGTCGGCGCCGCTCTGCCTCGCCAAGGGCGCCGACGACGTCGCCTTCCGCATCCGCGAGCTGGCCAGGGAACACGACATCCCGATCGTCGAGAACCCGCCGCTCGCTCGTGCGTTGTTCGCCTCGGTCGAGATCGACGACACCATTCCGACCGAGCACTTCAAGGCCGTGGCGCAGGTCATCGGCTTCGTCATGCGGATGAGGGATAAGAAGGGCTGGCGGCGTTAGTGGATAGCGGCAGCGTTTGACGGTCGGCGCTACCGGCCGAGTCGGCCATTTGCTACTCCTTGGTACGCGAGTGATTCGAGGGGCGACGGAGAATGTCCAGCATGCCGGCTGAGGAGGACAATTATCCGAGCCCGCTGCTGTCGCGTCCCCGAAGCATTTCGGGCCTCTGGCGCGTCATTGCGCTGGCCGTCGCCTTCATCATCGTCGCCGTGGTGATCTCGACGCTGGGCGAATACATCCCGCCCGACGCCATCCTGATCTTCGTCGGCCTGTTGGCGGTGGTCGGCGTCTTCTGCCTGTTCGCGCTGACGGCAGGCATCCTGCGTTTTGCCGCGAGCGGTGGCGACGAGGCGCGCACGGTGTCGCGCGCCGTCGTCGACAGCCTGTCGTTCGGCGCCGTGGTCAGCGACCGCGAGGGCAAGATCACCTACGTCAACGCCCAGTACGGCGAGCTCGCCGGCGGCATGACGGATGGCGTGCCGGTCGGCGTGCCGCGGCTCTTCGCCGGCCAGCCCGAGGCGAGCGAGGCGGTCTACCGTCTGTCGCGCGCCGCCCGCGACGGCCGTCCGGCAACCGAGGATATCCGCCTGATCGGCGGGCTCGGCGGTGGACTGGGAGGCAGCAGCAGGCCTGTCTGGTACCGGGTCGCGGTGCGGGCGCTGCCCGAGGTCGATGGCGCCGACAGGCCGCTGGTGCTGTGGTCGGTCGAGGACATCACCCGCGACCGCGAGCGGCAGGACAATGCCTTCCTCGAACTGCAGCGGGCGATCGACTATCTCGACCACGCGCCGGCCGGGTTCTTCTCGGCCGATCCGCAGGGCAGGGTGCAGTACCTCAACTCGACGCTGGCCGACTGGCTCGGCTACGACCTCGCCGAGTTCGAGGCAGGGACGGTTCGGCTCGCCGATATCGTGCGCGGCGACGGCGCCAGTCTCTTGATGCGCGGCCGCGCCGACGGCGAAATCCGCACTGAGATCATCGACATCGATCTGGTCAAGCACAACGGCACCTCGATCCCGGTGCGGCTGCTCCATCGCGCGGCGCGGCTGGCCGACGGCGAGCTGGGCGAGACGCGCACCCTGGTGCTCGACCGCCGCGGCGGGGTCCAGGGCGAGGAGGCGCTGCGCGCCTCGGAAGTGCGGTTCTCGCGGTTCTTCAACGACACCCCGTTCGCCATCGCGACGCTCGACGGCGACGGCCGGATCGTCCGCACCAACGCCCCGTTCAGCCGCATCTTCGGCTGGTCGGGCAACGAAAAGCCGCTCGATCGCGTGTCGATGTCCGAGCTGCTCTCGGACGCCAGCCGGTCGCGCTTCGCCGAAGCGGTCGCGGCGGCGACCGCGAACAAGTCGGAGATCGAGCCGGTCGACGCGCAGCTGTCGCGCGAGGGGGATCACGCGGTGCGCCTCTACTTCTCGGTGTCCGAGGAGGTCGAGGGCTCGCCCGAGCGGGTCAACGTCTATGCCCTCGACATGACCGAGCAGCGCAAGCTCGAGGCGCAGTTTGCGCAGGGCCAGAAGATGCAGGCCGTCGGCCAGCTCGCCGGCGGCGTCGCGCACGATTTCAATAACGTGCTGACGGCCATCATCGGCTTCTCCGATCTCCTGCTGCTCAAGCACAAGCCGGGCGATCCGAGCTTCCAGGATCTTATGTCGATCAAGCAGAGCGCCAACCGCGCCGCGGGCCTCACGCGCCAGCTGCTGGCGTTCTCGCGGCGGCAGACGCTCAGGCCGCAAATCCTCGAAGTGCCGACCCATATCGACGATCTGACGGTGCTGCTGAAGCGGCTGATCGGCGAACAGATCACGCTCCACGTCGAGCACGGGCAGGGCATCTGGCCGGTCAAGGCCGACCTGGTTCAGCTCGAACAGGTGGTGGTCAACCTCGTCGTCAACGCTCGCGACGCGATGCCGAATGGCGGCTCGATCACGCTCAGGACCCGCAACGTCACCGAGGGCGAGGCGGCGGGTTTCAACTACACCGGCATGCCGCCGGCCGACTACATGCTGATCGAGGTCGAGGACACCGGCACCGGCATGCCGCCCGAGATCATGGAGAAGATATTCGAGCCGTTTTTCTCCACCAAGGAGCTCGGCAAGGGCACCGGCCTGGGCCTGTCGACGGTCTACGGCATCATCAAGCAGACCGGCGGCTTCATCTATCCCGAGTCCGAGGTGGGCCGGGGCACGGTGTTCCGGATCTTCCTGCCGCGCTACGTTCAGGCCGAAAACGAGATCGTCGCCAAGATCGCGACGCCGATCGCGGTGGTCAAGGACCTCACCGGACACGAGCGCATCCTGCTCGTCGAGGACGAGGACAATGTCCGCTCGTTCTCGGCGCGGGCGCTGCGGACCACCGGCTATGAGGTGTTCGAAGCCGATTCCGGCGAGGCGGCGCTCGAAGTGCTCGACGACATCGGCGGGCAGATCGACCTGATGGTCTCCGACGTGGTGATGCCCGAAATGGATGGTCCGGCGCTGCTGATCAAGGTGCGCGAGCGGCTGCCCAACCTCAAGGTCATCTTCGTTTCCGGCTACGCCGAGGAGAACGTCCGCCAGGACATCGCCGACGACCGCAGCGTCGAGTTCCTCGCCAAGCCCTATTCGCTCGACCAGATCAACTCCAAGGTCAAGGAAGTGCTCGGCAAGGGCGCGCAGACCATTCAGTAGCCGCATGGCGCATCCGCTCGACAACATGGTCTGGCACGCGCTGGGCGGGCCGCAGGCACATCTGGGTGTCAGCAACGGCAAGGCGCGGCGGTTTCACCGCGACATCGCGGTGTTCGCAGCGGTGGAGCGTCCGCTCGAGAGCCCTCGACGGGATCGCCGAGATCATCGATGACGGGCTGCCGGTCGGGCTGGTGACGATCGGGGCGCTCCATGTGCCGGATCATCTCGAAATGGTCAGCACCGGCGAAGTGGTGCAGCTCACGGCCGAGAATTTCGCGCCCGTAGCCACAAACAATGTCACCTATCGCGATCTGACGGCCGCGGACGTGCCGGCAATGCTGGAGCTCGTCGCGCTGACCCGGCCCGGGCCGTTCGCGGAGCGGACGCGGGAGATGGGCCATTATGTCGGGGTATTCGACGGCGTTCGGCTGATCGCGATGACCGGTGAGCGGCTCAGGCTCGACGGGTACGGCGAAATCAGTGCCGTTTGCACCCACTCCGACTATCAAGGCCGTGGCCTCGCCAAGGCGCTGGTGTCGGCCATCGGCGCCGAAATCGTGGCGCGTGGTGAGGTGCCGTTCCTGCAGGCCTACACCAGCAATGCTGCGGCGATCGCTACCTACGCACGGCTCGGCTTTGTTCCACGCCGCAACCTCGTCTTCACGATGGTCAGGCGGCGCTAGCGGCCTCGGACTGGCGCCGTTGCGCGCCGGGCATTATATGCGTGGCACACCAGCTCGCAGGACGCCGATCATCGACACATCGCTTTCCAGGTCCGACCAGTTCTTCTCCGAACTCGAAACGGCGTTCGGCAATGGCAGCCTCGTGAAGCTCGGCCTGCGCGCCTATGATGGCACGGACGTCGCGCTCCGGTCGATCGATATCAAGCCGGTGATCATCAAGCGGCAGCCGCAGCTGAGTTTCACCTGGCACTACAAGACCCGCGACGTGGTCAAGAACCACCCGTGGGACGAAGCGCTGCTCGAGCTCAAAGGGCTTGTCGGCATCGAGTTCAATCTGGCGCAAATGGCGACGACCGCGGCGGACTGGAGTCTCGACTTCCAGGGCAAGTCGCCGCGGCTGAAGCAATTGCCGCCGACGCAGACCGCGCCCGTGTCGCTGGCGCATGACCGCGCCAAGGTCCGGCCGATCCCGGCGGGCGGCAGCATCTGGATGCGCGAGCTCGGCGTCACCGACAAGGACGGCAAGGTCCTCCCCACGGCGCAGGACAAGTTCCGGCAGATCAACCGCTACGTCGAAATCCTCGGCCCCCTGCTCAAGGCCATTCCGGCCGGGCGGCTTTCCAAGGTCGTCGATATGGGCGCGGGCAAGGGCTATCTGACCTTCGCGGTCGCCGACTATCTCGCCAATACCCTGCAATCCGGCGCCCGAACCGTCGGCGTCGAGCTGAGGCCCGACCTCGTTGACCTCTGCAACGGCATCGCCGCGAAATCCGGGCTGGGCAATCTCAGTTTCGTCCAGGGCTCGATCGATGCCTTTGACGGCACCGGCGCCAGCGTCCTGATCGCGCTCCACGCCTGTGACACCGCGACCGACGACGCCATCGCCAAGGGCATCGCCGCTGGGGCGGAGCTGATCGTCGTCGCGCCCTGTTGCCACAAGCAGATCCGGCGCGAGATCGAAACGGCGAACGCGCCGACGCCGCTCGACTATCTGCTGAAGCACGGCATCTTCGTGGAGCGCCAGGCCGAGATGGTCACCGACGGCATCCGGGCGCTGATCCTCGAATATTTCGGCTACAGCACGAAAGTCTTCGAGTTCATCTCCGACGTGCATACGCCCAAGAACGTGCTGATCGTCGGCACCCGCAGTGGCCGGGGCCGCTATCCGGCTATCCTCACCAAGGTCGCCGAGGCCAAGGCGATGTTCGGTATTCGCCGGCACTACCTCGAGGATGCGACCGGACTCTAGGCGACCTTCCCATTCGGCAGCGGCGTGCCCGGTGCGACCAGTTTGCGGTCGGCGAGGGCGGCCCAGAACTCGCTCGGGATCGGGGTGTTCCACCACTTGAGAATGCCGTCGAGTTCGGTCGGCGATTTCGGCCCGGGCAGCACGTTGCAGATCGCCTTATGGGCCAGCGGGAACTGCAGCGCCGCGGCGCCGATCGGCACGCCGAACCCGGTGCAGAAGGCCTCGAGGTCGGCCACCCGCTGGATGATCTCGGCCGGGGCATTGCCGTAGTTCCACTTGCCGGTGCCCATCAGCGCGCCGCCGTTGAACGGCCCGCCGCAGACTACCGAAGCGCCGCGCTCGAGGCAGGTCGAGAGGAACGGATCGAGCGAGGTCTGCTCGAGCAGCGTGTAGCGGCCGGCGAGCAGGAAGACGTCCCAGTCGCCGAGCGCGAGGGCGTCCATGCACACTTCCCACTCGTTGACGCCTAGCCCGATCGCCTTGACCAGGCTGGATGCCTTGAGCTCGGTGAGGGCGCGATAGCCGCCATCGGCGAGCTGCTTCCAGTAGACGGCGTTCTGCTCCTTGCCGTGGGTCATCACGCCGATATCATGGACGAACAGGATTTCGATTTCGGCGAGCCCGAGCCGGTTCCGGCTGTCCTCGACCGAGCGCATGATCCCGTCATAGGAATAGTCGTAGACCTGATCGAACGGGAACGGATTGACCCAGTTGCCTCGGAAGGTCTCGGTGCCCGTATAGGGCGCCAGCAGCCGGCCGACCTTGCTCGACAGCACCGTGCCCTTGCGGCGGTCGCGCAGGCCATCACCCATCAGGTGCTCGGCCCGGCCGAAGCCGTATTGGGGAGCGGTGTCGAAATAGCTGATCCCGGCATCGAGCGCAGCCACGACCGTGGCCCGCGCCTGGTCGTCGGGAACGGCGTTGAAGATGCTGGCGAGGGTGGCGCTGCCGAGGCCTAGTTCGGTCACCTCGAGCGCGGTCCTTCCCACGCGGCGTGTCTTGAAACTGGCCATCAGAATCCTCCCGGTCATAACCGGCGCGACACTGACATGTTAGTGCTGCCGCGCAAAGACCGGGCGGGGCAATATTTCGACGAGTGGTCCCGAAAACGGCAAGGGGCACGCCGAAGCGCGCCCCCCGAGGAGACTCTTCCTCAGCCGAGAGGGCGACGAGGACGCCCTCGCGACTACATCTTGTCTGCGAGAACCTTGCAGATGCCCGGATCGTCCTTGGTGCACAGGTCGAGGCCGGTATACATCGGGTCTTCCACAGTGCCGCCACCGATGATCTTGATCAGGATGTCGGATGCTTCGTTACCCATCTGATAGGGACGCTGGCCGATCTGGAACTGGCTGCGCCCTTCCATGAACAGCTTGGGCTCTTCGGCCACGGTGTCGCCGGCCACGATCACCAGGTCGCCGGACTTCAGGCGATCCATGTACTGGTCGGTGGTCTGACGATAGGCCTGAGCGCCGAACATCGCCCAGCCGCCGACGAGGACGAACGCGTCGAGGTCGGGGTTGGCGAGCAGGGTGTCAGCGAGCTGCTGGTTGGCCGTCGTGATGTCGTCGTTGGTGTACAGCGGGCAGCCGGCGATTTCCGTCCAGCCGTTGCTGGCGTTGAGCATCTCGATGCCCTTGGTACCGGAGAGCGTGTCACGCAGACCGGCCGCACGGGCATTGATGTTGGCCGCAGCGACGTTGCCGAGCTGCAGGCAGATGGTGCCGCCCGTGGGCTTCAGCGCCATCAGGCCCTTGGCCATGCCGACGCCCATGTCGTAGTTGCTGGTGCCGAAATAGGTCGACCGCAATGCGGCGTCTTCCGGCAGCAGGTCGGCGTCGATGGTGATGATCGGCATCGACGGCTTGGTGTCCTTGAGCATCTTCGCCATGGCCGGAGCATTCGACGGCGAGATCGCGATGCCCGCGACACCCTTGTTGATCAGGTCCTGAACCAGCTGCACTTCACCGGCCTCGTCCGAGCTGAGGGCCGGGCCGTTGTAGGTGCAGATGTATTCGGACTCGGGGTGAGCGGTATTCCAGTCCGTGCAGCCACTGCCCAGAACGGTGAAGAACGGATTGTCGAGACCCTTCACGACAACCGCCAACTCCTTCTTGTCCGCCGCGAAAGCGCTGCCCGCCAGCATCGCCGAGATGGCCACGCCCGCGAGCACAAGAGTCGTCTTGTTCATAGTACTTCCTCCCTTTGATGAGATCCGCAATCAAGCGGACCCTCGTGGCCGATGCCGGTGCTGCCGATCGTTGCCAGCAGTCAACTGCGAGCCATGAGCTCGAAAATTCATGCATTCTCGCAGCGTGAGGAACGTGCCTCAGAGCTGCCTAATCCCACACCCCGATAAGCTTGCCCTTCGAATGGCGGGTGTCTCCTCCGCACGCCGTTGGCATCGGCGCGTCTGAAAAATCATACTAAATAGACGAGACGGTAGAAGTCAACGTGAAGCCGCGGTCTCGCGATGGGATCGGTCTCGATCTCTCGCCCTCACCGTAACCATCTGTATATGCAGACAGATTTCAAAATTTCGGGGCTACATCTGCCATTTGCAGGCGTCGCGGGATGGGTAAATCCGCGCGTTGACCCTCATTGGAGCCGCTCTATAGTCGCGCCCGATGACAGCGGAGACTGTCAAGGGGAGGATGCAGGATTGTCGGTTCTCGAACTAAGTTCTGTTTCGAAAAACTTCGGTGCCATAAGTGCCCTGACCAACGTTTCGCTGAAGCTGGACGCCGGAGAGGTCGTCGGGCTCGTCGGCGACAACGGTGCGGGAAAGTCGACGCTGGCGAAGATCATCGCCGGCAACTTTCATCCCTCGCATGGCACGATCACGATCAACGACAGCCAGACGCAACTGCACTCGCCTTCAGATGCGCGCTCGAAGGGAATTGAGATCGTCTACCAGGAACTGGCCCTTGCCGATAATCTGACGGCGGCGGCCAACATCTTCCTGGGGCGTGAGAAGACGCGCTTCGGCCTGCTCGACTACCGGGCCATGTACAAGAAGGCGGGCGAACTGTTCGCCGAGCTCAAGTCCGAGACGCGGCCGCGCGATCTGGTGCGACGCATGTCGGGCGGGCAGCGGCAGGCAGTTGCGATCGCGCGCACCCGCCTCTCCGATCCCAGGATCGTGCTGATGGACGAACCGACCGCAGCGATCAGCGTGCGGCAGGTGGCCGAGGTGCTGGCCCTCATCCACCGGCTCAAGGAACAGAGGATCGCGGTGATCCTCATCAGCCACCGTATCCCGGACATCTTTGCCGTCTGCGACCGGCTGGTCGTCCTGCGGCGGGGCCGCAAGGTGGCGGACAAGCGCATTGCCGATTCATCGCCGGAAGAAGTGACGGGTCTGATTACCGGAGCAATCCGGCACGCCGAGGGGGCAGACGAATGAGCACCGACAACACGCTTGCCGAGGCCATCGGCAAGGAAACCAACAAGGGATTGGTCGCCTGGCTTCTCAGCCGCCAGGTGTTCTGGATCCTGCTCGCGACGGTCCTTGCCTTTGTCTACCTGTCGATCATGACCAGGACATTCATGACGCCGCAGAACCTGTTCAACGTCACCCGTAACTTCTCGATGGTCGCCATCATTGGCCTGGGCATGACGGTGGTCATCATTGCCGGCGGAATCGATCTGACCGTGGGCGCGACGTTGCTGATGGCCGCGATGGTCACCGGCGTCGTGATGGCGGCCGACGTCCCGCTGTGGCAGGCCGTGATCCTCGCGATGGCCGCGAGCCTGGCGGTGGGCTTGGCGAACGGACTGCTGATTGCAGTGGCCGGCATGCCGCCCTTCGTGATCACGCTGGGCATGATGTCGGTCGTACGCAGCCTGGCGCTGGTTCTATCGAACAACAAACTGATCTCCGATTTCGGACCCGATCAGGAGCTCCTCTACGCTATCGGCGGTGGCTGGCAGAGCCTCGATTTCAGCTTCCTGCAGTTCATCCTTCCAAAGGCCGGAATTCTTCTGGTACCGAACCCAGTGCTGTTCATGATCGTGGTGGCTCTGATCACCGGATTCCTGCTGCGCTGGACACAGTGGGGACGCTGGGTCTATGCCATCGGCGGCAATGAGAAGGCGGCCGTTCTGAACGGTGTGCCGGTCAAGACGGTCAA
>JACRAF010000034.1 GCA_016213505.1 Devosia nanyangense
GCATCGCTTGGGTTTCTTCGGCTTACCGGCTCTTGCCGCTTTGACCGAACGGTTCCGACACCCCCGCCGCGGAGCAGCGCTGGGCGTCTCGCCTAGCTAAAACAATTCGGAGGCGCCCGGCGCTCTCCGTCCGTGGCCCCCTCTTGGCCACGGCAAGCCAAAACCCCGAACGCCCCGGCGTGTCGGGTCTCTCCGCTCGCCTGAGTGCAACCGCGAGCGGCTCATTTCCCCGAGAAGTCCAATTTGAAACCAGTTAACACCCGTTCACAACTTCACTAGAACCACCGGATTTCCTTGAGAATTCAGTCCATCCGCCGTGCAGAAAATGCATCCTGTCCGTGACGACCAATACCAATTCAAGCCACAAAGCCGTTGCAATCGGCAAAATTGGTTCTAAAGTGGCATTGCTTAGGTATTGAACTGGATTGCAGTTTAACGGGAGAACAGCATGCGCATTTCCGCTTTCGTCGCGGCTGGCGTTCTTGGCGCCGCCCTGATGACGACGACCGCCTTCGGCGGCGAAGTGACCCTTTACACCTGGCGCGTCCAGGAGCTGCCGCTGTGGCAGTACATCAACGACAACAAGGTTCTGGGCGATACGACCGTGAAGGTCGTCCAGGTCAACTCAGACGACTACGACGCAAAACTCCGCATCGCGCTGCAGTCGCCGGGCGTCGATCTGTTCCAGGGCCGCGCCGGCGCCGCCTGGCTCGGCTCATTCATCGATGCCGGTATCATCAAGCCGACGACGACCGATCTCTCGGGCATGGCTCCGGGCACGCTCGACGCCGCCCGCGGCGCCGACGGCAATCTCTACGGCGTGCCGTTTGCGGTGCAGATGGAGGCCGTTCTTTATAACACCAAGGTGTTCGCCGATAACGGGATTTCCGTCCCAAAGACGCTCGATGAGCTCAACGCGGCGGCCGACAAGCTCAAGGCCGCGGGGATCAACCCGATCAATTTCGGCGCCCGCTCGGGCTGGTGGCTGAACCAGGTGGTGGGCGAGGCGATGACCGCCGGGCTGGTCGCCGACGATTTCGCCGCCAAGCTGATCGCGGGCGAGGCCTGCTTCACCGACGCCGATTTCGTATCGACGCTGCAGACCGTCAAGGACTGGCAGGACAAGGGCTACCTCAACGACAGCGCCATGGCCGACGACTACGGCGCTATGCGCACCGCGGTCGCGATGGGCGATTCGGCGATGATGATCGACGGCGGCTGGTCGATGGGCCCGGCCTCGCCGATGTACCAGGTCAATGCCGACCTCAAGATCGGCTTCTTCCCGGTGCCCGGCAAGAACGGCAAGGTCTACGCCTTCGGCGACGGCACCTACCTCGTCAACACCGCCTCGGCCAATGCGGCCGAAGCGCAGAAGGTGCTCGACTTCACCGCGACCAAGGATTTCGCCGAACTGTTCGTCAAGAATGTCGGCGAGCTGCCGGCTTTCGGTGGCGCCTACACGGTCGACGATCCGGGCCTCAAGGCCGTGGCCGATGCGGTCGCCACCAACTCGGCGGCGCCGACCCCGTTCTTCGCCTATGCCCTCAACAAGGGCGAGCCGAGCTACGGTACCCTGGTTGCCGACGGCTATCAGGCGATGCTCTCGGGCACGCTCTCGCCGGCCGACCTCGGCAAGAAGATCCAGGATGGCCTCAATTCCTGGAACTATGTCGGCGCGGCCCACTGCAAATAAGGACTCCTCCCGGGGGTATCATGAACCCCTGACTCCCAGTGCCGCGGCGACTAGACTCGCCGCGGCATTTTTCGAGGACAGCGGCCGAGGGGGAGCAAAGCACGATGGCCAAGACAAGCTACAAGACCAAGGCGAAATGGCAGCGCGTAGCGCTGCTGACGCCGGGCGCGCTGCTCTACGGCATCTTCAACTTCCTGCCGCTGCTCGGCCTCCTGGCGCTCTGCCTCGTCGACTGGCCGGGGATCGGGCCGATGAAGTTCGTCGGGCTCGACAATTTCCTGCAGCTGTTCGGAAACCCGTTCTACCGCGACCAGCTGATCAAGGCGTTCGGGCAGAACCTGATCTTTTTTGCCATCATCATCGGCGCGATGCTGGTGTTCGGCACGTTCCTCGCGCTGCTCCTGAGTTTCCGCACCTGGGGCCGCAATTTCTATCGTTCGATCTTTTTCCTGCCCTATCCGCTCGCCGGCGCCGCGGTGGCGTTCCTGCTCGAGCTGATCGTGCGCACCAAGGGGCCGCTCAACGTGCTGATCGTGCAGGGCCTGCACCTCAGCGGCAAGCCGATCGGCTTTCTGGGCGATCCGCTGCTCGCCCTGCCGACGCTGGCCGCGTTCTATTCCTGGCACCGGATGAGCTTTGCCATCATCCTCATCCTCTCGGCGATCGTCGCGGTGCGGGTGCACCTGATCGAGGCGGCGATGCTCGATGGCGCCAACCGCCGGCAGACGCTCAGGGCCGTGGTGTTCCCGGTGCTGGCGCCGGCCTTCATCCTGATCGTCGTCATCGTCATGGTCGATGTGTTCAACAATGCCGATTACACGCTGCTGCTGATGGGGCCCGAGGGCGCGCCGGCGCGGGCGACGGACATCATGGGCACCTTCCTCTTCCGCTCGGCCTTCGGCGGCGCGGCGACCTCGGTCAACGTCAATTTCGGCATGTCGGCGGCGATCGGACTGGTGACGGCGGTCGCCATCCTGCCAGCCGCGATCTTCCTCGCGCTACGCAATTTGAGGAAGGACTGATGGATAAGCTCTTCCGGCTCAAGCCGCTCGAACAGGCCGTGGTCCAGTTGATCCTCATCGTCTGGTCGGCGATCGTGCTGTTCCCGATCGGCATCGCGGTGCTGAACTCGCTGAAGCCGAACCTCGGCGAAGTCTACAAGGCTCCCTTCGCGCTGCCTTCGACCTGGTCGTTCGGCAACTATTCGCAGGCCTGGTTCGGCGCGCATTTTTCCACCTATTTCCTCAACTCGGCGATCATTTCGCTGAGCTGCGTGGTGATCGTCACGGTCTGCGCCTCGACCTCGGCCTTCGTCATCGTCCGCATGCCGTTCAGAGGCTCGGGCTTCATCTTCGGCTGCTTCATGTTGGGCGTGGTGATCCCGATCCGGCTCGCCATGGCGCCGCTCTTCGTCATCGTCAAATCGCTCAACCTGCTCGACAGCCTGCTCGGCGTCATCCTCGTCCAGTCGGCCTCGATGATGCCGGTCGCGGTGTTCATTCTCACCGCGTTCCTCCGCGCCGTGCCGGCCGAACTGGAGGACGCCGCCAAGATGGATGGGGCGCTGCCGTTCGAGATCTATTGGCGCGTCGTGCTGCCGCTGGTGCGACCGGCGCTGGCGACGGTGGCGCTGCTCACCTTCGTCCAGTCCTGGAACGAGTACTTCCTGCCCCTGATCTTCCTGCGCTCGGAGCAGAATTTTCCGATCACGCTGGGCATGACGCAGTTCCGGCTGCAGTTCGACGTGCAGTGGCACCTGATGTTTGCCGGCATCCTGATCATGCTGATCCCCACCATCGTCGCCTTTCTGCTCGCCTCCCGCCAGTTCATCGAGGGGCTGACGCAGGGCGGGCTCAAGGAATAGCCGAGGACCAAATGGCCGCCATCACCATCCGCAATCTCGACAAGGCCTACGGCAAGACGCGGGTCCTGCACGGCATCAACCTCGAAATTGCCGACAATTCGTTCGTGGTGTTCGTCGGGCCGTCGGGATGCGGCAAGTCCACGCTGCTGCGCACCATCGCCGGGCTGGAAGAAAAGGAGCGCGGCGAAATCCTGCTCGACGGCCGGGACATCTCCGACGAGGCGCCGGTCGATCGCGACGTTGCGATGGTGTTCCAGTCCTATGCGCTCTATCCGCAGATGACGGTGGCTGAGAACATCGGCTTCGCCCTCAGCGTCGCCAAACAGAACAAGGCGACGATCGGCAAGAAGGTCGGGCAGGTGGCAGAACTGCTGCGGCTCGAGGACTATCTCGAGCGAAAACCCTCGGCCCTTTCGGGCGGGCAGCGGCAGCGCGTCGCCATCGGCCGGGCCATCGTGCGCGACCCGAAAGTGTTCCTGTTCGACGAGCCGCTGAGCAATCTCGATGCGGAACTCAGGGTCGAGATGCGGCTGCAAATCGCGCAATTGCGCCGCCGGCTGGGAGCGACCTTCATCTACGTCACGCACGACCAGGTCGAGGCGATGACGCTCGCCGATACCATCGTGGTGCTGCGCATGGGCATGATCGAGCAGGTGGGCTCGCCGCTCGAGCTCTACCACAAGCCGGCCAATCAGTTCGTCGCCGGCTTCATCGGCTCGCCGAAGATGAACTTTATTCCGGCGGCGGCGGTGAGCGGCCTCGACCTCAAGGGGGCGGCGACGGTGGGGGTGCGGCCGGAGCACCTGCATATTGACGAAGCGGGGTCGCTCAAGGGCGTGGTGCGGACGGTCGAGGATCTCGGCTCGATCTCCTACGCCTATGCCGCCCTGCCGGACGAGACGCTGGTGACCGTGACGCTGCCGCCGGAGCATTCGGTCGTGGTCGATCAGCCGCTGGCGCTCAGCATCGTGCCGGGACGGTCGTATCTGTTCGGCGCGGACGGGAAGACGATCGGATAGGTGAAGGCCCCCTCACCCGGAGGGCTGCGCCCTCCGACCTCTCCCCCAAAAGGAGAGGTGGCGTTGGGGCGAGATCGTGCCCTATCGCACCTCTCCCTCAAGGGGGAGAGGTCGCCGCGAAGCGGCGGGTGAGGGGGCCTTCACTTGGCCGGCAGCCACCGCTTGGCCAGCCGGCAGGCCACCGTGTACGCCGGGTCGAACACATTGCCGATGTCGTAGCGCACGGCCTGGCCGAGGAGGTGGCTGGCGGCGGTGACGTCGAGGTGGAACTCGGCGAGCCAGCGCACCATTTCGGTCGTCGCGTGCTGCAGCGCCTGATCGAGCGGGCGGGCGTTGCCGATGGTGAAGATATCCTCGGCGGTCTCGCCGCGGGGCCAGACGATGGTGTGCTTTTCGACGGTCAACCGGACGGTAACCTCGAAGCAGGTCTCGATGCCGGTGCCGACGATCTCGCCGTCGCCCTGCAGCGCATGGCAATCGCCGAGGAAGAACAGCGCCCCCGGCGCCGCGACCGGGAACCAGACCGTCGTTCCAGCCCCGAAGCGGCGATAGTCCATGTTGCCGCCGTGTTCGGCGCTGGTGGCGGTCGAGATGGCCTGGCCGAGCGCCGGCGCGACGCCGAAGCAGCCGATCATCGGCGCGAGCGGGAAGACGAGACCGGCGAGCCAGGGTGGCGGATCGAGCAGCTGCGTGGTCAGCGCGTTGCGGTCGATGCTCCAGATGGCGCGGTCGCGCGGCGGCAGGTGCTGGACGAAGTCGGGATCGACGACGTTGGCGGCAAGCGCGGCGCGGGTCCAGCCGGTGGCGCGGATCGGCGTCATGTCGAGGATCTCGACCTTCAGCGTATCGCCCGGCTCGGCGCCTTCGACCGCGATTGGCCCGTTCATCGGGTTGGGGCCGCTGGTGACCTTGACGTCGGACTTGTCCCAGCCATTGGCGTCGATGGTCTCGGTGACGACGATGTCGCCACTGGCGACGGTCAGCGCCGGGGGAAAAGTGCCGAGCACATTGTGGTATCGGGTGGGGATAAGGCGGTGAGTGGTCATGGCGTCTCCAGCGTGGCGAGCCACTCTGCATATTCCGCCGAGTGATCGCCAGTCGCGTTCGCCATGCCCGGCTTGGTCAGCACGCCGCGGCGCGGGGGGATGAAGCTCAGGATGCGGCGGTCCTGGTTGTCGCCGTGGCCGTAGTTGAAGGCGGCGAATTTCGGGAAGAATTCGAGTTCGTCATAGGGCAGGTGGTCGTGGATCCACCAGGCCATCGCCTCCCAGCGGCCGGTGCGCTCGTACCAGGGGATCAGCGCGTGGACGATGATGGTGGCGGTGGCGCCCATGCCGCCCGCCGCGTTGCGGCGGTCCCAGATGTGGCCGCCGAAATTGCTCTCGTTGCTGCCGCAGCTCAAATTTTTCTCGTTGCCCAGCTGGTTCACGGTGGGCGAGCGATAGGCGGAGCGGATCGAGATGCGGCCGAATCGCGCGCGCAGCGGCTCCAGCGCCTCCTCGCAGAGCTTTCGCCCGGCGGCGATGGCGAGGTCGGGGTCGTCGGGGATGTTGGGGATGCCGTAGAAATTGGCGATCTCCGAATAGAGGAAGTCCCGCATGAAGAAGTTCTCGCTCAGCCGGACGCGGCCAAGGTCCTCCAGGGCCCGCATCGATTGAGGTTTGCGCATCGGCGGCTCCATTGCCCGGCTCACCACCGGCGGCTAACAATGGCGCGACTCATCCCTCCCCGAAACCCGGATTCTCCATGCTCAAGGCTCTCGTTCTTTCCCTCGCGCTCCTCGCCGCGACTCCCGCGCTCGCCCAGACGGCGGACGACGTCAATGCGCAGATCGACTCTCTGCTCGGGCCGCACGAGGTCTATGCGACCGCCGTCGCCACCATCCAGAAGGCGCTCACCGAGCACGCGGTCGACCGGCTCGCGGGCTACATTGCCTATGGCGAGCCGTTCAAGGTGAACGGCGAGGACGTGACCATCGCCGACGAGGCCGAGCTGACGGCGCAGTTCGACGCGCTGTTCAACGACAAGGTCGTGAGCGCCGTGACCGGCCAGGCCTACGAGACGCTGTTCGTCAATGCCGACGGCATCATGTTCGGCAACGGCGAACTGTGGATCACCGGCGTCTGCGACGACGACGCCTGCGAGTTCCCGTTCGTGACGATTACTGCGATCAACAACGAGTAGGCTGCGATGCTCGCCACAGTCCGGGCCAGGGCCGAGCAATGAAGCCGCGGCGGATGCAGCTGTCGCGGCACAAGGGGTTCAGTCTCCAGGCGGCGTCGCAGGCGCTCAACGGCCTGCCGGCGAGGCGCGTGACGCGTCCGGGCAAATGGGGCAACCCGTTCTCGATCACCGAGGTTTCGGAGCGCTTCGGGCTCGATGCCGAAGCGGCGCAGGCGAAGGCCGTGGCGATGTGTGCCGATTGGCTGCGCGGAAAACTCGACCCGAAGCTGTCGCCGGGAAAGCCACCGAGCCGCGACGAGATTCGCGCCGAACTCGGGGGACACAACCTCGCCTGCTGGTGCAAACCGGGCACGCCGTGCCACGCCGACGTGTTGATCGAAATGGCGAACGGCTAGCGCACCACCGGCCCCGGAATCGCTGCCGTCAGCGCCTTTGCAGCAGCGATGGTGGCGAGGCGGATGTCCTCCATGCGGCTCGGCTCGGTGCCGGCGAGGAACGGCACGCTGAGCGCCGCGACCAGCTCGCCGCGGGTGTCGAACACCGGCGCGGCGAAGGCGTGGATGGAGGGCGCGGTCTCGCCCTTGTCCTGCGACCAGCCGAGACGGCGGATGCGGGTCAGCTCGGTCCTCAGGCGCCGCGGATCGGTGAGGGTTTTGGCGGTGAAGGCGACCAGCGGCTTATCCAGCCAGGCCGCGAGCTCCGCCTCCGGCAGGTAGGACAGCAGCAGCCGGCTGGCGGCGCCGGCATGGGCCTCCATGCGCTGGCCGGGCGCCACGGTGAGGGCGTATTCGCGGCGGCCCTGCGCCGCGGCGAGGACGAGAACGCCGTTCCGGTCGAGCACCGAGAGCTTGACGCCTTCGCCCAGTTCCGCCCCGAGGTGATCAAGGAAGGGCTGTGCCACGGCGACCAGATCGACCTCGCTGGCGCCGGTCGCGACATGGGCGGCCAGACCGAGCAGCCGGCGGCCGAGCTGATAGGCGCCGCTCTCGTCGCGATGCACCATGTCGTGCATCTGCAGCGTGTTGAGGATGCGGTAGATGGTGGTGCGCGGCAGGTGCAGCTGGGCGACGAGGTCGCGGATGGTGAGGCCGCTGTCGCGGCGCTCGAGCTGGCTCAGCACCTCCATCATCCGGTCGATCACCGGAATGCGGTGTTTCAGCGCCGCATCGCCATAGTTGGTCACAGCCATCGTCTCCCCAATCATCCGCGCACCGTTGACTTCGCGGCACAACCGTATCTATCATCGATTATTGAACAGGCCAAGTTCAAATGTGAATAGATCGACAAACGATCTTGCGGCCTGCGGGGAGGAGGGGGGCATGAACCACGCCGAGGCGAAGGTCGCAGATACGGCGGCGCGGCTGAAAAAGCTCTACACCGCCGCCGTCTACGACATCATGGACGAGATGGGCCTGCCCAATCAGTGCCTCGATCTCTCGATCAAGCCGCTGGAGCGCGCGATGCGGATCGCCGGGCCGGCGTTCACCATCGCCTGCGCCGCCGATGCGCGCGTCGATTGGGAATACGACAATGACGAGGTGAAGCGCTTCACCTTCTTTCGCCGGATGTATCTGGGCTGCGTGGTGGTGGTGTCGTCGGGCGGCGAGAACCGCGCCGGGCACTGGGGCGAGCTGATGAGCATGTCGTCCAAGGCGCGCGGCGCCGCGGGCGTCATCATCGACGGCGGCATCCGCGACGGCAACATTCTCATGGGCATGGAGGATTGGCCGGTGTTCAGCCGCTATCTGAGCCCCATCGAATCCAAGGGCCGGACACGCATCCGCGCCATCGAGGAGCCGATCGCGGTGGCCGGCGCGCTCACCAGCCAGGTCCGCATCAATCCGGGCGACTGGCTTTTCGGCGACATGGACGGGGTGGTGGTGATCCCGGCCAAGAGCGTCGACGAGGTGCTGCGCAAGGCCGAGGCCATCGGCGGCATCGAGGATCAGGCGCGCGAAGAAATCAGGAACGGCGGCGACGTGACCGCGGTGTTCGAAAAGTACGGGCGGCTCTGATGCTGACAGTTACCTCCATCGGCCATGTCGCGATCCGGGTGAAGGATGTCGAGCGGTCGCTCGATTTCTACGTCAACAAGCTCGGCTTCAAGGAAATGATGCGGCTCGAGCGCGACGGGGCGCTGTGGCTTGTCTATCTGCGCGTCACCGACGAGCAGTTCCTCGAAATCTTCCCGGCCGGCGAGGGCGGCCCGGCGCTGCCGCACGAGACCGTGGGCTACAACCACATGTGCCTCGCGGTGCCCGATATCGACCAGTGCGTGCGCGAAATCGAGGCGGCGGGCATTCCGTTCTACCGGCCCAAGGTCAAGCAGGCCGACAACAACTGGCAGTGCTGGATCCGCGACCCGGACGAGCACCGCATCGAGCTGATGCAGATGGCGGACGACAGTTTGCAGGGCGCGGCTATCGCGCGGCTCAGGACAACGTGATTTTATCGGCGCGCCGAACAAGAGGGAGCACGCGTGCCGATGACCCGGATTGCCTATCTCACCAGCATCGAATTTGGTCCAGGCGCGCTCGCGAGTCTGGCGGATGCCCTGATGGAATTGGCAGTGAGGCGGCCGCTACTGGTTGCTGATAAGGGCGTGCTGGCAGCAGGGCTTGTCGCGAAAGCATCTGCACACCTCCCCGCTGGCACGCCCCTTTTTCTCGACACGCCCCCGAACCCGACAGAAGCCGCGGTCAACGCGGCGCTCGCCATGTACCGCGCCCAAGGCTGCGACGGCATCGTCGCGCTGGGCGGCGGCTCGCCCATCGACCTCGCCAAGGGCGTGGCGCTGCTGGCGACGCACGACGGACCGCTTGAGCAGTTTGCGCTGATCTATGGCGGGCTCGAGCGGATCACCGGCAAGGTGGCGCCGGTGATCGCCATCCCGACGACCGCCGGCACCGGCGCCGAGGTCGGCCGCGCGGCGCTACTGACACTCGATGATGGGCGCAAGCTCGGCATCATCTCGCCGCACCTCATCCCCAGGCGCGCCATCTGCGACCCGGAGCTGACGCTCGGGTTGCCGCCGATGCTGACGGCGGCCACCGGGCTCGATGCGCTCAGCCACTGCATCGAGACGCTGTGCTCGCCGCGGATCAACCCGCCGGCCGAAGCGATCGCGCTCGACGGCGCCGGCCGCATCTGGCGCAACCTCGAGGTGGCGACGACGGTGGGGAGCAATCTCGATGCGCGGTCGGAGATGATGATGGGCGCGCTGATGGGCGGCCTGGCGTTCCAGAAGGGGCTCGGGGCGGTGCACTCGCTGAGCCACGCGCTCGGCGGGCTCAGGGACGTGTCGCTGCATCACGGCACGCTCAACGCCATCCTGATGCCGATCGTGGTGCGCTTCAACGCGCCTGAGATCGCCGGCAAGCTGGCGCGGCTCGCGGCGGCGATGGGGCTCGTGCCCGGCGCCGATGTCGCGGTCGAACTCGATGCGCTCAACCGTCGGCTCGGCATCCCGAAAGGGCTGCGAGAACTCGGGGTGCGCGAGGACCATTTCGACTGGCTGATCGAGCGGGCGCTGGCGGATCATTCGCACGCGACGAACCCAAGGGTTGCGACAGCGGGGGACTACCGGGCGATGCTGATGGAGGCGATGGGATGAGCCTGGAGCTAGCGGCCTCCCCCTCATCCGCCCGTTGGGGCACCTTCTCCCACGAGGGGCGAAGGCGGACCCACCGGCATCTCGGTTCGATCGCCTTCTCCCTTGATGGGAGAAGATGGCCGAAGGCCGGATGAGGGTGGGGCAGCGGGCACCGTCGCCCGCAGTGGAACGCAACAATGAAAATCACCGCACAGAAAATCTTCACCGCCAATGTCAGCCGGACGAACTTCGTGTTCGTAAAACTCTACACCGACGACGGCATCGAGGGGGTGGGCGAGGCGACGCTGGAGTGGAAGACGCTGACCATCGTGGCGGCGCTCGAGGAGCTCGAGCGGGTGCTGATCGGGCGCAATCCGTTCGAGGCCGACGCGATCATCGAGCAGTTGCACCGCGACAGCTATTGGCGAACCGGAGCGGTGTTCCGCACGGCGCTCGGCGCCATCGAGGCGGCGCTGCTCGACATCAAGGGCAAGGCGCTCGGCGTGCCGGTGTTCGAGCTGCTCGGTGGAAAATATCGCGACCGGGTCAAGTGCTACGCCAATCACTGGTTCTTCGGCGCGACGACGCCGGACGAGTACGCGGTGAAGGCCCGCACCGCGGTGCAGACGATGGGCTATCGTGCGCTCAAATGGGATCCGTTCGAGAACGCCAGCCTTGAGATGGACCGCGGGGTGTTCAACCGCTCGGTCGACGTGGTGGCGGCAGTGCGCGACGCCGTGGGGCCGGATATCGACCTGATGCTCGACGTCCATGGCCGCTTCAACGTGCCGACAGCCGTGAAATTGTGCCACGTTATGTCCCGGTTCGATCTGGCGTGGATCGAGGAGCCGGTGCCGCCGGAGGCGATCGATGCGCTCGCCGATGTGCGGGCGCACTCGCCGGTGCCGATCGCGGCGGGCGAGAGGGGGTTCGAGCCGCGCTGGTTCCTCGAGGCGCTGGAGAAAAAGGCCGTCGATATCCTGCAGCCGGACGTGAGCCACGCCGGCGGCATGGGCGAGACCAAGCGCATCTCGCACCTGGCGCACTGGCACATGATCCCGGTGGCGCCGCACAATCCGGTGGGGCCGGTGATGAACGCGATGACGCTGCACCTGTCAGTGGCAGTCCCCAACTTCACCGTGTTCGAGACCGTCTCGGTCGACGTGCCGTGGCGGAAGGAGCTGGTGAGGGAGACGCTGGTGTTCGAGCAGGGCGATATCCTGGCGCCGACCGCGCCGGGGCTCGGGGTCGAGCTCAACGAGGAGGCCTGTGCGAAGTATCCGTACACGGCGTTCGACGTGCCGCTGTTCGACGGCTCGATGAACACCTCCGGCGTCGCCAAGGGCGATGCCGTGATGGGCAAGAAGTAGCTCCAGCACGCCGGGCGATGCGCTTTCATTGACAGCGCGGATGCCCTGTCGCATGATCAAAATCTGAATTGCCTAAGTTCAAATATGAACCAAATCGGCGCACGATGCGGCCACAAGGCCGCACACAGGGAGGACGACATGAACACACTGCCCAGAACGGCCATGCTTGCCTTGGCCGTCTCAACGTTAACGCTGACGACGGCGGCCTATGCCGGCGAAGTCGTGTGGTGGACGCCCAACTGGGGCGAGGCGCGGGCCAAGGAGCTGGTCGAGAAGTTCCAGGCGGCCAACCCGGGCATCACCATCAAGATGGAAGTGACGGTGTCGGACGGCTTGCCGGCGCGCGTGCTGACGGCGCTGCAATCGGGCGCCGCGCCCGACATCATCGAGGTGCAGCATGGCTGGGTGAACGGCTATGCCCAGAACGACCTGGTCATCCCGCTCGACGACACGATCCAGGACGCGAACGACTACACCAAGGCGGCGCTCGACTATGTGAGCTGGGGCGGTAAGCTGTGGGCCATCCCCTATCGCATCGAGACGCACGCCATCATCTACAACAAGGGGTTGTGGAAGGCCGCCGGGCTCGATCCCGAAAAGGTGCCGCAGACCTGGGCCGAGCTGGTCGACGACGCCGCCAAGATCGCTGCTTCGGGCGTCTCGGGCTTCGCCATCACCGGCGGCGGCGAAGTGGGCAACACCATCTTCCGCTCGCTGCCCTTCATCTGGATGAACGGTGGCGGCATCGTCTCCGACGATGTGAAGACGGCGATCGTCAACCAGCCGGCGGCCGTCGAAGCGGTGAAATTCTACACCGACTTCTACAAGAATGGGCAGTCGCCCGCCTCGACGCTGCAGAACGACGGCGCCGCGAACCGCAAGCTGTTCATCGCGCAGCAGGTGGCGGCGTATCAATCGGGGCAGTTCGACGTCCCGTCGATCCTCAAGGAAGCCCCAAGCACGGAAATCGGCGTGTTCGCGATCCCCCATCCGGAGGGCAAAAACACCGCGGCCATTCTCGGCGGCTGGAGCTATGTGATCCCCAAGGACGCCAAGAACCCAGGGGACGCCAAGACCTTCCTGCAGTTCCTCAGCACTTCCGAGAATCAGGCGTTCTTCACCGACACCTTCCCGGCCCGTATCTCTTCGATGGACGCCGACCGCTTCAAGGACCCGATCCTCTCGGTGTTCAAGTCGATGCTGCCCTACGGCCGCCCGGTGCCGATCCACAAGAACTGGGTGCAGATCACCCAGGCCTATTTTGACGGCATCCAGCGCATCCTCACCGGCGACCAGGACGTGCAGGCCGCGATGGACCAGGCGAATGAGGAGATTCAGGCGTTGCTGGATCAATAGCCGGTACAGCTGATCGAGCAGTCGGGGTCCTCCCCTATGCGAAGCATGGGGGAGGTGGCGCGAAGCGACGGAGGGGGTGGCCGCTTGCACCGGTGGGTGGGGCTACCCCCTTCGTCGCCCAAAGGCGACACCTCCCCCGCGACCGTGTCGCAGGGGAGGAACCGACTGAGACGCCGGTGAGGAAACGACGCATGAACAATAGAGTGGGACTCTACTTCGCCCTGCCGGCGCTGATCGTGCTGTTCATGCTGATCGCCTATCCGGTCGCTTATACGGGGCTGCTCAGCGTCACCGACAAGACCGGGGCGTGGGTGGGGGGCAGCAACTTCGCTGCGATGCTGAAGCCCAAGGTGACGACGCAGGCCTTCGTCAACACCCTGTGGTGGGTCGGCGGCTCGATCGTATTTCAGGTCATCCTCGGCACCGCGGCGGCGGTGCTGCTCAACCAGAACTTCTGGGGCAGGGCGGCCATTCGCTCGATCACGCTGATCCCGTGGGTGGTGCCGGGGATCGTGGCGGCGACCACCTGGGCGTGGATGTTCCATACCGAATTCGGGATCATCAACTACATGATGACCAGCACGCACCTCGTGGCGAAGCCCGTGGGCTGGCTCACCGAGCCGAACCTGGTGCTGCCGGTGCTCATCGCCATCAATGTGTGGAAGCTGTTTCCATTCGTCGCGATCATGGTGCTGGCGGGCCTGCAATCGATCCCCAACGACCTCTATGAGGCGGCGCGGGTCGACGGCGCCAATTTCTGGCACGAGGTCTGGCATATCATGCTGCCGGGGGTGCGGCCGGTGCTGACGGCGGTGACGCTGCTGCTGGTGATCTGGGCGCTCAACTCGATCACCATCATCTACGCGATCACCCGCGGCGGCCCGGCCAACAAGACGCTGATCACGCCGATCCAGATCTTCCGGCAGGCGTTCGAGAGCTTTTCGTTCAACCAGGCGGCGGCGCTGTCGGTGATGTTCTTTGCCGTCGTGATCGTCATCGTCTTCATCTACATCCGCGTCTCGTCGGCCGAGCCGGGGGTGGCCAGGTGAGCGCCCGCGCGATGCGTGGCACGGGGCTGACCTGGCCGCTGATCCTCATCGGCTCGATCCTCCTGGTGGTGGTGTGCCTGTTCCCGTTCGTGTGGATGGCGCTGTCCTCGATCAAGACGCTGCAGGAGCTCTATACGGTGCCGCCGCACTGGTGGCCCAACGCGCCGACACTCGAGAACTTCGCCCACGTCCTGTTTGCCAGCAACATCCCGCGCTACTTCCTCAACAGCGTCATCATCTCGGGCGGTTCGACCGGGCTGGCGCTGATCCTCGCGATCTTTGCGTCCTACGGCTTCGCTCGCTTCGAGTTTCGCTCGAAGCCGTTCTGGCAGGCCTTCGTGCTGGTCGGCCAATTGCTGCCGACGGCGGCAATCATCGTGCCGCTGTTCATCACCCTCAGGGTGCTGGGCCTGGTCAACACCTATTGGGGGCTGATCCTGGTCTACATGATCATCACCCTGCCGCTCAGCGTCTGGATGCTGACGAGCTATTTCAAGGCCATCCCGGTGGAACTGGAGGAAGCGGCGATCATCGACGGCTCGAGCCGGCTGGGGGTGCTGTTCCGCATCACGCTGCCGCTGTCGCTGCCGGGGCTCATCGCGGTCATCGTCTATGCCTTCGTCACCACCTGGAACGAGTTCATCTTCGCCCTCTGCTTTGCCACCGACTCGACGGTCAAGACCCTGCCGATCGGGCTCTCGGAATTCTCGACCGAGTTCAACACCGACTGGGGCGCGGTGATGGCGGCCTCGATGGTGATGACGGTTCCGATCGCGCTCTTGTTCCTGGTGTTCCAGCGGATGTTCGTGGGAGGGCTCACGGCCGGGGCGACGAAGGGGTAAGATTCGGCCGTTGGCAGTCGGCAGTCGCCAGCCTGAATTTCGTAACGTTCGGCTCGATGGCCTTCTCCTCCTGTGGAAGAAGGTGGCTGCGTAGCAGACGGATGAGGGGGAGGCCGCTTGCGCAGCGTTTGTTGCCTCCCCCTCATCCGCCCTTCGGGCACCTTCTCCCACGGGGGGAGAAGGGAGCCCGCCCGGCATTCGGTGGCCGCCCCTACAATCGCTCTTTACGCGCGGCGATTTTTGCTGATAGCGTGATCATTGGTGGATGCGCCGCATGCCGGGGTAGTCGGGTCGCCGACCGTTTTTCCACCACCGAACGAAAGTGTGCTTTCGTGTCGGTGATTTTTTGTCGCCCGAATTCCGGCAAACGCGCTGGAAACGGCGGAAGCGGAGGGGTCTCGAATGGGTGCAGTCAGCATCAGCAATGTGCGCAAGAACTACGGCAACATGGAAGTGCTGCACGGGGTATCGGTCGATATCGCCGATGGCGAGTTCGTCATCCTGGTCGGCCCGTCGGGCTGCGGGAAGTCGACGCTGCTCAGGATGATCGCCGGGCTCGAAGAGATCACCTCGGGCGATATCTCGATCGGCAACCGCGTGGTCAACACGCTGGCGCCGAAGGACCGCGACATTGCGATGGTGTTCCAGTCCTATGCTCTCTATCCGCATATGACCGTCGAGCAGAACATGGGCTTTTCGCTGAAGCTCCAGCGGGTCAACAAGGAGGAGACGCAGAAGCGCGTCGCCAATGCCGCCTCGATCCTCGGGCTCGAGCCGTACCTCAAGCGCTATCCCCGCCACCTGAGCGGCGGTCAGCGCCAGCGCGTCGCCATGGGCCGCGCCATCGTCCGCAACCCCGCGGTGTTCCTGTTCGACGAGCCGCTGTCGAACCTCGATGCCAAGCTGCGCGTGCAGATGCGCTCGGAGATCAAGCAGAACCACCAGCGGCTGAAGACCACCACGGTCTATGTGACGCACGACCAGATCGAAGCCATGACCATGGCCGACCGCATCGTGGTGATGCACGACGGCATCATCGAGCAGATCGGTTCGCCGCTCGAGCTTTACGACCGGCCGGCCAATTTGTTCGTCGCCGGCTTCATCGGGTCTCCCGCCATGAACATGCTGGAGGGCAAGATGGACGGCGAGAGCTTCATCGCCGCCGACGGCACCCGCATTCCGCTCGGCCGGACTGTCGCCAATGCGGCCGGACGGCCGCTGACGCTGGGCGTCCGTCCCGAGCATTTCTATCTCGATCCCAACGGCGTGCCGGCGGAAATCCTGACGGTCGAGCCGACCGGATCGGAGACGCAGGTGTTCGCCCGCTTCGCCGGCCACGAGATCATGGGCGCCTTCCGCGAGCGCGTCACCGCGCAACCGGGGCAGATGCTGAAGATCACGCCGCAGCCGAGCGCGGTGCACCTGTTCGACAGCGAGAGCGGCCAGCGCATCGCGGTTTGAGCTGAGCCAACGGCTCGGCGTCATTCCCGCGACGGCGAGCACCCTCCCCTGCGTAGCGGGGGAGGGCTGGACAGGGGCGGCCCCAGGCACCGAGTGCCGAGCTCGCCCACCCACCACGCTTCGAGCCGTCGCGCAGGGCAAATCGCGCCGGCGGATCGATTTGAGGCGAGACGGCCATGAGAGCTACGCTCGAATGGCAGGGGCCCGGCGCAGCCGGTGGGTGGGGTGCCCAAGCGCCGAAGTGACTCTTGATCCCCTCGAAAACGCGTGGAGCATCAGTCCCTTACCGCCTCGACATTGCGACTTATCCCCGCGCTTTCCGCCGGTGCTATTCTCCCCCTCGCGTTCACCCTCTAACGCGGGGTACCGACGAAGTGCCGGTGGACGTGACGGGGGCGGTGGTCGCATCGCTTGGGTTTCTTCGGCTTACCGGCTCTTGCCGCTTTGACCGAACGGTTCCGACA
>JACRAF010000001.1 GCA_016213505.1 Devosia nanyangense
AAGTCGGCATCCTGCCGCGCACCCACGGCTCGGCGCTGTTCACCCGCGGCGAGACGCAGGCCCTGGTGGTCGCGACGCTGGGCACCGGCGACGACGAGCAGTATATCGACTCGCTCGAAGGCACGATGAAGCAGAACTTCCTGCTCCACTACAACTTCCCTCCCTACTCGGTCGGTGAGGCCGGCCGCATGGGCTCGCCCGGCCGCCGCGAAATCGGCCACGGCAAGCTCGCCTGGCGCGCCATCAACCCGATGCGCCCCAAGGCCGAGGAGTTCCCCTACACCATCCGCATCGTCTCTGAGATCACCGAGTCCAACGGCTCGTCCTCGATGGCGACGGTGTGCGGCACCTCGCTCGCCATGATGGACGCGGGTGTCCCCATGAAGAAGCCGGTCGCCGGCATCGCCATGGGCCTCATCCTCGAGGGCGAAAAGTTCGCCGTGCTCTCCGACATCCTCGGCGACGAGGATCACCTCGGCGACATGGACTTCAAGGTGGCCGGCACGGACGGCGGTGTAACGTCGCTCCAGATGGACATCAAGATCGCCGGCATCACTGAGCAGATCATGCAGATCGCGCTCGGCCAGGCCAAGGACGGGCGCCTGCACATCCTCGGCGAAATGGCCAAGGCGCTCAACACCGCCCGCGCCGAAGTGGGCGAGTTCGCGCCCCGCATCGAGACCATCAAGATCCCGACCGACAAGATCCGCGAAGTGATCGGCACCGGCGGCAAGGTGATCCGCGAGATCGTCGAAAAGACCGGCGCCAAGATCAACATCGAGGACGACGGCACCATCAAGATCGCCTCCTCGGACGGCAAGCAGATCGAAGCCGCCATCAAGTGGATCAAGGGCATCACCGATGAAGCCGAAGTCGGCGCCATCTACCAGGGCACCGTGGTCAAGACCGCCGATTTCGGCGCCTTCGTCAACTTCTTCGGATCCAAGGACGGCCTCGTCCACATCTCCCAGCTCGCCGACGCCCGCGTCAACAAGACCACCGACGTGGTCAAGGAAGGCGACAAGGTCTGGGTGAAGCTGTTGGGCTTCGACGAGCGCGGCAAGGTTCGGCTCTCCATGAAGGTCGTCGACCAGGAGACGGGCAAGGAAAAAGCCCAGGCCGAAGCGGCCGAGTAAGCTGCATCCCCTTTCCTCCCCTGCGCTCTGCGCGGGGGAGGTGCCGCCAGAGGCGGCGGAGGGGGCGGCCACAAGAACAAGATTACATAGGCCCGGAGCGATCCGGGCCTTCTGCTTTTGGTGGACACGACTGGACTCGGTGTTTGTGGCCGCCCCCTTCCGTCTCGGCCTCCGGCCGATCCACCTTCCCCCGCAAGCGGGAGAAGGACCCGACTGAGAGGCCTACGCCACCGCCACCCGTCGCCCGCTCCGCCTCCTCCGGATCAACCACTCCGCCACCGCAATGTTGATCCCCCACGCCCCGCCCATCATCAGCGCCAGGCTCAAATGATCGGGCACGCCGAAGATCAGCAGCAGCGGCAGCTGGGTCAGGGCCTGGGTGCCGGCGCCGAGCCCGATGGCGTAGGCGCGCCGCATCCAGTCCTGGTGGTGTCCGACGTCGCCGCGGCGGATGGCGGCAAAGCCGAGGATGAGCGAGAGCGCCATGCCGGAGCCGGCGAGCAGCCGGAAGCTGTGGAGGAGGAGATCGTCGGCTGGAACGATGGCATAAAACATCGTCATCCACAGCCCCGAGAACGCCGCCACCAGCCCCGAGACCACGATCACCCGGCCGGCGAGCCGGTGCCAGCGCGGATGCTTGCGGCGGATGCCAGGCGAAAACTGGAAGGCACCGAGGATCGCATAGAGCGTCACTCCAACGATGTGGAGGATCACCGGGATCGGCGCCGTCACGAACCGCGCATTGTCCGGCGTCACCGGCCCGCCGCCGGCCAGCAGCGCCAGCCGGACCATGCCGGCGGCGACCGGGATGAAGGCGAGGGCGATCAGCCCGGCCGGGATCAGCCAGTCAGCCCTGTTCGAGCCAGCCATGTGCAACTCCTTTGATGTCGTGGTGAGATCGAAAGCGAACGGCGTTCAGCCGATGTCGCCCTCGTACTGAAAAACCTGTTCGAGCGGCACGCCGAAGGCTTTGGCGATCCGGAAGGCCACCTCGAGCGAGGGCGAATAGCGTCCCTGTTCGATGGCGACGATGGTCTGCCGGGTCACGCCCACCCGTTCCGCCAGCGCCGCCTGCGTCATCTCGCCCGCATGAAAGCGCAGCGTGCGGATGGTGTTGGCGATCTGCGCCTGTCCCTTGCCCATCGGCTCAGCCGATCCGGTAGTAGACGAGCTGGGAGACGGAGCCGACCGCGCCCGCCAGCATGCCGCCGATGAACAGCGCGTAGACGGCGGCCACCGGGTCGTATCCGAACGCGATCAGCAGCAGCGCGCCCAGACCGGCGATCGAGCTCACGAAATAGGCGTTGCGCATGCTCCTCGCATAGATCGCCTTGTCGCGCTCGTCGGCCCGCTCGTCCTTGAATTCCTCGCGTGTGACGATGCTCCCCACGATCGCCGCGCCGATCGCGGCCGCGATGCTGATGATGATCATCACCAGGCCCGCCCACAGCAGCTTGGCCGCCACCGCCGACACCGGCGCGCCGGCGCTGGGCGCGACCATCGCGTCCCAGATCAGCCAGCCGGCAATCAGCACCTGGCTGGCCAGCGTCAGCACGACGTTCCACTGCTTGTATGACATGGTGGCCCCCAGGCCGGTTGGTTCAGTTGCTGGAGGCGAGATAGGGCATGGCGGGCGCGGTGTCAAGTTTATCTGACACAAGATCGAAAATAGACGACACGATGTCGGATTAATTGCACGCGCGAGCGTCCGGCTCCGGTCGGTCCACGGGGTCGCTCGGCCTCAGTAGCGCTCGGGTGCGTAATTGCGCCACGGCATCAGGCGGAAGCGGAGCAGTTCGGGCAGGTTGAGGGTCGGGGCAGAGCCCCGGCCGCCGCCGTCGAGGGCATGCAGCGCCTTGATCTTTTCGCCGTCCACCCAGCTCATATTGGCCCGGCGCACCGGATCGGGGTCGGTCTTCTTGCTGATCATGCGGCGCAGATGCGGGTTGAAGTTGATCTCGTAGACCTGCGCAATGCCGCCCACGAGCCCGAAATCGAGCCGGCCATACTCGATGTGGCAGAGCTCGAAGGCGCGGCGGGCCATGTCGAGATAGGGGAAATCGTGGAGCAGCGCCTGATCGGCGAGGTGGTCCTCGTGGGTCAGCAGCAACGGCTCGCCGTCGTTCACGATCCAGTTGCGCTCATAGAGATTGACGTAGGGGATGTAGGCGTCGCCGATGCGGTGGACACCCATCTTGCGGAAGATCTCCCCGCGCATCGGCTCGGCCGCGTACTCGATGACGAGCAGATCGTCCTCGGGCTCGCCCTGGGCGACCAGCCGGTCGATCTCCTGGCGCAGCGCCGCCTCGTCGGCGATGAGTCCGGTGAGGATCGGGGTGCTCATGGTGTTGCGGCGGAGGAACACCGGATAACGCGCCGGCATCGTGCCGTCGGCGACCGCGTAGGCGGCGAACTGGTTGATCCCCGCACGGTTGAGCGTCTCCAGCACGCCGAGCCGCCCCTTGGCTCGGGCCGGATCGTTGAGGGCCCGGAAACCCTGGCCCAGGCCGTTGATATGGCGGTAGAATTTCGCCGCGATCCGGCGTTCCGCCGGGTCGAGCCGATCGATATGCCAGAACAGATAGGTGGCGGCCGGCAACACCGGCGTGCGGAACAGCCAGGCATAGGTGTGTCCCACCATCGCCGGAAAATCGGGCGTCAGATGACCGAGATTGGCGAGCTGGCGGCGGGGGCCGATGCAGATGATCATCGCGTCCATCCGGCGGGGCAGATTGGCAACACCCCGCTCTATAGGCAGTCACGGCCGCTGCCAACGGCACAAAGCGACTTGCCAGCCGGAGCAACCGGTGAGAGCCTGCGATCATCGCGAAGCCTTTGCGGAGACGGCCTGTGAAACTCGATGCAAGCAAGCTGCTTGGATTTCGACTGATCGCCAGTGAAAACCGGGCCAATGCGGCCGCCAGCGTCAAGCTCGGCGCCAAACAGGGCTCGAAACTGGGCAGCAAGATCGGCAGCAAAGTGGGCACCAAGGTCGGCTGATCTCAGCCGACCTGCCGATGACGACCGCGATCCCGGTCCAATTCCTGCCGGACGGCGCGATTGGCCGTTCGCTCGATCGCCGCATGCGCATCGAGCTGGCCAACAGCCTCAGGCACATCGCCAAATCCGCGACGGGCGAGTTCGATTTGCCGGACGGCTTCGATGCCGCCATCGCAACGATCGAGGGTGAACGGCCGATCGAGCCGCTTGCGTTCGCCGCCTACTATCGCGCGACCCAGGCCCTGCTGGACGAAAACGTCCCCGACGGCCTCGCGCATTTGCGCTTCCTTGTCGGCCACTGCCGGCCGTTCGAGCGGCTCGAGACGGCTGCCTTCGATGGGTCCAGCCCGCTGGGGTGGATGTTCGACTATTATGCGGCCTGCCTCGACACCGACCCGACGATGAGTTTCGGCATCAAGCCGGCGGCCGGCGCCACCGCCGCGGCCGGGCTGGACAATGTCCTCGCCGGCCTCGATCTGCTGCGCCGGGGGGCGCCCGAGATCGCCGCCGAGTTCCTCGCCATCGTGCACCAATTGGTGCTGCTCGAGCCCACAGATCCCAAAGCCAGGTACAATTTCGACGGCGGCTCGAGCTATCAGCTCTGGGGCGCGCTGGCGCTCAATGTCGAAAAGCCCAAGCCGGTGGTGAGCATGGCCGAGACCATCGCGCACGAATCCGCCCACAGTTTCCTGTTTGGCCACACCATCGACGAGGCCCTGGTCAACAATCCCGACGACGAGCTGTTCCGTTCCCCGCTCCGTCCCGATCCGCGGCCTATGGACGGCATCTATCACGCGACCTTCGTCACCGCCCGCATGCACTACGCGCTCGACCGTCTCATCGGCTGGGGCGGTCTGTCGGCCGAGGATCGCGAGGTCGCCGCAGCGGAACGGGCCAGCGATGCCCAGAAATTCCGCGACGGGCTGGCGGTGGTCGACGCCTCGGCCGATCTCAGCCCGACCGGGCGGGCGCTGCTGCGGAGCGCCGCCGGGTATATGGCGGGGGACTGACCCACTCCAGCGCCACCGCGACCGGGGTCCGCGCCCTTTGGTCAGTACACGGATCAAATTTACCGCAAATTATCGGTTGCCCCGCAGAATGGCCCCCATCAACGCGGCAGAGCGCCCCGGACCTGGCCCGGCGCGATCGTGCCCGAGGGGGGCTCCATGTCGATCAAATCCCGTCTGACTCTCAGTCTCGTTCTGCTTGGTCTGTCGCTCGTCTTGGTCGCCGGGGTGGGGCTCTGGGCCCTCGACGGCGCCGCCGCCAAGACCCGCACCATCGTCGTCGATCGGGTCGAGCCGCTGCGTCAGCTCAAGCTGGTGGCCGACGCCTACGCCGTCAACATCGTCGACACCATCCACAAGGTCCGCAGCGGCAAACTGACCTGGAAGGAGGGCCGCGACAATTACGATGCCGCCAAGGCGACCATCGTCGAGGAGTGGGGCGCCTATTCGGTCACCAGTATGACCGAGGAGGAAAAGACACTGGCCGACAAGGTCGCCACCGAAATGGCCGCGGCGGAACCTGCACTGGGCCGTCTGAACGCCCTCATCGGCGGCGGCGACAAGGACCGCCTCGGCGAGTTCGCCGACCAGAAGCTCTATGCGGCGATCGATCCGATCAGCACCACCATCAGCGACCTGATCGACCTTCAGGTGCAGGTCGCGAAGGCCGAATTCGAACGGGCCGAGGCGCTGCGCGCGCTGTCCCTGGCGATCATGGCGGCGATCGGCCTGGGCGCTGCCCTGGTGCTGGTGTTTTCGGTTCTCTCGGTGATCCGCGGCGTGTCGGCGCCGCTGGTCCGCATGCAGCAGGCGATGACCCGGATTTCGGCTGGCGACCTCGACGCCGAGGTGCCCGGCCGGCAGCGCCGCGACGAGATCGGCGGCATGGCCGCCGCGGTCGAGGTGTTCAAGCAGAACGCCATCGAGGTGCGCGAGCTCACTGCCGCCGAAGCGGTCCGCGTCGGCCAGAGCCGCGAACGCGCCGCCGCCATGGCGGCGCTGGTCGGCGGGCTCGGCGGGGTCGTCGACGCCGCCGTCGCGGGCGATTTCTCCCACCGCATCGACATCGCGCTCGAGGACGCCGATTTGCAGAGGGTCGCGGCCGGCGTCAACGATCTGGTCGCGACGGTCGACCGCGGCGTGACCGAGACCGGCACGGTGCTCGCCGCCCTGGCCCGCACCGACCTCACCCTGCGGGTCGAAGGCGACTACCGTGGCGCTTTCGCCCGGCTCAAGACCGACACCAACTCGGTGGTCGACAATCTGACCGAGGTGGTCGGGCAATTGCGCGAGACGTCCCGAGCGCTCAAGACCGCCACCGGCGAGATCCTGTCGGGCGCCAACGATCTCAGCGAACGCACCACCAAGCAGGCCGCGGCGATCGAGGAAACCTCGGCCGCCATGGAGCAGCTGGCGGCGACGGTGCTCGACAACGCCAGGCGCGCCGAATCGGCCAGCGCCAAGGCACAATCGGTGTCGCTGACCGCCGAGGAGACCGGCGAGGTGATGCAGCGCTCCAACGAGGCGATGGAACGAATTTCCACCTCGTCGGCCAAGATCTCCAATATCATCGGGCTGATCGACGACATCGCCTTCCAGACCAACCTTCTGGCGCTCAATGCCAGCGTCGAAGCGGCGCGGGCCGGCGATGCCGGCAAGGGCTTTGCCGTCGTCGCCGTCGAAGTCCGGCGGCTGGCCCAGTCGGCAGCCAGTGCCTCCTCCGAGGTCAAAGCGCTGATCGAGCAATCGGGCAACGAGGTAGCGGGTGGCAGCCGCCTCGTCGCCGAGGCAACCCACAAGCTCACCTCGATGCTGGCAGGCGTCCGGGAAAGCGCGGCGCTGGTCCACGGCATCTCGGCGGCGAGCCAGGAACAGTCGAACGCCATTTCGGAGGTGACCACCGCCGTGCGGCAGATGGACGAAATGACCCAGCATAATGCTGCCCTGGTCGAGGAGACCAACGCCGCCATCGAACAGACCGAGGGCCAGGCCAGCGCCCTCGACGCGATCGTCGATGTCTTCGTGATCGATGCCGCGCCGTCGCGACTGCTGCGCGCGGCCTAGCGCGAGCCGGTCCCGCCGTTGGGACCGGTCTACTCGCCCGACGGCTCGCCGTGGAACACCGTTCCGGAGGCGGCGACCGGGGTCACCGGGCTTGGCGCGGGAATTTCCGGCGGCACCCCGAGCTTGTCCTTGAGGCCGGCCATCAGGCGCAGCCGCTCCTCGTCGGTCTTGGCCGTCTGCAGGCGATGGCTGAGGTCGATGACGAAACTGGCATAGGCGTTGTGCCAGTCGGCGTTGAGCTGGTTGAGGTCCATCCGCCGTGCCTCGGGCGCGACCATGGTCTGGATGCCTTCGGCGTGGAGCTCCACGGCGTCGTCGAGCAGCGGCAGGATCACCTGGTCGCCGGCGATGCCGATGTCGAGCAGGGCCTTGCGCAACGCGGTGCGCTCCTCGTCCTCGCCATGGGTCAGAAAGATCGCGCCATGCGCCGGCAGCCGGGCCTTGATCCAGGCCATCAGCTCGGAGTGATCGGCGTGCGCCGAGTAGTTGCCCATCGAGCGGATGCGGGCGCGCACCGGCACCTGCTCGCCATGGATGCTGACGTCCCGGGCCCCCGACAGAATGATCTGGCCGAGCGTGCCGGGCGCCTGGTAGCCGACGAACAGCACCGTGGCGTTGGCGCGCGGCAGATTGTTCCTCAAATGATGCTTGATGCGGCCGGCATCGCACATGCCGGACGCCGACATGATGATGGCGCCGCCCTTGATGGAATTGATGGCCTTGGACGCCTCGACCGCCTCGACGATGCGGAAGCGCGGATCGTTGAAGAGCTCCCCGGCGCCGAGCTGGACGTCGTCGAACATCGCCTCGTATTTCTTGTAGACGCCGGTGATCTTGCTCGCCAGCGGGGAATCGAGAAAGACCAGCGAGGGTGAGATCTCGCCCTGCTTGATCAGCAGCCCAATGTCGTGCAGCAGCTCCTGGCTGCGCTCGACGGCAAAGGCGGGGATGACGAGATTGCCGCCGCGCTTGAGCGCATCGTTGATCTCGGTCTTCAGTGCGTCCCGGCGCTGGTCGAGCGTGTAGTCGATCCGCTCGCGGCCGCCATAGGTCGATTCCGACAGGATGTAGTCGAAGCCCGAGGGGGCATCCGGGGCTTTGTAGAACACCTTTTCATCCGGGCCGAGGTCGCCGGAGAAGAGGATCGTGACCGTCTTGTCGCCGTCCTTGACCTCGATTTCGATCGACGCCGAACCGAGGATGTGGCCGGCGTTCCAGTAGCGGGCGCGGACCCCGGGGCCGGGTTCCAGCCACGTCTCGTATTCGACGGTCTGGCGCCGGGTCAGGGTCTCCTCGGCATCCTTCATGGAGTAGAGCGGCTCGGATGGTGCGTCGCCGCGCCGGCCGCGCCGCTTGCTCTCGAACTCGGCCTCGCTTTCCTGGATGCCGGCGGCATCGGGCAGGAGGTATTCGAGCAGCCCCGCGGTCGGCGGGGTCATCCACATCGGCTTGCGGTAGCCGAACTTCGACAGTTTCGGCAGCAGCCCGGCATGGTCGATATGGGCGTGGGTCAGGAGCAGGAAGTCGATGGCCCTGACGTCGAACGGCAGCGGCTTGGTGTTGAGGTCGCGGACCGTCCTGTTGCCCTGGAACAGGCCGCAGTCGACGAGGAACTGGCCGTGGTCGTGGACGACGCGATAGCAGGACCCGGTCACCGTCCCCGACGCGCCGTGGAAATGGATGGTGACGGTCATGTCGTGGCTCCGCCGCGGCTGGGCAAAATGGGGTGAATTGTGAATGGTGAGTTGTGAATAGCGGGTGGCATCGGGGCGCGGCCCACCATTCGCCATTCACAACTCACCATTCACCCGCCTCTACTTCGGCGCCCGCTTGGCGAGGATGCGCTGCAGCGTGCGCCGGTGCATGTTGAGCCGGCGCGCCGTCTCCGAGACATTGCGGTCGCACAATTCGTAGACGCGCTGGATGTGCTCCCAGCGCACCCGGTCGGCCGACATCGGGTTGTCGGGCGGCCCCGGCTGGGCGGCGCCCGTCGCCAGCAGCGCGTTGATGACGTCGTCGGCGTCGGCGGGTTTGCTGAGGTAGTCGACCGCGCCGAGCTTCACCGCGGTGACGGCGGTCGCGATGTTGCCGTAGCCGGTGAGCACCACGGCGCGGGCATCGGGGCGCTTCTTGTGCAGGGCCTCCACCACGTCGAGGCCGTTGCCGTCCTCGAGCCTGAGGTCGACCACAGCATAGGCCGGCGCCTGGGCGTCGACGGCGCTCAGGCCCGCCGCGACGCTTTCGGCGATGCGGACGTCGAACCCCCGCTTTTCCATCGCCCGCTCGAGGCGGGTGAGAAAGGCCTTGTCGTCGTCGACAAGGAGCAGGGTGCGGTCGGCCGCCAGAAGTTCGTCGATGGTGCTCATTTTCTGACCATTTAGGCGTTCGCGCCCGAAAGGTCAAAAAAGACAATGGTCTTGGTTACGTATTCGAGCCGGAACGCCCATGCTCGCTCCAATCAGGCGCGTTCCTCGATGGCCTTGCGTGGCCACGTGATCCGCACGCGGGCGCCGCCGGCCGGAGCGTTGTCGAAGGAGAGCCTCGCGCCGGTCCGCTCGAGCAGGGTCTTGGCGATGAAGATCCCGAGCCCGAGGCCGCCCGGCGCGTCGCCCTCGGGCGCGGCGTTGCGGGCGCGGGTGGTCAGATAAGGCTCGCCCAGCCGGGCGATGAGGTCGTCGGGAAAGCCCGCGCCATCGTCGGTGATGGTGACGCCGATGCTCGATCTGTCCCAGCCCGCCTCGACCGTGACGGCGCTTTTGGCGAACTGGGCGGCGTTTTCGATCAGATTGCCGAGGCCGTAGAGCAGGCCCGCATTGCGGGTAAAGACCGGCTCGCCCTCGCCCGGCTGCCGGCTGATGGTGATCCGCTTGTGATAGCTTTCGAGCGGCTTGATGACCTCGGCCAGCAATTCCCCGATCGGCACCGCGGCAAACGGATCGCCGCTTTCGCCGCTGCGCAGGTTGCGGAGCTTGGCCAGGATCGCCCGGCACCGGGCGGACTGGGCGATGATCAGGTCGACGTCGTCGGCGAGCGGGCCGGGCGGGATATCGGCCTTCATCTCCTTGGCGGCCAGCGCAATGGTGGAGAGCGGCGTGCCCAGTTCATGGGCCGCTGCCGCCGCAAGGCCGTCGAGGGCGCTCAGCTGTTCGTGGCGGGAGAGCGCGATTTCCGTGGCGGTCAGGGCGTCCGCCAATTGCCGGGCCTCATGCGCCACCCGGTTGGTGTAGGCGGCGATGAAGACGACGCCGCAGACCAAGGAGACCCAGATGCCGATCACGTAGACGCGGTCGAAGACGATGCGGCTATGCGGGTCCCAGGGCAGCGGCAGGTGCAGCACCGCGATCGCCGAAGCGATCAGGATGGCCAGGCTCGCAAGGATCAGCGTCGCCCGCTGCGGCAGCGTCGTAGCCGAAACCGATACCGGCGCGAGCAGCAGCAGCGAGAACGGGTTTTCGAGGCCGCCCGTCAGCGACAGCAGCCCGCCCAGTTGCAGGAGGTCGTAGCCCAGCTGGATCGTCGAGACGGTACCCGAGGGCCGGTCGCCGGCGCCGAAGCGGAGGATCAGCGCCAGATTGACCACCACCGAAAGCGCGATCAGCGACAGGCATTCGACCAGCGGCAGGGGGTAGCCGAGCCCCCAGGCGACGAACAGCACCCCCGCCGTCTGCCCGATGACCGCCAGCCAGCGCAGCCCGACCAGCGTCGCCAGCCGCAGCGGCCGGCGATTACCTGGCAGAAGTTCATGGTTCCCGGTGATCAGGCTCATCGCGCCGGCCGCCGCATGGGCATCGATCCGCACCCTTTCAAGAGGGAAAATCGGTGACTCACTTGCTTGATCCTCCGGACCGGGGGGCCACATCGAGAACGTTCGTGACTGGGAGTAAGAGACAATGAACACCGCGATTATCAAACCGCAATGGGGCCCTTTGACCATCGCCCTGATGGTTTTGGGGTTCGTTATCTTCTGGCCGCTCGGGCTCGCCATGCTCGCCTACATCCTGTGGGGCGAGATGTTTGGCGGTTCGGCGGAAAAGGCCCAAGGCTGGATCAACCAGAAAAAGGCCTGGTGCCAGGACAACACCTACCGGCATCACGGCAGCCACGGCAATTGGCGTCATTCGAGCGGCAACGCCGCCTTCGATGACTACCGTGCCGAGCAGCTGAAGCGGCTCGAAGAGGAGCGCAAGCGCCTCGACGAGGAAATCGGCGCCTTCCACGAGTACATGCGGAACCTCCGCATGGCCAAGGATCGCGAAGAATTCGACCGCTTCATGCGTGACCGCAACGGCAACCGCTCCAACTTCGGCGGCGGCCCGCAGGTCTAGCAGCGTGACTCACGTCTCCTGACGACCCTTCTCCTGGGTTGCAACTGGCGCCTTCCTCCGGGGAGGCGCCTTTTTGATTGCGCGCCGTATTGGCGGCAATCCAGATTCACACTAGCCTCACCCCCATGATCCCGCTGCTGCAGAAACGCTGGCCGCCGGCCGCCGAGGTGCGGATCGACGGGGAATCGGTCGCGGTCGCGGTCAAAGTCTCAGCCCGGGCAAAGAGTTACCGCCTATCGATTCCGCATGGTAGCGGGCCGCTGCTGACCGTGCCGAAGTTCGGCCGTTGGGGCGAGGCGCAGGCCTTCCTCGATCGCCACACCCCCTGGCTCGCATCGCGGCTCGAGCGTTCGGTCAAACCGGTGGCGTTCGTGCGCGGGGCGATCGTCCCGCTGCGCGGCGTGAACCACCGGATCGTGCCCACCGGCCGGGTGCGCGGGGTGGTCGAAGTCGGCGAGGACGACGGCGAGATGGCGCTGCTGGTGCCCGGCGCGCCCGAGCACCGCGCCCGGCGGCTGATCGACTGGCTGAAGATCGAGGCCGAACGCGACCTCGAGCGGCGCGTCCGGGTGCATGCCCGAACCCTCGAGGTCACCGTTCACTCGATCATCATGCGCAGCCAGGCGACGCGCTGGGGCTCGTGTTCGACCACCGGCAAGCTCAATTTCAACTGGCGGCTGGTGCTGGCGCCGCCGTTCGTCCTCGACTACGTCGCGGCACACGAAGTGGCGCACCTGGTCGAGATGAACCACTCCGAGGCGTTCTGGGAGACCGTCGAGGTGGCGCTGCCGAGCATGGCGCGGGGCCGCGACTGGCTCAAGGTGCATGGCCGCGAACTGATGGTCTACGGGCTCGAGGGTTAGGCCCGAGCCTTCGTTCAGCCGCCGCCGAAGATGCCGGCAAGAATGTCGCCGATGGTCGTGGGAGAGCGCGGGGCCGGTTCGGCCGAGGGCTGCTGGCTGGCATCGATCCCGGGCTGGGCGCCGCCGGCCACTGGCTGCGACCCGTCGGCGGCGATCTCCGCCAGGGGATCCGCCGGCAGCAGATCGGCGGCCGGCACGGCGGCGGAATTCGCGTCGGGCAGGCCCTCATGCGCCTTTGCCATGAAATCGGACCAGATCTGGGTCGGAACCGTGCCGCCTGCAAGGCTCGTCGGCTCGTCGTCGTCATTGCCGAGCCAGACCCCGGTGACCATGCGCGAGGTGTAGCCGACGAACAGCGCGTCGCGCGCCTTCTGGCTGGTGCCGGTCTTGCCGCCGATCTGCCAGCCGGTGAGATGGGCATGCTTGCCTGTGCCGATGTCGAGGGCGGTCGAGAGCATGTCGTTCATCTCACCGACGACCGTGGGCGAAACCACCTGGCCGGGGCCGGCGGGAACCGCGTCGTACAGCACCTTGCCGTCGGCGGTCTCGATGCGGGTGACGACGTTGGCGATGACGCCGTTGCCGCCATTGGCGAATGGCGCGTAACCGGCGGTCAGCTCGAGCAGCGAGACTTCCTGGGTGCCGAGCGCGATCGAGGGCACCGCCATCAGCGGCGACGAGATGCCCATGCGCTGGGCGGCCTCGACGACCTTGTCGGGCCCGACATTCCAGGCGAGCTGCGCGGCGATGGTGTTGCGCGAATAGGCCAGTCCCTCGCGCAGCGTGATCGTGCCCATGTACTTGCCGTCGGCGTTCTCGGGCGCCCAGCCATTGATGTTGATAGGGGCGTCCTCGGCGAGGGTGTCTGGGGTGAAGCCCTTTTCCATCGCGGCCATGTAGACGAACGGCTTGAAGGTCGAGCCCGGCTGGCGCCGCGAAGTGACGGCACGGTTGTACTGGCTCGTAGCGTAGTCGGCGCCGCCGACCACGGCGCGCACCGCGCCGTCGGCATCGAGCGCCACCAGCGCACCCTGGGTGAAGTGGTAGTTCGGGCCCTGCTCGGTGACCGCTTCCCGGATCAGGAACTCGGCCTCTTTCTGCAGGTCCCAGTTGATGGTGGTGTAGACCACCACGTCCTCTTTGATGTCGCCGATATAGGCGGTGACGAGGCCCTCGACCCAGTCGGCCACGTAGGATTCGGACCCCGCGACCTTGGTGCGCACGGTCTGGCCCGGGTCGATCGTCGCGGCCTTGGCCTCGGCCTGCGAGATGTAGCCTTCCTTGGCCATGGCCTGGAGGACCAGCTTCTGGCGGGCCTCGACCAGCGCCGGGTTGCCCTTGGGGTTGAGCCGCGACGGCGCCTGCAGCGATCCGGCGAGCATCGCGGCCTCGCTCAGCGAGATGTTGCGCGCCGACTTGCCGAAATAGAACTGCGCCGCAGCCTCGATGCCGTACTTCTCGTGGCCGAAATTGACCCGGTTCAGGTAGAGCTCGAGAATCTGGTCCTTGGAATAATTGTGCTCGAGCCAGACGGCGAGCAGCGCCTCTTGCACCTTGCGCTCAAGGTCCTGCTTGGGGGTCAGGAAGAGGTTCTTGGCGACCTGCTGGGTGATGGTCGAAGCGCCACGGGTGACGCCGCCGGCCTTGACGCTTTCGATGGCCACGGAGGCGAGGCCGAGAACGTCGATGCCGAAATGCTGGTAGAACCGCCGGTCTTCGATGGCGACGAACGCCGCCGGCACATAGGCCGGCAGTTCCTGCGCCGAAACCGCCTCGCCGCCGGACTTGCCGCGGTTCGAGATCAGCTGCCCGTCGGCCGCGACGACGCGGATATTGGCCGGCCGCTCGGGGACCGCCCAGGTGGTCACCGGCGGCATCTGCATCCAGTAGTAGTAGACGACGCCCGCGCCGGCGATGGCGCCGACCACGGCCAACGTCGTCAGCCAGTAAAACAGCTTGCCGATGAGCCGCCACAAACTGAACGGCCGCTTCTCGCGCTTGCCGCCGGTGGACCTTTTGGCTTTTCGGGCACGGCCGCGCCGGGGCGGCTCGTCCTCGCCGGAAAAGTAGCCGCCGAAGCCCGGCTCGACGCGCTCCGCTTTGGCCGGTTTCCTCGACTTGGCCGGTGGCTTGGCCTTGCCGCGCGTTTTCGCAGAGCCGCCGCCGATGCGATCGTCCGGCGAAATCTGGAAATCCATGAACAGAGCCCCGGCATTCTTCTTGCGCGCTGCCACCGGACGACTCCCTTTGGGGCCGGAACCGGATCGCCACCGCAATCCAAGCCACGCGCCGGCGGCCACTGCCGGCCGGGCGCGGGAACCCCATCGTTCTTGAGGCTAAATGTGGCCGGTTTATGTGGGCTTAAAAGGGTTGGTTAACCCTTGTGGCCGATGCGCAACAGCCTATTCAGCCTTGACCCCCGCAAGCGATAAGACATAATCTACGTAAACTAAGGAGATTGAAGATGTCGGTATCCATCACCGGGGAGCAGCTGCAGAAGAACCCGGGGTATCTTCGCTCCGAGGCCCGACGGAGTCCGGTTGTCGTGACCTATCACGGCCGGGCCGAACTCGTGGTCATGTCGGTGGAAGACTACGAGACCCTGCGGCGGAACCGCCAGATTCCGCATCGGCTCGAGGACCTGCCCGCCGACAAACTGGCGCGGCTGGCCGCAAGCAAGATGGATGAGCGTCACGCGGCGCTCAATGCGCTCATGGATGAGTGATGGCGCTGCCGACGCCGGAGCCCGGTCTCGTCGTCAACTATGGGTTCGTCTGGGCGGGAGATGGCCGGCCGACGCCGCCCGATACAGGCAAGGACCGACCCTGCCTGATTGTCGATGTGCTGGATAGCGCTGGTCCGCCGGGCCGGACCGAGCGCCAGGTCACCTATCTGCCCATTTCGCACACGTCGCCGCGCACAGACGAGAGGGCGCACCTGATCCCGCCGCGGGTGGCCGAGCACCTCGGCCTCACGGCCGAGCGCTCGTATCTTTATACGTCCTATGCCTGCGAGGACGACTGGCCGATGGACTTGAGCAAAATCCCCGGAACAGACCGGTTCGACTACGGCTTCGTACCTCCGGCCTTCTTCGCTGCCGTTGTCAGAGACTTCGCCGAGGAGTTGCGAAGGCGACCGGGGTTGCCCCATCCCAGAAGCTAAACGTCGAGATTGGCGACGTTCAGTGCGTTGTCCTGGATGAAGTCGCGGCGGGGTTCGACGAGGTCGCCCATCAGTTCGGAGAACAGCCGGTCGTGGTCGTCGCTGTCCTTGATCTCGACCTTGAGCAGGGTGCGGATATTAGGATCGAGCGTGGTTTCCCAGAGCTGGCCGGGGTTCATTTCGCCAAGACCCTTGTAGCGCTGCAGCGTGACGCCCTTGCGGCCGGCGGCCGAAATCACCTGGAACAGCGAGGACGGCCCGAAGATTTCGGTGACGACGTCCTTGCGGGTCAGCGTCGCGACGCCCGAGAACACCTCGCCGGCCTTGTCGATCATCTGGCGCATCTTTCGCGCATCGGCGCTCTGCACGAGGCTGGCGTCGAAGTGGTGCGTCTCGGTGACGCCGCGCACGGTGCGCGAGAAGACGAGGCCGCCCTCGCCGTCGGGCTCGCCCGTCCAGCCGCGCTCGACCTCGTCGGAAATGCGGTCGAGCCGGGCAGCGATGCGCTGGCCGATCTCGGCGGCCCGCGAGGTGTCGGCAATCGCCTCTGGGTCGAGGCCGCCGACGATCGCCGCCTGCTCGAGAATCGAGCGGCTGTAGCGGGTGTTGAAGCCCTCGATCTGGTGGACGATGTCGCGCGCCTGGCGGACAATGCTGAGCAGATCGGCGCCGGCATGGGCGGCGCCGGTCGCGGTCTTCAGCAATGCGTCCTCGACGCCGCCCTCGATCGAGTAGTCCTCGAGCGAGCGCTCGTTCTTGAGATACTGCTCGGACGAGCCGCGTTTGACTTTGTAGAGCGGCGGCTGGGCGATATAGATGTGACCGCGATCGATCAGTTCGCGCATCTGCCGGTAAAAGAAGGTGAGGAGCAACGTTCTGATGTGGGCGCCGTCGACGTCGGCGTCGGTCATGATGATGATCTTGTGGTAGCGTAGCTTGTCGGCGTTGAACTCCTCGCGACCGATCGAGGTGCCGAGCGCCATCACCAGATTGCCGATCTGCTCGGAGCCGAGCATGCGATCGAAACGGGCGCGCTCGACATTGAGGATCTTGCCGCGCAGCGGCAGCACGGCCTGGGTGTAGCGGTCGCGGCCCTGCGAGGCCGAACCGCCAGCCGAGTCGCCCTCGACGAGGAAGATCTCGGACTTGGCCGGGTCCTTCTCCGAGCAATCCTTGAGCTTGCCGGCGAGGAAGTTGACGTCGAGCGCCGATTTGCGGCGCGTCAGCTCGCGCGCCTTGCGCGCCGCCTCGCGCGCGGCGGCGGCCTCGGCGACCTTGCCGACGACCACCCGCGCCTCGGCCGGATGCTCCTCGAACCACTGCTGCAGCTTGTCGTTGACGACGTTCTCGACCACCGGCCGGACTTCCGACGAGACCAGCTTGTCCTTGGTCTGCGATGAGAATTTCGGGTCGGGCACTTTGACCGAGAGCACGCAGGTCAGGCCCTCGCGCGCGTCCTCGCCCGAAAGGGTCACCTTTTCGCGTTTGAGGATGCCGCTCGCTTCGGCGTAGCTCGTCACCTGCCGGGTGAGCGCACCGCGGAAGCCGGCCAGATGGGTGCCGCCGTCGCGCTGCGGGATGTTGTTGGTGAAGGCCAGGACGTTCTCGTGGTAGCTGTCGTTCCACCACATCGCGACCTCGACGGTGATGCCGTCCTTGTCCGCGATCAGGTAGATCGGCGCTCCAATGAGTGCCGTCTTGGCGCTGTCGAGATAGCGCACGAACTCGGCAAGGCCGCCTTCGTAATGGAGCTCGATCACGACCGGCTCGGGATGGCGCAGGTCCTTGAGCACGATGCGGACGCCGGAGTTGAGGAAGGCGAGTTCGCGCAGCCGGTGCTCGAGCGTCTTGAAGTCGAACTCGACCATGGTGAAGGTCGTGGCCGCCGGAAGGAAGGTGATCTCGGTGCCGCTGCGGCCCTCATAGGTGCCGGCGAGCTTCCTGGGCTCGTAGGTGCCGGTCTGCTTGAGGTCGGCGGTCGCATCGCCATTGGCGAAATCGATCTCGAAGATCCGGCCGTTACGGCGGATCTTGAGCTTCAGCCAGACCGAGAGCGCATTGACGACGGAAACGCCGACGCCGTGGAGGCCGCCCGACACCTTGTAGGAGTTCTGGTCGAATTTGCCGCCGGCATGGAGCTGCGTCATCACCACTTCGGGGGTCGAGATGCCCTCGGTCGGATGCATGTCGGTGGGGATGCCGCGGCCATTGTCGATGACCGTGCAGGAGCCGTCCGCATTGAGCGTCACCGTCACCAGGTCGGCGTGGCCGGCCAGCGCCTCGTCGATGGCGTTGTCGACGACCTCGTAGACCATGTGGTGCAGGCCCGAGCCGTCATCGGTGTCGCCGATATACATGCCAGGGCGCTTGCGGACCGCATCGAGGCCCTTCAGCACCTTGATGGAATCGGCGCCATATTCGTCGGGATCTGGCTCTGCGGCGGGGATAGGTGCGGGCGTGTTCAATGAGGCTCCGAATCAGGGTCGAAAACCGTTCAGGACGGTCTAGATCATTGGGGAGTTCTGCCCAAGAGAAATGGCATTTTTTGGCCGATTTTCAAGGGTTTTGCCCGGTATCGTCGCAGATGGTACGGGCGGCATGGATCGAGGCGGAAATCTCGCGTCCTGGCGGGCCGAATTTGAGGCAAACGGAAGGGCCGGACGGACGACGGTCCTCCGGGTTTGGCTTGCCGTGGCCAAGAGGGGGCCACGGACGGAGAGCGCTGGGCGCCTCCGAAATGTTTTTGCTAGGCGAGGCCCTCAGGCGCTCCTCCACTATATTGCCCTCTTGATTGTACTTGCGGCTCTTCCTGGACAGGAGGTTCGCCGTTGTCCAGACAAAGCCCGGCGGCGCCACCCTCGTGATGAATCTGAATACGGGGC
>JACRAF010000036.1 GCA_016213505.1 Devosia nanyangense
GCGAAAACCCCGATGGTCGGCATCTGCGTCGGCCACCAGATCATGGCCGATGCAATGGGCGGCGATGTGCGCAAGTCCGACAAGGGCTGGGGCCTCGGCCGCCATGTCTATGCGGTGACGACGCGGCCGGCGCATATCGGCGGCGACCTGCCGGCGTTCGCCATCGCCTGTTCGCATCAGGACCAGGTGCTGGTCGCGCCGGCCGAGGCCGAGACGTTCCTCGCTTCCGACTTCACCCCCAATGCCGGGCTGATCTACCGCAACGGCGCGGCGTTGAGCCTCCAGCCGCACCCGGAGTTCACCGACGACTACACGATCGCGCTCGCCGAACTCCGCCGCGGCAAGGCGCCGGACCAGGTGATCGACACCGCGCTGGCCTCGGTGTCGCGCCCTTCCGACAGCCGCGAAATGGCGGGCTATCTCGGGGCGTTCCTGCGGCAGGCTTAGCCTGCGGCCACCAGCGCCGCGATCTCGGCCCGCAGCACGTCGATGCCGAATTTGGTTTCGGAGGAGGAGGTGATCAGTTCGGGGTGGGCGGCGGGGCGCTTGGCGATCGCCGCCCGCGTGGCAGCGGCCGCCGCCTCGAGTTCGGCGACCGAGGGCTTGTCGGCCTTGGTCAGCACCACCTGGTAGCTCACGGCGCCCTTGTCGAGCTCGTTCATCACCGTAAGGTCGTTGGCCTTGGGCCCGTGGCGGCCGTCGACCAGGACGTAGACGCGGCGCAGGTTCGGCCGGCCGGTGAGGTATTGATGGATCAGCTTGGTCCACGCGTCGACCTTGGGCTTGGGCGCCTGCGCAAAGCCGTAGCCGGGCATGTCGACGATCCTGAGCGGCGCGTCGGCCGCCTCGAAGATGTTGAGTTCCTGGGTGCGACCGGGGGTGTTGGAGGTGCGGGCCAGGTCGCGGGTGCCAGTCAGCGCATTGATCAGCGACGACTTGCCGACATTGGAGCGGCCGGCAAAGGCAATCTCGACCCGATCGGTCGGCGGCAGGTCGGCGATGCGGACGCAGCCTTTGACGAACACGAAGGGCCGCGCGAACAGCAGCCGTCCGGCTTCGAGGTCGGGCATGATGGGGAGGTCGCTCATGGCCCCGTCATAGAGGGGGCGGGCGGCGGGGGGAACCCCCTAGATCGGATAGCCGAACGCCCGCTTCTCGATGCCGAGTTCGGTCAGCGCCCGTGAAAATTCCGACCAGTTCTTGACCCGCTGTGCCGCCGCGCGCTCGCGGTCCTGCTTGACGAGGCCGGCAAACGGCAACGCCGTGGGTACCTTGAGGGTGATCCCCAGTTGCGCTGCGGCCGTCGCGAAGCGGCGCAGCACCGATTCCGGCGGCACCGTCAGATGCGTCTCGTAGCGCAGGATCGGCACCGGCAGAGAGCGCTTCTCGAGCCAGCTCTTCCAGTGCGCGTACCACGCCTCCTCCTGGTCGAGCCACCGGGCGAAGCGGGCGGCCTCGAGCTTGACCTTGACGGGCGTGAGGTCGGTGTCGCGGAAGGCGTCGAACGCCGTGGCCTTGGCGAGCGACACATAGGCGTCGATCTGCCGGCGGACGACGAAGATGGCGCGCATGCCGCTGCGCCCGAGCAGGTCGCGCTCGACCATCTCGCGTGGCATCGCCGAGGTCGCCTTGAGCACGATCAGCGTCTTGCGCTCGGCCCGCGCCTCGAGTTCGGCAAGGTCGATGCGGCCGGCCGCGTCCTGAACGCTCTCGGCAAAAAGGCCGTCGCAGGGAGCGACGGCCTCGAAATTGCGCAGCAGCGCGAACAGGTGGCCGGCGCCGGAGCGGGGTCCGGTGATGACCGTGATGCCGTCCACCGCGTTACGGGGCGCTGGGCTTGGTCTTCCTGAGGCCAAGCGAGGTGAGGATGTTGCCGAACAGATCGACCTTGGCCCCGTGCCGCGCCATGATGAAATACTGCTGCAGGATGGACAGGAAGTTGTTCCAGCTCCAGTAGATCACGAGGCCCGCCGGGAACGTCCCGAGCATGAAGGTGAACACCACCGGCATCCAGTTGAAGATCATCGCCTGCGTCGGATCCGGCGGCGGCGGATTGAGCCGCATCTGCACCCACATGGTGACGCCCATGATCAGCGGCCAGATGCCCAGATGCAGCAGTCCGCCGATGAGCGGCACCCCCAGCAACGTCTCGTTGGCGATCGGCAGCAGTCCGAACAGCGTGAAGATGTTGGTCGGATCCTGCGCCGCGAGGTCCTGGATCCAGCCGAAGAACGGCGCATGCCGCATCTCGAGGCTGATGAAGATGACGGTGTAGAGCGAGAAGAACACCGGGATCTGGATCAGCACCGGCCAGCAGCCCGAGAGCGGATTGATCTTCTCCCGCTTGTAGAGCTCCATCATCGCCTGCTGCTGCGCCGGCCGGTCTTCCTTGAACCGGTCCTGGATCGTCTTCATCTCGGGCTGCACGCGCCGCATCGCCGCCATCGAGGCGTAGGACCGGCTGGCGAGCGGGAAGAACAGCCCCTTGACGATCACCGTCACCGCCAGCATGGCGAGACCGAAATTGCCGATGATTCCGTAAAGGAAGCGGATCAGGTAGAACATCGGTTTGGTGAGGAAGAAGAACCAGCCCCAGTCGATCAAGAGCTCGAGCCGGTCGAAATGGTATTGCGTCTCGTACGAGGCGATCACTGCCTCTTCCTTGGCGCCGGCAAACACGTAGCTCTTGTTCTCGGCGGTGGCGCCGCTGGCGACGGTGACGGGGTTGGTGCCGACGAAGCTCGTCTGGTATTCGTCCTGGTTGTTCGGCTTGAGGTAGGTGAACTGCGCGTTCACCGCCTCGCCGGGATTGGCGATGACCGCCGTCGCCCAGTACTTGTCGGTGAAGCCGAGCCAGCCCGTCGTGTTGTCGAGGCGGATTTGCTTGTCGCCCTGCAGGTCCGTGTACTTTTTCGCGACCTGGTTGTTCGAGCCGAGGACGCCGACCGGCCCTTCGTGCTGAACGAAGAAGTTCTGCACCGCCGGCGTGCCCTCGCGCACCGCCCGTGCATAGGGAAACAGCGCCACGTCTCCGCCCGACGCATTCTCGATGCTCTGGGTGACGGTGAACAGGTAATCGGCATCAACCGCAAAGCTGCGGCGGAAGGTCAGCCCGGCGCCGTTGTCCCATTTGATGGTGACCGGCGTCGTCTCGGTGAGCCGCGCCGATGCGTCGCCCTCGAGGGTCCATTGCGAGGTCGCGTCGGGGAGCTTGACGGTGCTGCCGCTCGCCGCCGCCCAGCCCTGCTCGACATAATAGCCACCGGGTGCGCCCGACGGCGTCAGCAGCGTGATGATGGCGCTGTCGGCGGCGAGGGTCTCGGTGTACTTTTTGAGCTGCAGGTCATCGAGCCGCCCGCCGGTCAGGTTGATCGTGCCCTTGAGCGAGGCGGTCTCGATCTCGACGCGCGGCGAGGCGGCAAGTGCCGCAGCGCGGTCGGCGAAAGTCCCCGCCGCTGCCGTTGTCGGCGTTGCCGCAGTCGTCGTGGTGGTCGTGCCATCGGCGTTGGTCGTCGTCGTGGTCGTCGCCAGACCCGGATTGGCAGCGGCCGCCTGCTGCGCGGCGATTTCCGCCTGCTGCTGCGCCCGCTGCATCTGCGGGCCGGCGATGAAGAATTGCCATCCGAACAGCACCACCACGCTGAGGACGATCGCGAGGATCATGTTGCGGTTGGTTTCGTTCATGGTCGTTGGGTTCCGGGGTCGCGCACCTTGGCGTGCACTTTGTCGATGGCGGAAGAAAGGTCGGCGACGACGCGCGAGAAGGGAAGCGTCAGCGCCTCGCGGCGGCCGACAAGCACGTAGTCATGTTGGGCGTGGAAGGCGTCGCCGCAAGCCCTCGCGGCAGCACGCAAACGCCGCCTGATGCGGTTGCGCTCGGGGGAATTGCCGGTCTTGTTGGTGACGGTGAGGCCGAGGCCTGGCTCGGCATCGGCGACGGCGATGGCCTGCAGCGAAAAGCCGGCACGGCCGGCGCGGACGCCGCGCGCGGCGTTGAGGAACTGCGCCCGCTTGGTGAGGCGTCTCGAGATTCCGTTGCGCCGCGGCCCGGCCGTCATGCGGCCCAAATCCCCTAGGCCGAGAGCTTCTTGCGGCCCAGAGCCCGGCGCAGATTGAGAATCTTGCGGCCGTTCTTGGTCGCCATGCGGGCCCTGAAGCCGTGGCGGCGGGTGCGCACGAGGATGCTCGGCTGGAATGTACGCTTCATAGTTTCACACCACGCCGGGCGCGGTCCTCTTGGGTAACAACTTGCGCTAGATGATGCCGCGCCGTGAAAAGCCAGCCAAACGGCCGATCCGCCACGGGGGCAGATTGGCCGGGCTTATAGGGAATTGAACCTTTGAAGTCAACGAGACCTGCCGCGACCGGGCGACGGCGTTGTCGCAGCACAATCGGGCGGGTTTTGGGGCGTTCTGCGGCATTTTGGCAGCCCGGCTCCTGGCGTTATGCGGCCATTGCTCCGGAGGCGCTTCCAGGAAAGGTGCGAAGCGGTTTTCCGGTTCGGAAGCGCGACAAATCAGGGACATAGAGCACTCGTTCCGATTTCATCGGAACGTGAAGTGCTCTAGAAGCGGAACGGCTCCTTTCCTTTGCGGCACTAAAGGTCCGGTTTGGCAACGGTTTTGACCCCCGATCTCTGCGTCATCGGCGCGGGCGCGTCCGGCCTTGCTGTGGCGGACGCGGCCCGGCGGCTAGGCGCCAGCGTCGTCGTTGTCGAACAGGGCGACACCGGCGGGGCCAGCCTCAAATCCGGGGCGCTGGCGCTGCGGGCCCTGGCGGCGGCAGCGGAGCGGGCGGCGCTGGGCCGCAGCGGCGCCCCCTTCGGCGTCTTCGCCGAACCGGCGAAGGTCAGCTTCCGCAAGGTGCGCGATCACATCGCTGAAATTCTGGCACGGGGCGCGCCCGAGAGCGGCGCGGCGAAACTGGCGGCGCGCGGCATCGAGCTGGTGAAGGCCGTCGGCACCTTCACCGACCCCAAGACCCTCGCTGCCGGCGACACCACGATCCACGCCCGCCGCTTCGTCATCGCCACCGGCGCCCGGCCGATCATGCCGGACGTCCCGGGGCTGTTCTCGGTGCCCTATTTCACCACCGAGACCATCTTCGACAACACCCGCAAACTCACCCATTTGGTGATCATCGGTGCTGGGCCCATGGGGCTCGAGTTGGCGCTGAGCTACCGGCGGCTGGGCTGCGAGGTCACCGTGGTCGAGCCGGGGAGGGTCCTGCCGCAATCCGATCCGGAGCTCGCCGAGATCGCGCTCCGGCGCCTGCGCGCCGAAGGTGTCGTGCTGCTCGAGGAGTCGGCGATCGTTGCCGTGCAGGCGCGCAGCCAGGGCATCGGCATTGTTGTGCGGGCCCGCGACGAGCCGCTGACCCTCGATGCCTCCCATGTCCTCGTCGCCTCCGGCCGGCTCGCCAATCTCGAGGAGCTCGGGCTCGATGCGGCGCGCATCGGCCGCTCCAAGTCCGATCCGGGGGCGCTGGCGCTTAAGCCATCGCTGAGGACCACCAACGCAAGAGTCTATGCCGTGGGCGAAGCCGCCGGCCACGCCCCGGCGCCGCATCTGACGGCGCTCGAGGCCGATCTCGTGGTCCGCGCGGCGCTGCTGGGCGAGCCGGCGCGCTACGAGCCGGCGGCGGTGCCGCGGCTCACCCTCACCGATCCCGAGATCGCCGAGATCGGGCTCAGCGAACAGATGGCGCGGTCGCGCTTCAAGACTGGCTTTTCGGTGCTGCGCGCGAGCTACGCGGAGAACGACCTCGCCCGTGCCGGCCGCGAGGGCATGGGCGTTGTCAAGCTCATCGTCGCCCGCTCGGGGCGGATTCTTGGCGCCGGTATCGTCGGCGCCGGCGCGGCGGAGCTGGCGGCGCTGTTTGCCCTCGCCATCGGGCAGAACCTCGATGCTGCAAAGCTCGCCACCCTTGCCGCTCCGCATCCGAGCTATGCCGAGCTGGCCCGCATCCTGGGCGACCAAGCCGCCGCGGGCGCACCGCAAAGCCTGTGGACCGCCCGTCGCTTGGCGCTCAACCGCTTGTTGCCCTAGGGCCCATACCGTATGAGTGGTGGAAGATGACCAGCGAGCCCCGCGCCATGCCCGGGCCGTTTTCCGGGCTCTCCGTCAAACTCATCGCCACGATCACGCTCGTGATTCTTGCGGTCGAAGTGGTGATCTATCTGCCCTCGGCAGGCAATTACCGCGAGGCCTGGCTCAATGATCGGCTGCGCATCGGCATCGTCGCGGCGCGCGTCCTCGACGCCGTGCCCGACGTGATGAACCTGCCGCGCATGCTGACGGACCGGCTGCTCAATTCTGCCGGCGCCATCGCCATCGTCTATCGCCGCGGCGGGCAGAGCCAGCTGATCGAGCTCGAGGAGAAACCGATGCCGCGCGAGGCGGTGACGGTCGATATGCGGCAGAACGACTATCCCACCCTGATCATGGGCGCCCTCGACACCCTCGCCCATGGCGACGACCGCACGCTGCGCATCGTCGGCAATGGCGACGGTGGCGATGAGGTCGCCGAGGTCGAGGTGCTGATGTCGGAAACCCCGCTTCGCGACGACCTCATCGGCTATTCGTGGACCATCGGCCTCATCTCGCTCTTGGTGGCGGTGCTGACCGCCGGGGTACTCTACCTGCTGGTCAGCCGGCTGCTGATCGCGCCGATCCGGCGGCTGACCGAGAACATGGTCGCCTACCGCATGGCGCCCGAGAACGCCGCTCTGATCATCGCCCCGACCCGGCGCAAGGACGAGATCGGCATCGTCGAGAACGAACTCGCCGCGATGGAGACCGACATCTTCTCGATGCTGCGCCAGCGCCGGCATCTTGCCGATCTCGGGCTCGCCGTCGCCAAGATCAACCACGACCTGAGGAACACGCTGACCTCGGCGCAGCTACTCTCCGATCAGGTGGTGGCGCTCGACGACCCCAAGATCCAGCGCCTCGCGCCGCGACTGGTGCACTCGATCGACAAGGCCATCGGCTTTGCCCAGTCGGTGCTCGATTACGGCCGCCAGAGCGCGACGCCGCCAAAACCCGTGCCGGTCGACCTGCGTGCCCTGGTCGATGAATCGGCGCTCGATGCCGGGCTCGTCCGCCACCCCGATATCGCCTTTGCCAACAAGGTGCCCGACGGCGTCTCGATCAAGGCCGACCCCGAGCAACTGGCACGGGTCTTCGTCAACCTCATGCGCAATGCCCGCGAGGCGCTCGAGGCGGCGACCGAAAAGCCGCCCAGGCCAGAGGTGACCGTGGGGTTTGCCTCGGCGCCGGCGGGGCTGTCGCTCTCGGTCTCGGACAATGGCCCCGGCCTGCCGCCTCGGGCCCGGGAAAACCTATTCGTCGCCTTCGAGGGCTCGGCCAAGGCCGGCGGCACCGGGCTCGGCCTCGCCATCGCGCGCGAACTGGTGACGGCGCATGGCGGCACGCTGAGCTACACCCCGCTCGACCCTGGTACCCGTTTCGACATTGCGCTTCCCGGCTCGATCCGCCTGCCCTGAGCGGCGGCGCGTGCTTGCCAATCCGCAATGCCCTGTGTATGGGTGGCGCCGCTTCACTGCCGCCCGCGCGGCCGTTCCGAAGCCTGCGCGCCCTTAGCTCAGCTGGATAGAGCACCAGACTACGAATCTGGGGGTCAGGAGTTCGAATCTCTTAGGGCGCGCCAATACTTCCGAGCCTTTCGGCCGCTCCCGGCGGAGCATGACACGGTTTTTGTCTGTCCCGCGTCTCACCCAAAACCGGTCATGCCCGACCGGATGCCGTGGCGGTGTCGACATGCCGGATACCCTCTAGCTTCGTTCGCTTGAGGAGCAGCGCGTTGACCGCGACCAGCGCCGAACTGCCCGACATCGCCAGAGCGGCAAGTTCCGGGCTCAGCAGGAACGGGTAGAACACGCCGGCGGCAATCGGGAACGCGATGAGGTTGTAGCCCACCGCCCACCACAGGTTCTGATGCATCTTCCGCAGGGTGGCGCGCGACAGGGTCATGGCGCCGACGACATCGTAGGGGTCGCTCTTCATCAGCACGATGTCGGCACTCTCGATGGCGACGTCGGTCCCCGCGCCGATGGCGAAGCCAACGTCGGCCTGGGTGAGCGCGGGGGCATCATTCACCCCGTCGCCAACCATTCCGACCTTGTGTCCTTGCGCCTGGAGTTCCTTGATCTTCCCCGCCTTCTGGCCCGGCAGGACATCGGCGAGGACGATATCGATCCCCAGTTGCCCGGCGATCCGCGCGGCGGTCCCGGCGTTGTCTCCCGTGAGCATGGCCACCCGCACGCCCTGCTCATGGAGTTTGGCGATGGTTGGCGCTGCAGTGGGGCGGGGAGCGTCGGCGATGGCGATGAGTCCGAGCAACGTTTCGCCGCGCGCCACGTGGATCACGGTCCGGCCTTCGCCCTTGAGCGCCTCGGCCCGTGTCTGCAATGCCCCGAGGTCGACATGGGCCTCGTCCATCAGGCGACGGTTGCCGACCAGAAGGATGCTGCCTCCCGCGCTCGCGCTGGCGCCCCGGCCTTCGAGATTGAGGAACTCCGAGACGGCCGGGAGCGTCAGGCCGCGGGCGCGCTCAACGATGGCCAGAGCGAGCGGATGGTCGGATCCCTGGTCGACCGCCGCCGCCGCCCGCAGCACGTCGTCGACCGACACGCCGGGGGCCGGCGCGACCTCGAGCACCTGCGGCTGACCCATGGTGAGCGTGCCCGTCTTGTCGAAGACCATGACCGTCAACTTCGTCGCCTCTTCGAGCGCGGCGGCGTTCTTGAACAGGATGCCGTTTGCGGCACCGAGCCCGGTGCCCACCATGACCGCCATCGGCGTCGCGAGCCCGAGTGCGTCGGGACAGGCGATCACGAACACGGTGATGGTGAGCGTCATCGCAAACAGAAGCGGCTGTCCGAGCCACCAGAACCACACGGCGAACGTCGCAAGGCCGATCAGGATGGCCGCGAGCACCAGCCATTGCGACGCGCGATCGGCGAGCAGCTGCGCGGGCGCCTTGGAGTTTTGCGCCTCCTGGACGAGTTTGACGATCTGGGCGAGCGCCGTGTCGGCCCCGACCTTGGTCGATCGGTAGCGGAGCGTGCCGCTCTTGTTGATCGTGGCGCCGATCACAGCGTCGCCGACCCGCTTGGTGACCGGCATCGACTCGCCGGTGAGCATCGACTCGTCGATCGTCGATTCACCCTCGGTGACTTCGCCGTCGACCGGCAGTTTGTTGCCGGGCCTGAGGACGACGATATCGCCGAGCCGAACGTCGGCTGTCGCCACCTCGACCTCGGCGCCGTCTCTGACGACCATCGCCTTTGGCGGGGCAAGATCGAGAAGCGTCCGAATAGCGGCAGAGGCGCCTGCCCGTGCGCGCATCTCGAGCCAATGGCCGAGCAGGATGAAGACGAGGAGGACGCTCGCCGCCTCGTAGAACTGCGTGCCATCAAACAGGAACGTGGCGCCGACGCTGAATAGATATCCCGTGCCCACGCTGAGCACGACGAGCACCGCCATGTTCAGCACCCCATTGCGAAGTGCCCGCCAGGCCGCGACGAGGAAAGGCCAGACGGGATAGAGAATGGCCGCGCTGGCGAGAAAGAACATGGCGAGGTCTTCGCTCAGGCCAAACGGAAGACGCAGCATGGGAATGGGGAGTCCCATCGGCGACATGGCGAAGATCGGGATGGTGAACACCAGGCTCACCAGAAAGCGGTTTCGCATGTCGCGGACCATGTCCTGCATGTCAGCTCCGGCGCCATGCCCCATCTCGTGCGCCATCGCATCATGTGGAGCCGGCACGGCCTTCGCCGCCGCCGCGTGTGTCGCGCGCTCGTGACCCTCATGATGGTGGCCGCCGGCGCCGTCATGTGCATGCAGGCCCGGCGCGCCTTGTCGCGGTGGCGCGATGGTGCTGTCTGGAACGCACACATGCCGCGGCACGACCTCGCCCCGGCAATGGAAGCCGCAAGCTTCGATCGCGCTGGCAAGCTGCGCCTCGCTGATCACCGCGTCATCAAACGAGATGGAGGCGGTCGAGGAGCCGGCATTCATGGCGACGGCCGTGACGCCGGGGAGGGACGACAGGCGGCGCTCCACCGCGGTGAAGTCGAGAATGCTCAAGAGGTCCCGTACTTCGAAGGTCGCGTTTCTCATCGTCGGACTTTCACGTTTGTGACTGTGATGACAGCACGCGGAATAGCCGGCTCGGATGGTCTCTACGTTCGGTAGCCGAACGTCGACATCATGCCGGACGCCATGTGGTAGAGGTGATGGCAGTGGAAAGCCCACTGGCCGGGATTGCCGGCATCGACCGCAATCGTCACCGACCGCATCGGCGGCAGCAGAACGGTGTCGCGCACCGCGCCCTCAATCCGCTGGCCGTCGATGGCGACCACCTGGAAATGGTGCCCGTGCAGGTGCATCGGGTGCGCCATCATCGTGTTGTTGGTCATCGTGACCTCGACGCGATCGCCGCGGTCGACCAGCAGGGGGCGGTCCGCCTGGAGACCCCAGAGGTAGGCCGTCATGTCGCCGACGAGGGCGACGGCGAACTGCGAGGTTGGGGTCCGGACGGCAAGGGGGCTGATCGCCCGCAGGCTCGCCTCGAGGGTGAGATCGAGCACCGGGCCGGCCGAGGCCCCTTCGGTCGCGACCTTCGCCAGGGATGCCCCGCCGGTTTGTAAGATGATTCCAGTACGCTGCGGCGCCCCTTCGCGCAGGGCGAGCACCGGGAAGGTCCCCGCCTCGCTCGGCAATTGCACGCGCAGGTCGAGCCGCTGCCCCATCGAAATCGGGAAACGCGTCCCGCGCGAGGGCACGACATCCTGTCCGTCGACCGCGATCAGCTCGCCGTCGAGCCCGCCCAGATCGATGGTGAACGCCGTCGCCGTGGCGCCATTGATGATGCGAAGCCGAACGCGTCCGCCGCGCTCGACCGCGACCACTTCCGGATCATCGAGAGTCCGGTCGTTGGCGAGGTACGCGTCATACTCGATGTCGTTGAGGTCCATGGCCATCCCCTCGCTGGACATGTCCATGCCGCCCATGTCCGTCCCCTCCATGTTCATTCCGCCCATGTCCATACCGGCCATGCCGCCCGACGCCGCGCCGGTCAGCCCAGCGAGGAGCTCCTCCGGTGGCTTGAACGAGAAGTCGTGGAGGAGGATGACGACCGGCTGTTCGTCCGCGGCGGCGTCGTCGGGGCTCTCGACGATGAGCGGCGCCGCCAGCAATTGCTGCTCCTGCAGCGTGTGGGCATGCATCCAGAACGTTCCCGCCTGGCCGACCGGGAAGGCATAGGTCCGCTCTTCGCCGCCCGCCAGAAGTGCCATCGGCGCGTCGGGGACACCGTCGCTTTCCCACGGCGGAGTGAGGCCGTGCCAATGGACGAGCGTCGCCTCGGCGGTCTCGTTCTTCAGCAGCACGTGAAACTGCTCGCCGGCCACGAACCGGAGGCCGGGCGTGCCGTCGGCCCGCTGCAATCCGAAGACGCCGGCGGGCTTGCCGTTGACCTCGATGGTCCGGCGAGTGATCCGGAGCAGCGCGGGCGCCTCCGATTGAGCGGCGAGGACCTGACGCAATCCGGCTGGAGCCGAGAGTGCGGCCGTGCCCGCGAGCAGGCCAGTAAGAAGAGTGCGGCGTTTCATGGTGCGTTTTTCCTTTGTCGGGAGTTTGCGGGCAGGGAGTGGGGTTTCTGGTTGTTCCACGCGTGGTGCGGCAAGGTTCGATCGCCGTGCCGTCGGAGAACGGGGCAGCCCTCGGGTGCCGCCCCTGCTCGGTCACAGTCCGCGCGCGGCGATGCTGTTGTGCACCGCCGCGAATACCGATCCGACCAGAAGGCCGAAAACGAGGCTGAAGAAGACGCCTTCCAGCCAGGCCTGCGGCGCGGTGACTGGGGACAGCGTGAAGAGGCCGACCCATGCGTGGGTTGCCTGCAGTCCGGGCGTCAGAAGCTCCGCCAGGGCGCACAGAACGAACAGAACGATGAGCGCCAGACTGAGAGCGACCGCCGAGCCGAGCAGCGACAGTGTCCGATTCTTGCCGATGTCGATCATGGCATCCGCCCGCCCTGCGGCATGGCCTTCATCTGCTCGGCCTGCAACTGCTGCATCATGGACATCTGCATCTGCATCATCTGCATCATCGTCATCATCTGCATTTGCATTTGCGGCATGCTGGCGGCGCCGCTCTGCACGCTCGTCATCATCTCCATCATTTTCATCATCTCCATCATTTTCATCATCTGCATCTGCGGCATGCTGGCGGCGCCGCTCTGCATCATTTGCATCATCTGCATCATGTCCATCATCGACGGCACGGTGGGACAGGTGACCGCCGGCTCGGTCCCCGACGGCGGGGCGGGCTCCTCCGTCGACGCGGCCGCCGGCGTTGCCGTGTCGGGATGGTGGGCGTCGTCTTGCGCCGCTGCAGGGGCGGTGGCTTGGGCGTCCTGTGCGGCCGCTGGGGTGGCGAGAAGCGCGACCAGGCAGGCCGCGGCGAAGACTGTGCGAGCGTTCATGGAGGGAACTCCGTGGTTGCAGTGTCGAGGTTGCGATGGGGTTGAGGATCGGCCCGGCAGCAGGTCGCTGGGCACGAAAGCGCAGCTGTCTCGGCGCCAGGGTCGTCTGGCGCGCGCGCGGTTCAGATGACGATGCGCGGGGGCCGCCGGCCCACTTGCGGGTCAAAGCCCGCGATGGCGTCGGACGTCGAGGGAAGCCAGTCGGCCGCCGTGACGCCGATCGTCGCGATGAGGAGCGGCGCGGGCTGCGTGGCCGAGGTCTGACAGCAACCGCTGCCGCCTGGGTTCATCGAGCAGCCATGACGATCCGCGTGCGAGCACGATGCCTTGGCGCACGGATCGAGCCCCGGTACGTCATAGGCGACGTCGACATGCGCGTAGTAAACGTCCGCCGGCCAGACGTCGCGCGGCGGCGCAGCTGATGCCAGCGACGCGAGCGCAATGACGAACATAACGCCGAGCACGATCGCCGTCGCAACTGCTCGAACAATGTGGCCTGCCCGGTTCATGCCATTCAGTCTGCAATGATCACACCCGCGCAGATTTGACGCGGATCAAACGAGAAATCCGCGCGGCGGTTGCGTCCGATGCTCTAACAGGCGGCGATCCCGGCGCAGGTAAATTCTTCGTGCGCCGAGCAGGCCGGCGGAACGTGCGCCGATCCTAGAGCGGCGCCGGCGTCGGGAGATGTCCGGGTTGCCGGCTGAAGTGCTTCTGCGCGTCGCTCACCATCTGGCGCGTGCACCATTTGGCGTAGGTCCGACCCAGCATCCGGCCGGGCAGCCGCTGAAAGCCCCGCGCAGGAAGGGCGTAGCGAATATGGACCGTGAGGCTCGATCGCTGCCCCTCCGGTGCGAGTTCGAATCCCATCTGGTAGCGACCGATGACCCACAGCTGTGGCTCCGCTGTGGTCTCCCACGTCTTCTCGCGGGGGGGCACGCGGCCCGTCACCACCTCGTCGACCGCGAGCGGGATACCGAAGATGCTCCCGGTGAATCCGAAGGCCGAGCCGACGCGACGCGTGTGATCGGGCTCCATGCGGATGGTCATGCTCGAGCCGAGCATCATGCCGGACGATCGGCTCATATGCGCCGAGAGATTGGCCTGATCGTCGAGGAAGTCGAACACCACCACAGGGGGGGCATCGACGGTGCCCCGCGCCTCGGCAAAGGCGGGATACTCGGTCATAGGTGCATCCTCCTCTCCCGGATATCGCGACAAGCGTATCTGCGACGCGGCATGCACCGATTGATCTCCGTCAAGCCGCATCATTGCTCACGGAGCAGGCGGCGCTACACTGCTCGTATGACGAACTGGTACGTGATCACCGGCGGTCCGAGTTCGGGCAAGACAACGACCGTCAATCTGCTTGGCGCGCGGGGGTACAAGACCACCGTCGAACACGCGCGCCACTATATCGATACGCAGCGCGTGATCGGCCGGACGGTGGAAGAAATCCGCGCCAATCAGCAGGAGTTCCAGCGGCGCGTGACGGCGATGCAGATCGCGCAGGAGCAGGCCCTCGATCCGGAGGAGCTGTGCTTTCTCGATCGGGCGCTCCCCGACGCGCTCGCCTACTATCGCTTCCTGGACCTCACGCCTGATGAAACGCTGCTCCAGGCGATCCCGTCAGCCTCGTACCGCAAGGTCTTCCTGCTCGATCTGCTGCCCCTCGCCAAAGACTACGCGCGGACCGAGGACGAGGCCGCACAGAAGCGCATTCACGGGCTTTTGGGCGAGGTCTATCGGGACCTCGGGTTTCCGGTTGAGGCGGTCCCCCCGATAGCGCCACTTGAACGCGTCGACTTCATCCTGACGCGGTTGTGAATTGGCGCCGATGATCGAACGTCCCGATCCGGATCGGGAGCGGCCGCCGCCGCTCAGCCCTGCAGTTTGGTCGGACGGATGATGCGCCGGTAGAAGGTCGAGCGGTCGACGCCCAGTTGGCGGGCCGCACGCGACACGTTGCCGTCCGCGGCGGCCAGCGCCGCCAGCATCGTCGCCTCGGTGACGTCGCGCAACGTGGCGTCGGACGACAGCGTCCGGATCGCCGCCGGCCCCGCTTCGCCGTCATCGGCAAGATCGCCGGGCAGGTCGGACACGGCGAGCGGCCTGCCGGGTGGCGCCAGCGCCAGGGCGGCCCTGAGAGTGCCGACCAGCTGCCGGAAATTGCCCGGCCAGCGGTAGCGCGCCAGCGTATCGAGAGCCTCGGGTGAGAGCGGAATGCCGGCGGCGTCGCCACCGAGCCGCGTCCAGATCGCGCTGATCACCGCCGCCGGATCGGCGCTGGCGCGGACCGGTTCGAGTTCGATCTTGTACTGGGCGATACGGAAATAGAGGTCGGCCCGGAAGCGCCCGCTGTCGATCAGCTGCTTAAGCGGCTGGTGCGTGGCGCAGATCAGCGCAAAGTCGATCGTCCGCACCTTGCCGGCGCCGAGCGGGGTGACGCCCTTGTCCTGCAGCACCCGCAGCAGCCGGCTTTGCAGCGTCAGCGGCATGTCGCCGATCTCGTCGAGAAACAACACCCCGCCCGCGGCCTGCTCGAGGAGGCCCTTGCGGCCGCCGCGGGTGGCGCCAGTGAAGGCGCCTTCTTCGTAGCCGAAGAGTTCCGCCTCGATCAGCGCCTCGGGCAGCGCCGCGCAGTTGACGGCGACGAGCGGCTTCTTGCTGCGCGAACTCAGCGCATGCAGATGGCGGGCGAACACTTCCTTGCCGGTGCCGGTTTCCCCCTGGATCAGGAGCGGGATATCGGCATCGACCAGCCGCACCCCGCGTGCCAGCTGGTCGCGGACCTCCGGCTCGTAGACCGGCTCGATATCGCCGGCAGCAATCCGCGCCGCGACAGGGCGCGCCGCCGGCTTTCCGGCTCGCGGCTCGGTGATCTCGCCGAAGAAAGCTTCCCCGGCGCGCGTCCGCAGCCGCTGGCGGTCGCCGCCCTCGTGCAGCTCGACAAAGAGGTCCGGCAGGGATTTGCTGCCGATCGCCCGCCAGTCGAGCCCGAGGAGGCGCAGCGCGCGCCGGTTGCCCGCCACCAGCGTGTCGCCGTCGAAGACCAGAACCGCCTCGCGCGCCGTGCCCAGATAGTCCTCGGCCCGGTGGAAGCGCACCAGCCGGCAGTGCTCGAAGCCGTGGGCAAAGAAGCGGTGTTCGATCTGCTCGGCCGCGAGCCGGACCAGTCCCAGCGCATGCAGGTGCCGGATCGAGGCATGGTTCGACATGTCGAGCACGCCGGCGAGCCGCCCCTGCGGATCGAAGATCGGTGAGGCGGCGCAGGACAGCATGCGGTTGGGTTCGAAGAAATGTTCGGCACCCAACACCTCGATAGGACGGCGTTCGACAAGCGCCGTGCCGATTGCATTGGTGCCGGTGGAGGCCTCGCTCCAGGCAACGCCCGGCCGCAATGCGACGCGCGACGCCTGGTCGGCGAACTCCGCGGCGCCCGCCGTATCGAGCACCAGCCCGGACGGATCGGTCAGGATGACGATACTGTCGGTAAGCTTGGCTTCGGCCCTGAGCCCCGCCAGCTCCGGCCGGCTCAGCGCCCGCAAGCGGTCGTTGCGCTCCTGCAGATCACGCAGGGCGCTACCGTCCATCGGCTCATGCGGCGACGGGCGGGTCATGTCGAGACCTTGCGCCACACAGCGCTGCCATGAGCGCAAAATGGGCTCCGAGATTAGCCCGTCGGGCACGCCGCCATTGTCGATGAAGCCCCGGCGGGCAGCCGCCAGGATCTCGTCTTCGGCACGCTCCTGCATTGGCCCCTCCTCCGAGTGTGGCATTCTGCAACACCTGTGGCGATTGCCCACCACCGTGCGTTGCGCACAGTCTGGCACCTTGATCTGGATCAAGTCCAGCGGGCGCCGCGACTTCGCCCTGCCGGCAATTCTTTCTCAATCATCGCAGCCACTTGCCGGCGGAGCTGGCGGATCGACGTCGGCCGGACGCGGGGTCTGGCATGGCCGTTGCACTGGGACTTCTCATTCAACCGGGGAGGAACCCATGAACAAGCCCGCATTTCTCGACTACAGAACCCGCAGCCCGTTCAAGGCCAAATACGGCAACTATGTCGGCGGCGAATGGGTCGACGCGCTCGACGGCCGCACCTTCGACAACACCTCGCCGATCAACGGCAAAGTGATCTGCGCCATCGCCCGCTCGCAGGAGGCCGACGTCGAGCGCGCCCTCGATGCCGCCCACAAGGCCAAAGACGCCTGGGGCAGGACCAGCGCCACCGAGCGCGCCATCATCCTCAACAAGATCGCCGACCGCATGGAGGAAAATCTCGACCTCCTGGCGCTCGCCGAGACCTGGGACAACGGCAAGCCGATCCGCGAGACGACGGCCGCCGACATGCCGCTGGCCATCGACCATTTCCGCTATTTCGCCGGCGCCATCCGGGCCCAGGAAGGCTCCATTTCCGAGATCGACCACGACACCATCGCCTACCATTTCCACGAGCCGCTCGGCGTCGTCGGCCAGATCATCCCGTGGAATTTCCCGATCCTGATGGCGGTATGGAAACTCGCTCCCGCTCTTGCCGCCGGCAATTGCGTGGTGTTGAAACCGGCCGAGCAGACGCCGGCGTCGATCCTGCTCTGGGCCGAACTCGTCGGCGACCTGCTGCCGCCGGGGGTCCTCAACATCGTCAACGGCTTCGGCCTCGAAGCCGGCAAGCCGCTGGCCTCGTCCAACCGCATCGCCAAGATCGCCTTCACCGGCGAGACCACGACCGGCCGGCTGATCATGCAATACGCCAGCCAGAACCTCGTTCCGGTGACGCTGGAGCTGGGCGGCAAATCGCCCAACATCTTTTTTGCCGATGTCACCGCCGAGGACGACGACTTCTTCGACAAAGCGATCGAGGGCTTCGTCATGTTCGCCCTCAACCAGGGTGAAGTGTGCACATGCCCAAGCCGCGCCCTGATCGACGAGAAGATCTACGACAAGTTCATGGAGCGCGCGCTTCAGCGGGTTAAGGCCATCGTCCAGGGCAGCCCGCTGGACACCGCCACCATGCTGGGCGCCCAGGCGTCGAGCGAGCAGCTCGAAAAGATCCTCTACTACATCGATATCGGCAAACGCGAGGGCGCGGAACTGCTCACCGGCGGCGCGCGCAATGTGCTCGAGGGCGATCTGGCCGGGGGCTATTATGTGCAGCCGACGGTGTTCAAGGGCCACAACGGTATGCGCATCTTCCAGGAGGAAATCTTCGGGCCGGTGGTCTCGGTGACCACCTTCAAGACCGAGGAGGAAGCGCTCGCAATCGCCAACGACACGCTCTACGGCCTCGGCGCCGGCGTGTGGACCCGCGATGCCAACCGCGCTTATCGCTTCGGCCGTGGCATCCAGGCCGGGCGGGTGTGGACCAATTGCTACCACGCCTATCCGGCGCACGCGGCGTTCGGCGGCTACAAGCAGTCCGGCATCGGCCGCGAGAACCACTCGATGATGCTCGACCACTACCAGCAGACCAAGAATATGCTGGTCTCCTACGCCCCCAAGAAGCTCGGCTTCTTCTGACCCTTCGGCCGGGGCGCCTCGAGCGCTCCGGCCACCGCTCGGTAACCTCCCGCGCGACCACCCGGAGGGGCCGAAGGAAAAATTCCCCAGCCGTCTCTTCCACAGCGATTGCCAAGAGCAGCAATAGTGTGATTAGTTAGGCAGGAAAAGCTTTTCCCAAATTTGAGGCGCCGTCGAAATCCGGCGGTCGGCCTCGGGGTGGGAAAACCTTTTCCCCGGCGAGGCGCGCAAGCCTTGTCGTTGGCAACAGGGGAGGAACCTATGAGATTGCCGAAGTTGATTACGGTGGCGCTGGCTGCGCTGCTTGTTGCAATGCCGCTCGGCGCAGTCGCCGAAGATCTGCAGATGTGGGAGCGCTCGGGCGGCAACGCCTCCATGGTGGACGAACTCGTTCGTGCCTGGAACGAAGCCAATCCCGATCGGAAGATCGTGCTCACCTACATCCCGCACTCGGAAATGGTGCCCAAGATTGCCCAGGCCATCGCCTCTGGTGAGGTGCCCGACCTTATGGGCATGGACCTGATCTACGGCCCGCAATTCGAGGATGCCGGCCAGCTCGAGGACGTGACGGACTACTTCAAGGACGACCCGACGCTGAAGACCGCGAGCCCGGGACATATCCAGGTCGCGACCTACAAGGATCGCCTCTACGGGGTTCCGCTCTACGCCGACGTGTCGGTGTTGTTCTGGAACAAGCTTCTGTTCAAGCAGGCGGGGCTCGACCCCGAAGTCGGTCCGGCCAGCCTGCAGGACATCCACGACATGGCGGCCAAGATCACCGCGCTTGGCGACGGCAATTACGGCTACTACCTCGCCGGCAACTGCGCGGGCTGCAACATCTTCACCTTCGGCCCGCTGATCTGGGCCTCGGGCGGCACCATCGAGCCCAAGGATGCCGCTGACGAACCGCTCACCGGCGACAACCTTGTCAAGGTCCTCGAGTGGGCCCGCATGATGCACAAGGAAGGCCTGATCAACCCGGCCAACCAGGCCGAGAACGGTGAGACGTTCCACCTCCAGTTCGGCTCGGGCAAGGTCGGCATCATGGGCACCGGCAACTTCAACCTGTTCCTGCTCAAGGAGCAGAACGCCGCGCTGTTCGACGGTAATGTCGGCATCACCTTCCTGCCCGGCCTCGAGAAGGGCAAAGTCGCCTCCTTCGCCGGCGGCGATATCGTGACCATCCCCAAGGGCAGCAAGCACGTCAAGGACGCCGTGGACTTCATGAAGTTCATCCTGTCCGACAATGTGCAGGTCGAGAGCTACGCCAAGCTCATGAACCTGACGACCCGTGCAGACATGGCCAAGAACAAGTACTTCGAGGCCGATCCGCGGGTGCAGAAGATGGCTGAAGCGCTCGACGTGGCGCGTACGCCCTACACGCTCAAGTTCTTCGAGCTCATCAACTCGCCCCAGGGCCCGTGGCTGCAGATGCTGCAGCGGGTCTACTACTCCGACGATCCGATCGACCAGATCATCGCCGACGGCAAGGCGCAGATGAAGGCGATCGCCGCCGAGTAGTCGCCTGACTTCCGTCCTCCCGGGCGGCGAGAAGCCGTGGCATACTGGTTCCCAGCCTGTCACGGCTTCTCATCAGGCGGCGCGCGATCACCCCCGGTGCCCCTGCGGCAAACCGATCGAGACAAACAATGTATAACAACGCACGCGGCAGATTTCTTGGCCTTCTCTACGTAGCGCCCGCCCTGCTGTTCGTGCTGCTGTTCACCGCCTATCCATTCGGCCAGATGATCTGGGTCTCGTTCAATTCCTGGTCGCTGATCACCCCGCCCAAATTCGTCGGTACCGCCAACTACACCAAGGCCTTCGCCGACAAGCAGTTCTGGACGTCGCTGCAGTTCACGCTCAAATACACCGTTCTGATTACGCCCATCCTGATGATCGGCGGTTACGCCCTGGCCCTGCTGGTCGCGGCCAACACGCCGCTCCGGCGCTTTGCACGGGCGGTGATCTTCATTCCGGTGGTGATCGGACTCGGCGCCTCCAGCCTGCTCTGGTACTGGCTGTTCTCGACCGATTACGGCCTCATCAACAAGCTCCTGTTCGACCTCGGGCTGCTGCACAAGCCGGTGTTCTGGCTTGGCGTCAACGCCGACATCTCCAACTGGGCGATCATCGTCTCGGTCATCTGGAAGGTCATCGGCTTCGGCATGCTGCTGTTCGTTGCGGCGATCCAGGGCATTCCGAGCGAGGTCACCGAAGCGGCGCTGGTCGACGGCGCGTCGCCCTGGCAGCGGATGACGCGGATCACCCTGCCGCTGACGCTGCGCACCGTGCTGCTGGTGACGCTGGTCTCGGTGATCGGCTCGCTGCTCGCCTTCGATCAGTTCTACATCATGACCGCGGGACAGCCGCAGAACCTCACGGCGACCTCGGTGTTCTACGTCTATCTCAACTCCTTCCCCTACCTGAAGCTCGGCTATGGCGCGGCGCTGTCGCTGATCCTTGCCGGGATCATCCTGCTGTTCACCCTGCTGCAACTCGTCCTCAGCCGGCGGAGCCACGCATGAGCGCCGACCTGTCCATCGCCATGCGCGCCGAAACCCGGCCCCGGAACCTCATCGCCACACTGTGGGCGAGCCGGGCCAAATATCTCGTCGGCGCGCTGCTGATCGTGATCTGCGTGGTCATGCTGCTGCCGCTCGTCGCATCGGTCCTGGCGTCGCTGAAATCGACGACGGAAGCGGCTGCGGTGCCGCCCACCTACTATCCACACGGGCTTTCGGTCGACAGCTATGTGCGGCTCTGGGACTATCAGGCGGGGCTCCAGGTCTATGTCGGCAATTCGCTGGCGACGGCGGCCATCGCCATCGCCCTGACGCTTGGTCTGACGGTGACCGCCGGCTACGCGCTGGCGCGGTTCCCGCTACCGGGCAAGGAGGCGCTGTTCGTCTTCCTGCTGCTGGCGCTGATCATCCCGTACCAGGCGCTGCTGACCCCGATCTTTCTGATGTTCGCGCAGCTCAAGCTCACCAATTCGGTGCTCGGGCTCGCCATCATCCACACCGCGATCCAGCTGCCGTTCAGCCTCTACGTCATGCGCAACAGCTTCGAGGCGGTGCCCAAGGATCTCGAGGAGGCGGCGGTCGTCGATGGCGCCAATTCGCTGCAGGCGCTGGTGCTGATTTACCTGCCCTCGGTGGTCCCGGCGATGGTGACGGTGGCGCTGTTCGCGTTCATCACCTCGTGGAACGAGTTTCTGGGCGCGCTCGTGATGATGAACCGGCAGGACACCTTCACCCTGCCACTGATCCTCTCGGCGGCCCGCACCCAGACCAGCATCGGCGGCACCGACTGGGGCATGCTGCAGGCCGGCGTCACCATCTCGGTCATTCCCTGCATCGCCGTCTATCTGCTGCTGCAGAAATACTACGTCGCCGGCCTGCTGAGCGGTGCGGTCAAATGAGTGCAACGGACGATCGGGGCCCGGGCCAGCGGGTCGCCCCAACCATCCGCGACGTGGCCCGCCTCGCCGAGGTTTCGATCGGCACCGCATCCAAGGCGCTCAACGCCAATGGCCGGCTGCGGCAGGAGACCCGCGACAAGGTGATCCAGGTGGCCCGCCAGATCGGCTACCGGCCGAACGACCTGGCCCAGAGCCTGCACCGCTCGAAGTCGATGACGGTGGGCATCATCACCAATGACAGTTTTGGCCGCTTCAGCTTCCCCATCGTCGAGGCGCTGGAGGAGCGGTTGGCCGATCAGGGCATTGCCGTGTTCATGTGCAACGCCACCGACGATCCGGCGCGTGAGCGCCAGCACCTCGACCAGTTGATGGGCAAGCGCATCGATGGGCTCGTGGTGACGGCCCGCCGCGCCGACAAGCGCCCGCCCATCGGTCCGTTCGCCCACGGCCTGCCGGTGGTCTATGTCTACTCGCAGGCCGACGATCCGGACGCCTTGTCGCTGGTGCCGGACGACGAAGGCGGCGCCGTGCTGGCGGTTTCCCATCTCGTCGGCCTCGGCCGTACACGCATCGCCCACATCACCGGGCCGGAGCGGTTCGACGCCGTGCGGCTGCGCCGCAGCGGCTATGCGAGGACGCTGGCGGCCTCGGGTCTGCCGGCCCGGCCCGACTATTACCTGCCGGGCGCCTGGTCGGAAGCCTGGGGACGCGACGCCGTTGGAACGCTGTTCGCGGCGGGCCGCGAACACCCGGACGCACTGTTTTGCGGCAACGACCAGATCGCCCGCGGCGCCGCCGATGCGCTGCGCGAACGTGGCATCGATGTCCCGCGCGACGTCGCCATCGTCGGTTTCGACAACTGGGAGGTCATGACCGCCGCCAGCCGGCCGCCGCTGTCGAGCGTCGACATGAATCTGCGGGCGATGGGGCTCGAGGCCGGCGAGAGTCTGCTCGCCATGATCGCTGGCAAGCGCATCAGCGGCCTCCGGCGGCTGCCCTGCACGTTGCAGGTGCGGGGCTCGTCGCAGCCCGACGACAAGGACAAAGGCGCCAGGCGCCACAGCAATGCAGTGCATGAAAGGAAATCCGGATGAGTGAGTTTCGCCCGATAGGGTTCGCCGGGGTGCGCCTCGATGGCCAGTTCTGGCGCGAGCGCCTCGACACCGTGCTGACCAGGACGATCCCCTCGCAGCATGCCAAGCTCGGCGAGCATGGCATCCTCGAATCCCTTGAGCTGCCCGATCCGCCGCCGCCGCTGCGCAATCCGCCCAACGATCACGGCTTCACGGTCCAGGTGTTCTGGGATTCCGACGTCGGCAAATGGATCGAAGCGGCGAGCTATGCGCTCTCGCATCGCCGGAACGCCGACATCGAGGCCAAGATCGAGGCGATCATCGACGATCTGGAAAAAGCCCAGGCGCCCGACGGCTATCTCAATTGCTGGTATCTGGACCGGGAGCCGCAGAACCGCTGGACCAACCTGCGCGACAATCACGAGCTCTACAATCTGGGGCACATGCTGGAAGGCGCGATCGCCTACTTTCTCGCCACCGGGCGGCGGCGCTACCTCGATATTCTCGAGCGTTATGTCGCGCTGGTGCGGGAAACCTTCGGGCCCGGTCCGAACCAGAAGCACGGCTATTGCGGGCACCAGGAGATCGAACTCGCGCTGATCCGGCTCTACCATTTGACCGGCGACCGCCGGCATCTGGATCTGGCGGCGTATTTCATCGACCAGCGCGGCGCGCAGCCGCACTATTTCGATGCCGAGGCGATCGCCCGCGGCGAGAACCCGAGGGACTACTGGGCCAAGACCTACGAGTACTCGCAGTCGCACAAGCCGGTGCGCGAACAGGACAAGGTCGTCGGGCACGCGGTGCGGGCCATGTACATGTACTCGGCCATGGCGGACCTTGCCGCCGAGTTGAACGACAGCGGGTTGAAGCGGGCCTGCGAGACGCTGTGGAAGGATGTGATCGCCACCAAGATCTATATCACTTCGGGCCTCGGCCCGGCGGCGGCCAATGAGGGCTTCACCGAGGATTTCGACCTGCCCAACGAGACCGCCTATGCCGAGACCTGCGCCTCGGTGGCGCTGATCTTCTGGGCCCAGCGGATGCTGCATCTCGATCTCGACGGCAAGTACGCGGACGTGCTGGAGCAGGCGCTCTTCAACGGCGCGCTGACCGGCCTCAGCCGCGACGGCGAGCATTACTTCTACTCCAATCCGCTCGAGAGCAACGGTCAGCATACGCGCTGGGCCTGGCACAATTGCCCGTGCTGCACCATGAACGCCAGCCGGCTGGTCGCGTCGGTCGGGGGCTACTTCCTGTCCGCCAGCGCCAATGCCGTGGCGTTTCACCTCTATGGTGGGATATCGACCGCCGTGACCCTCGAAACCGGGGTCGTGCAGTTCACCGAGACCAGCTCCTATCCCTGGTCCGGCAGCGTCAAGATCGCCGTCGATCCGGAGCGGCCGGCACGCTTCGCCGTCAAGCTGCGCGTGCCCGGCTGGTGCCGCGATGCGTCTGCGGCGGTCAACGGCACGGCCGTCCCCATGACGCTGGAGCACGGCTATCTGACGATCGACAGGACCTGGCAGGCCGGCGACGCGGTGACGCTCGAGCTCGAGATGCCGGCGGAGCGCATCTATGCCCACCCGGCCGTCCGCGCCGACAGCGGACGGGTGGCGCTGAAGCGCGGCCCGCTGGTCTATTGCCTCGAGCATCCCGACCATGCGGGCCACCGCGTCCAGGACTATCGCCTGCCGCGTCGCGCCGACCTCAAGACCGCAACGCGCGCCGATTTGTTCGACGGCATCGTGACCCTGGAGGCTGAGGGCATCCGCCTCGAGGAGGACGATTGGCTCGATCACCTCTATCGCGCCAGCCCGCCGCGCACCGAGCCGGCGACGCTGACGGCGATCCCCTACTATCTGTGGAACAACCGCGGCCCCGGAACGATGCTCGTGTGGGTGCCGGAAGGCTAGGTCCGGCCTTAGCGGATCGTCATCCTCGCGCTGACCACCAGCCCTGACGCGAAGGTCAGCGCGGCGACGACCCACATCGCGCCGCCGAGGCCGAAGGCGTCGGCGGTGACGCCGGCGATTACCGCTCCGATGGCGTAGCCGAGATCGCGCCAGAAGCGGTAGACGCCGACGGCCGAGGCGCGCCACGACGGCTGCGCCACATCGCCGATGGCGGCGAGCAGCGTCGGATAGACCATCGCAGTGCCGACCCCGAGAAGGACGGCGCCGACGGCAAAGCCGGCGAAGCCCGAGGCGAGGATGGTCACCGCGATGCCGGCGGCTTGCACCCACATGCCCGACGCGATCAGCCATTTGCGGCCGATGCGGTCGGACCAGGCGCCGGTGATCAATTGGGCAAAGGCCCAGGTCGCCGGATAGAGCCCGGCGAGGAGGCCGATATGGTCGAGCGGCAGGCCCTTTGTCGCAAAGAACAGCGGAAAGATGCCCCAGACCATGCCGTCGTTGAGATTGTTGACGAGCCCGGCCTGGCTGATGCTGGAGAGGTTGCGATCGGTCAGCGTCGTGCGCCGGAACACTTCGGCCTGCGTCGGCATCGCCGCGCCGTTGACGGCGTCTCCCGCGAGGGTCGCCTCATGCACCGCGAAGTGCTTGGTCTCGCGGATCGCGAGAACGGAGAGGGCAAGGCCGACGGCGACGAACCCCACCCCCAGGTAGAACGGCTCGGGCCTGAGGCCATATCGCGCCGCGATCCAGCCCGTCGCCCAGGCGCCGGCCGCGACCGCCACATAGCCGGCGAATTCGTTGAGGCCCATGGCAAGGCCGCGGTTCCGCGGTCCGACCAGGTCGATCTTCATGATCACCGTGGTCGACCAGGTGAGGCCCTGGCTGACGCCGAGCAGGACGTTGGCGAAGAGAATCCAGTTCCAGCTCGGCGCCCACATCAGGAGAAACGGCACCGGCACGGCGATCAGCCAGCCGGCGACCAGGATGCTCTTGCGGCCGAAGCGGTCGGAGAAGCGGCCGGCGGCGTAGTTGGCCAGCGCCTTGCTCACCCCGAACACCAGGATGAAGCTCAGGATCGCGGCGCGGGCGACGAGCTGAAACTCCTCTTCGGCGATGGCCGGCAGGATGGTGCGCTCCATGCCGACCATGGCGCCGACGAAGGCGTTGACGACGATCAGCAGGCTGAACTGCGCGGCGTTCTCGCGCAGTCCGAGGCGGATGGCGGGAGCGTTCATGCGGCGGTTTCCAGCGTACCCCGGTTGAGGCGGAGGATGCGCTCCATGTCGGCGGGCTTGGGCGGCACCTCCGACATGGCGTCGATGAACTCGTCGCGGCTCCTCGACAGTAGGGCGTTCCAGCGCTTCTCGAAGCCGATCGTGCTGGAGGGCTTGCCGCTCATCCCGACGCCGCAGACCGAACCGGAGAAATGCCCTGGATAGACCTCGATGTCGTCGGGCAGGGTCATCAGCTTGTCGTGGAGGCTCGCATGCAGCTTGCCGGCGAATTCACGGGCCCGCGAATGCAGGTCCGGCCTGCCGACCGAGCCGGTAAACAAGGTGTCGCCGGTCAGGACGAACCACGGCTCCGGTCCGCGCCTGAGGTCGGTGACGAGCAGGCTGATGCTCTCCTCGCTGTGCCCGGGCGTGTGCAGCACCTTGACCGTGGTGTTGCCCAGCTCGATCACCTGGCCGTCGTGGAGCTTTTCGAACGCGAAGCTCACCTCAGCCGATTCGTGCAGCGCATAGACCGCCCCGACGCGATCGGCCAGGAGGCGCCCGCCCGAAACGTGGTCGGCATGGACGTGGGTATCGATCACGTGGGTGATCGCCATGCCCTTCTGGGCGGCGAACGCGATATAGGCGTCGATATCCCGCTCCTGGGCATCGACGACGGCGCATTTGGCCTGCGAGGCGCAGCCGAAGAGGTAGGCCGCGCAGCCGGTGTCGTAGTAGTAGAATGGCCTGAAGATCATCGAACGCTCCTGTTCTACAGCCCGGCCGTGCCGGGGATTTATTCTAGACGGTTTCGACCGGAAGGCCGGCGGCCTTCCACTCCGGATAGCCATCCTGGAGTCGGTGCGCCGTCCGGCCATTGGCCCTGAGCAGCTCGACCGCCTGGTCGGCATAGACGCAGTACGGCCCCCGGCAATAGGCGACATATTCCTTGGATTTCGGCAGCGTGCGCAGTCGCGCCTGCAGCGCATCGACCGGTGCCGAGACGGCCCCTTCGATGTGGCCGGCCTCGTATTCGTGGGCCGGGCGCGTATCGAGGACGACCACCTCGCCCGACCGCGCCTTGGCCAGCAGATCCTCGAAGCTGACCGCTTCGCTGTCGGCGCGACCGACGAAATGCTCGGCAACGAGCCGGTCGATCTCGGCCAGCCGGCGTTCCGCCACGATGCGCATCGCGCGCGTCAATTCGAAGACCGACGGGTCGGCCAGCCGGTAGTGCACCGAAAGCCCGGCCTTGCGGCTGAGCACGAGCCCCGCCTCGCGCAGCGCGATCAGGTGCTGCGAGGCATTGGCGAGAGACAGGCCCGTTTCCTTCGCCAGGGAATCGACCGTCCGCTCGCCTTGCGCCAAGAGCTCGAGAAACTCGATCCGCGCCGGGCTGGCGATGGCTTTGCCGACACGGGCAAACTGCTCGTAGAGGCGGTTCTTGAAGTCGCGATGGGTGGCTTCGTCGTTCATAATCAAGAAATCTATTGAGTACTTGATTATCTGTCAAGACGCGTTTTCAGCACGCCACTCGCAGTCGCGCGCCCGGCCGACCGGCCGGCATTGATGCGCTGGGGCGGGGGGCCGTCGAACGCCCCAGCCGTCAGTACTCGGCTTGCGTGCCCAGCCCTTGCTCGACGGCGCGTTTCACCGCCAGGGCCGCGACGACGAGGTCCTGCAGAGCGACGCCCGTGCCGTCGAACAGCGTGATCTCCGAGGCATCACGCCGCCCCGCCGCCAGCCCCGCGACCACTGCGCCCAGCGTGCTCCGGATATCCGTCCCGGCGATCAGGCCCGCCGCGAAGGCGTGCTGGCATTCGCCGATGCTCAACGACTGGGCCGCCTCGTCGACGAAGATGGCGGAGCCTGCCACCAGGTGCGGGTCGAGCTCCTGCTTGCCCTTGGTGTCGGCGCCCATCGCTGAGATGTGGGTGCCCGGCCGCACCGAGCTCTTTTCCACCAGCGCTTTCTGCGAAGGCGTGACGGTGATGAGGATGTCGGCATTGCCGGCGACCCCGGCGACATAGGGCTCACCGACAAACTCCAGGCCCAGTCCACGCACGATCTCGCCGAACGATTGGAGGTTGGCCGGCGCCGGATCCCAGGCGTGCACGCGCCGGATCGGCCGCACCGCCATGGTGGCGCGCAACTGGTGCACCGATTGTGCCCCGGTCCCGATGATGCCGAGGACGCTCGCATCCTCCCGCGCCAGGTATTTGCTGGCAATGGCGCTGGCCGCCCCGGTGCGGACGCCGGTGAGGTAGTTGGCGCTGACCAGGGCCGCGGCTCGCCCGGTGTCGGCATCGAACAGCAGTGTCGCCGACTGGTGGTTGGTGAGGCCGCGCGCCAGGTTGTGCGGCCAGTAGCCGCCGGCCTTGAGGCCGAGCAGCGGCGCGGCAATATCGGCGCCCGTCTTCACCCCGAACACAGCGTCCTGATAGCCCACCACCTCGCGGACCACGGGATAGTTCTTGGCCGTTCCGCGCGCCATCCCGGCGAACGCCGTCTCGACGGCGGCGATGGCGTCCTCGATGCTGACCAGTCGCGTCGCCAGTTGCTCTGAAATGACCAGCATCGTTTCGGGCCTCAGTCGTTGCGGGATTCGAGGATGAACTCGTCGATCATGACATTCATGCCGGCGAGCAGCCCGCCATCGACCGGGAGCACCGCGCCGCTGATATAGGCCGCCTCGTCCGAGCCTAGGAACGCCACCGCCTTGGCGATGTCGTCGGGCTCGCCGACGCGGCCGAGCGGGTACCATTTGGCCAGCTTCTCGAACACCTGCGGGTCCTTCTGCTGGCGGATCGTCCAGGTGATGTTGTCGGTGCGCACCGAGCCCGGGCACACCGCGTTGCAGCGGATGCCGTGCCGGCCATATTCGCTGGCGACCGACTGGGTCAGGTTGATGATGCCGGCCTTGGCGGCGCTGTAGCTGGGGTTGCCGAAATAGCGCAGGGCGTTGATCGACGCGATATTGACGATCGCCCCGCCGCCGCGCGCCTGCATCAGCGGCGTCACCGCGCGGACGCAGTGATAGGTGCCGTTGAGGTTGATGTCGATTTCCCGCTCCCACGAGGCGAGCGAGATGTTGGCCAGATTGCCGGCATCGGTGAAGGCGGCATTGTTGACCAGGAGGCTGATGGGACCGAGCGCCGCGCTCGCCTCGGCGATCGCCGTTTCGACCTGCTCGAAGCTGGCGATATCGGCCTTGACGAAATGCGCCCGGGCGCCGCCCGCCCGCAGCCGCTCGACCGTTTCGAGGCCCCAGGCCTCGTTGAGTTCGAGCACCGTCACCGCCGCGCCTTCGCCGGCCAGTCTCTCGGCGATGGCCCGGCCGATGCCGTGCCCTGCGCCCGTCACCAGCGCCACGGTGTCCTGGTGTCGCGACATAGTCACCTCTTCCCCGATGTCCCGCACAGGACCTCTCACAAGCGGCCAGACTAGGGCGCTCGCCGCGGGTCCTCCAATGCGCAGGGGACATGATTGCATCAGGATTCGGCATTCGCTCCGACCGGGCGGAGCCGGCTAAGCCGGTGCGATGAGCGGCCGATCGATCGCCGCCCCTTTCGGATTCGGAGAGCGCGGAATGACGAAGAACGTAGTGGTGACCGGCGGCAGCGGCAAAGCGGGCCGGGCGGTGTGCCGGGATCTCGTCGCCCACGGATATACCGTGCTCAACATCGACACCATGCCCTCGCCCGACCCGGTCTGCGGCTTCTACAAGGTCGACCTGTGCGACCTGGGCCAGGTCTTCGACGCCCTGCAATGGACCGGCGGCAAAGATCACCCGTTCCGCAAGTTCCGCACCCCCGACGCGGTCGTCCATCTGGCGGCCATCCCGGTGCCCGACACGATGCCGGAGGACGTGACCTTCCGCAACAATGTGATGTCGACCTACAACGTCTTTGACGCCGCCGTCAGATGCGGCATCAAGCGCATCGTCTGGGCCTCCAGCGAAACCACCCTGGGGCTGCCCTTCGGCCCGTCCAATCCGCCGGCCTATGCGCCCATCGACGAGGATCATCCGATGCGGCCCGAGAGCGCCTATTCGCTCTCCAAGGACCTCGCCGAGGAAATGGCCCGCCAGATCCAGCGCTGGAATCCGGACACCGGGTTCATCGGCCTGCGTCTGTCCAACGTGATGGAGCCGCACGACTATGCGCGCTTCGCCGGCTGGCAGGACGACGCGCATCTGCGCGAATGGAACCTCTGGGGTTACATCGATGCGCGCGACGCGGCCCAGGCCGTCCGCAAGGCGATCGAGGTCGACTTCACCGGCGCCGAGCATTTCATCATCGCCAACGCCGACACGGCGATGGAGCGTCCGAGCGCCGATCTCATGCGCGACATTTTCCCGCATGTTCCCTTGCGTCGTCAGCCGCAGGGGAACGAAACGCTGCTGTCGATCGACAAGGCCCGCCGCGTCCTCGGTTACGCGCCGGAGCATTCCTGGCGCAAGGCCTGATCGCGGGCCGGCTCGACCCCCGCGCTCTTGCCTTCCGGGCACCAGGACGATATCGAGAGTGGGACCCTGCGCGATGATGTCGCACGGGCTTTGCGGCACGGCCCCGAACGTCCGGCTCCCACTCCTGCTTTCGCCTCGCCGCCTATGCGGCTGTGTCATACCGGCATGCGAGCTTTTCATTGTCGCGCGCCGGAACCAAGTCGCACTGTAAGGTCACTGCCATACTGATCGTTGGAGCCGCCTCGTGCTCCGGAACAGTCAACCGGGCAGAAGGAGAAAACGGAAATGATGTTCCAGAAATGGAAGGCGTTGGCGTTCTCTGCCATTGCCGCAGGACTACTGGGAGCCGCAGCTCCCGTGCAGGCCCAGACGCAAGTCAACTTCACCGTCGCCGAGTACAGCTCGAAGACCGGCCCATATTTCGAAGAGGTCGCCGCCGCCTTCGAGAAGCAGAACCCGGATATCCACATCAACCTCCAGGTCGTCCCCTGGGACACGCTGCTGCAGCGCCTGACCACCGACATCGCCGGCGGCACCGCCCCCGACATCTCGATCATCGGCACCCGCTGGCTGCTGGACTTCGCCGGCCAGGGCATCGCCGAGCCGGTCGACGCCTATCTGACGCCGGAATTCAAGTCGACGTTCATCGACACCTTCATGGCGCCGTCGGTGATCGACGGCAAGATCATGGGCCTGCCGGTTGCGGCATCCGCCCGTGCGATGATGGTCAACATGGACCTGTTCGATAAGGCCGGTGTCAAGCCGCCGACCAACTGGGACGAGTTCTACGCCGCCGCCAAGAAGCTTGCCGCTGTGCCCGACACGTTCGCGTTCGGCCTCCAGGGCAAGGAAATCGAGACCGACGCGTACTACTACTACTCGCTGTGGACCCATGGTGGCGACATCCTGAAGGCCGACGGCACCAGCGGCCTCGATACGCCCGAAGCGCTTGAAGCGGTCAAGCTCTACAAGACCATGATCGACGAGGGCCTGACCCAGCCGTCGCCCACCAACTACACCCGCGAAGACGTGTTCAACATGTTCAAGCAGGGCAAGCTGGGCATGATCTTCACGTTCCCGATGCTGATCCCGCAGATCAAGGCCGAGGCGCCCGACCTGCACTACCAGATCCTGCCGTTCCCGGAAGGCAAGGCCAAGGCCACCTACGGCGTCACCGACACTCTGATGGTGTTCTCGAGCTCGAAGGTGAAGGACGCAGCCTGGAAGTTCATCGAGTTCGCCTACAAGGATGAATGGCGTTCCAAGTTCGACCACGGCGAAGGCTTCCTGCCGGTGACCAAGAACGTCGCGGCCGAGCCCTACTACACCACCGATCCGGACATCGCCGGCTTCGCCGCTGGCCTGCCCTACGCCAAGTTCGCCCCGACCATTGCCAACTGGGAAGAGATCGCCGACACGACGGTCCGCACCATGCAGCAGATCTACCTTGGTCAGGTCGCTCCTGAAGAGGCGCTGAAGGGCGCTGCCGCCGAGATCAACAAGATCCGCGGCCTCTGATCGCACGCTCTCGCCGGGGGCGGCAGCTGCCGCCCCCTACTTCCATTCCTCGACCGGGACAGCCTGGAAAGCCCAATGAAGTCTGCCCTGCGCTCGACACCGCTGCTGATGATCGTGCCGAGCCTGCTGCTCGCCATGTTCATCATCGGCTACCCGATCATCGATCTGGCCTGGACCTCCCTGCAGGAGGTCAGTCGCTTCGGCCAGCTGCGCGGCTTCAACGGCTGGGACAATTTCGCCGAGGTCTTCTCCGACCCGCTGTTTTACGGTTCGCTCTGGCGCACCGTGATCTGGACCGTCGCGGTGGTCGGCGGCACGCTGCTCCTGTCCCTGCCCATCGCCCTCATCCTCAATGACGAGTTCTATGGCCGCGGCCTCGCCCGGGTGATCATCATGCTGCCCTGGGCCATCTCGCTGACCATGACCGCGGTGGTCTGGCGCTGGGGCCTCAACGGCCGCGCCGGCCTGCTCAACGCCACGCTGATGGATCTGCACCTGATCGCCGAACCGGTCGAGTGGCTGGCGACGGCGCCGATGGCGTTCGCCACCGAGATCCTGATCGGCATCCTGGTCTCCATCCCGTTCACCACCACGATCTTTCTCGGCGGTCTCTCATCGATGCCGCAGGACGCTTACGAGGCCTCGATGGTCGACGGCGCCAAGCGCTGGGACCAGCTCCGCTATCTGACGCTGCCGCTGATGCGCCCCTTCATCAACATCGCCATCGTCCTCAACGTCATCTACGTGTTCAATTCCCTGCCCATCATCTGGGTGATGACCGAAGGCGGGCCGGCCAACGGCACCGACATCCTCGTCACCTACCTCTACAAGCTGGCGTTCCGCTTCGGTCAGCTGGGGAAAGCTTCGGCGATCTCCCTGATCATGTTCGGCGTGCTCCTGGTCTTCACCATCATCTACGTCGTCATGGTGATGCGTGCCGAGGACGATGGCGGCGCAGCGGGAGAGGCCTCCAAATGATCTCCAAGCTCAAAAAGACCGTCATCTATTGGCTGCTGCTGGCGCCGCTCGTCATCGTCATCCTGTTCCCTTTCGCGGTGATGTTCGTCACCGCCGTGCGGCCGCGCGAGGAGCTGTTCGTCTACCCGCCGCGCTGGACCTTCAGCCAGTTCCGCTGGGACAACTTCGTCGATATGTGGGTCAAGACCAATTTCGGCGGCGCCCTGCTCAACAGCCTCTATGTCAGCGTCTCGGCGACCGTGCTGGCGCTGCTCTTCTCCATTCCGGCGGCCTATGCGCTGTCGCGCTATCGCTTCCCCGGCAAGGGCCTCTACCGCAACTTCCTGCTGATGACGCAGATGATGTCGCCGATCGTCCTGGTGCTCGGGCTGTTCCGGCTGATGGTCGCCTTCGGGCTGGTCAACAACCTCAATTCGCTGGTCATCACCTACGCCGCCTTCAACATGGCGTTCACCATCTGGATGCTGCAGAGCTACTTCAACACCATCCCGCGCGAGCTCGAGGAAGCGGCCTGGATGGATGGCGCCAGCCACTATTTCAGCCTGGTCAAGATCTTCCTGCCGCTGGCCGTCCCGGCGATGGTCGTCACCGCCATCTTCACCTTCATCAACAGCTGGAACGAGTTCGTCCTGGCGCTGACCATGATCCGCTCCAATGACGATTTCACGCTGCCGGTGATGATCTTCTCCCAGGTCGCCGGCCGCTACCAGATCGAATGGCACCACGTGATGGCCGCTACCGTGCTCGCGACCGTGCCGGTCGCCATCGTCTTCTCCTGGCTGCAGCGCTACCTCATCCGGGGCATGGCCCTGGGTGCGGTGAAATAGCCGGCCTCACTCAGTAAACGAAGGACATCGTCATGGCATCGGTTGCAATCAGGGGCGTCGAGAAGCGGTTTGGTGCCGCCAAGATCATCCGCGGCGTCGATCTCGACATCAACGACCACGAGTTCGTCGTGCTCGTTGGGCCCTCCGGCTGCGGCAAGTCCACGCTGCTGCGCATGATTGCCGGCCTCGAGACGATTTCGTCGGGCACCATCACCATCGGCGACCGGCTGATCAACGACGTGGCGCCGCAGGACCGCGACATTGCCATGGTGTTCCAGTCCTATGCGCTCTACCCGCACATGTCGGTCCACGACAACATCGGCTTCAGCCTGAAGCTGCGCAAGAAATCCAAGGCCGAGATCGAATCGAGCGTGATGGAGGCAGCCACCATCCTCAACCTCCAGGATTACCTTCAGCGCTCGCCGCGGCAGCTCTCGGGCGGTCAACGCCAGCGCGTCGCCATGGGGCGCGCTCTGGTACGCAACGCCCAGGTGTTCCTCTACGACGAGCCGCTGTCCAACCTCGACGCCAAGCTGCGTGTGACCATGCGCACCGAAATCAAGGCCCTGCACCAGCGCCTGCAGACCACCTCCGTCTACGTGACCCACGACCAGATCGAGGCCATGACCATGGCCGATCGCATCGTGGTCATGAATGCCGGCCGGGTCGAACAGATCGGCACCCCGCTCGAGCTCTACGACACCCCGGCCAATTTGTTCGTTGCCGATTTCATCGGCTCGCCGTCGATGAACTTCATCCCCGGCGTCTTCGAGCGCGACGGCGACAAGGTCGTCGTCGTCGGCCGGGACGGAACGCGCCTGCCGGCCCCGGCAACGACCCGTGCCACCCACAGCCAGAACGTCGTTCTCGGCATCCGGCCGGAGCATCTCGGCTTGAGGAGCGACGGTGAGGGCGCCGCGGCAGTGGTCGAGGTCGTCGAACCGACCGGACCCAATATCGAGGTGTTCGCCAGCCTCGCCGGCATCCGGACCTGCTCGATCCTGTCGCAGCGCCATCCGTTCCAGCCCGGCCAGCAGATCTGGCTGGGCGCCGAGATGGACCAGATGCATCTGTTCGATGCGGCTTCGGGGGTTCGCCTCTAGCACCAGATAGCGGCCGCGCCGGGAGCCCAATGGCCGCCGGCGCGCCGGGCCGGGCTTACCAGCCGTTGATCCGCGGCCAATCGCGCATGGCCGTGTCGTCGGCGCCGTCGACGACGTGATAGCCAGGGTGCATGGCGGCGGTCATGCAGGCATGGTTGGGCAGGATGCGCACCCGCGAGCCGACCGGCAGCATCTCGAACGGGAAGGGCGTCTCGCTCACCAGCATCCCGTGTTCCTGATAGACATGGCCGACCTGCACGCCGTCGATGCGCCTTGTGCCGGTGGCGTCGAGCACGAGGCCATAGCCGACGTCCTCCGGCAGCCCCGCAGCGCCGGTGCTCCGGTCCTTGGACAGGGCCAGGGCGCCGGCATCGATGAGCGCGGTGTCGAGGTCGCGCCGATGCCCGATCACGGTCGCCAGCACCGAGAGCGCGATGTCCTCGGGCCGGCAGGAATTGATCTCGGACTGGAACACGTCGCCGAACATGTAGACGCCGCAGCGCACCTCGTTCACGCCCTCATAGGAGAGGCCGTGCGTCGCCGTGGGGGTCGAGCCGACGCTCACCACCGGCACCACGAGGCCGATCGAGCGAAGGCGGTCGGCAGCCGTCGTCGCGCACAGCCGCTCGCTTTCGGCGATCGCCTGGATCTGGGAGAGGCTGCGGCCCTGATAGGAATGTCCTGCATGGGTCAGGACGCCCTCCAGCTGGGTTCCCGGCAACTCTTCGAGCGCCAGGCCGAGCACGCCGAGCTCATCGGAGTCCGCCAGCACGCCAGCGCGCCGCTCGCCCGAATCGAGCTCGATGAAGGTGTCGAGCACCACCCCCTCGCTCGCCGCGATGGAGCTTACCTGCTCGGCGATCGCCACCTGGTCGGTGATGATCGAAATCCGCACGCCACGACGCTTAAGGGCGATCACGCGCCCCAGTTTGTCGGGCATGATGCTCACCGCATAGGTGATGTCGGTGATGCCGTGCTCGGCGAAATACTCGGCCTCCTTCAGCGTCGAGACGGTGATCCCGCCGAAATTTCCCGCCAGCGCCAGTCGCGCCACCTGGATCGATTTTGATGTCTTCATGTGCGGCCGCAGCCGCACCCCGGTTCCGGCGAAGCGGCGCGTCATGCGAGCGGTGTTCTGTTCCAGCGTCTGCCGGTCCAGAACCAGAGTCGGCGTCTCGAGATCGCGCAAGGCCATCGCCGGGAGTTTCCTTGTTGGGGACGGGGGCAGGCTAGGCCCGCGGCCAGGTAACGTCGCGGTCGATGGGAAAGACCGGTCGCGGCAGGTGCTTGAAGTCGAAGCGCGACAGGATCGGCGACGACAGGCCCGGCGTGTCGACTTCGATCACCTGGCCGGGCCCGAAGAACTCGTCGAACCCGGCGCGGAAATGGCCGCGCGATTTGACCACCACCGAGCGCGCCTTGCCGATGTCGATGCCCATCATTTCGAGGAAGACCGGGTCGGCGCACTGGTTGCGGATGGAAACCACCACCACCTTGACGCCGCCCAGATCGAGCAGCGCCGTGGTGCCGACATTGATCCGCCGGCCGGCATAGAAGCCGCGCCGTCCGACGCAATCGCCGTCGCGGATTCGGAGGACCGTCGCGTCCGCCTCGAAGCGCCGTGAGAACTGATCGGGCGGGGTACGGTTGAACACCGCGCGAAATTTGACGCCTTCGCCCAGTTGTGCAGCCTCCGCGGCGAGCGCTGCGTCGTTGAAGATGCCGAGCACGGCGCCCTCGGCGCCCGCCTTGACCAGGGCTTCGAGGATCCAGGTGGTATTGCCATTGGCGCCGCCGCCGGGATTGTCGGCTACATCGGCGAGGATCACCGGCTGCTCCGACATGTCCTCGCCGGAGCGCCTGGCCCGGGCGACCGCCGCCTCGAGCGAGGTGAGCCTTGGTTCGTAGCGCCGGTGGTCGCGCCAGGCGTATTCGGCGATGTCCATGGCCACGGCCTCGGCCGCCGGCTTGCCGCTGCGGGCCGTGACGATGATGGCGAGACCGTTCTTTGGGGTATCCGCATAAGCGAAGCCGCCAAGGATCGAGACGTTGACGATGTCGGCGGTTACCCTCGACTGACCATAGGCGATGAGGTCCGCATAGGGGCCCGTCTCGGTCAGCAGCGTCACCGTGGGCGGGGTGACCGGCAGCCGGATGATCGCCGCCGATGGCCTGAGGCCGTTCAGCATCTCGACCATCGCCGCCGATGCGTCCTGTCCCCTTGCCACCATGTCGACATGGGGGTTGGTGCGATAGGCGATGATGGTGTCGACAGCCGCGACCATGCGGTCGGAGACATTGCCGTGCAGGTCGAGCGTCGCCACGATCGGCACCTCGGCGCCCACCACTCGGCGCACCAGCTCGAAGATGGTGGCATCGGGGTCGCGATCCTCGGTGGTGATCATGGCGCCGTGATTGCAGATATAGACGCCGTCGAACGGCAGCCCCGCCGTCAGCCGGCGCTCCATCTCGGCGAGGGTCTCGACAAAGAAGCTGTGGTCGACGGGTCCGCCGGCCTCGACGAGGCCGATCAGGATCGGCACCGGCTCCCACTCGATTGCATTGGCCGTCGCCGCGCAGAAGCTCAGCAGCTCGGCAGGAATGCGCGATTCGCTGCGGGTGAGTTCAGAACGGAATTCCTCGCCGGCCACATACAGCCGCCGCAGGAAGTCGTCGCGCGTCGTCACCGGGGCGAAGCTGTTGCTCTCCAGCATCAGGCCCAGCAGAGCAATCCGTTTCTTTTTGCGGTCGGCGGGCATGGGCAATCTCTACTCCGGTGCCCAAGACCTAGCAGCGACGCCCGACCGCAAACCAATGCAGGCTTCGCCTCGTCTGATGCGCGGCACGCATCAGGCGGGCACGGCGTCCTTGCCGTCCTCGAGCACCGACCAGAGTTCCTCGGCCACCGGCGGCAGCGGCTCGCGCGGCCGATAGAGCCTGATCTCGACGGGGATATGCCATTCCTCGCCGCCGGCGGGCACCAGCGTCCCCGCGGCGAGTTCCTCACGGATGCTGCCGAGCGGCAGCCAGGCCATGCCGCGGCCCTCCCGGCTCATCGATTTGAGCACCGCCGCGAGGTGGGAGACGAACACCCGGTTGAGATGCACGGGCTTATCGAGGTGCGACAACATGTACTCGACGGCCCGCCCGATCGCCGATGTCTCGGCATAGGCGAGGTAGTGCACCGGCTCGTCGGCGGTGCCGGGGAGCCAGTCGATCGGCTGCCCTGCCGCGTCCGGCAAGGTGACCGGTACCAGCGTGTCGGTGCCGACGAGCTTCGAGGCAAAATGCGCCGACGGCAGGTTGATCTCGAGGGTCGGATGGGTGTGCGTGATCATGAAATGGCAGTCCCCGCGCAGCAGCGATTGCACGCAGTCGGTGAACTGGTTCGAGTCGAGCCGGATGTTGAAGGCGTGGCTGCGCAGCTCGATGGCGCGGAGCCAGGCCGGAAAGAAGGTCAACGACAGGCTGTGCGTCGCGGCGAAGCGGATGGCCCCGGTCGACGCTTCGCCGACGCTGCGGGCCTCGTCGCGCCCCTGGTAGAGGCGGCGCAGCACATCCTCGGCGACCGGCCGGAAGCGCTCGCCGGCCGGGGTCAGGTGAATGGGCTGCGAGGTACGGTCGAACAGCGTGGCCCCCACCCATTCCTCGAGGCTCTTGATGCGCCGGCTGAAGGCCGGCTGCGTCGTGTAGCGCGACTCGGCGGAACGGGAGAAGTTGCGGGTATCTACGAGGCTGAGGAAGTCTTCCAGCCAACGGATTTCCATATGCGGCGCGTCTCCCGGTCGGGTCGCGCGACAGCAAACGCCAATGCCGGTGCGCTGTCCAGCCCGGTCTGCCGCACCCCGCATGCACAAAGCTCATGCTGCCATCCGGAAATCACATTCGTCATGAACTCGTCGGTCGCGCTACACACGCGCATCCAAAGCAGGTGGTAGGCTGGGACATGGCTGGTCAGATTCGCGACTACTGGCGCAACTTCATCGATGGCAAGTGGCTGGATGCCGCCGACGGGCGACGCATCGCGGTCACCGATCCGGCCACCGGCGGGGTCATCGCCGAGGTGGCCCGCGGCGGCAGCGCCGACATCGACCAGGCGGTCGCCGCGGCGCGCCGGTGCTTCGACAGCCGTGCCCTGCTCGAGATGACGCCCGCCGCGCGCGGCGAGCTGATGTTCGAGATCGCCCGCCGGCTCGACGATTTCGCCGACGAGATCGCGCTCGTCGAAATGCACGACAACGGCAAGACCCTGGCCAATGGCTACAAGGAAGTCGAGCTGACGCAGCGCTACCTGCGCTATTATGGCGGGCTCGCCGACAAGCTCGAAGGCCGCCAGATCCCGCTGGGCGATGGCCTCGTCGATTACACCGTGCACATGCCCTATGGCGTGTCGGCCCAGATCGTTCCGTGGAACGGGCCGCTGCCGGTGGGCGCGCGCTCGATCGCCTGCGCCCTGATCACCGGCAACACCGTGGTCCTTAAATCGCCCGAGGATTCCCCGCTCAGCCTGTTCCTGTTCGCCGAGGCCTGCGCCAAGGCCGGCGTCCCCGAGGGCGCGGTGAACATCGTCTGCGGTATCGGCGCCGAGGCTGGGGCAGCGCTGGTGTCGCATTCCGACATCGACCACATCGTCTTCACCGGATCGGTGGCGACCGGCAAGAGCGTGCTGCGCGCCGCCGCCGAACGCGTCATTCCGGCGGTGATGGAACTCGGCGGCAAATCGGCCGGGATCGTCTATGCCGACGCCGACCTCGAGCGCACGGCACGCAACGCGGCGCGGGGGATCTTTCATCACTCCGGCCAGATCTGCTCGGCCGCCTCGCGCCTCCTGGTGCACCGGTCGGTGCATGACGAACTCGTCGAGCGGCTGCGCGCCGAAGCTGTACGTCGCAGCGTCGGGCCGGGGATCGAAAGCTGCGACATGGGACCGGTCATTTCCCAGAGGCAGCTCGACCGCATCGAGGCGCTCTGCGACACCGGCGTCGCCGAAGGGGCGACCCTCGTCACCGGCGGCCACCGCCTCGAGCGCGCCGGCTTCTTCCTGCCGCCCACGATCTTCACCGGGGTCAGCCCTGACATGCAGATCGCCAACGAGGAGTTCTTCGGACCGGTTGTCGTCGTCCTGCCGTTCGACGAGCCCGAAGAGGCCATCCGCATCGCCAACGGCACCGACTACGGGCTTGCCGCCGGCGTCTTCACCCGCGACCTGAGGCTGGCTCACTGGACCGCCGACCGGCTTGTCGCCGGCCAGGTCTATGTCAACGACTGGTGGGTCGGCGGCGTCGAGACCCCCTTCGGCGGCGCCAAGCGCTCCGGCTACGGCCGCGAGAAAGGGCAGGAGGCCCTGCTCGGCTACGTGCAGACCAAGAACATTGGAATTCGGCTCTAGAGCGTTTCCAGGAAAAGTGCCAAGCGGTTTTCCGGTTCGGAAACGCGACAAATCAAAGACATAGGGACGGGCACATGCCATTCACGGAGTTTCGCGGCAAGGTGGTGATGATCACCGGGGCCAGCAGCGGCATCGGCGCCGCGCTCGCCCGTGCCTTCGGCGGCCATGGCGCCAAGGTGGGCGTGCACTGCAACACCCATCGCGACGAGGCCGAGCAGGTCGCGGCCGACATCCGCCTCTCCGGCGGCGAAGCGCTGGTGGTCGAGGCCGAGGCGGCCGACGACGCCGCGTTGCGGGCGGCCGTCAGGCAGGTGGCCGGGCAATTCGGCGGGCTCGATATCCTCGTCAACAATGCCGGCTCGATGCTCGGCCGGGTGCCCGTCGCGGAGGCCTCGCTGCAGCACTTTCACCGCGTCATCGACGTCAACCTGACCTCGGTGTTTTCCGCCTGCCAGGCGGCCCTGCCGATCATGCGCGCGCGGCATCGCGGCAACATCATCAATGTGACCTCGATCGCGGCGCGGACCGGGGGCGCCGCGGGAGCCGGGCTCTATGCCGCCGCCAAGGCCGCGGTGAGTACGCTCACCCGCAATCTGGCCAAGGAGGAGGCGCCGCACAACATCCGGGTCAACGCCGTGTCGCCGGGGGTCATCACCACGCCGTTCCACGACGCCGTGTCGACGCCGGCCCAGCTCGAGGCCGCCCGCGCGGCCATCCCCATGGGACGGCTCGGTACGGCCGAGGAGTGCGTGGGCACTTTCCTCTTTCTCGCCTCCGACACCCTGAGCCGTTATGTCGATGGCCAGATCATCGAGGTCAATGGCGGCCAGCTGATGCCCTAGCCCGGCCCGTCTCCGGTTCCGGCATCCGGCGACGCTGCGATTCGGACTGCCCGCGGTACGGATTGTTGTTTCCGGGACTTGCTCTATAAGTCTTCGGGCAAGCATGCTGCGGGGATCGCCGGGGCGCGGTCGCCGCGAAACCGGCGCCGCATGCATCGGTCAGGCCGATCGGCGGTCCGCGCGCCCCTGGACAAGGTCAGAGCCTCGAATGGCCATCCCCAACATCCCGCCCGAACAGATGCGCAGCGCGCTCAAGGAACTGCAGCAGGCCGTTTACAATCACGAGCAATGGGCCGAGAACCTTCACGCCACCCTGATCTGCCATTTGCCGCCCGATCTGCGGGACACCGGCACCGACGCGCATCGCAATTGCCGGTTTGGCCAGTGGTTCTACAGTGCCGGGGCGGCCGCGCTCGCCGACCATCCCGGCGTTGCCGAGATCGGCCACGAGCATGAGCGCATGCACCAATATGCGCGGACACTGCTGACCTCGTCGACGGGCGGCGTGCCCATTTCGATCGGTGACTACGAGCGCTTCGTCTCGACGATGAAGCGCCTGCGCCTCGAGATCGAGACCGTCCAGAGCGAACTCCAGGATGCGCTCTATAACCTCGATCCATTGACCGGAACGCCGAGCCGTATCGGCATGCTGAGCAAGCTGCGCGAGCAGCACGAATTCGTGGTGCGCAAGGTGCGCCCCTGCACCGTTGCGATGTTCGACCTCGATCACTTCAAGGCCGTCAACGACCAGTATGGTCACCTCACCGGAGATAAGGTGCTGGTCGATATCGCCCACTATATCGTGGCGCATCTGCGCCCCTACGACAAAGTGTTTCGCTACGGCGGCGAGGAGTTTCTGATCTGCCTGCCCGATACCGATGCGCAGACCGGACGCGACATCATCGACCGGCTGCGCGCCGAACTCGGCTCGCTGATGCACGCCGCCGCCGATGGCCGGACGTTTCAGGTCACCATCTCGTTCGGCGTGACCCTGCTCGACCCCGACATCCCCGTCGAACAGTCGATCGATCGCGCCGACAAGGCGCTCTATGTGGCCAAGGCGACGGGACGAAACCGCACCGTGATCTGGGACGCCTCGATGAACGGGACCCCCGAGCCCGCAGCGACAACCTGACGCGCGGACCGTCCCGGTCACACCGCCAGTGAATAGCGCGCGCCGGCGACCAGCAGTCGTGCATCGAACACCGCCGCGATCGAGCGCACGAAGGGCTGTCCTTTGTCGCGCACGGCGAACAGGTCACCGCGGAACTCGACCAGCCCGTCGCGATCGTTGGCCACGGCCAGTTCCATCTCGGCGAGGATCGGCGCCGCCAGCGGCCCGAACTGCGCGACGAGTCCGGGCCGCGACACGCCGAAATCGCACATCAGGCGCTCGATGACATAGGCGCGCACCCGGTCGCCGGCCTCGAGTGCAAAACCCTTGGCGATCGCCAGGCCGGAGGCGTTGGCCGCCTTCTGGTATTCGCCGGTGGCGACGATGTTCTGCGCATAGCCGCCAGGCAGCTGGCTGATGGCCGAGGCCCCGAGCCCGATCAGCGCCGTCGCGGCGTCGGTGGTGTAGCCCTGGAAATTGCGGTGCAGCACCCCCCGGCGCGCCGCCACCGCGAGGCTGTCCGCCGGCTTGGCATAGTGATCCATGCCCACCGCCTGGTAGCCGGCCGCGACCAGCGCCGCGCCCGCCGCCCGCGCCTGCTCGAAGCGGCCATGGATATCGGGCAGGGCCGCCTCGTCGATCATCTTCTGGTGCGTCTTCATCCACGGCACGTGGGCGTAGCCGAAGGCGGCGACGCGATCGGGATCGAGCGACAGTACCTGCTCCACCGTGGATAGAACGCTGGCCACTGTCTGGTGCGGCAGGCCGTAGAGCACGTCGAGATTGACCGAGCCGACGCCGCGCTTACGCATGGCCATGACCACGTCGCGGGTCTGCTCGAAGCTCTGGATGCGGTTGACCGCTGCCTGCACCCGCGGATCGAAATCCTGCACCCCCAGGCTGGCCCGGGTGATGCCGATCGCCCCGAGCGCGTCGTAGCGCGCCTCGTCCATGTCGTTGGGGTCCATCTCGATGCTGTATTCGAGCTTGTCGGCGAACGCGAAATTGGCCCGCAGCTGCGCGTCGAGCGCGATGATGTCATCCGGCTTCAGCATCGAGGGCGAGCCGCCGCCGAAATGCACCGCCACGACCTTGCCCCGCGCTTCTGCCGCTACCGCTTCGATCTCGGCGAACAGCGCCGTAAGATAGGTGGCGATCGGCTCGTAGCGCAGCGTCTGCTTGGTGTGGCAGCCGCAGAACCAGCACAGCCGGTCGCAATAGGGAATGTGGAGGTAGAGCGAGAGCCCGGCTTCGGCCGGCAGTGCCCGGAGCCAGGAGCGGTAGAGGTCGTTGCCGACGCCGGCATGGAAATGCGGAGCGGTGGGGTAGCTGGTGTAGCGCGGCACGGGTCGCGAATAGCGCTCGATCAGCTCACGTTCCATGCCCAGTCTCCATCCGGCCCGCCGCACCGCAGCATAGGCTGGCCGTGGCACGGGGCCGGCTGGTCCTCTTTGAGGCGGATCAAACCGCCGCCGTGTCCTGGCGCAGAGATGGGGCAGGCGGGCGGTTTCTGTGCTGCGTCAGAGTGACCCGTCAGGCGATGCCGCCGAGGCAGACATATTTGATCTCGGTGAACTCATCGATGCCGTACTTGGAGCCTTCGCGGCCGAGGCCCGACGATTTGACCCCGCCGAACGGTGCCTCGGGGGTCGAGATCAGCCCGGTATTGACCCCCACCATGCCGTATTCGAGGGCTTCGGCGACGCGCCAGACGCGCGCCAGGTCGCGGGCATAGAAATACGATGCCAGCCCGAACTCGGTGTCGTTGGCCTGCCGGATCACGTCGGCCTCGTCGGTGAACCGAAACAGCGGCGCCAGCGGCCCGAACGTTTCCTCGCGCGCCACCAGCATGCCGGGCGTCACCTCGGTGAGAATGGTGGTCTCGAAGAACCGTCCGCCCAGCGCATGCGGATGCCCGCCCAGCATGATCTTGGCGCCCTTGGCCGTGGCGTCGTCGATGTGCTCCCGGACCTTGTCGACGGCCTTCGTATCGATCAGCGGGCCGAGCATCACGCCCTCGTCGAAGCCGCTGCCGATCTTCATCCGGCCGACAGCGGCCGTGAGCTTTTCGGCGAACGCGTCATAGACGCCGTCCTGCACGTAGAGCCGGTTGGCGCACACGCAAGTCTGGCCGTTGTTGCGGAATTTCGCGATCAGCGCACCCTCGACCGCGGCATCGAGGTCGGCGTCGTCGAAGACGATGAACGGCGCGTTGCCGCCCAGCTCCAGCGACAGCTTCTTGATCGTCGGCGCGCTCTGCGCCATCAGCTGCGCGCCGATCTCGGTCGAGCCGGTGAAGGTGATCTTGCGCACCACCGGGTTGGAGGTGAGCTCGGCCCCGATCTCGGCCGCCGATCCGGTGATCACGCTGAAGATCCCGGTCGGCAATCCGGCCCGTTCGGCCAGTACCGCCAGCGCAATGGCCGAGAACGGCGTCTGCGACGCGGGTTTCAGCACCATGGCGCAGCCCGAGGCCAGCGCCGGACCGGCCTTGCGCGTGATCATCGCATTGGGGAAGTTCCACGGCGTGATCGCCCCCACCACCCCGATCGGCTGCTTCAAGACGAGAATGCGCTTGTCGCGCTGGTGGCCCGGGACGATGTCGCCATAGACCCGCCGCGCTTCCTCGGCGAACCACTCGATGAAGCTCGCGCCATAGGCGATCTCGCCGCGCGCCTCGGGGTAGGGCTTGCCCTGCTCGAGCGTCAGGATACGCCCGAGATCGTCCTGGTTGGCCATCATCAGATCATACCAGCGGCGCAGCAGATTGGAGCGTTCCTTGGCGGTGCGCCCCGCCCACTCGATCTGCGCCAGGCGCGCCGCCTCGATGGCCCGGCGGGCCTCCGCCGCCCCCAGCCGCGGCACCCGGCCGACCAGCTCGCCATTGGCCGGATTGCGCACCTCGATTGCGGCGCGTCCCTCGGCCGCGATCCATTCGCCTGCCACATAAGCGGCTTCCCGAAGGAGGCCCGGATCGGTCAGTTTCGATGAGTGATTTGTCATGTCCTCGTCCTAGTCCCGGATCGATTGAAACGCCAGTGCCGCATCTGTTGGCCCCGGCGCAGCCGGTGCATCGTTCACCACCGCACGGCAACCATCGGTCGGCACCGGCTAAAACCCCGCTTCACTCCGCCGCCGCCAGCACCTTGAGGAACGCCGCGCCATAGCGTTCGAGCTTGGCCAGGCCGATGCCGGGCAACGCCGCCAGTTCGTCGAAGCTTCTCGGCCGCGCCGTCGCCATGGCCCTCAGCGTCGTGTCCTGGAACACCACATAGGGCGGCACGCCCTGCAGCCGCGCCAGCCGCGTCCGCTCGGCGCGAAGCGCCTCGAACACCGGCATCGCCGCCTCCGGCAATCCGGCCGTCCGCTCCAGCGACCGGCGCACCGCCGCCGAGCGTTGCGGCTGGTCGCGGCGCAGCACCACCCGCTGCTCGCCCTTGAACACGGCGCGGGCGCCGTCGCTCAACACCAGCGCGCCGTGCCGCTCGTGGTCGACCTGCACGAGACCGCTCGCCGTAATTTGTCTCAGGATCGACTGCCAGGTCTTTGGCGCGATGTCCTTGCCGGCGCCGAACACCGGCTGGTTCTGGTGATCGAAACGGAGCACCTTCTCGGTCTCCTTGCCGCCGAGCACGTCGACCAGATGCGCCGCCCCGAAGCGCTGTCCGGTGCGGTAGATGGCGGCCAGCGCCTTGATCACCGCCTCGGTCGCGTCCCAGGTGTCGGCCGGGGTGAGGCAGGTATCGCAATTGCCGCACTCGCCCGCATGCGCCTCGCCGAAATGCTTGAGGATCGCCTGCCGCCGGCAGCCCGCCGTCTCGCACACCCCGAGCAGCGCGTTGAGCTTGGCGTGCTCCACCCGCTTGACCGCGTCGGGCGCGTTGCCCTCCTCGATCATGCGCCGACGCTGCACCGCATCGCCCATGCCGTAGCTCATCCAGGCGTCGGCCGGCAGCCCGTCGCGGCCAGCACGCCCGGTTTCCTGATAATAGGCCTCGATCGAGGCCGGCAGGTCGAGATGGGCGACATAGCGTACGTCCGGCTTGTCGATCCCCATGCCGAAGGCCACCGTCGCCACCAGGCAGAGCGCGTCCTCCCTGAGGAACGCATCCTGGTTGGCGCTGCGCGTCCGCGCGTCCATGCCGGCGTGATAGGGCAGGGCGCGGATGCCCTCGGCATTGAGCCAGGCGGCGGTGTCGTCGACCTTGTTGCGGGAAAGGCAATAGACGATGCCGCTGTCGCCCTTGTGGCGACTGAGGAACTCGATCAGCTGCTTTTTCTGGTTCTGCCGCTCGACGATCGAGTAGCTGATATTGGGCCGGTCGAAGCTCGCCGAAAACACCCTCGCATTTTCGAGTCCCAGCCGCTCGATGATGTCCTCGCGCGTCACCGCGTCGGCGGTGGCGGTCAGCGCGATGCGCGGCACCCCGGGATAGAGCTCGGTGATGCGGTTCAGGTCGCGATATTCGGGCCGGAAGTCATGGCCCCATTGGCTGACGCAGTGCGCCTCGTCGATCGCAAAGAGCGCAATCTCGATGCCCGACAGCATCTGCTGGAAGCCCGACATCACCAGCCGCTCGGGCGCCACGTAGATGAGGTCGAGTTCGCCGCGCAGCAATTGCCGGCGCACCGCGGCCGCATCCTCTGCGCTGAGCGACGAGTTGAGCGCCGCCGCCCGCACGCCGGCCTGCTTCAGCGCCTCGACCTGGTCGCGCATCAGCGCGATCAGCGGCGAAACGACGATGCCGACGCCCGGGCGGCAGATCGCCGGGATCTGGTAGCAGGCCGATTTGCCCGCCCCGGTCGGAAACAGAACCACCGCGTCGCCGCCCAGGGTGACGTGGCGGATCACCGCCTCCTGCTCGCCGCGGAAGCTCGTGTGCCCGAACACCTCGTGCAGCACGTCGGCCGGATCGCGTGCCGCGAACGCCAAGCTCGCCTGTGCCAATGTCGCTGCGGTGCTCATCGCGCCTCTTGGACCATGGCCGCGCCCCGCGCCGCAAGAGGGCGAAAGGATCGGCGAGGTCAATCTCCAATGGGGACTTTGCAGGCGCCCCGCGCCCCTGTATCCCTCGGCAAGCATGTCGCGGGGATCAACGTCTTATGGCCAAAGTCGCCTTCATCGGTCTCGGTATCATGGGTTCCCCCATGGCCAGGCATCTCAAGGCCCATGGCCATGAAGTCACCGTCTACAACCGCACCGCCGCCAGGGCGGAACAGTGGGTCGCGGCGAACGGCGGCAGCCTGGCCCCGACCCCGCGCGAGGCCGCGGCGGGGCAGGATTTCGTCTTCGCCTGCGTCGGCAACGACGACGACCTGCGCGAGGTGACGCTGGGCGACGACGGCGCCTTCGGCGGCATGTCCAACGGCGCCGTGTTCGTCGATCACACCACCGCCTCGGCCAGCATCGCCCGCGAACTCGAGGAAGCGGCCGCGGCCTTCGATTTTGCCTTCCTCGATGCGCCGGTTTCGGGCGGGCAGGCCGGAGCCGAGACCGGCAAGCTCACCGTCATGGCCGGCGGCGACCCCGCCGCCTTCGAGCGCGCCGCTCCGGTGATCGCCAGCTACGCCCGCAGCGCAAAGCTGCTCGGACCGGCTGGCTCCGGCCAACTCGCCAAGATGATGAACCAGATCTGTATCGCAGGCGTCGTCCAGGGCCTCGCCGAAGCCATCCATTTCGGCAAGGCCGCCGGCCTCGATGTCGAGGCGGTGATCGGCGTCATCTCCAAGGGCGCCGCCCAGTCCTGGCAGATGGAGAACCGGCACAAGACGATGCTCGAGGGTAAATACGATCACGGCTTTGCCGTCGACTGGATGCGCAAGGACCTCGACATCACGTTGAGCGAAGCCCGCCGCAATGGCGCGCAGCTGCCTCTCACCGCGCTGGTCGATCAGTTCTACGCCGGCGTCCAGGCCATGGGCGGCAACCGCTGGGACACGTCGAGCCTCTTGGCGCGGCTCGAGAAGCCGCTAAAACAGTCCTAGGAACTTCGCCCGCCTTATATCGCCCTCGACGAAGCGGCGCGTCCATTCGCCGTAGCCGGCATAGCCGTCCGACCGGCGGCGCTCGGCGTATTTCGAGAAGTAGAGCCAGAAGCTCTCCGATTCCGAGCCGAAGAAGGTCTTCATCACCGCGTAATCGCAGATGCTCTCGTCGGCGCAGATCGCGCCGCGCTCGAAGAAATGGAACACCTTGTCGACGTCCCGGTCGGCCTCGGACACGAAGGCGTTGTCGCGGCCGGTCACCGCCTCGCCGATATTGCCGTAGAGCAGGGCGCGCGCCGCCGCGTCGTCGCCGACCGCAGCGATGGCCTCGGCGCTCTCCGAATAGAGCGGCCACAAGAGGTCGTTGATGTGGGTGTAGGCTTCCCGGTAGCCGCCCGATTCCCACTCCTGCACCAAGGCGAGCGATTCCGAGACCCGCGCATCGGCCTTCTGCCGGTCGTATTCGAACAGCCCGAAGGTCAGGGCCAGCACGGTCACCACTTTCAGCACCACCGCGGCGATCTCGTCGGCGCGATGCAGCGGGGTGTAGGGGTCCTCGACCACTTTGGCCGACATCACGCCCTCCATGATGCCGACCCCGACATGCGCCGCCTCGTGCACAGCACTCTGGTGCTTGCCCGCGTTCATCCGATCGATCTTTTCCACGTGCTCTCGCAGTGCCTTGGCGGCGGTTTTTGTCGGGTCGTCGTCCATATCAGCCAGATTCTAGAATTGAAGTCGCCGCAAAGAAAAGAAGATTCGGTCCGAATTCCGGCAAAAGCGTCGGCGAGGATGAGCCGTTCAAATTGCGTTCATCTGCGTTCGCCATAGAGGGTTCATTGCCATGCACCGCGTTTCGATCAAGAGTGCAGGCTCCGGGAGGGTATCGACCGTGATGCTGAGCTTACGCCCGCTGCTGCTGGCTGCCCTCTTGGCCGCCGGCGCGACCGCGGCCCTGTCCGCGGCCCCGAGCCCCTACGATCTGGTGCCCAAAGACCGCGCCGCGCAGGCCGCAGCGGCCGGGGACGCGGCCGATCGCGTGTTCGGCGGCAAGGAGGTTGCCGATGGCCAATTCCCCTTCCAGGTGGCGCTGCTGCGCGCCGACAGCCTCACCGAAGACCCCGAATCCCAGTATGAGGCGCAGTTCTGCGGCGGCACCCTGATCGCGCCCTTCTGGGTGTTGACCGCCGCCCACTGCATGACCGATTCCGGCGAGACCCTCGCCCCCGAAAGCGTCATTGTCCTGACCGGCGCCACCGATCTGATGCAGGGCAGGCGCGTCGAGGCCAAGGCCGTCTATGTCAACGAGCAGTACGACGAACACTCGATGGACCACGACGTGGCGCTGGTCGAGCTGGCGGCGCCCGTCGATCTGCCGCTGGTCGGTCTGGGCGCCGACGACGCCGGGATCGCCGCCGCCACCGTGATCGGCTGGGGCATGACCGAGGACGGCGAATATCCCCGCCACCTGCTCGAGACCGAGCTCGATGTCGTCGCCAACGAGCAGTGCAACATCGGCATCAAGGCGATCTACGCCAAGGACCTCAAGGCCTCGATTGCCGATCTGGGCGCCCAGTACCGGATCAAGCCCGAGGATGCCGACCGCATCGGCACCGAGCTGGTCCAGGGCATCGGCGATCCGCTGACCGGCGCGATGCTCTGCGCCGGGCTGAAGACCGGCAAGCGCGACACCTGCTATGGCGACAGCGGCGGCCCGCTCGTTGCCATGCTCGACGGCAAACCGGTGCAACTGGGTATCGTCAGCTGGGGCGAGGGCCCGTCCGATTCCGACGTCAAATGCGGCCACGAGGACGTCTATGGCGTCTACAGCCGCGTCGCGAGCTTCAGGGACTGGATTCAGTCCCATCTCGACGGACAATAGGAGACACCCGCCGGCGATCGCCTCCCGGCCCTCACCCATCGCGGCCTGACTTTTCAAGCAACGCCAGGCCGTTGACGCCGGGATCATTTCCCGGCTTCACTCCGCTCAAGTCAACAACAGGGAAACATCCGCCATGCACATGCGCTCACTGACCACTATTTCTGCGTTGATGCTGGGGGTTGCACTCGTGGCAACCCCGGTATTCGCCGCTGGCAGCACCGCCGGCAACCAGGGCTCGGGGCAGGTCGCGGTCAACCGCGACGCGCCGCTCAGCCTGCCGGCCGGCGTCACGCCCAAGCCGGTCCCCAAGGTCGACGCGTCGACTCTCAGCCGCGGCAATCTCGGCGAGGACCCGGCCGCCGCGCTCGCCAGCATGGGCACGGTGACCCTCAGCCGCGACGGTTCGGTCGCCGAGACCCCGGCCTCCGAGGGGATGCGCGCCATCCTCGAGCAGGAAATGAAGGGCTCCAACCCCTCCATGACCACCGATCGCGTCGTCGACACCACCGACGATCGCGTCCAGATCACCGATTCGAGCGGCTATCCGACCGCTGTTATCGGCTGGCTCTGGGCCCAGGACCAGAAGGGCGACTGGTCGACTTGTACCGCGACCCTGATCGGGCCCAAGACCGTGATCACCGCCGCCCATTGCGTCTACGATCACGATACCGGCGGCTGGGTCCAGGCGATGTCCTTCCTGCCCGGCATGACCGACGCCGAGAGCGCCCCCTTCGGCCAGTTCGACTGGGCCAATATCAACATCCTCAAGGGCTTCATCGACAACTATGACGGCACCAATTACGGCTCGGTGATGCCGTGGGATCTCGCCGAGATCGAGCTCGCCGAGGCGGCCGGCGACCAGCTCGGCTGGCTGGGCTTCCGCGTCGACGACGCCTCCGACTTCAAGGCCGAAATCATCGGCTATCCCGGCGACAAGCCCGACGGCACCATGTGGGACGTCAAGTGCGACATCCCGGCCGCCAATTTCGGCGACCAGATATTCTGGCACAATTGCGACACCTATGCGGGCTCGTCCGGCAGCTCGATGTTCGAGGACGCCGGCAAGGGCGACCTCTACATCCGCGGCATCAACGTCGCCGAAGACGACAAGGTGAACTACGGCGTCCGCCTGATCGACAGCTACTACCAGTTCATCATCGACAACTATAAGTAAGCCGGACCGGACATGACGAAGGCCCCGTGGGTGACCGCGGGGCTTCGCACCGTCCCGCAGGGCAAATCGCTCCGGTGGAGCGATTTGAGGTAAGAAGGCCATGAGAGCTACGCTCGAATGGCGCCGGGCCGCCCTGGCGTAAGCCGTGTGCGGCCGCGCTCGCGGCCCCCATCCGCGTCGGCCCTGGCGGCTCGTCTTCCTTCTCCCTCAAGGGGAGGAAGACGGTCCCCCGCCCTCGTCTCACCCCGCGCACGACCCCACCGGCGTATCGCCCTCCGGCGCAATCTCGGCGGCGGGCTGTTCCCCCGTCGGCGCCAGCGCCTCGACCGGCACCATCACCACCGCGCCGCGCGGCGTCTTGGTGTCGCGGGTGGCGATCGCCGTCGGCCCGCGCGTCGGCTCACCGGCGCCCAGGTCGGCGAGCATGCCGAGCAGCCCCGCTTCGCCCGCGCCGCGGGTTTTGACGATGATGCCGCGCTGGGTGAGAAAGCTCAGATCGGTGAGTTCCTTGCCGCTCTCGTTGATCACCGCGACGATCCGCTCGGCCCCCTTGTCGCTGTCGGCGATATCGGCCATCGGCTGCAGCAGCCGGTCGTTCGCCGCCAGGTGCGCCTGGCAGATCAGCGTGATGCCGTAATCGTGGTCGATGTAGAGCACGTTGATGTCGACGGCCTTGCCCGAACTGTTGGTGAAATCGACATGCAGCCGGTCGCCCGACCGGATGATCGGCGTTTGTTCCGCCGCCATTGGCGCGATCACAGAACTCCCCGCCTGCTGCAGCCCGAAGCTCAGCTTGAAGTCCTTCGCGCCAAAACTGTTGGCCTGGCTCAGCCGTGACAGCCCCGTCGCCCGGAAAATGGTGACGAGGTTGGCCGAGAGGTCCGCGGTAAAACTTGATTCCTTAAGGTCCATCGCCGGCGAGCGGCTCTGCGGCGTCAGCGACACCTGTCCCGTGGCCGGCAGCAGCCAGAGCTTTGGCGCCGGATCGAACGATGTCGCCTCGATCCCCTGCGCTCCACCGAGTTTGGCGATCGCATCCTCGGACAGCACCGCGAGCCGCACATCCGCCGGCGCCCCTGCCTCGACCACCTTCAGCTTCATCGGCTTTTGCGGATCGGCGAGGATTTTCGCGAGCGCCGCCTCGACTGCCGCGACCTCGGCGGCGTCGGTGCTCGATGGATCGGGTTTGGCCACCGTCAGCTCGAACGGATAGCTGATCTCGGCGAGCCGCACATAGGCGCCTACCGGCACCGCGCCCTTGTCGATCGAGGGATGCGTGTCGTCCGAGGAGGGCGCGAGTTTGGAGCGCAGCTGGTCGTTGCTGATGACCTCCATCACCCCGATCGCCTCGTCGTTCGAGGCCGAGGGGCTGGGTAGCAGCAGCAGCTTGGTGCCCCTGGACAGCCCATGCAACTGCCCCGCCGAAATCGTGATCGAGCCGTCGCCGGTGACCACGGTGGGCCATTGCTCGGCGCTCGCCGCGTCTTCGCTGCCGAACACCGGCGCATCGAGCTTGCCTTCGAACAGCGGCGTCGGCTTCAGCGCATTCTTGCTGGCATAGTCGGCCAGCACGCTCTGCGCCAGCTGCCGGTAGGTCATGTTCGGGGTCTTGGCCAGAGCCGAAAAGATGGTGTAGGTGAACACGCCGTAGTTCAGCTTGAGCGTCGTTCCATCGGCCTGGGCGACGTCGTAGCCCTTCTCCGGCGTCGTCTCGGTGGATTGCGCTGCAAAGAACGCCACCAGCCCGCCCATCTCGGGGTCGCTCGCATCGTCGGCGTAGATTTCGGCGCTGAGCGGCGCGGCGCGCTCATTGGTGTCCGCCGCGCCCCCGGTTTGTGGGGCAGGAAACGCACTGTCGGGAATGCCGAGATCGGCCGGCTTGATGTCGCGCATGACGAGGTCGCCGTCGTCCGGTGCGCCGCGCGTCATGGTGCCCGAGTGGCAGCTGTCGAACACCAGCCAGACAAACGCCCCGGTCCTGCGGATGGCTTTCAGCGCATCGGCCATCTCGTTGTCGGTGACGACGTTGGGCATCACCGGGGTGCCCTTGGGCGCCTTCATGGTGTCGGCGGCGAGGAAGATTTCGTCGCGCCCGTCGGCCTCGCTGGCGTCGGTCGCCGGTTGCTGCGAGCCGTGCCCCGAAAACTGCAGGAAGACGAAATCGCCTGCCTTTGCCGTGCGCGCGATGCGCGCCAGATTGTCTAGGATCGCCTGGTGCGTCGCTAGGTGCAGGCCCGCGCCCGAGCCGAGCGTCACCACGTTCTGGGGCGCGAATTTCACCGGCGCAGCATTGATGAGGTAGTCGCTGACCAGCTCCGCGTCGTTCTTGGGGCCCTTGAGCCAGTACTTCTCTTCGAGATTGGGATAGTCGCTGGCGGCGACGATCAGCGCGTAATTCTCCCGGGCCTGGGCGCCGGTGGCGACCATCGCGCCCAGGAAACACACCGGCGCCAGCGCCAGCATCAGCGTCATCCGATGCATCAGTTTCGACCGAGCGGCCATCTACATCCCCCCAAAGACCTTGAATACACTCAGCTGTTAGACGAATGGACTATGGCCGCTTAGGGGCGAAACGCAAGCGGCGCCGGGGCGTTTCGACGCCTTAACCAGTGCCGCCGGTGCCCCGTTCGCGGCACTTGAGCGCCTTGCCGGGCCCCACTAGTGTCCGACCGGAAATGACCGGAGGACTTTCATGGCAGCGCAGATGATCCCGGTGATCCTTGCCGGCGGGCAGGGGACACGGCTCTGGCCGCTGTCGCGGTCGGCGCGGCCCAAGCAGTTCCTGGCCCTGACGGGAAAGCTCACCCCGTTCCAGGAGACGCTGCTGCGCGTCGCCGACGCCGCCCGTTACGCGGCGCCCATCGTCATCACCAATGCCGAATACCGCTTCCTCGTCGGCGAGCAGGCCGAGGAGTTGGGGATCAAGCTCGCCGGCGTCCTGCTCGAGCCGGTGGCGCGCAACACCACCGCCGCCATCGCCGCAGCCGCGGTTTTCGCCGAGCACCTGAGCGGGCCGGACAGCGTCATGCACGTGCTGCCCTCCGACCATGCGGTCATCACCGACGACAATTACTGGCAGTCGGTCGACGTCGCCGCCGCGGCTGCCGCGGCCGGCCGGCTGGTGACCTTCGGCATCGCGCCCACCGGCCCCGAGACCGGCTATGGCTACATCGAAGCTGGCCCCGCCCGCGCCGACGGTACGAGCGAAGTGGCGCGCTTCGTCGAAAAGCCCGGCTACGACAAGGCCGTCGCCATGCTCGCCGAGGGCGGCTTCTACTGGAACTCCGGCATGTTCATGCTCGGGGTGGGGACCTTCCTCACCGAATGCAAGTCGCTCTCGCCCGAAAGCTTCGAGGCGGCCGAGGGCGCCGTCGACAAGGCCCGCGCCGACCTCGACTTCATCCGGCTCGACGAACAAAGCTTTGCCAGGGCGCCGAACATTTCTGTCGACTACGCCATCTTCGAGCGGACCAAACTGATCTCGCTGATCCCGGTCAGCTTCGTCTGGTCGGATCTGGGCAGTTGGGACGCGGTGTGGAAGGTCTCGGTCAGGGACGCCGGCCAGAACGCCGTTCTGGGCGAGGCGACGCTGAGCCATACCACCAACTCGCTGATCGTCACCGAGAAGGCGCATGTGGCGATCGAAGGGCTCGACGACATCGCGGTGATCGCCACCGAAGACGCGGTCTATGTCGGCAAGCTGTCCGAGGCGCAGAAGGTCGGCCAGATGGTCAGGGCGCTGCGCGACAAGCCCGAAACCCTCGCCATCACCGAAATCCACCGCACCGCCTACCGCCCCTGGGGCGGCTATTCCTCGGTGGTGAGCGGCGCGCGCTTTCAGGTCAAGCGGCTCTTCGTCAAGCCGGGCAAGCGCCTGAGTCTCCAGAAGCATCACCACCGCGCCGAGCACTGGATCGTCGTCTCGGGCACCGCCGAGGTCACCATCGACGGCAAGGTCACCATGCTGAGCGAGAACGAATCCATCTACCTGCCGCTGGGCTGCGTCCACCGCCTCGCCAACCCCGGCAAGATCCTGCTCGAGCTGATCGAGGTGCAGACCGGATCTTATCTGGGCGAAGACGACATCATCCGCATCGAGGACGAATTCGGCAGGGCATAGGGGTCGCGGTCGGCGGGCCCTAGAGCAGCACGGCGAGGGCCGTGAGGCCAATCATCAGCACCAGCACCACGATCGACGGAATGTCGATAAACCGGGCATTGCCCGTATGCATGAACACGGTTTCCTCCTGACGGCGAAACACGCCCAAACAACGCACGGGCGCCCGCGATGTTCCCCTGCCATCGGGGGCGAGCCGCTTAACAGCGAACCACAAAGCTGATTAGGTCGAGCGATGGCGGGCGCGCTCTCCTTGTCGGACATTTTGCACCGGGACCGAAATAGCTTCGATCTGGTCCGTCTCGTCGCCGCCCTTGCCGTGATTTTTGGCCATTCGTTCTATCTCTTCGAAACCGGCGGATTTCCGGAGCCGGTAACGATGGTGGTGCAGAACAATTTCTCGGGCACCTTGGCCGTGGGCGTGTTCTTCTTTCTGAGCGGAATTCTGGTTTCGCGGAGTATGATATCTGGCGACCCGCTGAGGTTCCTCGCCATGCGGTCGGCCCGCATCCTGCCTGGCCTTGTGGTGTGCGCGGCGCTGGTCTGTTTCGTGCTCGGGCCGGCCGTTTCGACGCTGCCTTTGGCAGGGTACTTCAGGACCGGCGTACCGCAATGCGTGTTTTGGGACGAGGTCCTGTTGTTTCCCCGCGACGGTTGCCTCAGCCTCCCCGGGGTCTTCGAAGGGGCACGGGCCGGACCTTCTCCCAACGGCTCGATTTGGACGCTCGGCCCGGAAGTCATTTGCTACTGTTACGTTTTTGTCGCCGGGCTATTTGGCCTTCTCACGAGCCGCTGGTTCATCGCTGCGGGGATCGCGCTCCTCGTTCTCGTTCATGCATTGTGGCCGTCGGTGATCCCGTATTTTTCCGATATCGGCTACACGGACAAGCTGAAAGTCGCGATGTTCTTCGGCGCGGGAGTCATGGCCTTCGGCTTCAGGGACGTTCTCAAGTTGCGGGCTTGGCCATGCCTGCCCCTGGTGCTCCTCGCGGTGGCGACGAGCAGCTCGCCGGTCAGCGAATACACCCTGTATGCGGCGTTGTTCTATTGCGTCCTGGTGCTGAGCGGCTGGCCTGTCCTGATGCGCGTGCGGCTTCCGGGCGATTTCTCGTACGGCATCTACATCTATGGCTGGCCGATCCAGCAGGCGGCGGCGCACTTCTTCCCCGGACTGACGTCCTACCCGAGCAATCTGGTGACGCTGCCGCTGGCGCTGATGTTTGGAGTGGCTTCGTGGTTCCTGGTCGAGCGCCCCGTCCTGCGCGCGGTCGCATCGCGTTTTGGCCGGGGGCTGAGGCCTGGCGAGGCGGGCGCATGAAGACGGCCGGCCAGCGTTGCGGCTCGATCCCAAACGGAGGTCCCCGCTTTGGTGCGGATGACGCCCAGGGGAATGGCCAAAAAAGGGCACAATCTCGCAATCCGATCAGTGCCTTAACAAAACTTATCCCCGCGCTTTCCGGCGGTGCTATTCTCCCCCTCGCGTTCACCCTCTAACGCGGGGTACCGACGAAGTGCCGGTGGACGTGACGGGGGCGGTGGTCGCATCGCTTGGGTTTCTTCGGCTTACCGGCTCTTGCCGCTTTGACCGAACGGTTCCGACA
>JACRAF010000038.1 GCA_016213505.1 Devosia nanyangense
AACAACTCCGCCAACGCGGCAAGCCCAACAAGCTCATCCTCACCGCAATCATGCGAAAGCTCATCGTCATCCTAAATGCCGTCATCGCTTCAGACCAACCCGCTTCGGCTTGACAAGCAAGACGGTAGATAAGTCGGTGTGTCGGGGCGACAAGAGACTGATGTTGCGTGCGTTTTTGAGGGGACCACGAGTCACTTCGGTGCTCCGGGCCGCTGGAACCCCGGGATCTGGCCGGGCACCCTCGTGCAGTCGCGCGACGCCTCCCGTGCGCGTCCGTTTCACTGCCCAGATGCAAAGAGAGCGACGGGGGTGACCCGCCGCTCTCGACCGAACCCCGTGACGGGTCCAATTTCAGTTCAGCCGGCCGGCGGTTCCCGCCGAAGCCATTCGAGCCCCGGATCAAGTCCGGGGCAGGCTCCGTCCCTTACGGCCTTCTCGCGCCGTTCGCTCCACCGGAGCGAACGGAACCCGCCCCCAGCGTGACGGCCTCAATGCGTGTTCGTCCTATTCCTCGGAGTCCGCCTCGCCGCCCTCGGGGCCGGCGAGCAGCGCCTCGCCCAGGAGGCCGGAACTCTCGCGCACCGATTTCTCGATGGCGTCGGCGATCTGCGGGTTGTCCTTGAGGAACTGGCGCGAATTCTCGCGGCCCTGGCCAAGGCGCTGGCTGTCGTAGGAGAACCAGGCGCCGGACTTCTCGACCACGCCGGCCTTGACGCCCAGATCGAGCAGTTCGCCCGTCTTGGAAATGCCCTCGCCATACATGATGTCGAATTCGACCTGGCGGAACGGCGGCGCCAGCTTGTTCTTGACCACTTTGACGCGCGTCTGGTTGCCGATGACCTCCTCGCGCTCCTTGATCGCGCCGATGCGGCGGATATCGAGGCGCACCGAGGAGTAGAACTTCAGCGCGTTGCCGCCGGTGGTGGTCTCGGGCGAGCCGTACATGACGCCGATCTTCATGCGGATCTGGTTGATGAAGATCACCATGCCCTTGGACTTCGAAATCGAGGCGGTGAGCGTGCGCATCGCCTGGCTCATCAGGCGGGCCTGGAGGCCCGGCAGCGAATCGCCCATCTCGCCTTCGAGCTCGGCCTTGGGGGTGAGCGCGGCCACCGAATCGACGACCAGCACGTCGATGGCGCCGGAGCGCACCAGCGTGTCGGCGATCTCGAGCGCCTGCTCGCCGCTGTCGGGCTGGGAAATCAACAGCTCATCGACCTTGACGCCGAGCTTCCGCGCATAATTGGGGTCGAGCGCATGCTCGGCATCGATGAAGGCGGCGATGCCGCCATTCTTCTGCGCCTCGGCGATGACGTGCAGCGCCAGAGTGGTCTTGCCCGAGCTTTCCGGTCCGAAAATCTCGACGATGCGGCCGCGCGGCAACCCGCCGATGCCCAGCGCAATATCGAGGCCGAGCGAACCGGTGGAAATGGCTTCGACCTGGGCGATGGCGCCCTCGCCGAACTTCATCACCGTGCCCTTGCCGAAATTGCGCTCGATCTGGCTCAGCGCTGCCGCCAGAGCCTTCTCCTTGTCCATGGAACCCTCGATAACCCGAAGCGGTGTGGCTGCTGCTGCCATAAAGATTCTCCCTTATTCCATGCCCGCATGGCCCGCGCAAACGCCGCCAAGCCCGATGGCCCGTCCACCGAATGTGCTTACTTTGTTCTCATTTTGTTTCCAAACTGTCAATGGACGAATTTTGGTAGTGCATCAGTTTGAAATAGCGTTTCAGCCGCGCTCCGCTAAGCGGAGCAATGGCTGGTTAAGGCTTTACTAATGCACTGATTCTACTATCTCTTTGACCAAAGTGACTTGGAGCTGCGGGCATGGACGCAACCTACAACCTAAACGGCGGTCTGAAGCCGACTCTAAAGCGCTTCGCCGACTTGGACGGTCCGGACTATTTTCCGACGCCAAGGTGGGCGACGCACGCTCTAGTCGACAACGAGAAATTTGAGGGCGATATCTGGGAGTGCGCTTGTGGCGACGGTGCCATGTCCAGGGTGCTCGAGCTAACGGGTAATCCGGTCTATAGCTCAGACCTGTATGCGCGCCCGTACGGTGATGCTGGCAAGGACTTTCTGACCACGAGGCGCCGTGCCGCCAATATCGTCACGAACCCGCCCTACAATAGCGCGGAAGGGTTTGTGAAAGCCGGGCTCGAAAAGGCCGATCGGAAATTGGCACTGCTGCTCCGCCTCGCATTCCTAGAAGGCGGCAACCGGAACAGAACGATCTTCAACATCGCACCGCCCAGCCGAGTTTGGGTTTTCAGTGAGCGAATTACATTCTACCCCGCAGGGGCGACGGTCGCTGGTTCTGGAACCACGGCATATGCTTGGTTTGTTTGGGACAAGCAATCGGTCGGCAGAACGGAGCTCAGGTGGTTTGATCCAGGCTACAAGGGAAAATTCAGCTAACGCTTCACTCGATTGCGGCCCGAGTCCGTTATGCGCAAACGCCCTCTGCTTGGCGCGGTCAAATAGCCTTCGGCTATGTAGTTCCCTTCAGCCTTGTGGTGCGACTTTATGTTCCTGAGCCGCTGTTCCCACATAGGTTCGTTTGGTCGCTTCTCGGATTGAGCCAAATCATCCGCTGTGAGTTTGATCTCTTGGGGAATTCTGATCTTCAGGTAACCCAGCGTCGCTTCGCCAGATGCTGTCGCCGCCAATATTCGTAGAACTGCTTCTGCTATTTCGTTCTCAGTAGTCAAATTCGCTTGCGCCATACCAAACCCCTCGGAAAGAGGGACGACGCTATTTGCCCACCGACTTTGAGTCGAGTCCCTAGCGTCAGCCGCGCCAAACGGTGGCCTTCATGCTGCCGCAGGAGGACAGATTGGCCGTTCTGCTCGGCATCGAGGTGCCCTCCTCCGATCCGGTGTTCCTGAGCATCGTCTTCGGCGTCCACATCCCGCTCGGAGTCGCCTGTGTGATTGCGGGGGCGACGGCGATGTTGAGCCGGAAGGGGCGCGGCAGGCACTCCAAGGCGGGCAAGGTCTATTTCTGGTGCCTAACGGCCCTGTTTGCCTCCACCACGGTGCTGTCGCTGATGCGCTGGGCAGAGGACTATCCGCTCTTCCTGTTCGGGGCGGCCGCGTTCGCGTGCGCGCTGTTCGGCCGGACCGCGCTGAGGATGAAGTGGCCCTACTGGACGCGGCTGCATCTCACGGGGATGGGGTTTTCCTATGCCCTGCTACTGGCCGCGTTCTATGTCGACAACGGCAGGCAGCTGCCGGTCTGGAAGGACCTTCCGCCGGTCATCTACTGGCTGTTGCCGGTTGCGGTCGGCGTGGCGCTCATCGGCCGGGCGCTGCTGACGCACCCGCTGCGGGGACTGGGCGACCCACGCGCCGACGCTCGGGAGGACGGCTCGACCTGAACACGGAGACCAGGACCGACGACGAGCGGGAAGCCGGGCTTTTGACACAAAGGCACCCTCTGTCAGCCGATCGTCAGGCAAGACCCGCTAGGCTATCGATTCCCCCGAACTTCAGAGGAGTCCTCCCCAATGACAGCTTTTTCCAATCGAACTGCCCGCACGATCGCGGCGCTGGCGATCGCGCTGGCCGGCACATCGGTGGCGTTCGCCGGAGGCAAGCCCGACCATCCCGGTAACTCGGGCAATGCCGGGGGAGGCAACTCCCACTCGCAGGCAAGCGAAGCGCACGGCAACAGCGCCGGCGACAAGTCCACGAACGTCGCGGCGCTGGCCGGGCCGGGCAACGCCGCTCATGCCTCGGTGCAGGGCCTGCTCCATGCCAGCCCCGATTCCCAGGTCGGCAGGCTGCGCGTCTATGCCGACCTCGAGGCCAGCCTCGCCTCCGGTGAACTGCAGACAGCCCTCGATGCGGCGCAGACGGCGTTCGACCTGGCCTACCCGGATTTCGACACGCTCAGCCCCGAAGACCAGGCCGCGGCGCTCGCCAGCGATCTGGGCCTGGCGTTGACCGCCGCCGAGGGCGATCTCGCCACCGCCACGGCGGACCGCGATGCGGCCCTCGCGGCGGCGACCAATAACGCCGACGATCCGGCGGTGAAGGCCTATATCGATGGCCTCCTCGCCGACTACTACGCCTACGCCGCCTCTCTCTAGGCGCAGGCATGCTCGACCGGCGCGCCGCTCTGGCGTGCCGGTCCGGAGCCTCCCAAGACCCCCGAATAGTCATACTTATGCGGCTTGCCTTGCGGGGCCGGTTGCGCTTAGTGCTCCCGCAAAGCGGAAGGAGCACGCATGAACCTGATCCAGTACACCGACGAGGCCGGCAAGCGGGCGGTGGGCGCCATCGAAGGCGGCACGGCGAGCCGCGTGGCGGGCGCCGAGAGCGTCTATGCGCTGGCGTCGGAAGCGGCGCGGCGCGGCGTGCGGCTCAGCGCGCTGGTGCTGGAAAAAGGGCTCGCGGGCAAGATCGACGCGAAAGCCATCCTCGCGGAGGGCCGCGTGCTGGCGCCGGTTGACCATCCCGACCCGGCGCATCTCTACATCACCGGCACGGGGCTGACGCATCTGGGCTCGGCCTCGACGCGCGACGCGATGCACAAATCCAACCAGGCGCAGGCCGAGGCGCCGCTGACCGATTCGATGAAGATGTTCCGCATGGGGCTCGAAGGCGGAAAGCCCGGGCCGGGCGAGACCGGGGTGCAGCCCGAATGGTTCTACAAGGGCAACGGCACGGTCGTCGCCGCGCCGGGGGCGCCGATCCCCTCCCCGGCATTCGCCAAGGATGCGGGCGAGGAACCCGAGATCGCCGGCATCTATCTCATCGGCGAGGACGGCACGCCGCACCGGCTGGGCTTTGCGCTGGGCAACGAATTCTCCGACCACGTGACCGAGAGGGTCAACTACCTGTTCCTCGCGCACTCGAAGCTGAGGTTCTGCTCGTTCGGGCCGGAGCTCAGGCTGGGCGAACTGCCGCGCGGCGTCTCGGGGATGTCGCGCATCCTGCGCGACGGCAAGGTGGTGTGGGAGAAGCCGTTCCTGTCGGGCGAGGACAATATGAGCCACACCATCGCCAACCTCGAATACCACCACTTCAAGTACCGGCTCTTCCGCAAACCCGGCGACCTCCACGTCCATATGTTCGGCACGGCGACGCTGAGCTTCGCCGACGGAATCAGGACCGAGCCGGGCGATGTGTTCGAGATCGAGGAGAGCCAGTTCGGCCTGCCGCTGCGCAACGCGGTGGCATGGGACGCGCCCGAAGAGGTCGTGGTGCGGATGCTGTGAGTAGCCGCTCCACTTTTCCCTGCGGGCGTGGTCTGATCGAGACTCATCTGCGCGGGGCTTTGCTGTGTACGGGCTGATCGGACGGATCCGGGCGGTCGCGGGCAAGCGCGCGGAGCTGGCGGCGATTCTCGTGCCCCGCGAAGGCGGCATGCCGGGGTGCCTGAGCTATGTGGTCGCCGAAGACCCCGATGACGCCGATGCGCTGTGGGTGACCGAAGTCTGGGTGGACGAGGCGGCGCACCGGGCGTCGCTGCAGCTGCCCCAGGTGCAGGCAGCGATCGCCAGAGGCCGGCCGATGATCGCGGGGTTCGACCGCCGGGTGGTCACCAACGTGCTGGGCGGGATCGGGCTGAGGTCGAGATGAATGCCGAGACCGGGAACCAATTCAGCAAGCGCGGACTCACTGGCGTCCGGAGTCTGCGGACAATCCGAGTTTTAGCTTGACCTTAGGGTCGGTGCGCCCATATCTAGCGCATCAACTTCATCCCTGCCGGACACGCTGCGCAAGCAGCCTCTGGCAGGGTTATGCTTGCTCACCCTTGAATTGTTTCGGGTCGTTCTGCCAAAGTTGATTGATGGCAGAGCAGCAACTGAGAGCCGTCTGCTTTTTCGACGGCCAGAATCTATTCCACAGCGCGAAGGCTGCGTTCGGATACACTTTTCCGAACTTTGATCCATTGAAGCTCTCGAAGCTCGTTTGCCGGCAACAAGGCTGGGAGCTCGTGCAAGCACGTTTCTACACGGGCGTACCCGACGCGGCCGACAAGCCGTTTTGGCATCACTTCTGGACCGCCAAGGGTGCGCAAATGGGGCGCGAGGGAGTCCACCTCTTCACGCGTCCGTTGGTCTACAGGACCAAGAAGATAGACCTGCCCGACGGCACTCAACACACGTTCCTCGACGGCGACGAGAAGGGTATCGACGTTCGCCTGGCGCTCGATGTGATCAGCCTCGCAAATACAAGAGTCTACGACGTGGCGGTGGTGTTTTCTCGAGACCAGGACCTGTCCGAGGTCGCGGAGGAGATTCGCGTCATCTCGAAGCTCCAGGCCCGCTTCATCAAAATCGTGACTGCCTACCCTTACAGCCCCGTTGTGAAGAGCTATCGCGGGGTGAACAAGACCGACTGGCTGCGGATCGAGAAGGCGGACTACGACACATGCATCGACACGCGGGACTATCGGCCAAAGAGGTAGCGGCCGGCCTCTCCCGAGCGTCCGCCAACCGACGGCTCCACCGTAGCGGTCCTTCGGTTACGCCGAAGCCACGTCGACCGGTTTGCGGTACTGATAAATTCCCACGTCGATCGAGCCTTCCATGAAGCCGGCTTCGCAGTAGCTGAGGTAGTAGACCCATTTGCGGCGGAAATTCTCGTCGAAGCCGAGCGCCTTGATGATGTGCCAGCGCTCGAGGAAGCGCTCCCGCCAGAGTTTCAGCGTCCGGGCGTAGGACAGGCGGAAGTTCTCGACGTTTTCGAGGATAAGGCCGACGCGCTTGCCCTGCTCGCGCATCGCCGCCTTGGTCAGCAGCATGCCGCCGGGGAAGATGTAGCGCTGGATGAAATCGGGGGTCGAGCGGTAGCCCTCGAAGTCGTTCTCGTCGATGGTGATGGCTTGGATGGCGGCGGTGCCACCGGGCTTCAGCCGGTCGAACAGCGTCTGGAAATAGCTCGGCCAGTTCTCCTCGCCGACCGCCTCGATCATCTCGATCGAGCCGATATGGTCGAACTGGCCCTCGGTGTGGCGGTAGTCCTCGAAGTGCAGCGTCGCGAGGTTGTCGAGGTTCTGGCGGGCGAGCCGCTCCTGCCCGTATTTGAGCTGCTCGGCGGAAAGCGTGATGCCGTAGAGGCTGGCGGAAAAGTCCTTGGCGACGGTCTCGGCGAAGCCGCCCCAACCGCAGCCGATTTCGAGCACCCTGTCACCCGGCTTCACCCCGGCCATCTCGGCGACGCGGCGGTATTTTGCATGCTGCGCCTCCTCCAGCGACTGGTCGTCGGACGAAAACAGCGCCGAGGAGTAGGTCATCGAGGGGTCGAGCCATTCGGCATAGAAGGAATTGCCGAGGTCGTAGTGCTCGGAGATGTTCTCCTTGCTGCCGTCGATCGTGTTGGCGCGGCTCAGATGGTAGGCGAGGTCCTGCGCGGCGCGGCCGAACCAGCCGGCGCCCTTGGGCTGGAACTCGTTGCGGTTCTGGAGGAAATAGCGGAACAGCGCGGTGAGATCGTCGACCTCGACATCGCCACGCATATAGGCGTGGGCAAAGCCCACCGTGCCGCGGCGCAGCGTCTCGCGGATCATCGAGAAATTGTGGACGACGAGCGAGGGGTGCAGGCCCGTCGCCGGGTTGCCGAAGGTGGTGGATTTGCCGTTGGGCAGGGTGAAGGTCACCGCCCCATGCCGCGGCCGCCCGATAAGGCGGCGGCCGAACCAGGCAGCGAGGCCCGAGGTCACATGCGTCCAAAGCGTCGGACCTGCCAGTCTCGGCTCGATCGCAGACTTGTCCATTACCCGACTACCCAGGGTTAGAGGCCGCCCGGCGCCCCCCGGCGAATGCGGCGGTTGTCCATGGTGCGCCGATGGCGGCGAGCAATGTGCCAATCATCGGCGTCCGGCGATAATCTAGCGTTGCCAAGGCGATATGCAAGGCGAACTTGCCAAAAACGGGTCTGAGGCTTCGGCCTATGCAACCGGCTCGGCGACGTCGGTGACGCGCAGCTGCACCTCGGCGCGGCCCTGGTAGTGATCGAGCCCGAGCGTGCCGGCGATGTGGAGTTTTGCGTCGTTGCCGGCGGCGAGCAGGGCCCGGCCGACAGGCCCCGATGCGGCGCGGAAGGCGATCGCTTTGAGCCGGGCGCCATCGTCCGAGGTCAGGGTGAAGCGGACATGGCCGCCGGCGCCGACGACTTCGGCGAATTTCGCCCGGTGCGCCGGAAAGGCGAAGACCGGCTGCGGGTTGCCCGATCCGAAGGGGCCGGCGCGCTCGATGTCCTCGACGAAGGCGACGGTGGCGCCGCGCGCGCTGAGCGCGGCGTCGATCCTAAGCGCTGTGAGGGCGCGGGCGGCGCCGACCTGGCCGGCCAGCGTTTCGCTCAGATGGGCGCGGAACGGGCCGAGCTGGCCGGGCCTGAGGGTGACGCCGGCCGCCATGGCGTGGCCGCCGCCCTTGCCGATGATGTCGGCTTCGACCGCGGCGATCACGGCGCGGCCGAGGTCGACGCCGGGCATCGAGCGGCCCGAGCCGGTGCCGGTGCCGTCGGGCTGGAGCGCGATGGCGAATGCCGGCCGCTCGAAGCGCTCGCGGAGGCGCGCGGCGACGAGGCCGACCACGCCGGCGTGCCAGTTGGCCGAAGCCAGCACCAGCACCGGCGGCCCCTCCCCGCCGCCGATCTCGGCCTCGGCAACGCGGGTCGCCTCCTCCACCGCTTCCAGCTCGACGCGCTGGCGCTCGGTGTTGAGCTCGTTGAGTCTTGCGGCGATCAGCAGCGCCTCGTGCTCGTCGTCGATGGTCAGGAGCCGCGTGCCGAGCGCGGCATCGCCGATGCGGCCACCGGCGTTGATGCGCGGGCCGATCAGGTAGCCCAGATGGTAGGGATTGAGCGGGCCGGTGACGCGCGCCGCGAGCGCCAGCGCGCCGATGCCGCGATTGGCCATGCGGCGCGCCACTTCGAGGCCGCGCACGACGAAGGCGCGGTTGAGCCCGGTGAGTGGAACGACGTCGCACACTGTCGCCAAAGCGACGATATCGAGCAGCTGCATGAGGTCGGGCTGGCCGGTATCGCCGCGCGCCCGGAGCGCGCGGTTGACCGCGACGAGGACCATAAACGTGACGCCGGCGGCGCACAGGTAGCCGAGGCCGGAGATGTCGTCGGGGCGATTGGGGTTCACCAGCGCGTTGGCGTTGGGCAGATCGTGGTCGCTCAGGTGATGGTCGATGACCAAGACGTCGATGCCGCGGGCCCGGGCGTGCGCGATCGGCGCGTCGCTGGTGGTGCCGCAGTCCAGGGTGACCAAGAGGGTCGCGCCGCTCTCGATCAGCTTGTCGATGGCTGCGATATTGGGGCCATAGCCCTCGAAGATGCGGTCGGGGATGTAGACTTCCGGGTCGAGCCCGAAGTGCCTGAGGTAGCGGCTCATCAGGGCGCAGGACGAGGCGCCGTCGACGTCGTAGTCGCCGAACAGCGCAACCTTCTCGTTGTTGGTGATGGCCGCGACGAGGCGGGCGGCGAGCCGGTCCATGTCGGCGAGCACGGACGGATCGGGCATCGAGCCGCGGATGGTGGGGTTGAGGTACTCCTCCGCCCCCTCGATGGCGACGCCGCGCGCCGCGATGATGCGCGCCAGGATTTCGCTCATGCCGCTGCGCTGCGCGATGGCCTGCGCCGTCCGCGTCATCTGGTCGTCGAGCCGGTCGACCCAGGCGCGGCCGGTGACCGAGGCGGTGACGTTGAGGAAGGGCTCGGCCATGCGAAATCGGACACCGGGGCTGGCGAAGGTCTAAAACTGCGGGAAGTCCCCTCCCATATAGGGCGCGTCGTTCACAATGGGGACCACTATGTTCGCTTCGCGCGGATTTCGACTTTCAGCCGTTCTCGCCACGCTGGTGATGGCGTTCAGCCTCGTCGCGGTCGACACCGCCGAGGCGCGCTCCGGCGGCAGCTTCGGCAGCCGCGGCACGCGGACCTACCAGTCCGTTCCGGCGACACCGACGTCGCCTGGCGTCACCGCGCCGGTGCAGCGCTCGATGACCTCCACCACGGCGCGCCAGGCCGGCACGACGGCGACCGCGCCGCGATCCGGCTGGTTCGGCGGGTTCGGCGGCTGGATGCTGGGCGGCCTGCTGTTTTCGGGCCTCTTCGGCCTGATGTTCGGCGCCGGCTTCGGCGGCTTCGGCGGGTTCATCAGCCTGATCTTCCAGGTGATCCTGATCAGCCTGGTGGTGAGCTGGTTGTTCCGCCGCCGGCGGCCGGCAATGGCCGGGGCCGGCTACGGTTCGCCATATGAGGCGCGGCAGGACTGGCAGCCGTCGGGCGGACGGCCCTCCGGCTCGGCCGGCCCGCGCACGCAGGCTTCGGCCCGCGCCGGCGCGCGCGACGAGCTCGGCCTCGGCGACCGCGATGTGCGGGCCTTCGAGGGCCGGTTGAGCGAACTGCAGAACGCCTATGCCCGCGAGGATTTCGACGGGCTGCGCCGGATCACGACGCCCGAAATGATGAGCTACCTCACCGAGGAGCTCGCGACCAATGCCCGCGACGGTGTGCGCAACGAGGTCTACGACGTGCGCCTCCTCAGCGGCGACATCGCCGAGGCCTGGCGCGAGGGGTCGGACGAATACGCGACCGTGCCGCTGCGCTACGAGAGCCGCGACATCACCCGCGAGGTCGCGACCGGCAAGATCGTCAAGGGCGAGGACGGCGTCGTCGCGCGCACCGAGATCTGGACTTTTGTCCGCCACAGCGGCGGGCCGTGGCTGGTGAGCGCGATCCAGCAGGCGTGAGCACGACGTTGCCTGAGCGGGCGCGGTTGTCTAGGTTGTCGAAGTTGACAGCCAAGGAAAGCCTCATGCCCGCGATTCGGAAAACAGCTGCAAAGACTGCAGCGACCAAGGCGGCGGCCAAGAAACCCGCGAAAAAGCCGGCAGCGAAACCGGCCGCGGCCGCCAAGGCGCCCGTTCGCAAGGCTGCGAGCAAGCCGGCGGCCAAAAAGCGTGCCGACGGTGGGGCGTCGCTCGGGGTCGCGGTAAGCGCCGCGCGCGGCGTCTCGAAGGTGCGAGCCGGGGTGCTGGCGGAACGTGAACGCATCCGCAATACGGCGGCTCGCCTACCGGCCGAGTCGGCGCACCAACTTGATGCCCGCGCCCGAGCGATCCTGCGAGGCCGCGAAATCGCCGAGGAGGACCTTCGCACCGCTGGTGGATCGTACTCGCTCATCGAGGTGCAAGGGCTGCTTCACGGTATTTCCCGGCAGGGCGTTCAGAAGCGGGTGGCTGCGCGAGATTTGCTGGCTGTACCGGGTCCAAACAACAAACGCCGATTTCCAGCGCTCCAGTTCAACGACGACGGTAGCCTTCTCACTGGCCTGCCGGAGGTCACCAGCGCGATGCCGACGCGAAACGGCTGGGCTATCCTCAACTTTCTGGTCAATCCGGCTTCGGCGCTCGGCAATTTGCGGCCCATCGACCTGCTCCGGCGCGGCGATGTCGAACACGTCGTCGCCGCTGCGCGCATGATCGGCGAACCGGGGCGTTGACCACCCCGCTCCCACCGTCCGATTTGGACAGTCTCAGACCGACCATCACGGCCATTGCAAAAGGATCAACGTTCCACCGGTTCTACTCGCTCGGCGACGGCAAGGCGAGATATGATCCCATCTACTTCGACCGCGGGCGCGGCGGCCGTCTCAATGCGCCACCGGCCGCCAGGTATGGTGTGCTCTACGCCTCGCAAAACATAGAAGGCGCCTTCGCGGAAACGTTTCTTCGTTCACGCGGCCGAACCCTTGTGCCGAGCGACCTGATCGAGCGCAAAGGTTACGCGACCCTGAGAGCCACGCGCGAACTCGCTTTCGTTAACCTCTTCGGCCCCGGTCTCGCGAGGCTCGGTGCAACCGCGGAGGTCGTGCATGGCGGGATGCCGTACGACGTTCCTCAAGCTTGGTCGGCGGCGATCCGATCGATGAGGATCAAGCCGGACGGCATCGCCTACTATGCGCGACACGATGACGAACAGCTTTGCTATGCGATCTTCGGACCGCGACCGCGGTCGGTCGCAGAAGTTCGCCGGATCGAGGACATCGACCAAGACTGGTTCTATGACCTTTGCCAGACTTACGACGTTGGCGTGTCGCCGCGCGGATAGCCAACTACCTGTGATGCTCGGCGCTGATCCAGCGGACCGTCCGGCTCCAGGAGCGCATCACCAGCGTCGAGGTGCGGACCGAGTTGCGCTTGAGGCGGACGCCGTCGAGCAGGGTGCCGTCGGTGACGCCGGTGGCGGCGAAGAGGACGTCGCCCGAGGCCATGTCGTTGACCGAGTATTTGCGGTGGGGATCGGTGATGCCCATGCGGCGGGCGCGCTCGCGCTTTTCGTCGGTGTCGAGGATCAGCCGGCCCTGCATCTGGCCGCCGACGCAGCGGAGCGCCGCCGCGGCGAGGACGCCCTCGGGCGCGCCGCCCGAGCCCAGATAGATGTCGATGCCCGACTCTTCGGTGTTGGTGGCGTGGATGATGCCGGCGATATCGCCGTCGCCGATGAGCTTGATCGGAATCGAGGCGGTGCGCAGCTCGTCGATCAGCGCGGCGTGGCGCGGCCGGTCGAGCACGCAGGTGACGATTTCGGTGAACGGCACGCCCTTGGCGTCGGCGAGCGATTTGACGTTGTCCACGGCGCTCCAGTCGAGATCGACGGTGCCCTCGGGGTAGTTGCCGCCGATGGCGAGCTTGGTCATGTACACGTCGGGCGCATTGAGCAGGCCGCCGCGCTCGGCCAGGGCTAGGACGCAGATCGAATCCTGCTGGTTCTTGGCGCACAGCGTCGTGCCCTCGAGCGGATCGACGGCGATATCGACCTGGGGGCCCTCGCCGCTGCCGACATCCTCGCCGATCCACAGCATCGGCGCCTCGTCGCGCTCACCCTCGCCGATGACGATGCGGCCATCGATGTTGACCCGCTCGAGCTCGGCGCGCATGGCCTCGACCGCGGCGTGGTCGGCGGCCTGCTCGTCGCCCTTGCCGCGCCAATCGGCGGCGGCGATGGCGGCGCGCTCGGTGACGCGGACGAGTTCGAGGGTCAGGCTGCGGTCGATGATGGCCGGGGTGCGCCCCTCCTCAGTCTTGGTCAGTCTCATGGCGGGGCCAAGCTCCAGGGTTGCGGCTACAGCGCTTCGATGCGGATCAGTTGCGGCACGCCGACTATGAACCCGTCGGCGGCGATGAGCGCAAGCGCCTCGCGCACCGTCTGCTCCATGGTCGAATGGGTGATGAGGACGACGGTCCGCGTCTCGCCCTCCCCGGCCGCCCCATCGGTAACACGCAGATCCGATCGCTGGATGACGCTTTCGAGGGAGATGCCGGCCGAACCCATGCGCGAGGCAATAGCAGCAAAGGCGCCGGGCACGTCCTTGACATTTAGTCGGATGTAATAGCCGCCCTCATGCGCCTTCATCGGCGCCTGCCGGTACGGGGTTAGTTCCTGGCTCGGCACGCCGAGCGGCGGCACGCGGGTGCCGCGGGCGATATCGAGGATATCGGACAGCACCGAGGACGCCGTCGGCGGGCCGCCGGCGCCGGGACCGGCGAGCAGCAGTTCGTGGACGTGATCGGTCTCGAGCGCCACCGCGTTCATGACGCCGTCGACGCCGGCGAGGGCGGAGCCCTTGGGCACCAGCGTCGGGTGCACGCGCTGCTCGATGCCGTCGGCGGAGCGCTGGGCGATGCCCAGGAGCTTGATCTTGTAGCCGAGATCGCCGGCCACCTTGATGTCGGCCTGGGTGATGCGAGTGATGCCCTCGACGAAGATCTCGTCGGGCGCGATCTCGCAGCCGAAGCAGAGCGAGGCGAGGATGGCGAGCTTGTGCGCGGTGTCGAAGCCGCCCACGTCGAAGGTCGGGTCGGCCTCGGCGTAGCCCAGCCGCTGCGCGTCGGCGAGGCATTCGGCAAAGCCGATGCCCTCGTTGCCCATGCGGGTCAGGATGTAGTTGCAGGTGCCGTTCATGATGCCGTAGACGCGGGCGATGCGGGCCGAGCCGAGCCCCTCGCGCAGCGTCTTGATCACCGGGATGCCGCCGGCGACGGCCGCTTCGAAGCCGAGCTGGGCGTTGTTGTCCTCGGCCAGCCGCGCCAGCGCCACGCCGTGGCGGGCGAGCAACGCCTTGTTGGCGGTGACCACCGGGCGGCCGATTTCGAGCGCGGCGCGCACCGCGGCCAAAGCCGGGCCGTCCTCGCCGCCGATCAGCTCGACGAAGAGGTCGATGCCGTCGGATTTGGCGAGAGCGACGGGGTCGTCGAACCACTGCACCGACGAGAGGTCGATGCCGCGGTCGCGCGAGCGATTGCGGGCGCAGACGGCGGTGACGGTGACGGCGCGACCGATCTTGCGGGTCAGTTCGCCGCCATCCTTCTGGAGGATGCGGACGAGGGTGGCGCCGACATTGCCCAGCCCGGCGACGCCGATGCGCAGCGGCGGCGCGGCGGGCGCCTCGGCTTGCTCCTGCATGGCCTTGAGGATACGCGCCCTGGTGTCGCTGCGCGGCTCGCGCCCCTCGCGCAGATCGAACACGAACAGCGGATCGCCGGCGATCTGCCGGCCGAAGCGGGTGGCGGTCCAGCCGCGGGCGGTGATGAAGGCCTCGATGGCGTCGCGGAAGGACTGGATATCGGACATAGGGGCTTCTCCTATCGGTTCCGCGGATATGGATAGGAATTGGCCTATTCGTCAATAGGAATGGTTGATAACTAGGAATGCGCCGTTTATGCTATCGGGGAAAACGAAGGAGCGCGGCTCATGAATGTTTCGATCGGAGCGCATTGGGAAGCGTTTGTCGACAAGCTGGTGAAATCAGGGCGGTATGGATCGGCGAGCGAAGTGATCCGGCAGGGATTGCGTCATGTCGAGGAGCATGAAGCCAAGCTGAAGTCACTCCGGGAGGATATCCAGTCAGCAATCGACGAAGACATTTGGTTCAGTTTCGACGAGGTCGAAGCGCATATCCGGGAAAACATGGCGGCTGAGAATAAGGCTGCGGAGTGAAGACCTACCGGCTCAGCCGGCGGGCCGGTCGATCCCTGGAGGACATCGCGAGCTACATCGGCAAGCAGAGCGCTGAGCCCGAACGAGGTGCAGCGTTCGTGTCGCGACTGCGGGCGCAATGCGAGAAACTGGCGACGCTCCCCGGCCTGATCGGCCGACCGCGTCCAGATCTGGGCACCGACGCTCGCAGTTTCGTATTCGGCAACTACTCGATCGTGTTCCGGTATCGCCCCGACACGATCGACATCCTGAACATCGTGCATGTCCGTCGCGACAGCGGGGCTCTGCGCGACGACATCTAGCCTACGTCCCCGCCGCCACCGGCCGGGGCATGACGTTCCCCTGCCCGCTCCGATTTGCGGACCCGGTGCTTGTTGATGTTGCGGCCGCCTGGCGGACGCCTGCTCGTCTTCGACCAACACGTGGCGCATATATTGCATTGAAAGCCGACGCTATCATTGCTATCATTGCTAGCATTGCACGCATGAGGACGCGATGGCGGCCCTGACCATCAGAAACATCGACGAGCAACTGAAGCGCGATCTGCGGCGTCGGGCCGCGGCGAATGACCGGTCGATGGAGGAGGAGGCCCGTGTGATCCTTCGTCGGGCCCTCAACGGTGCTCAGCCGGCGTCCGAAGGGCTGGCGACATCGATCCGCCGAGAGGTTGAGCGGCTTGGCGGCGGCATCGACTTCGAGCTCCCGGATGACGAGCCCTATGAGCCGATGACGTTTGATGCGGAATGATCATTCTCGACACCAACGTTCTCTCTGAGTTCACCAAGCCGGTGACCGACCCACAGGTGTTCGCCTGGCTGGACGCACAGCCTCGGGGCGAGCTGGCCGTGACCGCCGTCACCAAGGCCGAGATGCTCGGAGGGGCGATGATCCTCGATGACGGAGCGCGAAGGCGGCGCCTCATCGAGCTGATTGGGGCCGCGTTGGCGCCGTTCGAAGGGGCGATGTTGGCCTTCGATTCCGAAGCGGCCGCCCAGTTTGCGGCTCTGACGGCGAAGCGCCGGAGCGCCGGCCGACCGATCGGCATCATGGACGCGCAAATCGATGCGATCGCCCTCGCGCGCGGTGCTATCATCGCCACGCGCGATACAGACGACTTCTCAGGTGTTGGCGTCGAACTCATCGACCCCTGGACCGCCTGAGGCGCTACTTCCCCGCCGCCACCGGCAGGGGCACGACGTTGCCCTGCCCGCTCAGATTGCCGCCCAGGAACTTCTTGATGTTGCGGGCGGCCTGGCGGATGCGCTGTTCGTTTTCGACCAGCGCGAGGCGGACATATTGATCGCCATACTCGCCGAACCCGACGCCGGGGGCGACGGCGACGCCGGTCTCTTGGATCAGAAGCTTGGCGAATTCGAGCGAGCCGAGGTGCGCATACTGGTCGGGGATCGGCGACCAGACGAACATCGTCGCCTTGGGCGACGGCAGATTCCAGCCGGCGCGGGAGAAGCTCTCGACCATCACGTCGCGGCGCTCGCGGTAGATCCTTCGCACTTCGCTGACGATGTCGTCGGTGCCGTTGAGCGCGGCGGCGGCGGCAACCTGGATCGGGGTGAAGGCGCCGTAATCGAGATACGACTTCACCCGCGTCAGCGCCGAGATCAGCCGCTCGTTGCCGACGGCGAAGCCGACGCGCCAGCCGGGCATCGAATAGGTCTTCGACATCGAGGTGAACTCGACGGCGATGTCGATGGCGCCCGGGACTTCGAGCACGGAGGGCGGCACGTCCTCATCGAAATAGATCTCGGCGTAGGCGAGATCGGAGAGGATGAAGATGTTGTGCTCTTTGCAGTATTTCACCACCTCCTTGTAGAAATCGAGCGTGGCCGTGTAGGCGGTCGGATTGGCCGGGTAGTTCAGCACCAGCGCGATGGGTTTGGGGATCGAGTGGCGCACCGCGCGGTCGAGCGAGCGCATGAAATCCTCGTTCGGCTCGGCCGGCATCGAGCGGACAACGCCGCCCGACATGATGAAGCCAAAGGCGTGGATCGGGTAGGTCGGGTTGGGCACCAGCACCACGTCGCCCGGCGCAGTGATGGCCTGCGCCATGTTGGCGAAGCCCTCCTTGGAGCCCAGCGTCGCCACCACCTGGGTGTCGGGATTGAGTTTTACCCCGAAGCGGCGGCCGTAGTAGCTCGCCTGGGCCTTCCTAAGACCCGCAATGCCCTTGGACGACGAATAGCGGTGGGTGCGCGGGTCGTTCACCGTCTCCTTGAGCTTGTCGACGATGTGCTGCGGCGTCGGCAGGTCGGGATTGCCCATGCCCAGGTCGATGATGTCGACCCCGGCGGCGCGGGCCTTCGCCTTGATCGGATTGATGTGCTCGAAGACGTAGGGCGGCAGGCGGCGGATGCGGTGGAAATCGTCGTTCATGGGTTCCTCGGGGCGTCTGCCCGTTCGATCCGCGGCGCCGTGACAGGCGGCTTCGCCTCGTTTGAGGCGGCGATTATCGCGGAATTATGGTTTTGGCTCGGTTAAGCGGCATCGCGCCGCCCGCTCAGTCGGTCTGTCCGCCCTTCCCGGCCGCATGGCGGCCTAGCGGGAAGGGCTAACGAGCGGCCGCGCCAGCGCGCGCCCAGCCGCGTCCGGAGGGACGGGCAGACAGAACCTGCGCCATTTTCACGCTCAGCGTCATCGACGATCCAGTCGCTCGAAGAGGCCGAGTACATAGCGATGCGCCGGACGCAAGTAAACCATCCTAGCCGGCCACGACGCGATTGCGCCCCGCATCCTTGGCGCGATAGAGCGCCGCGTCGCAGCGCGACAGCAGGGCGTCGAAGGTCCGGTCGGCCTCGCCGAAGGTCGCCACGCCCGACGATATGGTGAGACGGAGCGGACCGCTGGGCGTATCGACGGCGAGCTGCGCAATCGCGTGCCGCAGTTGTTCCGCCAGCGCCATGGCCCGCTCGAGTTCGACGCCCGGAAGCAGCAGCAGAAACTCCTCGCCGCCGATGCGGGCGAACATCGCAGAGTCGCCGTGGCACTGAGTCCGGATGACCTCGTTGGCGGCGTTGGTCAGGGCAATCAGGGCGAGGTCGCCCGAGGCGTGACCGAACGCGTCGTTGATGTGCTTGAAGTGATCGACGTCGACCATGATGGCGCTGAGGGCAATGCGGTCGCTCCGCTCCGGATCGATATAGAGGCTCGCTTCGTAGAAGGCGTGGCGGCGGTTGTAGGCGCCGGTCATTTCGTCCGTGATGGTCATCCGCCGGAGCTTCTGCTCGGTGCGCTTGAGGTCCGAGACATCCTGCAGCAGCACCTGGATGACGGGCGTTCCCTGCCAGGGCAGCCGGCAGGAGATGAGCTTGATGTGGACCTCCGTGCCGTCGCGATGGACGATGCGGGACTCGCGGCTGTGCATCTCGATGCGGGCATTGAACGACGCGTCGAACTGCTCGCCGATCGAGGCGATATCGTTGGGCGCGACGAAATCGAGGAAGTGGTGTCCTACCGCCTGGGCCTGGCCGATGCGCAGCATCCGGCAGGCCTCCTGATTGGCAAACAGGATGCCTTGCTGGGTGTGGATGAGCAGGCCCATCGGCATGAGATCGAGCATCATGCCCATGCGTTCCTGGGTGTCGATCAGGGCCTTTTGGGTGAGCTCTGCGGCGCTGGTCGCTTCGTCGTCTTCGAAGAACAGATCGCGAGGGTCTGCCGCTACGGCTGCACTTCCGGCCATCGAATCCGTTCCTGTTTTTTGCAGACGCCTGGCTATTGTTCCCCACCCGAAGTTAATAATTGCCCCGATGTGCCGCGACGTTCCCGCACGCCCGCGGCAAGGCCCGATTGCCTCCGGACTTATCGCGGAGCAATCACGGTCTGGTGCGACAGGAACTGCTCGGCGCTGGCGGCCCACGAAAAACCCTCGGCGTAGGAGCGGCAGAAGGCGCGCGGCACGTCCAGTGCGCCGAGGGCGGCGGCGCGCAGGTCGTTGTCGAGCACGCCCACCGGCGCCTTGCCGATGACGTCGATGGGCCCGGTCACGGGATAGGCCGCGACGGGCGTGCCGCTCGCCAGGGCTTCGAGCAGGACGAGGCCGAAGGTATCGGTGCGGCTGGGAAAGACGAAGACGTCGGCCGAAGCGAAGAGGCGCGCCAGCTCCTCGTTGTGGCGGGCGCCCAGGAAGGTCACCTCGGGATAGGCGGCCCTGAGCGACCTGAAGCTCGGGCCGTCGCCGACGACCAGCTTGGTGCCGGGCAGATCAACGCGCAGGAACGCCTCGATGTTCTTTTCGACCGCGACGCGGCCGACATAGAGAAACACCGGGCCGGGATAGGGCAATTGCTGCCGCTTGGCCGGATTGAAGAGCACCGTGTCGACGCCCTTGGTCCACACCTCGGTATTGGTGAAGCCACGCTCGACGAGGCAGGCCTTGAGATAGGGCGTGCCGACGAGGCAGGCAGTCGCCGGGCGGTGGAACCACTTCATCATGGCGTAGCTGGCCTTGAGCGGGACCGGCACGCGGGCGCGCAGGTACTCCGGGAACTGCGTGTGGTAGGCGGTCGAGAACGGCAATTTGCGCTTGAGGCAATAGTGGCGGGCAAAGAGGCCGAGCGGCCCCTCGGTCGCAATGTGGATGGCCTCCGGCTTCAGCGCCTCGATCCTCCGGACCACCGGGCCGGGCGTGGTCAGCGACAGCCCGATCTCGCCATAGCCCGGCATCGGGAAGGTGCGGAATTCGGCCGGCGTGATCAGGCTGACCTCGACGCCGCATTTGCGCAGTTCCTGAGCGACCATGTCGACCGAGCGCACGACGCCGTTGACCTGGGGATACCAGGCATCGGTCACGATCAGCAGCGAGCGCGGACGCACCGGCATGTCGAGCAAGAAGTCCCCCGTCTACGCCGTCCGCGGCGCAGATCGACCCGGCATCTGTGCACGGGTTCCGCCGCCGCGTCGAGGCTCAGGCGGCACGCCCGATACTGAGGCCGATGACGACGATCGCCAGCTGGACCGCAACGAGCAGCGCGGTGACCCCGGTGAGCGTCCAGTTGAGCGTCCCGATCCGGGCGGGTTGGCGCTCGGTGTTGCCGAAGCGGCGGACGGCGACGAAGATCGCCCAGATGACGGCCACCGCGACCGGCATCTGCAGCAGCGCGAGATTGCGCGTCAGGGTGGCGGTTGGCTGCAGGTCGAGCCCCCAGCGCACGGGCAGGTCCACGCCTGGCGCGATCAGCAGGTAGCCGGCGATGGTCGTGAGAGCGCCGAGGACGAGAAGGGCGAGGTTCAGGGGGGAGCGAAAGCGGATCATCGGAGTGTCCTTGTGGCCGGCCCGGCGGCGGCGACGCAGCTTGCGCCCCACCCGTTGAAATAGCGCGCGTGGAACAGCCCAGCGACGGCGGAAGAATGCGTTCAGCCGCCTGATCGTCGACATCGCGCTGCTGTCCAGTACGCGGTCGAACGCGAAGCTGCGCCCCGCATAGTTCTCGTAGTAGGACCAGCACCGGTATCTGTTCCGTGCGATGTCCCACAGGCTCATCCTCGGCAGGTAGGGGAGCACCACGGCGTCCGGCACTTCGGCGTCGCCCGGAACGGCGCCATCGCCGGCCGAAGATGCCGGCGTCGAGAACGCGGCGGCGATGGCTGTGGCCGGGTCCTGACCGAAATATTTCGGGTACTCGACCCAGACGGTGGGCCGCATGTCGGCTTCGAAGAAGCTGAGCCGGCCGTCGACCTCCGACTCGATGGCGCTGACGCTCGAAAACCCGTTCGCCGCAAGCGAGCGACCGAGCTGCCGGACCTGCGCAATGAGGTTCGTGTCGCGGGCGGCACCGGGCCGGTAGCGGCGGAGGACGCTGGGGCCGAGGCCGCCTCGCTTCGCCTCGACGATCGTCGAGTACGAGAAGGTTACCAGGTCCCCGTTCCTGAAGAAGGCGCTGCAGTCGACCAGGGGGCCAGCGAGCTTCTTCTGCACCAGGAGCGGATAGGCCATACCGTCCGCAAGGCTCTGCAAATCCGCCTCGGACGCGCAGCCGCGCACCCCCTGCCCGCCACCGCCGAAATCGGACTTCAGAAAGAGGGGATAGCCGATGCCGGCGGCAGCGGCGCCCAGCTCCGCGGGACTTGCGGCGACGGCGAAGGGCGGAGTGGCGACGCCGGCTCCCGACAGCGTCCGCGACAGCCCGATCTTGGAGGCGAGGTGCCCGAAACCATCGTCCGAGCTGACAGGAAGCAGGCGGAGCTTTTCGGCCGGCGTCAGCGACGATCTGAGGACCTGCTTGAGGGCGGTATCATCCCCCGCAACGACGAGCTGGTAGCCGTCGGCAGCCTCGCGGTTTGCGGCATCGACCAGCGCGTCGCGCCTGGGCACGAGGACGAAACGGGCCACATGCCGGCACCGCGCCAGCCGGGGCGATGTGGTCATGAGACAGACCTCAAAGCCGGCACGCGACAGCAGAGCCGGGACCGGTTCCATCAGCTCGAAGCTGTGACCGAACACCAGCGCTCTCAACGATGGATCGCCGCCTGCCACTCGATTGCCCCTGCCCGCCATGCGCGGCATCCATAGCCGCCGTGAAACGCACCGTACAAACGAAAAGGCGGCCGCCCGTGGGCAACCGCCGTCTTCATATCGATGCTTACAGTCGGGCGCTTAGCGCTTGGAGAACTGGAAGCTCCGGCGGGCTTTCGCCTTGCCGTACTTCTTGCGCTCGACGACGCGGCTGTCGCGGGTGAGGAAGCCGCCCTTCTTGAGCACGGCGCGAAGCTCGGGCTCGTAGTCGGTCAGCGCCTTACTGATGCCGTGGCGCACCGCGCCGGCCTGACCCGAGAGGCCGCCGCCGGAGACGGTCGCGACGACGTCGTACTGGTCCTTGCGGGCCGCGGCGATGATCGGCTGCTGAAGGATCATCTGCAGCACGGGGCGGGCGAAGAAGGCGTTGAACTCCTTGCCGTTGATCGTGATCTTGCCGTTGCCCGGCTTGATCCAGACACGGGCGATGGCGTTCTTGCGCTTGCCGGTGGCATAGGCGCGGCCCTGGGCGTCGATCTTCTGCACGTAGACGGGCGAAGCGGCGACGACCGGAGCGGCCGAGGACGAACCGAGGTCTTCGAGCGAATTGATGGTCTCGGCCATTAGTTGGCCCTCACGTTCTTGGAGTTCATCTTGGCGATGTCGAGGATCGCCGGCTGCTGGGCGGTGTGCGGATGCTCGGCGCCGGCATAGACCTTGAGGTTCTTGAGCTGCTGGCGGCCGAGCGGACCCGAGGGGATCATGCGGCGCACGGCGTTCTCGAGAACGCGCTCGGGAAAGCGCCCCTCGAGCAGTTCGCGCTGCGTCCGGTCCTTGATGCCGCCGGGGTAGCCGGTGTGCCAGAAGAATTTCCGCTGATCGAGCTTGTTGCCGGTCAGCTTGACCTTGCCCGCATTGATGACGATGACGTTGTCGCCCATGTCCATATGCGGGGTGTAGGTCGGCAGGTGCTTGCCGCGCAGGTGCAGCGCCACGATGGAAGCAAGGCGGCCGACGACCAGATCGGTGGCGTCGATCAGCACCCACTTCTTCGTGATGTCACTCGGCTTGGCCGTGTAAGTCGACATCGGGAGTTTCCTTGGAGAGAGCTCGGGCGGAATAGGTTCCCGCCGGTTTGGTGGGCGCTGTGTAGTGGGGGATTTTGCGCGCGTCAAGCGGCGTGAATTCTACAAGCAAAAACAGCCACTTGTGTTTTCGGTATCATACTACCGAAGCGGTGAGGCCTGCATATGTTGGTCTCTCGGGGCGACGGCTACATACCGCGGAATATCCTCGGCATCCACGTCAGGCCATCGGCAAGTCCGCTTGCGCCATTGTTCCTGTTATGTTCTCATCGTCGGCCCGACCCTGGGCCCGCCGATGCCAGCCACCGCCACCATTCTTCATGCCGATCTCGATGCGTTCTACGCCTCGGTCGAGCAGCTGCTCGATCCCTCGCTCAGGGGCAAGGCGATCGCCGTGGGCGGCGGGGTGGTGCTGGCGGCGTCCTATGAGGCCAAGGCGTTTGGGGTGCGCGGCGGGATGCCCGGGCGGCGCGCCAAGGAGCTTTGTCCGCAGCTCATCTTCGTCGGTGGCCATTTCAAGGAATACCAGCGGCTGGGCGACGCCGCGATCAAGGTGCTCGACGACTTCACCCCGCTGGTCGAACGCATCTCGATCGACGAGGCGTTCGCCGACGTTGCCGGCACGGAGCACCTCTTCGGGACCCCAGCGGTCATTGCCGAAACCGTGCGCCGGCGCGTGCGGGCCGAACTGGGCCTGCCGATCTCGGTCGGGGTGGCGCGCACCAAGCACCTTGCCAAGATCGCCTCGCAGGTGGCGAAGCCCGATGGCCTCTGCGTCGTCGATCCGGCGACCGAGCTCGAATTCCTGCACGACCTGCCGGTCGAGCTGATGTGGGGCGTCGGGCCGGCGACCAAGGCGCGGCTGGCGGCCGAGGGCGTGGTCACCATCGGGCAGTTGGCCAACACGCCGGGGCGGTCGCTCGAAAAACTGCTCGGGCCGGCGGCGAGCGAGAAGCTCCGGGCCCTCGCCTGGAACACCGACCCGCGCGCCATCGTCACCGACCGCCGGGCGCGGTCGGCCGGGGCCCAATCGGCGCTGGGCAAAAAGCCCGTCGAGGAACGGGTGTTTCGGCCGACACTCCGGCATCTCGCCGATCGCATCGGCTCGCGGCTGAGGGCCAAATCGCTGTCGGGGCGGACGGTAACGGTGCGGGTGCGGTTCGCCGATCTCAGCGCCGTCACCCGGGCCACGACGCTCGACGCGCCGATCGCCGCGACCACCACCCTCGCCGAAATCGCCGAGGAGCTGGTGCGCGGCGTCTTGGCAGACCACCCGGAGGAGCGGTTCATCTCGCTGCTCGCCATCGCCGTGTCGCACCTCGAACGGCAGCCGGCGCTGCAGCTCGAATTCTCGCTGGGGTTCGACGACGAAGCGCGCCGCCCGGGCACGCGGACCGGCGCGTCGCGCTGGCTCGCCGACCGGGCGATGGACAAGGTCCGCGCGCGCTTCGGCTGGGAGGCGGTCGGCTACGGCTCGGTGGTGCTGGAAGCGGCGCGCTCGGTTCCCGATGGCTTCCGCGAGCTGGCGGAGAAGGACCTGTAGGCCGATGCCGGCTTGAGTCCGGGGGGCGCGCGATGCAAGGTCGCCGCCAGAGGAGCCCGAAGATGCCCAAGCCGATCGCCGAGCGGATTGCCGTTTCCACCTGGTCGCTGCACCGCCTGCTGGGGACGACCTATCCGCATCGGCTGGCGACGACGGAGATCGGCGCGGCCGAGGAGACCTACGGGCCGGTCAACGAGACGCTGCTCGATCTGCCGGCGGCGCTCGCCAATCACGGCTACCACCGACTGGAGCTGGTGTCGTTCCACCTGCCGAGCCGCGACCCGGTGTATCTGGGCGAACTGCGCGACCAGCTCAAAAGTTCGGGGGTGGTGCTGCAGACGCTCTTGATCGACGACGGCGACATCACCCACCCCGAGCACGGCGCGCGCGACACGGCCTGGATCGCCAAGTGGATCGAGACGGCGAACGAATTGGGGGCGGAGAATGCGCGGATCATCGCCGGCAAGCAGAAGCCGACGCCCGAGACGCTGGCCCGCTCGGTCGCGGCGCTGAAGTCGCTGGCCGACGGCAATGCCGGCTCGACCGTGCGGCTGGTGACCGAGAACTGGTTCGACCTGCTGAGCGCGCCCGAGCACGTTCATCACGTGCTCGACGCCCTCGAGGGACGGCTCGGCCTCCTCGGCGATTTCGGCAACTGGAAGGGCGCCGGCAAATACGCCGACCTCGCCGCGATCTTCGGACGAGCCGAGCTGAGCCACGCCAAAGCCAGCTTCATCGACGGCGACCTCGACGAGGCCGACTACGGCAAATGCGTCGATCTGGCGGAAGCCGCGGGCTACACCGGGCCGTACACGCTGATCTTCGACAGCGAGATCCCGGGCGAATGGCACGGGCTCGCCATCGAGCGCGAGTTCATCACCGGACGGGTCGGGTAAGCGGCGATTGACACTGGCCCTTTGGCCAAGCCAGCTTACGATGCACTTATTCCATACTCGTCGAGGGGTCGAAAATGGCAGACAAGAAGCCTCGCAGCCGTGACCTGGACTGGACGCCGCTGGCGCAGACGGCACCGGGGCCGGCTTCGTCAATGATGCCGTCGTTCTCCGGCCAGCCGAATTTCAGCCCGTCGGTCATGACGGCGCACAACTATCTCGGCGCCGGGAACCCGCCGGTCGAACTCGACACGGCTGCGACGAAAGAAGCCGAGCCCAAGCGCAGCAGGTAGCTTACCGGCGTCAGCCCCGCCGCGGAGTGATGTCCGCTAGCCACGCGACAGTCGCGCCGGCCAGCATGAAGGCCAGCGCCTGGTGGCCCAGCGCCAGCGGCAGCGGCACTGACAGCACCAGGGTCGCGATGCCCAGCGCCACCTGCAGCAGCACCAGCAGCGCGATGCGCGGCAGCCACCCTTTGGCGCCTCCCCCTGCCCCGCGCTTCCACACCCAGAGCGCGCCGACATAGAGCACGATGACGTAGGCGATGGTGCGGTGGACGAACTGCACCGTCAGCGCGTTCTCGAACAGGTTCTTCCACCACGGGTCGATGGCCCCGAGGCCGTTGGGCACCAGTGCGCCGTCCATCAGCGGCCAGGTGTTGTAGCCCATGCCGGCGTCGAGCCCGGCGACGAACGCACCGGCGATAACCTGCAAGAAGATCATGGCGAGCAGCAGCCGCACCGACCCGCGATCGGCATCGACGGGCACCGGGTGCGCGGGGCTCAGGCGACGGGCCACCCAGATCAGCGCGAGGAACAGCAGCAGCGCCGCGCCCAGATGCGCCGCCAGCCGGTATTGCGAGACCGAGGTCAGCTCGGCAAGGCCGGAGGAGACCATCCACCAGCCGAGCGCGCCCTGCAGCCCGCCGAGGACGAAGAGGCCGGCGAGCGGGGCCGCGAGGCTCCACGAGAAGCGGCGCTGGACGAGAAAGACGAGGAACGGCAGGGCGAAGACGACGCCGATGACGCGGCCGAGGAAGCGATGCGTCCACTCCCACCAGAAGATGTATTTGAAGCCCTCGAGCGTCATGTCCTGGTTGAGCAGCTTGAACTGCGGGATCTGCTTGTAGGCCTCGAACTCGGCGGACCAGTCGGCCTCGCTGAGCGGCGGGATGGCGCCCGAGATCGGCTGCCACGAGGTGATCGAGAGGCCGGAATCGGTGAGCCGGGTGATGCCGCCGACGACCACCATCGCGAGCACCATCAGTGCCACGACATAGAGCCAGATGCGGACGGGCCGCAGCCGGTCGGCGGGGGCGAAATTGGCGACGGATTCGGCGGAGGTGAGCGAGACCACGGGCATTGACCGGACGGGAAATTGCGGCGAGGGAATAGCCCCGCGCCGCGTCAGGCGCAACCCTGGAGCCAGAAGCGACTCCAGGTCTCTTTGTCGCGTGATCGAACCGGAAAAGTCTGCAACTTTTCCTGATCACGCTCTTGGGAGTGCCGCAGCGTGCGCCAGACGACCCGCAGGCTTTGGGGAACGGTCGCGATCATCGTGCTGACCATCGCCTATCCGCTGGCTGCGATGGAGCTTTATGCGACCTACCTGATGGCCCTGCCCTGGTGGGGCGCGGTGCCCGTGTTCGCGGTGCTCGGTGCGTTGTGGTTCTTCCCGGCGAGCTGGATCATCCGCTGGATGGCGAAGGCGGACTGATGGTTTCATCGAAGATGTGTGGAGAGGTTTTGGGCAACATGATTTTGACCGAGCCCCGCGATCCCAGATTCATCACTGTTCGTCGCGGCGGCACCTTAAGTGACGCTAACCATCACCTCCTCGCACTGTGGGCCGCTACCTGCGCGGTGCACGTGCTTCATTTCTTCGAAGAAGCCTTGCCAGGCGATGATCGTCCGCGACGCGCAATTGAACAGAACCATGTATGGGTTCGCGGTGAGATCACGATGCGCCAGGCCCACAAGACCGCTTTTGTCGCCAATGCTGCGGCCAGGGACGTATCCGGCGCGGCCAAGTATGCAGCATTTGCCGCTGGCCAAGCTGTCGCGGTTGCCCATGTGGCTGCCCATGAGCTCGGCGCTGCGGCCTATGCGATCAGGGCCGTGCAAGCGGCGGCTCCTGAAGCCGGGCGCGAGCAAGCCGGCCGGCAAGAATGCCAATGGCAACGCGAACAACTTCCAGACGAAATCCGAGAACTCGTGCGTGATGACCAGCGGCTGCGCAATCACGCATGTTGGTTTGTGTTCGACTGCTGACCAGAGCGGGCACCGGGGCAGGTCCCGACCGCAATTTCTCGCCTCAACGCCCCATCATCGTGAACACCGCTGGGGCGCCGAACACGTCCATGTAGCGTTTGGCCTGGAACAGGCCGTTGAGCGAGACGCGGGGCAGCGCGGTGAGCGTGTCGCGATGCCTGCGGTAGAGGCCGCCGGGGATGGTGGTGACGGCCGAGCGAAGGCCGAGTTCCCTGGCCATCCGATACTCGCGCGGTCCAGCGGCGCTCGGGCTGCCGATAGGGTAGCTCAAATGGATCGGGCGGCGGCCGAACTGGGCTTCCATCACCTTCAGCGATTGTTCGATTTCGCTCAGCGCCTGCTCGGGCGGCAGCTTGGCCAGCTCGTAGTGGTTCACGGTGTGGGCGCCGAGGGTGCAGAGTTGTTCGCCGGCGAAGGGGCGCAGCTCCGTCCAGTCCATGATCAGGGCCCGACAATGCGCCTCGAGATCGAGATCGTATTTGGCGGCGAGATCGCGGATCAGCGCGACGCGATCCGGCTCAGGCACGGCGCGCATCTTTGCGTAGATCAGATCGTAGGCCGCCTGCTTTTCGCTCAGCGTGGCAGTGGGGACGTAGTCGGTCTCGCCATTGGTCGTGACCGCGACCGCCCCCTGCCCGGCGATGATGTCCTCGAGCGCCTGCCACCAGACCTCGCCCACGCCATCGACCAGCGCGGTGGGCACATAGAGCGTGAACGGGCACTGGTGGCGCCGGAGGACCGGCAGCGCGTATTTGAGGTTGTCGCGATAGGCGTCGTCGAAGGTGAAGACGGCGAAGCGCTTCTCGGGGAAATCCGATTCCAGCCGGCGCACCGCCTCGCCGATGTCGACGGTGTCGAAGCCGAGTTGGCGGATGCGGCGGATGGCGAAATCGAGGAAGTCCGGCTTCACCTGGAGGATGGCGTTGGGCGAGAAATCGGCGGGATCGTCGGGCAGCACGCGATGCAGCGTGAAGATGACGCCGCGGCTGCGCGACAGGTTGCGGATCAGCGTCGTCAGCCGCGTTGCCCAGAGCAACTCGAAGGCACCGCGGATGGCGGCGTAGCGCAGCCCCGCCATCAGGCGACTTCGGATTGCCGTTCGGGCACCAGAACGCTCGGCGCGACCTCGAAGCCGAGCGCGGCGGCATCGGCGGTGACGGCATCGACCAGCACGGCCGGAGTGGCGTTCTGGCGGACCATGACGAGGCGGCCCCTGACCCCGGCAAACACCGGCAGGCTCGAATTGAGCCCGACCCGGCCGGTCGAAACGATCACCACCTCATAGATGTCGCCGAGGGCTTCGAGCAGGGTCACCGGCCGCATGGAACGGCGATCCAGTGTGGTGAGATGGCCCCACGGCACTTCGGCGAGGCCCTCGCGCACCTTGTGGACGACGTCGCCGAAACTCGCTTGCTCGCCGCAAAGATCGGTGATCCCCAGCGCGGTCGAGGGGCGGCCGCTGCCGGCGTCGACGCGGCAGATGCTGAGGCCCTTGTGGAGCGCGTCCGAAACGAGGCGGTCGGCGACGATGGCGGCGTCGCGCGCTTCCGAGACGGCGGCGAGCAGGACGACGCGAACGCGGCCGAGAGCAATGTCGGCACTGAGGTTGGAGAGGGCGAGTTGGCCGTCGGCCACGGCGCGATGACGGGGCTCGGGCGCGGCGACCGGCTCCGCTCGCGGCGGGGCCACGACGGGGCTGGCGACTGCGGCGGCCTCATAGGCCGGCTCGGGCATATCGGCGAGATCGACATCGTCCTCGGCGGCCTCCGCTTCGGCTGCGATGTCCTCGCCGTCCTCGCCGACCGACTCGAACTCGGGCTCGACGGCCTCGTGCAGCGTGCGGTCATAGACGGCGCGGCCCGACATCAGCTCGCCGAAGAGCACCGTGCCGACCTGCAGCACCAGCGCGACGACGCCGACGGCGCCCAGGATCAGTGCGGTCTTTGGCGACGCCGGCACCACCGACGGTGCGGCCTGGGTGATGACGCGCACGTCGGGGAGCACCGAGCCGGTGTCGGTGCGGCCCGAGGCGTCGCGATATTTGAGCAGATAGCCGTCGAGCAGGTCGCGCTGCGCCTTGGCCTCGCGGGTCAGGCTGTCGAGCGTGACGCTGTCCTTGGTCTGGGTCGAGGCGGCGAGCCTGGCGCGGGCGAGATCGTCGTTGAGCGACTGAATCACCCCGTCCTCGATCGTCACCTGCGCGTCGAGCCCATCGGCGATGCGTTTGGCCTCGGAGCGGATCTGGGTGTTGATCTGGGCGATCTGGGCGTTGAGAGCGACGATGGTCGGGTGCGCGGGCAAGAGCGTCGCGAGTTTTTCGGCGAGCGTGCTCTGCAGCGTCGCGCGCGAATTCATCAGCGACTGGATCACTGCGCTGTTGCGCACGTCCTCGACCCCGTCCACCGACTGGCCGGAGGCGATCAGCTTGCGGATCAGGTCGGCGTGCTGCTCGGCGGCGTTCTTGAGCTGCTGGGCGTCGGTGATCTGCTTGCCGATATCGGAAATCTGCTGGTCGGGCAGCGTCGTGCCGTTTGTGCCGGCGAAGATCGAGTTGTCGGACTTGTAGTTGGCGACCATGGTATCGGCCTCCTGCACCTTGACGCGCAACGTATCGATCTGCTGCTGCAGCCAGGCGGTGGCCTCGGCGGTGTCAGTCACCAGCTGGGTGGCGCGGCGCCTGACGTGTTCGGCGGCGATGGCGTTGGCGATCTTGGCGGCGAGCTGCGGATCGGCCGAGCGCGCATAGACAGAGAGCACGGCGCTGTCGCGCTCGCGGATCACCGTCAGGCGCTCGTTGAGGTTCTGCAGCACCGTCTCGTCGATGCTCTTGGGCTCGGGCTTCCGGCCGACCAGCGTCAGGATCATGGTCAGCGGGTTGGCCGCCGCGCCGTTGAATTCCGCCACCGAGCGGAGGTTGAGCGTGTCGACGACCGCGAGCAGCGTGTCGCGCGATTTGACCAACTCGACCTGACTCGACATCAGCGCGTCGATGGTGATGCCCGAATTGGTGGTCGGCGTCTGGGTCGTCGCGGTCTGGGTGAAGCTGCTGGTGCGATCCTCGACGAGGAGGCTCGCCACCGACTCGTATTGCTTGGGCACGAACAACAGGAGGGCGAAGGTCGCGACGACGAGGAGCGCCGTGACGACCACGATGCGGATCGCCCGCGCCCACAGCGCCCCCATGAGCGCACCGGCATCCATCCGCAAATCCTCGGCGGGCGTCGACTCAACCGTCATCGCGGGGCCTCACAATCGTCCCCCGATTTATCGGCCGTGCGTGGTCAACAATCGGTTAAGGCCGTTGCAAACCGCAATCTAGGGGGCGGCGCATAAGCACATTGTTAACCATGCGCACCCGACACTGCGGCGACTCTTTGTGACCGGATTCCCATGCGCTGGCTGCAGCTTTTGTTGGTCCTGCTTCTGGTGCCGCTGGCGGCGTGTTCGCTGAGCGGGCGGAGCAACAGCTATCCGCTCGAGGTGCGCGGGCCCTACACGCTCGACGGCGGCGACGTGCTGCGGGTGACGGTCTATGGCGAGGATGCACTCAGCAAGACCTACAAGGTCGACGACGCGGGGACCGTGTCGTTCCCGCTGGTCGGTCCGGTGAATGTGCGCGGGCTGACGGTCGAGCAGGCCGCCGGCGCCATCGCGGCAGGGCTTGCCAATGGCTTCATGCGCAGCCCGAATGTCGCCGCCGAGATCGACACTTACCGGCCGTTCTTCATCCAGGGCGCAGTGAAGAATGGCGGGCAATTCCCTTATGTCTCGGGGATGACGGTGCGGGCGGCGGTGTCGACCGCCGGCGGCTATTCGGACACCGCCAACCGCAACCGGGTGACGATCTATCGCAAGCAGGGCGACCAGATGGTCAAAAGCACTGTGGACCTCGATTTCCCGATCTTCCCAGGCGACACGATCGTGGTCGCCGAACGTTGGCTCTGAGCCGGTGACGGGCGAAAGACCGCTTCGCATTCTCGAAATCCTTCGGGCCCCGGTCGGCGGGCTGTTCCGTCACGTCAGCGACCTCACCGGGGAACTGGCGCGGCGCGGCCACCAGATCGGCATCGTCGTCGACAGCCTCACCTCCGATGCGCTGACCGAAGAACGTCTGGGCAAGCTTGCGCCCTCGGCGGCGCTCGGCATCCACAACATGCCGATGCCGCGCACGCTCGGGGTCGGCGATTTCACCACGCCCTATGCGATCCGCAAGCTGGCGCGAAAGCTCGAGATCGACGTGCTGCACGGGCACGGGGCCAAGGGCGGGCTCGGGGCGCGGCTCGGGCGCACCGGCCGCTCGGTATCGCTCAACACGCCGCATGGCGGGGTGCTCAACTACAAGCCGGGATCGCTCGTCGGCCAGTTCTTCCGCAATGCCGAGCGGGCAATCGGCGGCATCACCGATGCGTACATCTTCGAGAGCGCCTATGCGCAGCGCGCCTTCCACGAGCAGATCGGGGTGCCGCCCTGCCGCGAGGCGGTGATCCACAACGGCCTCGCGCCGGCCGAATTTGAGCCGGTGCCGCCCGATCGGGATGCACGCGATTTCGTGTTCATCGGCGAATTCCGCGACGTCAAGGGCCTGCGCTATCTGCTCGAAGCGCTGGTCGATGTGAAGGCGCCGGACGGGCGGCTCGCGACGCTGGCCATGGCGGGCGGCGGCCCGGAGTTCGAGGCGACCAAGGCGCGGATCACCGAGCTCGGTCTCGACGGCCGTGTGGACCTGCTCGGCGTGCAGCCGGCGCGACCGACGCTGAGGCGCGGGCGCTGCCTCGTGGTGCCGTCGCTGGCCGAATCCCTGCCCTATGTGATCCTCGAGGGCGCATCGGCCGGCCGGCCGGTGATTTCGACCAGTGTCGGAGGCATCGCCGAAATCTATGGGCCGACCGCCGGGAGCCTGGTTCCACCCGCCGATGCCGGAGCGCTCCGGAAGGCCATGCAGCGCGAGTTGGACGATCCGGAAGCCGCCGCGCACGAGGCAGCGGAGCGGCTCGACTTCATCCGGCCGCGCTTTTCGATCGCCCACATGACCGACCAGATCGAGGCCCTCTACCGCGAGCTGCTGGCGGCACGGCTCGCGCGCCCCGCGGCGTAGACGTTTCATGGTTAATCATAGCGATCGGTTTTCACTCGGCCTTCACGCCTTGGGCCTAAGATTTGCTGGAGAAATTCCTCTCTCCCGCAAGTGACCGCCGATGTTCCGCCTCGATCCGACCCAAGCCGTACTGCACCACCTTTCGCGCAAGGCCGGCGCCGGCCCGAGTTCGCTCAGCCCCGAGGCGCGGCTGATCGTCGAGGCGCCGATCGAGCCGAGCTATTCGAGCGCTGTGATCATCGGCATCGCCCAGGTGATCGAGGGACTGCTGCTGGCGACGCTCGGCTTTGCCATTTTCGCCACCTATGTCGAGCCCGGCCAGAGCGCCATCTACCTGCCGACGATCCTGGTCACGACGCTGTTCGCCAACGTGCTGTTCAACGCGGCGCGGACCCACCGCATCATCGCCTACCGCACCGCCGTCCAGCAGGCCGGGCGCGTGCTCGCGGCATGGTCGCTGGTGTTCATCGTGCTGATGACGGCAGCCTTCCTGTTCAAGACATCCGAACTCGTGTCGCGGGTCTGGCTGGTCAGCTGGTACATCTCGGGCGGGCTGGTGCTGGTGCTGTTCCGACTGTCGCTGCGCGCCATGGTCCTCGAATGGACCAAAGAGGGCCGGCTCAAGCGCCGCACAGTGATCGTCGGCGGCGGCCACGACGCCGAAGTGCTCATCGACTCGATCACCAAGAGCGCCAGCTCCGACGTGCGCCTGCTCGGCCTGTTCGACGATCGCGACGATATCCGCTCGCCGGAATCGGTGGCGGGGCTCGCCAAGCTCGGGCGCATAGCGGACCTGCTCGAATTCGCCCGCCAGACGCGCGTCGACCTGGTGATCGTCTCGATGCCGCTCAGCGCCGAAAAGCGCGTCCTGGAGATGCTGACGCAACTCTGGGTGCTGCCGGTCGACATCCGGCTCTCGGCGCATATGAGCAAGCTCCGCTTCACCTCGAAGGCCTATTCCTATGTCGGCGACGTGCCGGTGTTCGACATGGCCGACCGGCCGATCTCGGACTGGAACCTCGTTTTCAAATGGGTCTTCGACAAGCTGGTGGCGATCGCCGCGCTGATCCTGTTGGCGCCGGTGATGGTGGCCACGGCCATTGCCATCAAGCTCGACAGCCCGGGACCGGTGTTCTTCCGGCAGAAGCGGCAGGGGTTCAACAACGAGGAAATCGAGATCTACAAGTTCCGCTCGATGCGGACCGACATGGCCGACGCCACCGCGAGCAAGCTCGTCACCCGGGACGACCCGCGGGTGACCAAGGTCGGCAAGTTCATCCGCAAGACCTCGATCGACGAGCTGCCGCAGCTGTTCAACGTGCTGCGCGGCGAGCTGTCGATCGTCGGGCCGCGCCCGCATGCGCCGCAGGCCAAGGCCGACAATCTGCTCTACTACGAGGCCGTCGAGGGCTACTTCGCCCGCCACAAGGTGAAGCCGGGGATCACCGGCTGGGCCCAGATCCATGGCTGGCGCGGCGAGACCGATACCGTCGACAAGATCATGCAGAGAGTCCAGCACGACCTCTACTACATTGAAAAATGGTCGATTCTGCTCGATCTCTACATCGTGCTGATGACCCCGTTCTCGCTCTTTTCGAAGTCCGAAAACGCCTATTGATGAGTGTCGCCGATGCGAGGATCGGCGTCTCCGAGTGGTCGCGCGCCGCGGCGCGGGGCGGGAGCTATGTAAAGTCCCGTTCCAGCGCGCTGCTCGGCTGGCTGGTGGCCTTCTGGGTGTTTTCGGGCAGCGCGGTCATCACCGAGCCGTCGCCCTATGAGCTGAGCTTCATGCTGGTGCTCGGGGTGTCGCTGTTTGCGGGCAGCTTTGCCTTCCACCGCTCGACGCTCGGGCTCATGGTGCTGTGGATGATGTTCATTCCGTTCGCCTTCATTGCGGCATTCCAGACGCGGTTCACGCCGCTGACCGACGCGTTGCTGTTCCAGGTGGTGACGATCTTCCTGTTCTTCACCAGCTACTGGGTGGCCAACTATGTCGCCCAGGCGCCGCAGGCGCGGATGCGGCTGATCGTGACGGCCTACACTGCCGCCGCGGTGGTCTCGGCGCTGCTGGGGACGCTCGGTTACCTTGGGGTCATCCCCGGCCACGACCTGTTCACCCTCTACGGCCGCGCCAAGGCGCTGTTCAACGACCCCAACGTCTTCGGGCCGTTCCTGATCCTGCCCGCCATGTACGCCTTGCAGCGGACGCTGCTGGCCGCGCCGAAGCAGGCGGCATGGGCGGGCCTTGTCGTCATGGTGCTGGCGGTCGGCGTCTTCGCCAGTTTCTCGCGCGGCGCCTGGGGGCACCTCGCCGCCTCGGCGCTCATGGTCTACCTGCTCTGCTTCGTGTTCGTCGCCAATGCGCGCGAGCAGGTGCGGATGCTGATCCTGGCGCTGGTGGGCGCGATGCTGCTGGCGGTCGCCATCGGCGGCCTGCTGTCGATCCCCTCGGTGCAGCGGCTGTTCGAGGTGCGCGCCACGGCGCAGAACTACGACGAGGGCGACAGCGGCCGCTTTGGCCGGCAGGGCTATGCGTTCGAGCTGGCGATCGCCCACCCGCTGGGCCTCGGTCCGCTGGAATTCCGCAACCTGAGGATCAGGGAGGAACCGCACGACAGCTATGTCAACGTGCTGCACGTCTATGGCTGGGGCGGTGGGCTGATGTTCATCCTGTTCATTGGAACGACGATCTGGCGCGGCCTGAGATACGTCGTGCAGGGCTCGCCCAACCGGCTGCTACTGATCCCCCTGATCTCGGTGTTCGTTCCGCTCTCGATCGAGGCCGCGATCATCGACCTCGACCACTGGCGCCATTTCTTCCTCGTGGGCGGGCTGATCTGGGGCGTCACCGCCGCCTACCGTAAGACAGGACCGGGCGAAGAGACCCGGCTCGCCGCGCTGATCTAGAGTCAAGCCACTTGGCTCGCAGAAGCCGTCGGGTGACCGCTGTTGGCCAACTCAGCATCGCGTGCGCGCCTCCCAGGACGGGCAGCGTCTTGCCGTCCTTTTCCCCAAAGATCCCCGTGGTGACGGCACCGTCATCACTTGCTTCGTTCGTCCACACAAGGCGAGTGTGCGGTTTCACCTCGATGCACCTGCCGACGCCCCGGTGTCCTCGTGCTCCACGCCTTGGCATTTCCGGGCTCCAACGCTTCGACATTTTGCTGGGCCCTTGCATAGCTTTCAACCTGATGCCACTCGTGCGAGCGAGGCTCTAGGTGGACGTTCGGCGGTCTAGCGGCGATCCTCGCTGTGTGCGCTATCTGGAAGGACTCATTTGACCGTGGCGAACCCGCACGATTTCCACACTCCGAAGTCCAGCTATTCTAGGGAGGAATTGCTCCAGTCCGCCCGAGGCGGCTATTTTGGTCCTGGCAACGCACAACTCCCTGCGCCGCCGATGCTGATGATGGACCGTATCACTGAGATCAGCCTGGATGGCGGCGAGTTTGGCAAAGGTCACGTCGTTGCTGAGCTAGACGTAACGCCCGACCTCTGGTTCTTCACCTGCCACTTCATCGGTGACCCGGTGATGCCTGGGTGCTTGGGCCTAGACGCCATGTGGCAGATCACGGGCTATTGGCTCGGTTGGTCTGGCTCGTCAGGCAAGGGGCGCGCCATAGGCGGCGAGGTCAACTTCCGGGGCCACGTTACCCCCGATACGCGCCTCGTGCGCTATGAAGTGAATCTCAAGCAGGTCCGACGCGGTAAGCTGGCCTTGGGCCTGGCCCAAGGTCGATTGTTCGCGGATGGAGTCTGCGTCTATACGGCCAGTAATCTCAAGGTTGGCATGATCGCATCAGCCCAGTGAGGCGCGCCCTCGCGGCGTCGAGCAATATCGAGAAGGATTCGATCTACGTGGCGCCGTGATTTCAGACGTCGGCCGGAGGACCTGCCGACGTCTGATCTTGCTTACCGGGGCACGGTGCCGCGGGCGCCTAAAGCTTGCGGCCCTGCAACGTCACCACCGCCGTGCCACCGCCGAGCAGCTTGTTGTAGGTCATCTCGACCCGGCGGATATGGCGCGCGGCGCCGGGCAGGTTGATGACGCGGCTTGCCGTGCCCGGCAGGAACAGGAAGCGAATGGGCACGTCGTAGCTGGTGCCGTTGGAGAAGGTGATGTGCAGATCGTGCAGGAACACGGTGTTGCCGGTCACCACGATGCGGATGTCGGTGTAGAGCCCCGCCCCTGCCCCGACCCGGATGGTGTCGTGGTCGTAGAGCAGATTGACCGTGCGCGAGCCCAGAACGACCCAAGTCGCGGCCCAGGCCACGGCAGGTGCGGCGACGGCAACAAGGCCGGCGGCCAGGCCGGCAAGCAGACTGCGGCGAGATAGCATGATTGTCTCCCGAAGATGACGCTGACCGGGCAAGGCTAAGCCCGCGGCCGGGCGAAGGCAACGGGAGCGATGATCAGCCTCTGACGCAATCGGCGGCCGGCGCGACGGCGATCTCGGCGGCTTCGTGCGGGTCGTAGTGGTAGGAGAACACCCGCGCGTCGGTGACCGCCACGAGGCTCAGGCCGTCGCCATAGAGGTTGATGGCGATGCGCAGTTGGACGATGGGCGCCCAGGCGCATCTCCGCGCGGCGGCGAGGTCAGCGGACGGCCTCTCGGGCACGGCGACGGAGGCGAGCCCCTGCTTCACAAGCTCGGCGGCGACCGCATCGCGCAACGGCGCGAACACCTCGTCCCGCGCGAAATAGTTGCCGTGGGCGGAGGCGTAGGCCGCGGCGCCGGCATAGGCGGCGCGCACGGCGCGTTCGAGGTCGGCGTCGCTGGCCGCAACGGACGATCCCGCCGCGAGCAGAGCCGCTATCGTGCCGATCACCGGCGACCGCAATGCCATAAAATCTCCCACGGCCCGGACCGAGCGGGAGGGAATGGTCGGAGTGACAGGATTTGAACCTGCGACCCTTTGTCCCCCAGACAAATGCGCTACCAGGCTGCGCTACACCCCGACACGGGGGGTTATCTAGTCGGTTGAAGGGAGCGTGGCAACCCTCGCGACGAGCCGCCGGCGTCTTGTGTGCGCGGCACGGCCCGGGCCGGCTGCGGCGCCGCTCTATTCGCGCGCCCGCTCCAGGATTCGCTTGCATTCGAACAGGTCGCGCAGCACGGCGTTGAGCCGTTCGCGATCGGCATCGTCGATCCGAACGTCGCGGCTGGGAGGCACGTCCTCGGCGATGATCTCGACGGTGTCCTCGCCCTCCTCGGCCTCATCCGGGCCGGGTGGCGGCAGCGCCTCGACAGGACTGCCATTGCCGATGGCCGCGACGTGACGCGCGCCATGATCCTTGAGGATCTTCTGGACACCCTTGATGGTGAACCCCTGGTCGTAGAGCAGGTGGCGGATGCCCTTGAGCAGGAGCACATCCTCGGGCCGATAATAGCGACGGCCGCCGCCCCGCTTCAGCGGCTTGATGGTCGAAAACCGCGTCTCCCAGAAACGCAGAACGTGCTGGGGCAGGTCGAGCTCATCGGCAGCTTCAGAGATCGTGCGGAAGGCGTCGGGAGATTTATCCACCCCGAATCCTCTCAGGAGAAAGTCTTATTTTCCAGCACGAACCATAGATTTGTTGATCTTGGATTTCAACACGTTGCTGGGTTTGAACACCAGAACCTGCCGCGGCAGGATGGGGACTTCCTCGCCGGTCTTGGGGTTGCGGCCGATGCGCTGGTTCTTGGAGCGCACCTGGAACGAGCCGAACGAGCTGAGCTTGACGTTCTCGCCGGCGACCAGGGCGTCGCCGATCAGCGCGAGGAAGCGCTCCACCAGCTCGGCGGATTCGGTACGCGAGAGCCCAACCGACTCATAGACCGCTTCGGCCAGGTCGGCCCGCGTGACTGTCTTTTGGGCCATGCATTTCCCCCGTTCCGCCAAACTGGGCCGCAGTCCCGTCAGGCGCCCCCGCCCCGAGATATGATGAAGACTAACGCGGCGCACCGCGACTGGCAATCTGGCTTAACAATCAAAGGCTAGACAGATTCGAGCAGTCGGTTATGCGCGGCGCGGCCGCTCGAGCAGAACGATTGGCGTACCGTTGTAGGCCGAGCGCGCGAATTCGCGGAATCCGAGTTTGCCCGCAACCCGCAGCGAAGCGGCATTGTCTTCATCGACGATACAGGTGAGGCGCTCGCCTTTGCCGTTCTCCGCAGCCCAGCCAAGGGCAGCGCGCATCGCTTCCTCGGCGAGGCCCTGGCCGTGCATGGCGGAGGTGAGGCCCCAGCCGCATTCCATGGTTCCTTCGAGCGACGGCGTGATCGCACGGCGCGCCTCGTGAAAGCCCGCTTCGCCGGCATAGGCACCCGTTTCGCGATGCTCGAGCGCGAAAAACCCAAAGCCCATCGCGTGCCACATGCCGATCTGGCGAATGAAGCGGCCCCAGGAGGCCTCGCGCGTGAAGGGCACGCCGCCGATGAAGCGGACGACGGCGGGATCGGCCCACATTGCGACGTAGTCGTCGAAATCCTCGAGACGGTAGGGGCGTAGCCGGAGCCGCGCCGTCTCGAGCGTCGGAATGACCGTCACGTGAGGATCTCCTTGCCGCGCTTCGCACTTTACCAGCGAATGAGCGAGGCGCCCCAGGTGAAGCCGCCGCCCATCGCTTCGAGCATCACCAAGTCGCCGCGCTTGATGCGCCCGTCGCCCACCGCCTCGGCGAGCGCCAGCGGCACGGAAGCGGCGGAGGTGTTGGCGTGGCGGTCGACGGTGATGATGACCTTTTCGGGCGGGATATGGAGTTTTTCGCCGGCGCCCTGGATGATTCTGAGGTTGGCCTGGTGCGGCACGAACCAGTCGAGGTCCTTGACCGTATAGCCGGTGGCGCTGAGGACATTTTCGACCACGTCGGTGATCTTGCCGACGGCGTGGCGGAAGACTTCCTTGCCCTCCATGTGGATGTGCCCGATCGTCTGGGTGGTCGACGGCCCGCCGGTGGTGTTGAGCTTGTCGGCGAAGTGTCCGTCGGAGCGCAGCGAGGAGGCGAGGATGCCGTGTTCGCCGTCGCCGCCCAGTTCGAGCACCGCGGCCCCTGCCCCGTCGCCGAACAGCACGCAGGTGGTGCGGTCGGTCCAATCGAGGATACGGGTAGCGGTTTCGGCGCCGATCACCAACGCGCGCCGGGCCATGCCGCTCTTGAGAAACGAGTCGGCGGTGACAAGGCCATAGAGGAAGCCCGAGCAAACGGCCTGGATGTCGAAGGCGGCGCCGTGATGGAGGCCGAGCTTCTGCTGGACGATGGCGGCCGTGGCCGGGAACGTCAGGTCGGGCGTGGTGGTCGCGACGATGATGAGGTCGATATCGGCCTGCGCCAATCTTGCGTTGTCGAGGGCGCGGCGCGCCGCGTGCACGGCCAGATCGGAGGTGAACTCCCCCTCGGCGGCGACGTGGCGCTGCTTGATGCCGACACGCTGCTGGATCCACTCGTCGGAGGTGTCGACGGTCTTGGACAATTCCTCATTGGTGACAATTCGCGCAGGCAGATAGCCGCCGACGCCACGCACGATGGACCGCAGGGTACTCACGCGGGATTCGCCTCTCTGTCGTTGGGAACGGGGGGCGCCGCCGGGAGCGTGGGGAACCGCCTCATGCCTTCGCTGATCTTGTCGATAAGCCGGCCCCGCGCCATCTCGTAGGCGAGGCCGAGCGCACTCTGATAGCCGATTTCGTCGGTGCCGCCATGGCTCTTGATGACGATACCGTTGAGCCCGAGGAAGACCCCGCCATTGACGTTGCGCGGATCGAGCTTGCGGCGGATGGCGTTGAGCGCCTTACCGGCCAGCAGCGCGCCGAGGGTCGAGAAGATGTCGGCCCTGAGCGCATCGCGCAGATAGGAGCCGACCTGCCGCGCGGTGCCCTCGGCGGTCTTCAGCGCGATATTGCCGGTAAAACCCTCGGTGACGATGACGTCGACGGTACCCTTGCCGATGTCGTCGCCCTCGACGAAGCCGTGATAGATGAAGCCTGCGCCGCTGGCGGCGGCGAGCGTCGCGGCGGCTTCCTTGACCTCGTCGTGGCCCTTCATCTCCTCGGTGCCGACATTGAGCAGACCGATGCTCGGCGTCTCCTGGTCGAACAGGGCACGGGCGAGCGCCGCGCCGAGGATCGAGAAATCGACCAGTTGCTTGGCGTCGCCGCCGATGGTCGCGCCGACATCGAGGACGATGATGTCGGCCCTCAGCGTCGGCCCGATGGCGGCGATCGCCGGACGCGAAATACCCTCGATCGGCCGCAGGCAAAAGGTCGCCATGGCCATCAGCGCGCCGGTATTGCCACCGGAGACGGTGACGTCGGCCTCGCCGTCCTTGACCGATTGCAGCGCCGCCCACATCGACGATTTGCCTTTGCCCTTGCGGAGGGCGCTCGAGGGCTTTTCGTCCATGGCGATGACCGAGTCGCAATGGATGATTCTGGAGACCGGCTTCAGCTCGGGGAATTTGTCGAGCAGCGGCGCCAGCTCGGCCTCGCGGCCGTGAAACAGGAAGCGGATGTTGCGTCTCTCGCGCAAGGCAAGCCACGCACCGTGGATCGCCACCTGCGGGCCGATGTCACCGCCCATGGCGTCGACAGAGATGCGAATGGGATCAGCCATGGTTTCCGTTGTGGACCCGCCGCCCGGGCGAAATGCACCTTAATCAAACGCCCCCGCGGTGCAAGGGCGGCCCGTTTCGGACCTATTTGTCTTCCCGCTTCAGTGCCTTGAGGGCGGCAAAGGGAGACTCTTCGGGCAAATCAGGCGCGAGGCCAAGGTCCTCAAGGCTCTCGCCGGGCGCCCTGGGATAGAGGTCGACGGCAAGCGCGAGCGTTTCGACGATGAGGTCGGTGAGATCGGCCTCGGGGCCTTCGAAATGGTCGGGGATGTCATCGCCCTCGAGATCGACGAAGATCTCGGTGTTGGCGGCTGCGGCGAAGTCCTTCTCACCGCCCGGCAGGAAGATGCGGTCGATGGGCTCGGCGAGCTGCTGGCGAACCGGTTCGAGGGTCACCACGGAAGGCTGGGTGACCTCGCCGGTCAGCCGGCCGGTGACGCGGATGCCGCCGCGGAATTTCACTGCGTGCAGCGTGACCTGGAGCTGGTCGAGGGACGTGACACCAAGCTGGACGGCGATGGCGGCGCGTTCCTCGTCACCAGGAGCGATGCTCACGTCGCGTCCGGTGACTGGCATCGAATCGAGCCGGATGCTCGCGCCGGCCAGATGCAGCTGCTGCGGGGGCCGGCGCATCAGGCGGCCGCGTCCGTGCGCCGGCCGGCGACGAGGGTCCCGGTGGGCTCGGCGGCGAGCGCCGACGCCTCGGCGCAAAGGTAGGCGGCAAGCGGAGCAGCGCCGGCCGTGGCAGCACCGCCATAGACGTTTTTGACCAGCACGGCCTCGACTGCTGCTGCATCGCCGGTGTCGAGCACTTCAGCCAGGACGTCGACGAGGCCATAGAAGATGTTGCCCATGGTCTTGACCTTGCGCGGCACGCCGAGGTCGGTGACCCCCAGTTCGCGCAGCGAGCGGTCCATGTCGCGGAAGAACAGATCGACCAGCGCCTGGGTGAAGGCCTGCGCCTCGGGCGCGCCCTTGAGGCGGCGCAGCAACAGCGCCAGATGCAGCGAGATCATGTCGAAGCGCCCGGTCACGGTGTCGGGCACGCCCCAATCGGCGTAGAAGACCGGTCGCCGGGATTGCGCCACAATGGACCGGTACGCCTCGTAGGCGGCGTCGGGCGCGGGCGATTTGCGGAAAAGATTGAAAATCATGGGCATGGCTCCACGGCGACAGCGGCCGGGGCGGTTCGAGCCAGCTTGCCAGCCGGCGTCATTGGCAGCTAAACAATCCGGCGCTTTGCCGCGCGCCGCGTCTTAGTCGAGAGACATCGTGAAAGTCAAATCCATGCCCCAGCGCACATCCGCCCCGCGTCTTGTTTCAGTGGCGGCGGCAGGCCTCCTGGCGGCGGCGCTCGCCGGCTGCAGCATGGGCAGCGGACTGGCCCTGTCGACCAACAAGATCCAGGGCTACGACATCTCGGAGGATGCGCTGGCGCAGATCCGGCCGGGCCAGAGCCAGGACCTGGTCGTGGTCGTCCTCGGCTCGCCGCAAACGATCAACGCCTTCGGCGACGGCACCGCCTGGTACTATGTCGAGACCAAGGTCAGCCAGACTGCGTTCGGCATGACCACGGTGCAGGAGCGCACGGTGCTGGCGATCTACTTCGACAAGAACAAGCGCGTCGCCGACAAGGCCATCTACAGCGCCAAGGACGGCAAGGTGTTCACCATCGAGGGCCGCAAGACGCCGTCCTATGGCGAAGACAAGAGCTTCATCCAGTCGCTGATCGAGTCGATCTAGCCGCCCCTCGGGCCTCGTCAAAACCGCGGTGTCACTCCCGCCTTCGTGGGAATGACGCCGTTTTGGTCGATGCGAACCGCGCAGCCTAAGCCGCCGGAGCAACCTGCTTGGCGATGGTGTTGAGCACGCCGTGGACGAGGCCCGGGGCATCGTCCTCGTAGAACGCCTTGGCGATATCGACATATTCGGAAATGACGACGCCGGCGGGGATGTCGCGGCGGCGCAGCAGCTCGAAAGCCGCGGCACGGAGGATGGCGCGCAGCGTCGCGTCGATACGGCCCACCGGCCAGTCGCGGCTCAGTGCGTTGTCGATGGTCGGGTCGATGTCGAGCTGGCTCTTGATCACACCCTGGACGATCTGGCGGAAGAAGTCGGCGTCGGCCGGCAGGTACTGCTCGCCCTCGACCTCGCGGCCGAGCATGTGCGACGAGAACTGGCTGAGCGTGTCCTCGAGCGACTGGCGGCCCACATCCATCTGGTACAGCGCCTGGACGGCAGCCAGCCGCGCGGCGCCACGCTGGTTGGCGAGGCGCGGCGACGGGTCGCTCTCGGGCTTTGGATCGGGCATGGGTTCAGAGGCGCTCAAAGGTGCGCACGTTATCTTCGCCCAGCACGCGCCGGTCAACCTCGGAAAAACGGGCTGCGGCAATGCGGTCGTCGAAGCGGCCGAGCAGCGCAGCAGGGATGCCGCTGCGCCCGATCTCGCGGGCGGCGTCGATCACATGGAGCCGGTCGACAAGTTCGCCGGCGATGAACGACTCCGCCAACCGTGCCCCGGACTCGACGAAAAGCCGGTTGATGCCCCGCTCGCCGAGCAGCGCGAGGACATGGCGCAGCTCCGGATGACCGCGGCGGCCCTCGATGGCGACGACCTCGACGCCGCGCCACAAAGCCAGTGGCCGGTCCGGCGTGGTGACCACCAGGATCGGGATGCCGGAGACGGCGGCGAACAGCTCGATACGCTGGTCAAGGTCGCGCGTGCCGGCCAGGATAACCCTCAGGCCGGCGCGGCCCTCGAGGCCGCTCAGACGCACACGCAGGTCATTGTCCTCGATCTCGGCGCGGGCGGCGCCCGACATCACCGCATCGGCGGCGGCGCGCTCGCGCGCGACGAAGCGCTGCGCCTCGGCGCCGAAGGGCAGCGGTTCCCCGGGCCTGCCGTATCCCGCCATGCCGTCGCGGCTCAGTGCGATCTTGAGCGAAACGAAGGGCCGACCCTTGGTGACGCGGGTGGCGTAGCCTTCGTTGAGGAGACGCGACGGCTCGTGCGTCACATGCACCGTCTCGATGCCGGCGTCGGCCAGCGCGCGCAGCCCCTCCCCGGCATGGACACGATCCGGGTCGAGCGCGCCGACAACCACGCGCGCGATGCCGGCAGCGATGATCGGATCGGTGGCGGGCGGGAAGGCCGTGTAGTGGGCCGCGGGTTCAAGGGTGAGGTAGAGCGTCCGGCCCTCGGTCAGGCCCTTGGTGTCGGCGAGCGCCAGCAGCTCGGCCTGTTCGGCCCCGCGCGGAGGCGTCACGGCACGGCCGAGCACGAGTTGGCGCGACGGATCGACCACGATGGCGCCGACTGTCGGGCCCGTCCCGGTCGAGCCCAGCCCGGAGGTTGCGAGCCGCGCCGCGACGTCGAGCCAACGGCGGTGGGTGGATTCGGCGTCCGTCAATCGTCGTCCTCGCCGAGCGTCGGGGTTTCACCGAGTTCGGACAGGAAGGAGCGGAAATCGTCGGCGGCGCCAAAGTTCTTGTAGACCGAGGCGAAGCGGACGAAGGCGACGTCGTCGAGGTTCTTCAATCCCTCCATGACGAACTCGCCGATCTGGTCGGAGGTGACTTCCACCTCACCCAGGCTCTCGAGCTGGCGGACGACGCCCGAGATCATGCGTTCGACGCGCTCGGGATCGACGGCGCGCTTCCTGTGCGCGGTGTTGACCGAGCGCGCCAGCTTGTCGCGGTCGAACGGCACCTTGCGGCCCGACTTCTTGATCACCGTCAGCTCGCGCAACTGCACCCGTTCGAAGGTGGTGAAGCGGCCGCCGCAGACGTTGCAGATGCGGCGGCGGCGGATGGCGCTCGAGTCCTCGGTTGGACGGCTGTCCTTCACTTGCGTGTCGTCGTTGCCGCAATAGGGACAGCGCATCAGAGGGGCCTTTCGGGCGCAGCAAACGGGGCAAAGGCCCCCTCACCCGCCGCTGCGCGGCAACCTCTCCCCCAAAGGGAGAGGTGCGTTGTGGCGAGATCGCGCCTGAGCATCACCTCTCCCTTGGGGGAGAGGTCGGAGGGCGAAGCCCTCCGGGTGAGGGGGCCTTGCAGCGCGCTCGGCACCATCATTCGGCGTAGATCGGGAAGCGCGCGGTGAGCGCCCGGACCTTGTCGCGCACGGCGGCTTCGACGGCGGCGTTGCCCTCGTCGGAATTGGCTTCGCGCAACCCGTCCAGCACCTCGACAATGTACTCGCCGATCATCCGGAATTCCGCCTCGCCGAAACCGCGCGTCGTCCCCGCCGGGGTGCCGAGGCGGACGCCCGAGGTGACGAAGGGCTTTTCGGGATCGAACGGAATGCCGTTCTTGTTGCAGGTGATGTTGGCGCGGCCGAGCCCCTGCTCCGCCCGCTTGCCCGTGGCGTTCTTCTTGCGCAGATCGACGAGCATCAGGTGGTTGTCGGTGCCGCCGGAAACGACGTCGAGGCCGTGCTCTATCAGCGTCGCGGCCAGCGCCTTGGCATTGGCGACGACCTGCCGAGCATAGGACTTGAACTCGGGCTGCAGCGCTTCCTTGAAGGCCACGGCTTTTGCCGCGATGACGTGCATCAGCGGTCCGCCCTGGAGGCCCGGGAACACCGCCGAATTGATCTTCTTGGCGATATCCTCGTCGTTGCTGAGGATCATGCCGCCGCGCGGTCCGCGCAGCGACTTGTGGGTCGTGGTGGTGGTGACGTGCGCGTGCGGCACCGGCGAGGGATGCACGCCGCCGGCCACGAGCCCGGCGATGTGGGCCATGTCGACCATCAGGTAGGCGCCGACTTCGTCAGCGATGTCGCGGAACCGCTTCCAGTCCCAGACCCGCGAATAGGCGGTGCCGCCGGCGAGAATGAGTTTCGGCCGGTGCTCCCTGGCCAGCCGGGCAACTTCGTCCATGTCGAGCAGATGGTCGTCACGGCGTACGCCGTAGGACACGACGTGGAACCACTTGCCGCTCATGTTGACCGGCGAGCCGTGCGTCAGGTGGCCGCCAGAATTGAGGTCGAGGCCCATGAAGGTGTCGCCAGGCTGCAGCAGCGCCAGGAACACCGCCTGGTTCATCTGGCTGCCGGAGTTGGGCTGGACGTTGGCAAAGTTGGCGCCGAAAAGCTTCTTGGCGCGCTCAATGGCTAGGGTTTCGGCCACGTCGACGAACTGGCAGCCGCCATAGTAGCGCTTGCCCGGATAACCCTCGGCGTATTTGTTGGTCATGATCGAACCCTGCGCCTCCAGCACGGCGCGCGAGACGATGTTCTCGGACGCAATCAGCTCGATTTCGTGTTGCTGGCGGCCAAGCTCGTTGGCGATGGCCTCGGCGATCTCCGGATCGGTGTCGGTGAGGGTGGCCGAAAAGAACTTCGGGAAGAGCGGAAGTGACGCGGCGGCGCTCATTGGCGTTCCCCGTAGTGAGAGGGCGGACAGGTCCGGCGAGGACCGCGCTCTATCATGGCGCGGCACGCGATTCCAAGGCCGGTTTGGGTTGGATCAGGGTGTTCGATAGGCATGCGGGCTCCCGTTGGTTGAAGGGGTGCCCAGGCGAGCGGCGGCGTTAGGTTCGCGTTCCCCGATGGTTGCCCATCTTGCCTCGCCAGTCGCGCGAACTTCTCCATTATGCCGCACTCAGCCACAGGACGGAAGGGGTGCCATAGAGGAACGAACGACGGCTGACAGAGTTAGGCAGGGATCAGGTTGACGCAATGCCCCCTCCCGGCGGCGCGCCGGGCTCGGATTGGTCCTCTAAACCGCAACAAAACCAAGGAGATCGGCTATGTTTATCAGCCCCTTCCTCGCCGCAGTCATCATCGGCAGCTTCTGGACCGGCGTCGGAACCACCGCCGTCCTCAGCAACAGCGATATGTTCGACCCGGTCCGCAGCGATGTGGTGATCACGGCAACGACGAGCGACGACCATACGGCCGCCTGCCACGCCCGCTTCCGCTCCTATGTCGAAGACACCGACATGTATCTGGGCTTCGACGGCTCCTGGCACGTCTGCACGCTTTGAGCAGCCGCGACGGCGTCCCGCTTCGGCGGGACGCGCCTATTCCTGATCGCGGGGCGGCTGCAGGAACGCGTCGAATCGACCTGAACCCGCAGTGATCGCGCTCCAATCCTCCAGATCGAACATGAGCACGGCAACGGACGCGGTCGGGAATTTGCGGGCGACGCGGGCGATGAGGTCTGGATCGCCCGAACCGGCCAGTACCAGCGCCGTTTCCTGAATGGCCGGATTGTGCCCTACGAGCATCAGGCGGCGGGCGGAGCCACCCTCGCCTGCGACAATCGCCAGATAGTCGCTGTCCATGACGCCATAAAGCGCATCGATGCGCCGTGTGTCAGGCGCCGGCGACCATTCGGCATTGGCGATATCCAGCGTCTGTTGGGCTCGCTTCGCCCCCGAGCAGAGGACCAGATCCGGCACCAGCGCCAGCCCTGCGAGGGAACGGGCCATCGCGGCGGCGGCACGGCGGCCGCGTGCGGCAAGCGGCCGCTCCTTGTCGGTCAACCGAGGGTCATCCCATGACGATTTGGCGTGGCGGAACAGCAGCAGTTCACGCATGGGGCGCCTCCCCGGCTCTCACGGATCCGATTGCTCCAGCCGCCGCTTGAGCTTGGCCAACGCAACATTCTGCATCTGGATTTGAGTCGCCGTGACCGGGGCGATGACGATCACCTCGGTAGCGGTTGCAGCATCGATCGCCGCGACCCGCATCTGGCCGCCGATCTGCTTGAACTCGAAATAGACCTCGTTGCCGCCCGACGCGCCCTTGCGGTCCGCGTCGGCGGCCATCAGGCGTCTTCGAAGGTCACCTTACCCTGGGCGTCGAACTCGTAGACATCGTCACGGAAGCTGACGGTGCCCTGCCGGTTCGCCCAGGCGGTGACATAAGTGGTGTGGATCGGCGTCGCCTGCGCCAGCGAGACGTCGAGCCGCTCGTTGGAGTTGAACACGGCCTCGACTGCGCCCGGGTCCCAACCGCCATTGGGGGTCAGCAGCCAGCCGACAAGCTCGCCCACGCCCTCGACGCGCACGCAGCCGGAAGAATGGAAGCGCGCGTTCTCTGCGAACAGCGATTTCGACGGCGTATCGTGCAGATAGACGTCGTACTTGTTGGGGAAGTTGATCTTGCAGTGGCCCATCGAGTTCTCGGCGCCGGGCTCCTGACGGAACGCGTAGTTCACGGCCTCGCCGGTGCTCCAGTCGATGTCGGTCGGCAGGAGTTCGTTGCCCTTGCCGTCGTAGATGTGGATCTTGAACTTGGTCAGGTATTCCGGATCTTCGTTCATGTACTTGATCAGGTCTTTTTCGATCAAGCTCTTGGGCACGTGCCAGTACGGGTTGAAGTTGATCTGCTGGATCTTCGAGTCGAGGATCGGGGTCTGACGGTCGATGCGGCCGACAACCGCCGTGTGGCGCTGCGCGACGATGCCGCCCTCGACCGCTTCGATGGAGGCGGCCGGGATGTTGACCACAACATAGCGGTCGCTCAGGGCACCAGCGAGGTTCTGGACGCGCAGGGCGTTGAGCTGCAACTGGGCCAGACGCTGCTCGGCCGGTACCGCCAGCGCGTAGAATGTCGGCTCATCGACCTTGCCGTTGGGGACGATGCCATGGCGGGCCTGGAACTTGCGGACGGCGAGATCCATGGCGTCGTCGAAATTGCCGTTGACGCGATCGGCCGGCGGCAAGTCACCGACCAGCATGAGGTGGCGCTTGAGGGTCGAGACCGCCTTGCCGTCCTTGCCGATGGCCAGGTTGAAGGTCTGGCGCGTCGGCGCCTCCCAGCCGCCCTGGGCGACCACCTGCTGGTAGTACTGGACAGCGAGTTGGATGTTGTAGGCGGTGTCGAACGACAGGATCGGCTCGGGCGTGTCGATGATCGCCAGCGCCTTGGTCATGTTCTCGTCGGGGTTGACGTCCTTCTTGCGGGCGTTGCGCGCCAGGATGTCCCAGATCGAGTCGGAACTCTCGTCGGCGAAAACACGGGAGGACAGCAGCGCCGCGGCGCCAAAGGCGGCCGCCGAGGTTATGAGCTTACGCCGGTTCAAATGCATCCAATCACCAGTCAAATCAGTCGGGCTGCCCGTATGTTCCAGATACCATTCGCGTCCGCTGCGCCACAACGCCGGTCAACGACCTGTGAAGCGGCCGGCACCGGGTGCAATGCTCGAAAATGGGAACGCGGGCGGCGCCGGGAGAAGCACCACTCGACACCAGCTTCTAGTTGAATTTGCGGCGCAAATAAGAAACGCCGGCGCTGGAGCCGGCGTTTCTCAAGCCCTGTGGCGCGAGCGCCACATCTTTGGAGGTCGGGCGAGCTCTTTCCTGGTCGCGCGCTGAACGCAAAACCGGCGTCCACCTTTGCGCGCGCGCTCCTAAAGCTTGTACAGAATCTGATCGACCCAGAAGCGTTCGAGCCGGCCGAGAGCCTTGTTGAGGCCCTCGAAGGTTTCGCCCGAGAGTCCGCCGACCTTGTCGATGGACTTGAGGTGGCGATCATAGAGTTCGTCGATCACCTCGGCGACCTCTTCCCCTTTGGGGGTCAGGCGGATGCGGACCGAACGGCGGTCGGCGCGCGAGCGCTCCTGGAAGATATAGCCGGTCTCGACCAGCTTCTTGAGATTGTACGAGACGTTCGAGCCGAGGTAGTAGCCGCGCGAGCGGAGTTCACCGGCGGTCATCTCGGCGCCGCCGATGTTGAACATCAGCAGAGCCTGAACGGGGTTGATGTCGTCCCACCCCATCCGGTCGAACTCATCCTTGATGAGATCGAGCAGACGGCGGTGGAGCCGCTCGACGCGGCTGACGGCTTCGAGATATTGCGGCTTCAGGGCGACCACGCTGCCCGGCGCCTCTGCCTCTACGGCATTGGATTTGGTTGCCATTCTTGCCTCACTGTTCCTGTCGTCCGAGCGATTTTTCGCCTCTCATTTGCTCAAACTAAGCCCGTGCAAATAAGATCGGCTTAAGCCGGACACTTAAGACTATCTTACTGAAAAAGTTCGGGATTTTGGCTTTACGAGGCGTGAACGCGGTAGTGAAAATGGTAAGCTTAATCAGTCGTGCGCGCGTTCGCGGCTGAAGCGGAGGCTGAGCACGAAGATCAAGAGGATCGAGACCAGCAACACCAGGCGGACGGCAAAGCCGAGGGCGCTCATCTGCACATCACGGTTGCCCAGCAGATACATACCGAGTTCGAGCCCGGTGGCGCCGACCAGCAGCACCGCGCCCCAACTGGCCCGAATCCAGAGGCCGACTGCCGCGAAGAGCCGGGAGAGCGCGAACACCGAAAGATAGATGAAGCCGGTGGCGCCGAGCAACTCGATCGGGCTCTGCGCACCGGTCGAAACGCCGAGCAAGCGGGAGGCGTCGTTGAGCCCGAGCAGCAGGGCGATGATGGCGACAATGCGCACATAGCGCCCGGCGATGGGGGATTTGAAATCCATGGCGGAGGATTAGCCGCTCGGGTCGGGTGCGACAAGCGCGGTCTGTTCGGCGGAGTTTCGCACTGCTAAACACGCCCGCATGACCGATTGGCCCAAATACGACATGGATTTCCTCGACGGGCGCCGGCAGCGGCGGCTGCGGCGAACCGCCTGGATGCGCGACCTGGTGCGCGAGACGGCGTTGACGCCGGCGGACTTCATCTGGCCGCTGTTCGTGATCGAGGGGAGCAACGAGCGCACCGCGATCAAGTCGATGCCAGGAGTCGAACGGCTGAGCGTCGACCTGGCGGTGAAGGCCGCCAGGGAAGCCGCGGCGGCGGGCATCCCTGCCCTGGCGCTGTTCCCAAATACGCCTGACCATCTGCGCAACGAGAACGGCAGCGAAGGCTACAATCCGAACAATCTGATGTGCCGGGCGCTCAGCGCCATCAAGGACGCCGTGCCCGAGATCGGGCTCATCGCCGACGTGGCGCTCGACGAATACTCGTCGGACGGGCAGGACGGGCTGGTGCGCGACGGCGAGATCCTCAACGACGAGACGGTGGCCGCGATGGTCCGCTCGGCGCTGGTGCAGGCCGCGGCGGGCGCCGACATTATCGCGCCGTCCGACATGATGGACGGCCGCGTCGCGGCGATCCGGCAGGAGCTCGATGCGGCGGGGTACGAACAAGTCGCGATCATGGCCTACGCGGCGAAGTTCGCTTCGGCTTTCTATGGCCCGTTCCGCGAGGCAGTGGGGTCAGGCAAGCGCCTGCTGGGCGACAAGAAGACCTATCAGCTCGACTACGCCAACACCGACGAAGCGATGCGCGAAGTGGCGCAGGACATCGACGAGGGCGCCGACATGGTGATGGTCAAGCCCGGCATGCCCTATCTCGATATCGTGCGGCGGGTGCGCGACAGTTTCAACATGCCGGTGTTCGCCTACCAGGTGTCGGGCGAATACACGATGATCCGGCTGGCCGGCGACGCCGGGGCGATCGACGGCAAGGCGGCGATGCTGGAGAGCCTCTGGGGCTTCAAGCGGGCCGGGGCCAAGGGGGTACTGACGTACTTTGCGCTGGAGGCGGCGCGAGCACTGGGGGGCTGAAGGTCCTCGAACTTCAGGCGCATTGCCCTCGGACTCGGCCCGGCATAAGCTTCGTGTCTGAGCCAGAGCCTCGATGACGGACCAGACACCGGAAAATACCCAGCTCTTCCTCACGGCACCGATGCCGTGCCCGTATCTGCCCGGCAAGCAGGAGCGCAAGCTCTTCACCCACCTCACGGGACGGCGCGCCTCGGCGCTGCATGCGCTGCTCAGCGACAACGGCTTCCGCCGAAGCCAGAACCTGATCTACCGCCCCGCCTGCGAGGGCTGCGCGGCGTGCCAGTCGGTGCGGATCGTGGCGGGGGATTTCGAGACGACCGGGCGCTATCGCCGCATCCTCAGGCTCAATGAGGACGTCGAGGTAGCCGTCAAGCCGCCGCGCGCCACCTCGGAGCAGTTTGCACTGTTCAAGCGCTATCTCGAGAGCCGGCACACCGGCGGCGGCATGACGACGATGAACTTCGTCGACTACGAATACATGGTCGAGGATACGCCGGTGCAGACGGTGCTGGTCGAATACCGGCTCGGCTCGGACCCGGAGAAGCCGCTTGTCGCGGTGGCGCTGACGGACGTGATGCCGGATGGCCTCTCGATGGTCTATTCGTTCTTCACGCCGGAGTTCGACAAGCGCGGGCTGGGCAACCTGCTCATCCTCGATCATATTCGGCAGGTGCGGCTCGCAGGGCTGCACTATGTCTATCTCGGCTACTGGGTGCAGGACTCGCCGAAGATGGCGTACAAGGGCCAGTTTCGCCCCCTGGAAGTGCAGCGCGGCCCGCTCGGCTGGCGCAGGCTCGACTGAGTTCCTTCATGAAAGCGTTTGTCGGCCTTCTGCGCCTGCTTGCCGGGCTCCTGATCCTTGCGACCGCACTGCCGGCGATCCTGGCGCTGTTCGGCTTCGCAGTGTCGTTCCTCGACCTGTTCAATCATCTGCAGTTGCTGCTGTTCTTCGGCACGCTGATCGGGCTGGCGATCGGCCTCCTGCTGAGAGTGCGCCGTATTGGGCTGGTGCTGGCGCTGCTCGGCTTTGCAGCATCGGCGTGGACGTTCGTGCCGGAGTGGGCGTCGGGGCTCGCGCCGCGACAGCCCAACTCCGACGTCACCGTGCTGAAGCTGATGACCCACAATATCTTCGGGCTCAACTACGACATGCAGCGGGTCGCTGCGGTGATCGCGGCCGAAAGCCCGGACATCATCGCGCTACAGGAGTTTTTCCCCGAGCAGGCGAGTGAGCTGGGGGCGCTGCTCAAAGCGAACTACCCCTATTCGGTCCGCTGCCAGGGCGGCAAGCGCGCCAATCTGGGGCTCTATTCCAGAATCCCGTTCGATCGCGAGATGACCGCGGCCGACTGCCCGAGCGACGCCTATGGCACGCAGCGGACCGCGCACATCATCGCCGGCTTCGCGCTGAGCGACGGCACGCATTTCACGGTGATGACGACGCATATGGACTGGCCGTTCCCGATCGAGCGGCAACAGGAAGAGTACGCGGCGGCCGAAGAGGCGGTGAACGCGGTGCAGGGGCCGCTGCTGGTGGTGGGCGACTTCAACTCGACGCCGTGGTCGTACACGATGAAGGGTTTCGAGGCGGCGACCGGCCTCAGGCGCGAGACGCGCGACCTCGTCACCTACCCCGTGCTGTTCACGGTCCCGGAGCGGTTCGTGGCCGACGGGCTGCTGCGGACGGCGCCGTTCCTGCCGCTCGACCAGGTGTTCGAGCGGGGGATCGTCGTGCACGAACTGCACCGCGGAGCCGAGACCGGCAGCGACCACCTGCCGGTGGTGCTCACTTTCAGTGTGGCCGAGAGCTAGCTGTCGACCTCGATGTCGAAAACGATCAGCCCGCCGATGCCGCCTTCGAGCGCGGCGACCAATCTGGCACCGGCCGCCTGGTGATCGGGATGGACGAGATAGGCGTCGCGCGCGGCGGCGTCGCGGAAATCGATGACGAAGCCGTCGGCATGGCCCTGGGCGAGTCCCTCCGGGCTGACATTGGGGCCAAAGCTCGCGGCGACCAGGCCATCGACTTTGTGCTTGAGCGCTCGGATGTCGTCGTAGATGGCCGCACGTTCGGGGGGCGTGACGCTCGACTTGAAGTTGACCAGAACGCAATGGCGGATCATTTCGGCTCCTAGCCCGTGAATTTGTTGTTGCGGGGAAAGCCTTGTGGCGGCTGACGACCGGCCTGGGCGCGCTCGCCGACCCAGTCCCGCAGCTCGGCCATCGATTTGGTGAACGTGCGGCCGGACGAATCGGTCCAGGTGAGACCGTCCTTGGCGGCGAAGATGCGGGCGTCCGAGATGCCGCCATCCTTGAATTTCTGCAACCGGACGCCTTTGCCGCGCGCCATCTCGGGCAGTTCGGCCGCGGGGAAGATGATCATCTTGCGGTTCTCGCCGATGACGGCGACGCTGTCGCCCTCGGCGGGAACGATCAGCTTGGCCTCCTCGGCGCCCGCCAGGTTCAGCACCTGCTTGCCCTTGCGGGTATTGGCGATCAGTTCGTCCTCGGGAACGATGAAGCCGTTGCCGGAACTGGACGCGACGAGGCGCTTGGCGCCGGGGCGATGGACGAACAGGTCGACGAAATCCTGCCCTTCATCGAGATCGACCATCAACCGCAGTGGCTCGCCCTGGCCGCGCCCGCCGGGGAGCTTGTCGGGCGCCAGAGTGTAGACCTTGCCACCGGTCGAGAGCAGCAGCAGCTTGTCGGTCGTCTCGGCGAGGAAGGCAATCTTCAGCCGGTCGCCGGCTTTGAAGCCCTTCTCGTCGATGTCGGCGGTGTGCCCCTTCATCGCGCGGATCCAACCCTTCTCGGAGAGGATCACGGTGATCGGCTCACGCTCGATGAAGGAGGACGCAATGTCGATGTCGTCGGCAACGCTGGGGGCGTCGGCAAGTTCGGTCTTGCGGCGGCCGAGCGGGGTATCTTTGCCGTAGATCTTCTTCAGCTCGTTGATCTGCGTGGTGATCTCGCCCCACTGCTTCTTGTCGGAGCCGAGCAGCGCATTGAGGTGGCCCTGCTCCTCGGTGAGCGCCTTGTGCTCGGAACGCAGTTCTATTTCCTCGAGCTTGCGCAGCGAACGGAGGCGCATATTGAGGATCGCCTCCGCCTGCACCTCGCTCAGCTTGAACGCCGCCATCAGCGACGCCTTGGCGTCGTCCTCCTCGCGGATGATGCGGATCACCTCGTCGAGGTTGAGGTAGGCGACGATGTAGCCGTCGAGCACTTCCAGCCGGTGCGCGATCTGCTCGAGCCGGTGCTGGGTGCGGCGGACCAGCACGTCCTTGCGATGATCGAGCCAGGCGCGAAGAGCATCCCCGAGGCTCATCACCTTGGGCACAGTGCCGTGATCGAGCACGTTCATGTTGAGCGGGATGCGCTGTTCCAACTCGGAGAGCTTGAACATCTGCTCCATCAGCATGGCTTCGTCGACCGTGCCGGCACGCGGCTCGAGCACGAGGCGGATATCGTCGGCGCTCTCGTCGCGCACATCCTTCAGCAGGGGCAGGCGCTTGGCCAGCAACAGCTCGGCGATCTTTTCGACGAGTTTCGACTTCTGCACGCCGTAGGGGATCTCGGTGACGACGATCTGGTAGACGCCGCGGCCTTTGTCCTCCTTGTGCCAGCGGGCCCGCAGGCGGAACGAGCCGCGGCCGGTGGCGTAGGCATCGAGGATCGATTGACGCGGCTCGACCAGCACGCCGCCGGTCGGAAAGTCCGGCGCCGGCACGAAGTGCAGCAGCTCTTCGGCGGTGGACTTGGGGTTGACGTTGATCAGGTGCAGCGCCGCCTCGCACAGCTCGGCGACGTTGTGCGGCGGGATCGAGGTCGCCATACCGACGGCGATGCCCTGTGCGCCATTTGCGAGCAGGTTGGGGAAGTTGGCCGGCAGCACCACCGGCTCCTCGCCGGAGCCGTCATAGGTCGGCTTGAAGTCGACGGCGTTCTCGGCCATCCCCTCCATCAGCCGCATGGCGACGTCGGTCATGCGGGTTTCGGTGTAGCGCATGGCGGCCGCGCTATCGCCGTCGATGTTGCCGAAATTGCCCTGCCCGTCGGCGAGCGGGTAGCGCATGGAGAAATCCTGCGCGAGACGAACCAGCGCGTCGTAGATCGACTGGTCGCCATGGGGATGGAACGAGCCCATCACGTCGCCGACGATTTTTGCCGATTTCTTGTAAGCGCCATCGGGATCGAGACGCAGCAGCCGCATGCCATGCAGGATGCGGCGGTGCACCGGCTTCAGGCCGTCGCGGGCGTCCGGCAGGGCACGCTGCGTGATGGTCGACAGGGCGTAGGAAAGATAGCGCTCCTCGAGCGCCTTGCGCAGGTCGACGACGGCATTGTCGTCGCCGGGTGGCGGGGTCTTGGTGTCAGTCTTGGGCATCAGGTGGTCCGAGAACGAATCATGGCCGGACTATAGCGGAAGCGGGCCGTCAGGCCTCCCTCAGCGCGTCGATCAGCGCATCACGGATGGCCGGGGGCTCCACCTGCCGCGCGTCCCACACATGCATGGCGAGGAAATAGCCGGTCAGGCGGAACGCGTCGGCGACATCGGCGGTGGTGGCCCCGGCGTCGGAGATCAGGAACGGCGGCAAGCGCAGCAGGCGATCGCAGTAGGGCTTTGCCGGTTCGCGGGAGACGGCGCGGCCGGTCTTGGGCGACACGTGGGTGAGATCGGTGGTGACGCCGGTCACCGCGCAGGCGGAGAGATCGAGGCCGAAACCGAGTTCGTCGAGGAGGGCCAGCTCGAAGCGGGCGAGTTCGACGCCGAGGGCGAGCTTGCTCTTGCCGTCGTCGAGGGCATCGACGACGAGGCCGAGCAGGCGATCATGCGGGTCGCGCTCGGGCAGCAACCGCAGGAGTTCGCAGAGCAGCTGGCTGGCATAGAGCCGGGTGCGGTCGGCGATGAGGTCGGCGGCGCGCGCGTCGATGAGCTCGACGGTCATGGTGCCCAGATGTTCCTCGAGCCGGGCGCGCCAGACGACCTGCACGGTGTTGCCGGGCTGCAGGGTCGCGGCAAGCTTGGTCGAACGGCCGCCGCGGATCAGCCCGAGGGTGCGGCCGTGGCCCGCCACCATCACCTCGGCGATGACGCTGGTCTCGCCGTGACGGCGCACGCCGATGATGAGGCCGCTAGAGGTCCATTGCACTATGGTCACCTGAGGGCGGAAAGGCCCCCTCACCCGCCGCTGCGCGGCGACCTCTCCCCCCAAGGGAGAGGTGGAGGGTGCGGGTCTTGCCGTGACTACCTCTCCCTTTGGGGGAGAGGTCGGAGGGCGCAGCCCTCCGGGTGAGGGGGCCTCGGCCGCTGGCTACTTCGTCCACTCGAGGCCCATCTCCCTATAGCGCTCCGGGTCGTCACCCCATTTCTCGCGGACTTTTACGAAGAGGAAGAGGTGCACCGGCACCTCGAAAATCTCCATCAGCTCCTTGCGGCTGTCGGCGCCGATGGATTTGATGGTCTGCCCACCGGCGCCTAGAACGATCTTCTTGTGGGTATCGCGGGTGACGTAGATCACCTGGTCGATGCGGTAGGAGCCATCCTTCTGGATCGTGAACTTCTCGGTCTCGACGTGGGCGTTGTAGGGGATTTCGTCATGGATGCGCAGGAACAGCTTTTCGCGCGTCACCTCGGCAGCGGTGAGGGCGAGCGTCAGGTCGGTGAGCTGGTCTTCGGGGAAATGCCAGGGGCCGAGCGGGATGCGCTTCGTGGCCCAATCGAGGAGATCCTGCACGCCGTGGCCCTTCATCGCCGAGATCATGAAGGTCGCCTCGAACGTGAGGCGGGCGTTGAGCATCTCGGCGAGGCCGAGGAGCTTTTCGTGCGCGATGAGGTCGATCTTGTTGAGCACCAGCACGCGCGGGTGGTTGATCTTGTCGAGCCCCTCGAGCAACGCCTCGACTTCGGCGGTGACGCCGCGCTCGACATCGACGATCAGCGCGACGATGTCGGCGTCGCCCGCGCCGGTCCAGGCGGCGCCCACCATGGCGCGGTCGAGTCGACGCTTCGGCGCGAAAATACCGGGCGTATCGATGAAGACGATCTGCGCATCGCCCTCGGTGACGACGCCACGTATTTGCGCGCGCGTGGTCTGGGCCTTGTGGGTGACGATCGAGACCTTGGTGCCGACCAGCGCATTGAGCAGCGTCGACTTGCCGGCATTGGGTGCGCCGACCAGCGCAATGAAGCCGCAGCGCGAGTTGTCGGGCTGGACGATGTCGGTGTGGGATTCGATGTCGCTCATGGGCTTGGCCAGACTTTCTCGCGGACGAGGAAGGCCTCTGCCGCCTTGTGCTCGGCGAGCTTTTTGGACGGGCCGGTCGCGCTCAGCGCGTCGTAGCCGTCGAGCTGCACGGCGATGGTGAACTCCGGTGCGTGGTCTGGACCCTGCCGGCCGACCTGGACATAGAGCGGCGGTTCGAGCCCCCTGCCCTGCGCCCACTCCTGCAGCGTCGTCTTGGCGTCGGCGCGCTCGACCCCGGACTGGCCGGCATGTTCGCCGAACAGCCGCTCGACGATCTCGAAGGCCGGGGCGAGCCCGCCATCCATGTAGACCGCGCCGATCACCGCCTCGATGGCGTCGCCTAGAATGGCGTCTTTCTCAGCCCCGCCGGTGCGCGCTTCGCTCTCGCCGAGATTCATCTCGGGCCCGAGGCCGAGTTCGCGCGCGATCATGGCGCAGGTTTCCTTGCGCACCAGCGCGTTGAGGGAGCGGCTGAGATCGCCCTCGGTGGCCTTGGAGAATTTCCGGTAGAGCATATCGGCGACCACCAGCCCGAGCACACGGTCGCCCAGGAACTCCAGCCGCTGATAGGATTGCGCCACACGCCTGGCCGGCGCGATGGCGCTCGAATGGGTCAGGGCGCGATCGAGGAGGTCGGGGTCGGCGAAGCGGTAGCCCAGCCGGGCCTCGAGCTTGGCGTGCCCCTTGCTCCTATGATTCATGCCGCTGACCCATGGGACTGCTCACGGAGCCGGCGTGGTGGTGTAGGTCTGGTAGACCGACTGGAACATGCGGTCCCAGCGGACGTTGGCCGGCCACTGCCAGAGCTGCCAGGGCGGAAGGTTGTCCTTGATCGAGAAGAAGCGTGCCTCGGCCTTGCCGATCAGGTTGCCGGCGGGGACGTAGCCGACCTGGCTCAGGACGCGGCTGTCGGCGGAGCGGTCGCGGTGGTCGCCCATCATGAAGTAATGGCCGGGCGGCACGACGTACTCGGCCGTATTGTCGAGCGGCTGGTCGTCGGAGATTTCCTGGATGGTGTGGACGACGCCGTTGGGCAGCGTCTCCTCATAGAGGGTCACCGGAACGGTGGTCGAATAGCTGTCGGTGTCGGTGCCGGTGCCGACCTGCTTGCGATCGAGTTGTTTGCCGTTGATGTAGAGGCGGCCCTGCTTCATCTGAATCCTGTCGCCGGGAAGCCCGATGATGCGCTTGATGTAGTCCTCGTCGGTGATGTTGTGGAACACCGCGATGTCGCCCTGCTGGGGTTCCGACAGGGCGAGGATGCGGCCGTTGAACGGCACCGGTAGCGGGAACGAGTATTTGCCGAGACCCCAGCTGAACTTGCTGGCGACGAAATAGTCGCCGATCATCAGCGTCGACTGCATCGAGGCGGTGGGGATCGAGAACGGCTGGAAGAGGAAGGTCCTGAACACCAGCGCGATCACCAGCGCCTCGACGATCACCACGATGGTGTCGAGCAACTCGTTCTTGTTGCCCTTCTTTTCGGCCTTGGTCATGGCAGTCTGGCTCATAGCTTTTCCCGTCGGGCGCCCCGCGGGGCTGTGGTTACGTCCTCAGCGAGGCCCGGTCAATGCGAGGGCAGCGCTTCGATGATGACAAAGGCCTGTGCCATGCCGCCATCGTCGGTGATGGTCAGGTGGATATGAGGTTCATGTCCGGCAGGAACAAGGCGCGACAGCGCGTGGGCGGCGCCGTTGGTCAATTTCATCGTCGGTTTGCCGGACGGCAGGTTCACGACCCCGAGATCGCGCCAGTAGACGCCCCAGGACATGCCGGTGCCGAGCGCCTTGGAGCAGGCTTCCTTGGCAGCGAAGCGCTTGGCGTAGGAGGCGGCGCGCTGCGCCCGGCGGTCGGATTTCTGGCGCTCGATCTCGGTGAAGCAGCGATGGGTGAAGCGGTCGCCATAGCGGTCGAGGACCTGCTGAACGCGGGAAATATCGCAGAGGTCATTGCCCAGGCCGACGATCATTGCAGCCCCCGGCTTCCCGGTTTCACCGCCGGGATCGCCGCCAGTTCGGGCGGCAGCGCGTCGGCGGGATAGGCGGGGACCTTGTATTTGGCGAGGGCAATGAGCGGCACGCCGACGTCGGCCTCGCCGCCGGAGCGATCGATCAGACACGCCGCGGCGACGACGTCAGCGCCGATTTCCTTGAGGCAGGCGACGCACTCGCGGATGGAAAGCCCGGTGGTGACGATGTCTTCGACCACCAGCACCTTCTCGCCGAGATAGATCTCGAAGCCGCGGCGGAGCTGGAACTTGCCGTCCACCCGCTCGGTGTAGATCGCCGGGACGCCCAGGTGCCGGGCGGTCTCGTAGCCCGGAATGATGCCGCCGACGGCAGGCGAGACGATCTGGCTGACATTGCCGAGGCCCTCAGCCCGGACCTTTTCGGCCAGTGCCTTGCAGAGCACCTCCGCCTTGTCGGGGTGCATGAAGACCTTCGCCTTCTGCAGGAACACCGGCGAGCGCAGGCCTGAGGAGAGGATGAAATGGCCTTCGAGCAGAGCGCCGCAATCGCGGAAGATGTCGAGTATTTCGTCGGTCGTCACTGGGTCACCTGCTGATCGGCGGAGGCGCCCGCCCACTCCTGGATTGCAACGCTCTCGGCTTCGGCGACCGTCGCTCGCCGCACCTGCGACAGGCCCGGCGTCAACTTCAGGGACAACAGCACGTCGGTCAATTGCCCGAGGTCGCGCACCTCGATCTCGAAGATGTTCTTGTGAAAATCCGGCGAGACGATCCGCATCACGAGATTATGGATGTTCGCCTCGGCGGCGGCAATGGCGGCCGAAACCTGCGCCAGCGAGCCGGGCTTGTTCACCGTCAGCATGGAGATAACGACCTTGTAGCTGCGGTCCTCGCGGCCGGCGATATCCCAGCGCACGTCGATCCAGGCGAGATCGGAATCGTGCAGTTCGACCAGGGCGTCGGAGTGGATGGGATAGACCATGATCGGCGCGTTGGGCCGCATGATGCCCACCAGCCGGTCGCCGGGGACCACCCCCTCGGGCGAGATGGTGACCCTGGTCGAAAAGCCGAGCTGCGTCAGCGCCGCGCGGGCGTTGGGTCCGGAGCGTTGGCCGCCCGGCACGCGGAAGCGGAACATGTCGGTGTCGCGCAGCGCGAACCAGCCCTCGGCCTTGTCGGGATGCGGCAGGTCGAGCGGCTTCTTGCGCCGCTTCTTGATGCCTTTGACGGCAGCCAATTCCGTCGCCAGCAAGTCCGGCTCGACCTTGCCCTCGCCGATGGCGACGAGCAGATCGCGCTTGTTGGAGTAGGTCAGCGCCTTGGCCAGATGGTCGGCCTCGGCTTCGTCGATCGAGACGCCCTCGCGTTCGAGCAGCGACGACAAGAGGTGCTCGCCAAGCGCATGGGCGCGCTGCTGGGCGGCGATGCGGACGGCGCGGCGGATGGCGGCGCGGGCCTTGCCGGTCGCGGCGATGGTCTCCCAATTGGCCGGCGGCAGGTGGTTCTGGTCGCGGATGATTTCGACCTCGTCGCCCGATTGCAGATGCGTCACCAGCGGCATGATGGCGCCGTTGATCTTGGCGCCGACGCACGTGTCGCCGATGTCCGTGTGGAGGGCGTAGGCGAAATCGATGGGTGTGGCGCCACGCGGCAGGGCGATCAGCCGGCCGCGGGGGGTGAAGCAGAACACCTGATCCTGAAACAGTTCGAGCTTGGTGTATTCGAGGAAATCCTCGGTCGAAGACCCGGTGGTCAGGTGCTCGATAGTCTGGCGCAGCCAGGCGAAGGCCTGGCTCTCACCCTCGAGGGTATGGAGGTCGTTGGTGGCGCCCTCTTTGTATAGGGCGTGCGCGGCGATGCCGTATTCGGCAATGCGGTGCATCTCCTCGCTGCGGATCTGCAACTCGGCGCGCTGCCGGCCAAGGCCGACGATGGTGGTGTGGATCGAGCGGTAGTCGTTGTGTTTGGGGACCGAGATATAGTCCTTGAAACGGCCGGGCACGACCTTCCAGTTGGTGTGGACGATGCCGAGCGCCCGGTAGCAGTCGGCGACGGTCGGCACGATGATGCGGAAACCGATCATGTCGGAGAGCAGTTCGAGTGCGATCTGTTTGCGCTCGATCTTGGTGGCGATCGACCATGCCGATTTGACCCGGGCGCTGACCCGCGCGTCGATCCCCGCTTCCTCGAGCTTGGTGGTGAGCTCGCTCTTGATGGTTTCAATGGTGCCCTTGAACTCCGCCTGCATGTCGGCGAGACGGTCAGTGATGGCCTTGTAATGATCCGGCTGGAGCGTGCGGAAAGCGAGGTTCTCGAGCTCGCTGCGCATATCCTGCATGCCCATGCGCCCGGCGAGCGGGGCATAGATGTCCATCGTCTCGGACGCGATGCGCATCTGCTTGTCGGCGGGCATGAAGTCGAGCGTGCGCATGTTGTGGAGGCGGTCGGCAAGCTTCACCAGGAGCACGCGGACGTCAGCGGAGATCGCCAGCAGGAGTTTGCGCAGGTTCTCAGCCTGTGCCTCCTCACGGGTCACCAGTTGCAGCCGTTCGATCTTGGTCAGGCCGTCGACGATCTCGCCGATTTCTGAACCGAACAGCTGGTCGATCTCGGCACGAGTGGCGTCGGTGTCCTCGATGGTGTCGTGCAGGAGCGCCACCGCGATGGTGGCATCGTCGAGCTTGAGGTCGGTCAGGATGGCGGCGACTTCGAGCGGATGATTGAAATAGGGATCGCCCGAGGCGCGCTTCTGCGCGCCGTGCTTCTGCATGGCGTAGACATAGGCCCTGTTCAGAAGCTGCTCGTCGGCGTGCGGATTGTAGGCCAGCACCCGCTCGACGAGTTCGTATTGACGCATCATGGGAGACGTAGGGCTCCGTGAGGACGCGGGAATGACATCCCGCCTCCCGAAAACAAAAAAGGCGCCCGATTTACCGGGCGCCTGGTCAATATAGACCGCCTGCGGCCGCGATCAATCGTCGCGGCGCTCGGGCGGCGCGAGGCTCTCGATGCCGCGCAGCAGTTCGTCCTCGGAAATCGTGTCGAAGGTGTCGCCGTCCTGGTCGGCGTTCGCATCGAGGAGCGGCGCGGCGTGCCGTTCGGGCTCGTCGACCTCGACATATTTCTGCAGCGAGTGGATCAGATCTTCGCGCAAATCCTCGGGCGAAATCGCGCCGTCGCCGATTTCCCTAAGAGAAACAACGGGATTCTTGTCGTTGTCGCGATCGATGGTGATCGCCGCCCCGGCCGAAATCATGCGGGCGCGGTGAGCAGCCATCAAGACGAGGTCGAAGCGGTTTTCGATCTTCTCGATGCAGTCTTCGACGGTGACGCGGGCCACGAACGTCTCCAGAATTGTTGGAAATGAACGGCCCTCATACACGAGCAGCCCCCCCGGTTCAAGGACAAGAGACGGCCGCGCGGCAATGTGATAGCTCTTACCTTCGGACACTGGAGGAAATGAATTGCAGTGCTCGCAGGGTCTTGCTAAGGCCACAAACTCAGCGGGGCCCCTTGGTTGCCGGACGACCGCTCCCGGCGGGCCTGAACTTACAGCCGACCCAAACGAACGAATTATGCTGGGCAGCCTGAGAGGCCGGCCGACCCAGTCAGGAGAAAGCCCATGGCGATCGATCCCCGCGAGAAGGTGGTCATCTTCATCGACGGAGCCAATCTCTACGCCACCAGCAAGGCGATCGGCATCGACATCGACTACCGGCGGCTGCTGGCGGAGTTCTCGAGCAAGGCCTACCTGCTGCGCGCCTACTACTACACGGCGTTGGTCGAAGATCAGGAGTATTCCTCGATCCGCCCACTGATCGACTGGCTCGACTACAACGGTTTCACGGTGGTGACCAAGCCGGCCAAGGAGTTCACCGACTCCTCCGGTCGCCGCAAGATCAAGGGCAACATGGACATCGAACTGACGGTCGATGCTCTTGAGATGTCCCCCTTTTTCGACCATTTCGTGCTGTTTTCGGGCGACGGCGATTTCACCGCCCTGGTTGCGGCATTGCAGCGCAAGGGCAAGCGGGTGACCGTCGCCTCGACGCTCAGTACGCCGACCCCGATGATCGCGGACGACCTTCGCCGTCAGGCCGACTTCTTCCTCGACGTCGCGGAACTGGCCAAGACCGTTGGCCGAGCCGTCGATCGCAGCAACCCGCCGGTCGACCACCGCAGCGCAGCACCAGTTGACCGCACCACGGTTGCCGCGGACGATAAGGTCAAGTGAGTCCTGGTTTGCGCAGGCTGAGTGACCGACACCGACCCCCCGCATAATTGCCCGCTCTGCCCGCGGCTCGTCGCCTTCCGGCATGAGGCGAGGCATCTGCATCCGGACTGGCACAACGCCCCGGTTCCGAACTGGGGCGACACAGCGGCCCGGCTAATCATCGTCGGACTGGCGCCGGGGTTGAAGGGCGCCAACCGCACCGGACGGCCGTTCACCGGCGACTACGCAGGCGACCTGCTCTACGCGACGCTGCGAAAAACCGGACTGGCCGCCGGCGAGTACGAGCAGCGGCCGGACGACACCCTGCGGCTCAAGGGCGTGCTGATCGCCAATGCGGTGCGCTGCGTGCCGCCCGAGAACAAGCCGACGACCGACGAGATCAAGACCTGCCGGCCGTTCCTTATGGCCACGATCGCGGCGACGCGACCCCTCGCCTATCTGGCGCTGGGCCGGATCGCGCATGATTCGCTGTTGGTCGCGCTCGGGGAGAAGCGAGCGCGATACGCCTTCGGCCATGGCGCGGAACATCAGCTGTCGGGCGGCGGGGCGCTTTTCGACAGTTACCACTGCTCGCGCTACAACACGAACACGGGCGTGCTGACGACGGCAATGTTCGAGGATGTGGTCGGCCGGGCGGCGGCGTTCATTGCCTCGGATCGCAGCGTCGAGCGCATAGAGCGCATTTGGCGGTCACGTCGCGGCCGAAACGGAAGCGGAGCGCCCGGAAGGCGGCGACAGCGCCGACCGCCCTGAGTTCAGCAGGGTTGTGAATGCCGATCTCGGCCAACCGCTTCGCCGTCACGGGACCGAGACCCTGCATGGATTCGACGCCGAGGCTCGAGCGCATGCCGCTACCCCTGACCGCCTTCCTTCATGATGCGGCCCTGCTCGCGCTTCCAGTCGCGGTTCTTTTCGGTCTCGCGCTTGTCGAAGCTCTTCTTGCCCTTGGCGAGACCGATGAGCAGCTTGGCGATGCCGCGCTCATTGAAATATAGTTTTAGCGGTACGATGGTGTTGCCGGCCCGCTCGACGCCTTCGGTGAACCGGCCGAGGTCCTTCTTCGACACCAGCAGCTTCCGCGGCCGCTTCTCGGCGTGATTGAAGCGATTGGCCTTGAGGTATTCGGGGATCGTAGCGTTGATCAGCCAGAGTTCGCCGCGTTCCGGCGAGGCGTAGCTCTCGGTGATCTGCGCATGGCCGGTACGCAGCGATTTGACCTCGGTGCCGGTCAACATGATGCCCGCCTCGAGGGTGTCGAGGATCTCGTAGTCGTAACGGGCGCGGCGGTTCTCGGCCACAGCGCCCGTGGTGATCATCGCGGGCTTGTTGGGTTTGGTTGCCATGCAGGTTAGTTGGGCAGCAGCCCTGCGTGCGACAAGGCAAAATCGATCGCCTTCTCGTTCGCCTCGCTGATCGGGACGACCGGCAGGCGGAACTCGTTGCGGCAAAGCCCCAGCTTCGATGCGGCGTATTTCACGCCACCCGGGTTGTTCTCGAGGAACAGGTTCTTGTGCAGATGGACCAGCTTGTCCTGCAGCATCAGCGCGGCCGCATAGTTGCCCTGCTGGCAGGCGTTCTGGAACTGCGAGCAGAGCTTCGGCGCGACGTTGGACGTCACCGATATGCAGCCCTGGCCGCCATGGGCGTTGAAGCCGAGCGCGGTGATGTCTTCGCCCGAGAGCAGGATGAACTCCGGCCCGAGCTTGGCGCGCTGCATGCTGACGCGCTCCATGCTGGCGGTTGCGTCCTTGACGCCGACGATGTTGGCGTGCGCGTCGCGCAGCCGCGCGATGGTGTCGACGGTAAGGTCCGCCACCGTACGGCCCGGGACGGAATAGAGCAGGATCGGCAGCGAGGTCGCCTTGGCCACGGCCGAGAAGTGCTGGAACATCCCCTCCTGCGTCGGCTTGTTGTAGTAGGGCACGACCGAGAGAATTGCGTCGGCGCCGACATCCTCGGCGAAACGCGTCAGCGACACCGCCTCGTCCGTCGAGTTCGAGCCGGCTCCGGCGATTACCGGCACCCGCCGGTCGGTGACGTCGACGCAGATCTCGATGACGCGGCGATGCTCCTCGTGGGTGACGGTCGGGCTTTCGCCGGTTGTCCCCACCGGCACGAGGCCGTGCGTGCCTTCCTTGATCTGCCAGTCGACCAGCGCCGAGAAGGATTTCTCGTCCACGGCCCCGTCAGCAAACGGGGTGATCAACGCCGTGATCGAGCCTCTCAGCATTTCGGTTTTCCTCGGTGACGGGCCCATCTGGGGGACCCTGATGGTCAAACTGTGGCCGCGGCTTTTCCGCCCTTTGGCCATAGTCGCGCACCATAGTTACTCATGCCCGGCGCGACAAGCAGAGAGCCGTCGGGCAACCCAACAAGGCGGTTGGCGTGCGCCAGAGCGCAACGCGGCGACCAAACGGCAACGGATTGTTCACCCACCGGGAGGACAATTCCGATCCGCAAGGGTGGGGGCACCTTGTTGGATTTGTAGTTCGGACCAACAGGACGACACCATGTTCATAGCGCGCGGAACGCCCAGGGCGGTCCTCGCCGGCGCCTTTGCCGCCGCGCTCGCCATCGCCGTTTCGCTCTCGCTCCCGGCGGCCCCAGCCACCGACGGGATCGACCAGATCATCACGGGCGCGATCAACCCGGCGCCGGTGCCGGTGCCGACGGCCTCGTCTGCCGGTTCGGCCGAATTCCGCAGTGCGCTCGAAATGTTGTCGGCGCAGAAATACGCCGACGCCTATGGGGCGGCGCGGACGCTCGGCAGCAACGTCGAACGCCGGACCATCCAATGGGGCGCGATCTACTACGGCAACGGGCAGATCGATGCCGACGCTGTCCAGCGCTTCTCGGCCGAGGCGCCCGACTTTGCCGCCCCGGCCGTCTTCAGGACCCGGATCGAGCAAGCGCTGATTAGGGCCGATGCGCCGGGACCGATGCTCATCAAGCTGCTCGGCGGGGCGATGCCCGCCACGCTCGACGCGCAGATCGCCCTCGCAGGAGCTTATGTCACGGCCGGCGAGACGGGCCGCGCCACCGCCATCGCACGCTCGATCTGGACCGAGGAATACCTAGATGCCGGCGGCGAGCAGAAGGTGCTGGGGGCGCTTGGCACACTGCTGACACCGCAGGATCATTGGGCGCGCGCCGAGCACCTGATGATGCATGACCGCGCCGGCGGGGTCGACCGGCTGCTGAAATTGCTGACGCCGGGCGAAAAAAAACTGGCGGTGGCGCGCAATGCCGTGTCGCGCAACGCCACAGACGCCAAGAAGCTGCTCGACGCCGTGGACCCGGCGTTCCGGGCCAACCCGATCTACCTCTTCTCGCGGGCGCAGCGGGCGCGGCAGTTCGAGCTCTGGGATGACGCCATCGCCTATCTCGACCGGGGCAAGGCGAGCGATCCCGACTCGGCGGAGTGGTGGTACGAGCGGCAGACGCTGATCCGGCAACTGCTCTCGGCCGGTGACGCAAAGCGCGCTTATCGTGCAGCGGCGAGCTACACCGCAGGTCCGGAAGGACGCTTGGTCGAGGCGCGGTTCCATGCGGGGTGGATTGCGCTCAGTTTCCTCCGCGACGCCAAAGCCGCGGTGAAGCATTTCGAGGCAATGGCCAAGCTCGCCACGCTGCCGGACTCGGTGGCGCAGGCCAACTACTGGCTCGGCCGGGCTCGCGCCGAGGCCGGCGACGCGGCGGGCGCGCACTCGGCTTTCGGCATCGCGGCGAGCTACGGCACGATCTACTACGGCCTTCTCGCCCGCAGTGAACTGGGTATGAAGCCGGTGGAGCTGAGGGCCATGCCGGCCACCGCCGACAGCGAGGCCTCTTTCGACGGTCGCGAAGTCGTGCGGGCGATCAACCTGCTTGTCGCCAGTGGCGAGGCGACGATGGCGGCGCCCCTCCTCCGCACCTTGGCGCAGGGGCTGAAAACAGGCCCCGAATTCGTGCTCGCGGCGCGGCTGGCGCAGAAGATCGACGCGCATCACCTCGCCATTGTGATCGCCGACATCGCCGACAAGCGCGGCGTGCCCCTCGATCTCTTCAGCTTCCCCAAAGACGGGCTGCCCACCACGAGACTGGCGGAGATCGACAGGGCGGCAATCTACGCTGTCACCCGCACGGAAAGCCGGTTCCAGCCCGACGCGATCTCCTCGAGCGGGGCGCGGGGGCTTATGCAACTGATGCCGGGAACGGCAAAGGAGACGGCGCAGAAGATGGGCGTCGCGTATTCACAGAGCCGGCTCACCAGCGACCCCGCCTACAATGCGCTCTTGGGTTCGACCTATCTCGCGACCCAGCTCGAAACATACTCGGGATCGCTGGTCCTCGCGGCCGCCGCCTACAACGCCGGCGCCGGCAACGCCAACAAATGGATCACCGCCTTCGGCGACCCGCGCGCCGAGAACGTCGATCCGGTGGTCTGGGTCGAACTCATCCCATTCCAGGAGACGCGCAAATACGTGCAGCGCGTGCTGGGCAATTATCTCGTCTACCGGGCCCGGCTGGGTCAGGAGCCGATGACGCTGACCGACGCGCTGCATTCCATCGCGGGCTGACGCGTTCGGTCGGCTCTGCTATGGCTCGGCCATGGCCAGAGCCCGTACTATTCCGACCGATCACAAGCCCCTCGCCGGGCTGCCGGTGCGGATGGTGACCGTCGGCCGCGGCGCCGAACAGGTGGCCGTGCACATCGGCGGCGTGCTCGGGCCTGGGCGCGTGCCGGTCATCTGCATCGCCGGCTACAACCGCAATATGGCCGACTACTCCGATTTCGTCCGGCTCGGCGGGTTGGCGATGATCGAGGCCAATCCAATCGTTCTCGTCGACCTCAAAGGCCGCGGCCGCTCGAGCGACCGCCCTCGCCTCACCGGCTACTCTTCGCTTGCCGATGCCGACGACCTGACGGAGGTCGCGCGGGCGCTCGCCATCGAGCGTGCGATCTTCGTCGGCCAGGGCTATGGCGGACAGGTGCTGATGGCACTCGCCGCGGCGCAGCCGTCGCTGATCGCGGGAACGGTGCTGATCGACGCCGGCCCGGTGTCGGACTCGCGCGGTCTGGTGCGGCTCAGGGGCACGCTCGACGATCTTACGGGCGTGCGCGGCGAGGCCAGCCTCAAGCCGATGCTGCGCCGGATGCTCGCGGCGGACTATCCCGGAATGCCCGAGGCGGCGCTCGACGGGCTTGCCTACCGAAGCCACTTCGTCGACAGGCGCGGACGGCTGCAACCACTGTTCGATCCGGTGCTGATCAAGCTGCTCGAACCGTTCGATCTCGACGACGTGCTGGTGGCGCAGTGGCCGCTGTTCGACGCGCTGAGCGCCGCGCCGCTGATGATGATGCGGACGCAACTGACCCAGCAGCTGCGGCGCGAGACGTTCGAGGAGATGATGAAGCGGCGGCGCGACGCCGAGGCGTTCGTGATCGAGCAGCAGGGCTCGCCGGCCCTGCTCGACAACGCCGACGACGTGCAGCCGATCGCCGATTTCGTGAAGCGTGTGATGGGACCGCGGAAGGCGGCGGCTTAGCGCTCGCCCTCTCGCTTGCGGGGCGGGACCGCGGCATCGATCTTGGCGAGAGCCTGTTCGACCGCAATCTGCGCAGCAGTAACCGCCGCCTCGACGTCCATCAGCTCGGGCTTGTCCGGCAGCGCCCGGGCGGCACGTCGCGACCAGCCGCCCTCGATGGCGCGCATCGCGGCGTCCTCGTCGGGAACGGCAACCGCGCTTGGCGACGGCGGCGCAATCGGCGCGGACGCGGCAGGCCGTACAGCGGGTTCGGCCGCCGGCTGGAGCACTGGCTCCGGAGCGTCGTGCACAGGCGTGGTTCGTCCCTTGATCTCGCCTGACCACGCTTCGCCGGGACGGCGTGCCGGCGTCGCGAGGACCCTCAGCGCGTAATCCTCCACGAACGGCGCCTCGGCCCGCTGCTCGGCCGAAACCGCGGGCTCGGTGGCAGCGGCTTCCACGGGCGGCGGCTCCGCGGCAATGACCGGCTCCGGGAAGACGTCAGTGGGCACTATCGGCAGAGCGGCCTCAGTCTGTGGTTCCGCGATCGGAACGGCAAGCGGCGCAATCGTCGGGAACGGGGCGACGGTGACATCAGCCAGCACCGACTCGGCCGGCTCGGCTGCCACTGATGCTGCCGCCTCGGCGGGCATCGCAGGAGGGTCGGGCGCGACCGGTGGTTCCGAGGTTGCATCGGCCACCATCGCCAGGGATTCCGGTGCCGGCTGCGCCATGGCGGTCGGCGCAATCGCCGCCTCGGACTCCGGTGCCTTCCCAACCTCCGGCTGAACGGCAGCCAACGCGATCGGCAACGTCGCCGTTTCGTCAACCGCGGAGGGCGCGGTCGCGGGACGCTCGGGCGTTGCAGGCGGGGGCGTGGTGGTGACCGGCTCGATAACCGGGGCCTTCACCAACGCGTCCCCGGTCTCGTGCATGGCCACGGCGAGCCGCTCGGCGGAAATGGCGGCAGCAGCAGCCGGCTGCCGCGCCGTCAGCCGACGCGCGAAATAGCCGATGCCCCAGCCGGCGACATATGAAGCGAACAGCAGGGCCGCGATTTCGGCGATGTGAATAAAATTGGCCATTTGCCTCTGGCGATCCCTACTTCCCGGGGACCGAGACGCTGAACCATCCGGCCCCGAGCCCGATGGCCAGCGCGCCCAGCATGTAGGGCCAATAGACGCCGAGGAGATAGCTCAGCTGATCCAGCATCGGCTCACTCCTCGGTGATGGTGAAGGCGATGCGGCGGTTCTGCTGCTTGCCTTGCTTGGTGTCGTTGGGCGCGATGGGCTCGGACTCGCCATAGCCCTCGGCGTAGAGCCGGGCCTCATCGACGGCGCGTTCGATCAGCGCCGCAACCACGGCTTCGGCACGCGAAACCGAGAGGGCGAGATTGAGCTCCTCGGCGCCATCGGCATCGGTGTGTCCCTCAACATGCACGTAGGTGCCGGGGCAGATCGCGAGGTCGGTCGCCAGCTCGTCGAGCACCGGCAGCGAAGCGGCGATCAGCGTCGCTTTGCCGGACTGGAATAGAATGGCGTTTCGGCCGGCCAGAGCCCCGACCCGGTCGCGGCAGACGTCGATCGGAGCAAGCAGATCGACGGCGACCGACCAGTCGGCACCCTTGGGCAGGCCGGCGATGCCGGCGGCGACGGCGTCCCTGACCGCTGCCGTCTCCACCTTGCCACGGAGCCACCAGCGCGCACCGTCGAAGCCGAGCCGCCCCTCGTTCAGCCGGGTCAGTGCATCGATGCCGCCGATGCCGTTGGTGATGAAGTCCATCGGCAGCCCGGTCGCGATCGTCAGCGCATCGGTTGGCACGTCGCCGGCAATGCCGCCGAAATAGGCCGCGGCCGCGGCGGCCGGAACGGCGCCCTTGAGCGCGATGGCAGCGCCGCGGGCGCGGCTCGCCTCGAAGACAAGGGTGTCGGGCACGGGAACGACGGCATCGAGCCCGGTTGGCGCGACCTCGCGGTCCTGAGCCGGCTCGGAGGAGGATTCGATGGACAGCTGCATCTGCTCCGAGGACGGCTCGGACGAGGACTCGGTCGCCGGTTCCATGAACGGCTCGGACGGGTATGCCTCGGACGACGGCTCGGCGGAGGCGCTCATTTCGGACGACGGCTCGAGCGAGACGACGTCCGGTGCAGAACTCACCTCCGTCGACGGCTCGGACGACGATGACGGTTCGCTCGAGGGGGGCGGTGGGGGTGGATAGCCGGTGATGGTGGTGGTCCAGAGGGCGCCCTGCCTGCTGCCGGCGGTGAGCGCCGCAAGAGCGGCAGCGCCCTGCTCGTCGGAGGCGATGTCGCCGCTGAGCAGCCACTTGCTGCCGTCGAACGCGGCCCTGCCGTTGGTCAGGTGGCTCAGCGCATCGAGTCCGGCGCTGAGATCGTCGGCAAAGCCTGCCGGTTCACCCGAGGCGATGACGGTCGTGTCGCGCGTGACGTTGCCGGCCTGCCCGGTCGCCGAGGTTCTCAGCGCTTCGTCCGGAACGTAGCCCGAGAGTATGACGGAGCCGTCGGCGGCCTTTTCAGCCGACCATAGATAAGGGGTAACGACCGGCGCCGCGCCCTTGGCCTGGATGGCGATCTGCCAATTGGCGGGGTTGATGCCTCCACTGAGCCGGTTCTGGATGGCTTCGCGGGCGCCAGCGTCGCCGGCCCCGCCGGTCAGCGTCCAGTGCGTGCCTGCAAGGCCGAGCGAGCCCTCGTCGAGCGCCATCAGCGCATCGATGCCGGCCAGCGCGCTCGTGCCGAAATCGGGCGGTGCCCCAGCCCCGAGCACGGTGCTGTCGAGGGCGTTGGGGGCGCGCGATCTGGCGACGCGCTGGAACGCTTCCGCCGGCACGAAGCCGCTGAAGCTCAGCTTGCCGTCTGCCGACTTCTGGGCACGCCAGACATAGGGGGCGATGACCGGCAGCGCCGGCCGCGCCGCGGGCTTGGGCAGATGCACGTCATAGGTCCAGCCGGCAGTGCGCAGCCCCGCCTCGGAATAGGCCACGTCGGCGGCAAAACCCTTCTTGGCGCTGTCGACCGCGCCGTCGATGGCCCAGTTGGCGCCGTCGAAGGTCAGCGTGCCCGAATCGAGCAGGGCCAGCACCTCAAGCCCCTTGGCGGCGAATCGCGCGAAGTTCCCTGGCGCTCCGTCGGCCGGATCGGCAGTGTCGGTGGCGAGATTTGCGATCTTGGCATGGAGCGCCGATCGGATTGCCTCGTCCGGCACGAAGCCGCTGAGCGTGGTCTGGCCGGACTCGGCCTTGGTGGCCGACCAGGTGAACGGATTGGCAACCGGCGGATGGAGTTGGGCGGCCGCGAGGGTCAGACCCTGCGGAGCGCCCTCCGCGACGATGGCAAGCGCCGCCTTGAAATCAGCAACGGTCCCGGCGCGGCCACCCAGGCTGAGCATTGTGCCTTTGAGCTCGAAGCGCCCCTCACCGAGATGTGCCAGGGCCGCAAGGCCGAAATCGACGCCCGATTCGAAGCGATCGGGCGCCCCTCGCCCGAGGCTGACTTTCGCGACGTCTGCGCCCGCAAGCGCGGCCAGCCGGTCTCTGGTGGCGGTATCCGGGACGAAGCCAGCGAAGGTCAGCTTGTCGCCGGTCTTGTCGATGCTCAGGGTGAACTCAGCGATGCGCGGCGGCGCGAGGGTCGCCTTACCGCCGAGCTTGGTGACCTGGGCGGTGACCTGGGCGGCAATGTCACTGGTGGCCGGGGCTCCAGATAGGCTGATGACACCGTCGTTGATCTCGACCTCGCCGCTCTCGAGCAGCAGCAGAGTTTGCAACAGAGTCAGGGCCGTATCGGCGAAGCCTGAAGGTTCGCCCGAAGCCAAGGTCAGAGTGGTCGACACCGGGACATTGGCGGGCGCGACGGCGCGCAGCTGGTCGGCGAGATCCGGTGTTGGCGTATCGCCGGTGATCGTGACGGAGGCGCCGTCGAACTTGGCCGACCAGACATAGGGAGAGGCGACGGCCGGAATCACCGTCAGTGCAGCAATCGTCACGCCCGGAGGAACTGACTGGCGCAGGGTTTCGAGTTCGTCGAAGGCGGCGGGCGATTTCGCCCGACCCTCGATGCTGAGCGACAGGTCGGCCAAGCTTACCTCGCCGTGGTCGAACTGGCGGAGCGCCGCGAGACCGAATTTCGCGGCGGCCTCGAACGTGCCGGCGTCCGGCGCTCCCGACAAGAGGCGCGTGGTGTCGGTGGCGTTCCCTGCTTTCGCGACGATCGCGGCATGGACCGCATCGCTCGGGAAGCCGCCGCTCAGCGTCACCGTTCCGTCCTTCAGGACGGCAGCGAAAGGGAACGGGCTGACGAACTCGGCCAGCCGCACGTCCGACTGCACAGCGCGGATGCCGCGCACGCCGACGAGCGCAGCCGTCGCCCCGTCGATCATCGCCTGGCTGGTCGCGGTGCCGCTCAGAATTGCATCGCGGCCCTCGATGTCGACCTTTGCCCAGGCCAGGTCGCCGGCCTCGAGCGACATCGCGGCGCGGTTCGAGAGATCAGCCGTCGCCGACCCGTCGGTCTGCGTGATGGCAATGGCGGTTCCACCGATGACGGTGACCAGGCCCCCAATCAGCCATTTTAGAAAAGTGCCGGCCATGATGCCCCCGAAACGCCGCTGCAACCGCTTCGCGCCGCACGCGATAGCAGAACCCACGGCCTAAGCAAACCGCTCCATCCAATTGTTTGTCGGCAATTGTTTGGCCGCCGATTGTTCAATGCCTGGGCGGGCTTGAACGGCAAATGAACCGACAAAAGAAAAGGCCCGGCTGAGCCGGGCCTTTCCCAAATCCGCGATGCGGATCGATCTTACTTGATCGACTTGGCAGCCTTGAAGGTCGCCTTGTAGGCGCCAAGGGTGTTGGCCTCGCCGGCGATGCTCGCCGTGAAACCACCGCCCGGAGCCCAGGCCAGACCGGCCTTGCCGTAGACCGCCGCTGCCGCGATCGTGCTGTCTTCCGCGCCGACCGCCGCAGTGAGCGTGATCGTCTCGGTGACCGCAGCGGAAACACCCGCTTCGACCTGGTAGACGTTGGCCGCGCCGGAGAAGTAACGGCCGCCGAGGTTCAGCGTCACGCCATCGGTGACAGCCGCACTGAGCGAACCGCCAACACCCCATTCACCCGCCACAGTGGCTTCGGCAGACGCCGCGAGAGTGAACATGTCGAAGGTCGCCGAAGCGGAACCGAGAACGTTCCACCAACCGGTGTCGTCAGCCGCAACCGCGCCGACGATCGTGATCGGATCCCAGGTGCCCTTGAAGCCCGCGTGGAACTTCCAGGCGCCAGCGGCGTCCAGTGCACCCGACGCGTGCGCGCTGATGCCGTCGCCGGCATACGAGATCACGCCAACGCCGGTGATGATCGCCGGAGAACTGGTCTGAAGATCTTCGACGGCGCCACCGATCGACAGGCCGTTGCCCAGGTTCGAAACGACCTGGATCACGTTGCCGCCCGTGGCCGCACCAGTGGTGGCAAAGCCCACACCAGCATCGACGTTCGACGAGTTGAACAGGCCGAGATAGTTCAGCGGGGCGTCATCGCCGTCGTTGAAGATCGAGCTCTTGTGGCCGGCCATCAGCATGGTCGTGTCGCCGATGCCAACCCAGGCCTCGTCCGCCACGACTGCCGGATCGGCAGTGGTGCTGAGGCTGTCAACCAACAGCTTGATGGTCGCCGTCGCCGGGCCGAAATCGCTGTCGGCGGTGGCAACAAACTTCAGCCAGGCGTCGATGTCGAGGTCGGCGTCGGTGGTGCCGTTGCCGGTGTTCACGGAGTAAGTACCGCCGGTCCGGGAGAACGTCACGTAGACCGTGCCGGTGCCGTAGTCGCCGATGGAGTATTCCATCGAGACGTTGCCGGTGATCTGCAGGCAGTTGTCATCCGACGAGATCGTCAGGCCGGAGAGACCGAGCTCGTCGCACACGTCGAGCGACGTCACGACACCCAGGTCGGCAGCGTAGCCGCTGGCCGCAAGGCCGGTGGCTGCGATGGAACCGAGAAGCAGGCTCCTGATTTTCATTGTTGACCTCCAAAGTCAGTCATTCGTTTTGCCGGGTCTCCCCGACGGTTTGTCGAAACGCGACCACACTTGTTAGTGTGTGTTGTCGTCGCGTCGCGACCGACAAACGATCCCATGCATGGATTCGCAGTAGCCACATTACCCACCCCGGGGAGGTGCGCAATCGCACAAAGGCCAAATTGTGGAAGACGAACCATGGTTGCCGCGGTGTTGTTGCAGATTCAGCACACGTTTCGAAAGCTCCCGTTAACACGCCTGAATCAGCGGTTAAGACGCCTGCTCCCGGGGCCCGGCGCGCCGGGCCCCGGTCCGATTGTGGCAACAAGCCGGCCCCCGGATGGCAGGCTCCCGGTGGTGACAGAGGGCGCAAATCCCTTTAGGCGGATGGCCCGACGGAGGACCTCATGACTTCCAAGCGCATTGTCATCACCGGCGGCACGTCCGGCATTGGCCGCGCGGCGGCATTGGGCTTTGCCCAGGCCGGCTGGCAGGTCGCGATCTGCGGCCGGCGGGCGGATCGGCTCGCCGAGGCCAAAGCGGCGGGAAACCTTGCCCTGGCCGACGTCGCCGACGTCACCGATCCCGAGGCGGTCGCCCGGTTCTTCACCAAGGCGCGGGTCGAACTGGGCGGCATCGATGTGGTCTTCAACAACGCCGGCGCGTTCGCGGCCGCCGCGAGTTTCGGCGACATCGAGGTCGAAACCTGGCGGAAGATGATCGATATCAACCTCAACGGCGCGTTCTACGTGGCGCGCGAGGCCTTTCGGGCGATGCGCGCCCAGACGCCGCAAGGCGGGCGGATCATCAACAACGGCTCGATATCGGCCTATGTGCCGCGGCCAGGGGCCGCCTCCTACACGGCGTCGAAACACGCCATCACCGGCCTGACCAAAGCGATTTCGCTCGACGGGCGGGCGTTTCGGATCGCCTGCGGGCAGATCGACATCGGCAATACCGCGACCGACATGACCTCGAACATGTCGTCTGGCTCGCTGCAGGCCGATGGCTCGCTCAGGCCCGAACCGACGTTCGACGTCAAGCACGTGGTCGACGCGCTGCTCTACATGGCCGGTCTACCGCTCGAGGCGAACGTGCAGTTCATGACTATCATGGCGACCGCAATGCCCTATATCGGGCGTGGCTGAGGCTGCACGCCCCCTTGGTGCCGGTCGGCCGCAGAGTGCTCGAGGTACGCCGCGATGTCGATTGAACGTCTCTCCGATCCCGCAGCGGAGACCGCCGCCCAGCAAATGCTGTTTGCGCCACTTCGGAGCCTCGGCTTCGCTCGCAAAGGGGCGGAGGAATACTACACGGCTATATCGCACTCGGACGACGAGATCGTCCGCTTCGGTGCACTTTGCCAGACCCTGGCAGTCTGCACATTGCCGGCTGCTCGCATCGAAGAGGTTCTCGCGCTTTGCAGGCACGGGGCAATCAAGCGTCGCGCCTACGACTACTTCCAAAAAGAACTCGATACGCCGACGTCCCAACGCATCGCGGCCATTCCGGCCCAGAGCGAGGATGTGGCACGCACTGCCCAGATGCAGGCGGAGCTGTCTTTCGATTTTGACGGCGCACGTGATGCCGCCGTCGCGCTCTACAGAGCGACCGGAGAAATTGCCCACCTGATCGACGCCGCGCACTACGCCGAGCACCCGGCCGGGTGGCGCGCCGCGGCAGAGTGGTTCGTGCGGGCCGTCGCGATCTTTCCGCTCGATCCGCTGCCGGCCGCCAAACTTCTCCTCATGCTCTCGGAGGCAAATCAGTTCGACCTGGTGGAGGAGCTATTGCGCCTTCTCGGACGGGCCAGCCTCCATCCCTACCTCTGCGGCGTCTTTTCTGGCGCAGTCCTGCTCGGGCGTGGCGACCCCAAGGCCGCGCTGGCCGCGCTGGCCGCCCTCCGGCCACCACCGGATCCGGCGCCGCGAGTGCTGAAGGCAGCGAGGGGTCACGCGCTGAGGCTGGCTGGCGAGGCGTCCGAGAGGCTTGGGGACTTCAAGGGTTCCTACCGCTACTTCGTCGAAATGAACCGGCTCGAACTCTCGCCCGGCGTCGACGGCAAGGGGGCAATCAAAGGGGCCCTGTCCGACAGCGCCATAACCATACCCGAACTGCCGACATTGCGGCGTGACGACGTCGTGATGATGCTCGGCTTTGCGCGGTCCGGCACCACCCTGCTCGAGCTGGTCCTTGGCAACCATCCCGACATCGAAGCGCTCGAAGAGCCCCCTACCTGGTCGGCCGCAATGGCCTATGTCCGTTCGGGCCGGCGGTCGCGCGCTGCTGCGCAAACCGATCCCCAATCGTTCTTCGAGGCTGCCCGGAACCGATATTTCGATGAGGTCGCACGGCACCGTCAAAAGCCCGGCGCTCATTTCGTCGTCGACAAATTCCCGATGCGCACGCTTTCGGCGGTTCCGCTGAAACGGATGTTGCCGGAACAGAAGTACATCTTCTGCATCCGCCACCCCTTCGACGTCGTGCTCAGCTGCTTCCGCCAGCGTTTCGTCGCCAATTCCGGGATGGAGAATTTCCGGACCTTCCAGGGCAGCGTCGAGTTCTACGACTTCACCATGTCGCAGTGGTTCGGAGTCCACACCCTCGCCGATGAATTGGTGCACTATCTCAAATACGACGATCTCGTCACCTCGTTCGAAGGCTCGGTTCGCGGCACCCTCGACTTCACGGGCGTGGAATGGGACGAACGCGTCAGAGACTTCGCCGAATATGCCGACAGCCGTGTCGCCGTCACTCCAAGCTACCAGAAGATCCGCAAGGGCCTATCCCTGGGCGTACAGACCTACTGGCGGAACTATGGATTCCTGTTCCAGACGCCGGAGGCCAAGCCACTGCATAAATGGGCGGAGTTCTTCGCCTATCCGACCGCCTAGAGTCGAGTTCTATTTGTCCGCTTTCATCACCGCGATATTGAAGATCTCAGTGCCGAGCACGCCGTAGAGCCTGACCCAGAGCGGCAGCAGCTGCTCGGCGGCGCGGGCGCTGGTGATATCGCCAAGATCGATGATCGACTGCCAGCCCAGGGTGCGCAGGAAATCCATCACCTTGCCCTTGGCACGCTTGTCGTTGCCGGAGACGAACACGCTGTGCGGCCCGGGCACGCGCGATGGTTCGATCATCACCGCGGCGTTGACGGTGTTGAGGGATTTCACCACGAACACGCCGGGCAGCGCCCGCTGGATCTGCTCGGCCAGCGAGTCCGTGTTGGAGACCGACAGATGCGGCGGAAACCCCTTCGAGAAATCGAGCGGGTTGGCGACATCGATCAGGATCTTGCCGTCGAGTTCGCCGGCGAGCGTCGAGAGCATGCCCAGCGAGGTGTCGCCGCGGGTGCAGTTGAGCACCAGGTCGCCGTGGCGGGCGGCGTCGGCAAAGGTCCCTGCCCCACCGCCGGTGCGCTGCGCGAACGCGAGGACCTTCTCATTGTCGGCGGAGCGGGCGCCCATCATCACGTCGTGGCCCATGGCGACCAGCTTGGCGCCAACGGTCTGCCCCGCCGAACCCGTTCCCAAGACCCCGATCTTCATGCCGATTCTCCCTGCCGGCCGCCTGTGTAGCAGGCGGGAGCGACCGGGGAACAGTCACGAACGACGATCAGGCGGACCAGACGGTCGCCCCGCCGATGATGGTGCGGCGAACCGTCAGATCGTCGCCGAGATGGACGAGATCGGCGCGCGTACCGTGGCCCAGCTGCCCACGCTCGGCGGCGATCCCCATCGCCTCGGCGGGATAGAGCGAGGCCATGCGCAGAGCCCCCTCGAGCTGCAGGCCGAGGGTGCGGTGCATATAGGTCACGGCATCGATCATGGTGAGATCGGCGCCGGCGAGCGTGCCGTCGGCAAGACGAAGCGCACCATCCTTCCGGTAGACCGTCCGCCCGGTGAGCTCGAACTGGGTGACACCGGTGCCGGTCGGCGACATGGCGTCGGTGACGAGGAAGATGCGGCCGGGCTCGCGCTTGGCGCGTAGCGCGACCCCGATCGAAGCAGCATCGACGTGGATGCCGTCAGCGATCAGTCCGGCACTGAGCGCACCGAGATCGAGCGCGGCGCCGACGACGCCCGGCTCGCGATTGCCGAGCTGGCGCTGGGCGTTGAAGAGGTGCGTCACCATGCTGGCGCCCGCATCCGCCGCCGCCTTGACCGCGGCATAGGTGCCATCGGAGTGGCCGATGCTGACGACGATGCCGGCGTCGGCAAGGCGGGTGATCTGGGTCGGGGTCACGTTCTCGACCGCGACCGTGGTCAACAGGTTGGGCAGGCGCCCGCGCGCCTCGACGAGAGCGATGACGTCGGCCTCGTCCATCGGCCGGATCAGCGCCGGATCGTGCGCGCCCTTGCGGGCGACGCTCAGGTGTGGCCCCTCGAGATGCAGCCCGAGGAACCCGGGGACGCCCCGCTGCGCCGCGGCGATACCGGCGGCGACCGTCGCTGCGGTGTTTTGGCGCGTGTCGGTGACAAGGGTCGGCAGGCATGCCGTGGTGCCGAACCGTGCGAATGTGGTGCAGATGGTCGCGATGGTCTCGACGCTCGGGGCATCGTTGAGGAGCGCGCCGCCGCCGCCGTTGACCTGCAGGTCGATGAACCCCGGCACGAGGATGCCGCCGCCGAGCGGCACGCGCTCGGCGTCGGTCGGGGAATCGGCGGCGATGATGCCCTCAATGCGACCGCCGTCGACGACCAGCGCCGAACGGTCCCACCACAGCTCGCCGTCGAAGATCCGGGCGCCGGTATAGGCAATGCGGCTCATATCGTCTCGGTGACCTTCTTGAGGTGCGGGGGGCGGTCGGGATCGTGCCCGCGGTAACGCGAGAGCGTCTCGACGAAGCTGTAGAACGAAACGATCAGCGCCAGCGCGTCGGTGATCGGATGGCCCGTCGCGGCAAACGGCAATTGCTGCGCCGCGGCGACACGCGTGGTCGTCGCGAACGCCGTTGCCCCCTGTTTCGCGAGACGGTCGGCGACCTCCGCGACGGCGGTTTCCGCGGCGTCGCGGGCAGCCAGTGCCAGTACGGGAAAACCGGCCTCAACGATGCGCGCCGGACCATGCAGCACCTCGGCGGCGCTGTAGGCCTCGGCGTGAATGCCGCAGGTCTCCTTGAACTTGAGCGCCGCCTCCTGGGCGATCGCGTATGCTGGCCCACGCCCGAGCACGTAGAGCGAGTCGTAACCATCGAGCGCGCCCAGGAGCGGCGACCAATCCACGGTGATCGCGCGGGCGAACGTCCCGGGCAACGCATCGAGCGAAGCGAGCAATGCCGCGTCCTCAGTCCAATGGCCGAGGATGGCGAGCCCGGCGACCACGGAACTCACGAAGCTCTTGGTCGCCGCCACCGATTGCTCGACGCCGGCGGAGAGATCGATGGCGATATCGGCAGCTGCCGCCAGCGGCGAGGCGGCAGTGTTGGTGAGCGCAATGCTCAGCGCGCCGTTGCGGCGGGCCGACTGCGCCATGGCGACAATGTCGGGACTCTTGCCGGACTGCGAGATCGCGATTGCGGCGCAACCATCGAGCCGCAGCTCGCGGCCATAAATGGACATCACCGAGGGGCCGATCGAAGCGACCGGCACGCCCGCTACCAGCTCGATTGCATATTTCAGGAACGCTGCAGCGTGATCGGACGAGCCGCGCGCGACGGTCGCGACCATGACGGGCTGCAGTCTTCGCAGCGCGGCGCCCGCCTCGGCGAGGCCGCCGGCCGAGTGCTCGAGCAGACGACGCGTGGCGTCGGGAATCTCTTCGATTTCCATCCGCATGTGGGTCATTTGAGTCAAACCAGTCACCATCAACGGCCAGGCCTGCGCCCGTCGCCGAGGCGCAATTCGGCGACGAAATCATAGGTATCGCCGCGATAGACCGAGCGGGTGAACTCCACCACCCGGCCCGAAGCAAGGTAAGAGATGCGCTCGATGTGCAGGCTGGCGGCGCCGGGGGATACTTCGAGCAGCTTGGCATCCTCCTCGTCGAGGCTGACCGCGCGGATGCGCTGGATGGCGCGCACCGGGCGGTTGCCGCTCTTTTCGAGATGCGCGTAGAGCGATGTTCCAATCGCCTCGGGATCGGGCAGGATACTGGCCGACAGCGCGGCGCGTTCGATGGCGAGCGGTACGTCGCCCGAAATGCGCAGACGCGCCACTCGGGCGACGCTGTCAGCGGACGAGAGGCCGAGCGTTACCGTCTCCTCCGGGGATGGCGGGTAGAGGCCGCGATCGAGCCATTCGGAGCGAACCGCCATGCCGCGCCGCGCCATGTCCTCGGCGAACGAGGTGAGCTGACTCAGCGACTGCTCGACGCGGCTGGGCTGCGGGGCGACATAGGTGCCCGAACCGTGGCGCTGCACCAAAACGCCCTCGCGCACGAGGTGCTGCACCGCCTTGCGGACGGTGACGCGCGACATGTCGACGCGCGCCGCGAGATCGCGCTCGGATGGCAGCGCGTCGCCCGGCTTGATCGCACCGCGATGCACGGCGTCCTCGATCCAGCGCTTCAGCTGAAGATAGAGCGGTCCACCCTGCGGCAGCGCAATCGATTCGACGCCGAACAATGTGTCGGCTGCATCAGCCATAGCCGCTTCTCCGTCCCCACCGGGCCTCTTCATCCGATGCTTCGCGCACCGGCTTTGCGATCATAATACCAATAAAATACCAATCACCAAGTGGATTTTCTGCCGCACCCAGTCATTCGCCTAAGCCCTCATGCACAGGTGTTTTCTAAAGAGGCAGCAAGAGGTCCGCGGCCGCGGATTGCGACAGAAGCTGGACAAGTGGTATTTTTTTGGCATTAATGCGCGACAGGAGACAGAACAATGTCCGGTGCGCTCGACGCAACGAATGGTGATCCCCCCGGCCGTCGTTTGCTGCGGCTGCTCCGTGACTCGCGTCCCGCGTCACACCCGCACCGTAGTCCGAGCGTCACCTTGCTGCAATTCGGCAGGTCCGTCGCGCGTTCGAGGTTCCATAGATGCCGCTGAGCAATGCCGTGCCAAAGACCGAGACGAGGGATGACGGGTCCGTCGGTCTCGATACCTGGGGCGACGAGGCGATCCTCGCCGCCATCCTCGACGGCCAGCGCCGCGCCATCGAGTCGGTGGCGGCGGCAATCCCGGCGCTGTCGCGGGCGGCGCGACTGGGCGCCGCGGCGATCGAAGGCGGCGGACGGCTCGTCTATCTGGGCGCCGGCAGCCCGGCGCTGATCTCGCTGGGCGACGCGCTCGAGGTGCCGCAGACCTACGGCATTCCGCACGACCGGATCGTGCTGGTGCTGGCCGACGGCAAGGCCATCACCCGCCTCAACGGCGTCCGCGAGGATGACGTGGCGGGCGCCCGGTCCGATATCGCCGAGGCCGGGGTGAACTCGGGCGACTGCGTGATCGCGACCTCGGCGAGCGGCTCGACGCCCTACACCCTGGCGGGCCTCAAGGCGGCCCGCGCCGCGGGCGCCCGAACCATCGGCATCACCGGCAATGCGGGGTCTCCCCTGTTCGGGGCCGCCGATGTCGCCGTGTTGCTCGATGCCGGGCCGGAGGTGATCTCCGGGTCGACGCGGATGGGCGCGGGAACGGCCCAGAAGGCCGCCCTCAACATGCTGTCGACCCTGATCGGCATCCGCCTCGGCCACGTCCACGACGGGCTGATGGTCAACGTCAAGGCCGACAACGACAAGCTGCGCGGCCGGGCGGCGCGCATCGTCACAACCATTACGGGGGCGAACGCCGAAACGGCCGCAGCGGCCCTCAAGACATCGGACGGCGAGGTCAAGCCCGCCATCCTGATCGCGGCCGGGGCAAAGAGCCTGGCCGACGCCGAGGACATCCTCGGCGCCACCAAAGGAAATGTGCGCCAGGCGCTGGCCAAGCTCAGCGGCAAGACGCCCTAATTTCGCAACGGCATCGCCGCACAGGAGCGGCGATGAAACAGGAGAGGTAGGAAATGACGTTCCAGAAGACTTTGATGCTGGCAAGTGCCACTGCGGCGCTGCTGGCGGGTGCAGGCTCTGCCTTCGCCGCTGACGTGACGCTCACCATCGAAAGCTGGCGCACCGACGATCTGTCGGTGTGGCAGGACAAGATCATCCCCGCCTTCGAAGCCGCCAATCCCGGCATCAAGGTGGTGTTCTCGCCGACCGCGCCGACCGAATACAATGCGGCACTAAATGCCAAACTCGACGGCGGCTCCGCCGGCGACATCATCACCTGCCGCCCGTTCGACGCTTCGCTCGAACTGTTCAACAAGGGCCATCTCGCCCCTCTGACGGACCTGCCAGGCATGGACAACTTCTCGGCCGTGGCCAAGGCCGCCTGGTCGACCGACGACGCTGCGACAACGTTCTGCGTGCCGATGGGCGCGGTGATCCACGGCTTCTTCTACAACAAGGACGCCTTCGCCAAGGTCGGCATCGCCGCTCCGCCGGCCACGGTCGAGGAGTTCTTCGCCGACCTCGAGAAGATCAAGGCCGACGGCACCTACATCCCGCTTGCCATGGGCACCAACGACCAGTGGGAAGCGGCCACGATGGGCTACAACAACATCGGGCCGAACTACTGGCACGGCGAAGAGGGCCGCCTGGCGCTGATCGCCGGAACGCAGAAGCTGACCGACGAGCCCTGGGTCGCGCCCTATCGCCAGCTCGCCAAGTGGAAACCCTATCTGGGCGATGGCTTCGAGGCCCAGACCTACTCGGACAGCCAGAACCTGTTCACCCTGGGCAAAGCGGCGATCTACCCGACCGGTTCGTGGGAAATCGCCGGCTTCGAGGCCAATGCGACCTTCCCGATGGGCGTGTTCGCGCCGCCGGTCGAGAAGGCCGGCGACACCTGTTACATCTCCGACCACACCGACATCGGCATCGGCATGAACGCCAAGTCGGCCAATCCGGATGCGGCAAAGAAGTTCCTGAGCTGGGTCGCGTCGCCGGAATTCGGCGGCATCTTCGCCAATGCGCTGCCGGGCTTCTTCGCGCTGGGCAACACCCCGGTCGCGATGCAGGACCCGCTGGCCCAGGAATTCGTCTCCTGGCGCGACAAGTGCAAGTCGAGCATCCGGTCGACCTACGCGATCCTCAGCCGTGGTACGCCGAACCTCGAGAACGAGACGTGGAACGCCTCGGTGCAGGTCATCAAGGGCGCCGAGACGCCCGAAGCGGCCGGCGCGCGCCTGCAGGCGGGCCTCGACAGCTGGTATCACCCGGCGGCAATGTAAGCCTGTCGTGAAACCTGCCGGATCGCCCACGGGCGATCCGGTTCTCTTGGACGACGGCCAGCGAGCGGGGGCGAACAGCGTGGCAACGGACAGCATTGCGGCACCCAAGCGGCCATTCCGGTCGCACATCCTGGTGTTTCTCGCGCCGGCGGTTCTCGTCTACACGGCGGTGATGATCTTCCCGTTGATCTCGACGCTCTATCAGTCGTTCTTTTCGAAGGACTGGGCCTTCATCGGCTTCGGCAATTTCGTGACGCTGTTCACCGATCCGCGGCTCTCGGCAAGCTTCTGGAACGCGCTCGGCAACAATTTCTGGTTCTTCATCATTCACATGGTCGTGCAGAACCCGATCGGCATTCTGCTGGCGGCGCTGCTCAGCAATCCGAAGCTCCGGCTGCGCGGCTTCTACCGGACCGTGTTCTTCGTGCCGACGTTGCTGAGCTTCGTGATCGTCGGCTTCGTGTGGAAGCTGATCCTCTCGCCGACCTGGGGGGTGACGCAGGGCCTGCTCAAATCCGTCGGGCTGGGCGCGCTGTTCCAGCCATGGCTGGGCAAGGAGGAGTACGCGCTGACGACGCTGGCGCTGATCTCCAACTGGCAATTCATCGGCATCCCCATGATGCTGATCTATGCGGCGCTGCTGTCGATCCCCGACGAGGTGATCGAAGCAGCCGAGTGCGACGGCATCACCGGCTGGGCGCAGTTCTGGAAGATACAGCTGCCGCTGGTGCTACCGGCCATCGGCATCGTCTCGATCCTCACCTTCGTGGGCAATTTCAACGCCTTCGACCTGGTCTATGCGGCGCAGGGTGCACAGCCGGGACCGAACTTCTCGACCGACCTCTTGGGCACGCTGCTCTACCGCACCTTCTTCGGCTACCAGCTGCAGCTGGGCGACCGGGCGCTCGGCTCGACCATCGCGGCGGTGATGTTCCTCATCATCCTCACCGGCGTCTGCATCTATCTGTTCGGAGTGCAGACCCGGCTCAGGCGCTACCAGTTCTGAGGCGCCAATGAGCAAAGCCAGACAATCGCTGTCCAACACGATCGCCGCCCACGCGATCCTCATCACTTATACGGTGATCGCGCTGTTCCCGGTGTGGGTTGTGTTGATCAACTCACTGAAGAGCCGGAAAGCGATCTTCGGCTCGCCGCTCAGCCTGCCGTTCGGGGACGCGTTCTCGACCATCGGCTACGAGACCGTGTTCAAGCGTGGCAACTTCATCCTCTATTTCGAGAACAGCCTGATCGTTACCGTCGTGGCGCTGGTCCTGGTGCTCCTGTTCGGCGCCATGGCGGCGTTCGCGCTCAGCGAATACCGGTTCAGGGGCAACACGCTGGCCGGGCTTTACCTGGCGCTCGGCATCATGATCCCGATCCGGTTGGGCACGGTGGCGATCCTCCAGCTGATGGTGGCGACCGGGCTCGCCAACACGCTGGTAGCGCTGATTCTCGTCTACACCGCGCAGGGGCTGCCGCTCTCGATCTTCATCCTCTCCGAATTCATGCGCACAGTTTCCGACGACCTCAAGAACGCCGGGCGCATCGACGGCATGAACGAATACAAGATCTTCTTCCGCCTGGTGTTGCCTCTGGTCCGCCCCGCGATGGCGACGGTGGCGGTGTTCACCATGATCCCGATCTGGAACGATCTGTGGTTCCCGCTGATCCTGGCGCCGGCCGAGGCGACCAAGACCGTGACGCTGGGGGCGCAGATGTTCATCGGCCAGTTCCAGACCGACTGGAACGGCGTTTTGTCGGCCCTGGCGCTGGCGATCGTGCCGGTGCTGGTGCTGTACCTCATCTTCTCGCGACAGCTGATCCGCGGCATCACCTCGGGAGCGGTCAAATGACGCTGCGGGTTCTCGCCGCCGGGCTGGGCAATATGGGGCGCAGCCATGCCCTCGCCTACCACCGGCACCCGGGGTTCGAGATCGTCGGGCTGGTCAACCGCTCGGCGCCGCGGCTCTCGGATGAGCTTTCGGGCTACACGATCTTGCCCGAGTTCGAGCCGGCCCTGCGGGCGCTCAAGCCCGACGTCGTCGCCATCAGCACGTATTCCGATACGCACGCCGACTACGCGGTATTGGCCATGGAACAGGGCGCGCATGTGTTCGTCGAAAAGCCGCTGGCGACGACCGTCGCCGATGCCGCGCGGGTGGTCGCCGCCGCGAAGGCCAATGGGCGGAAGCTGGTGGTCGGCTACATCCTCCGCCACCATCCGTCGTGGATCGGCTTCATCGCCGAGGCGCGCAAACTCGGCGGGCCGTACGTATTCCGGATGAACCTCAACCAGCAATCGAGCGGGCCGACCTGGGCGACGCACAAGACGCTGATGGAGACCACCTCCCCGATCGTCGATTGCGGTGTGCACTATGTCGACGTGATGTGCCAGATCACCGACGCCAAGGCGATCGAGGTGCGCGGCATGGGGCTCAGGCTCAGCGACGAGATCAAGCCCGACATGTACAATTACGGGCACTTCCAGGTGCTGTTCGCCGACGGTTCGCTGGCCTGGTACGAGGCGGCCTGGGGCCCGATGATCTCGGATGCGGCGTTCTTCGTCAAAGACGTGATGAGCCCCAACGGTTCGGTGTCGATCGTCATGAACCCCGGCGCCAGATCCGACTCGCACGAGACCCACACCAAGACCGACACCATCAAGGTGCACCGCGCGGCGATAGGACCGGACGGCAAATTCGCGCAGCCGGACGAGCTGCTGTCGATGGCAGGTGAGCCGGGTCACGATGCGCTCTGCGCGCGCGAACAGGATTTCGTCCATCGCGCCATCACCGAGAACATCGACCTCACCCGCCACATGGACGACGCCGTGGCCTCGCTCCGCATCTGCCTTGCGGCGGACGAGAGCGTGCGTACGGGGAAAGCGGTGAGGTTGTGAGACAAATGCCTCATCTGAAAGCCCCCTCACCCGGCGCTGCGCGCCGACCTCTCCCCCAGAGGGAGAGGTACGGTGGAGCACGATCTGCCTTCACCTCTCCCTTGGAGCGAGAGGTCGCCCCAAGGGCGGGTGCGAGGGCCTTTGTAGAAGCCCGTAGGAGGCACATTTGGGTTCTCTGACACTCAAGTCCGTCGAAAAATCCTTCGGCGCGACCAAGGTGCTGCACGGCATCGATCTCGAGGTCGCCGATGGTGAGTTCGTGATCTTCGTCGGGCCGTCGGGCTGCGGCAAATCCACCCTGCTCAGGATCATCGCCGGGCTCGAGGATTCGAGCGGTGGCGAGGTGCGGATCGACGGGGTGCGGGTCGACGTCGTGCCGCCGGCCAAGCGCGGCATTGCGATGGTGTTCCAGACCTACGCGCTCTACCCGCACATGACGGTATTCGACAACATGGCTGCTGGCATCCGGCAGGCCGGCGCCAGCAAGGAGCAGGTCGATGCGCGGGTGGGCGAAGCAACCCGGATGCTGTCGCTGCAGGACTATCTGAAGCGGCGGCCGGCCGAGTTGTCGGGGGGCCAGCGCCAGCGCGTTGCCATCGGCCGCGCCGTGGTGCGGGAACCGAAACTGTTCCTGTTCGACGAGCCGCTCTCCAACCTCGACGCGGCGCTGCGGGTCAACACGCGGCTCGAGATCGCGCGGCTCCACCGCGAGCTCGCGGCAACGATGATCTATGTGACGCACGATCAGGTCGAGGCGATGACGCTGGCCGACCGCATCGTGGTGATGAACGCCGGGCGGATCGAGCAGATCGGCACGCCGATGGAGCTCTACAACACCCCGGCCAACACGTTCGTCGCCGGCTTCATCGGCTCGCCGCAGATGAACTTTCACGATGCCGCGTCTCTGGGCGTCGCTGGCGCCAAGACTGCCGGTATCCGCCCCGAGCATCTGAGGCTCAGCCCCGACACCGGCGACTGGCGCGGCAAAGTCGTGCATGTCGAGCACCTGGGCGCCGACACCAATGTCTACCTCGAAACCGAGGCGGCGGGCCTGATCACGGCGCGGGTCTTTGGCGAGGTGGCCTATGCTCCTGACTCGGTGCTCTACGCCTCGGCCGACCCGAAGCACATCTTCCGCTTCGACGAGGCCGGCAAGGTCATCCGCTAGGATCGCCCCACCCTCCGGGGGAGAGCGACGAGGGGAAGAAAGGCGAGCGAAATCGGCCATCGGCCTCGGCCTCCGGTGTGGGTGGAGAGATACGGGTCCCGAGGCGCGTCGCGTCTCTGAGGTTTTGTTTGGTGGAGACGCGACGCGCCTCGGAACGCCAGGATTGGCACCGGATGGAGCGGCCCCGGCACAGCCGGGCAAACGTCCACCACAGTCAGGCCGGGACGACT
>JACRAF010000035.1 GCA_016213505.1 Devosia nanyangense
AGCGAGTAGCGAGTAGCGAGTAGCGAGTAGCGAGTAGCGAGTAGCGAGTAGCGAGTAGCGAGTAGCGAGTAGCGAGTAGCGAGTAGCGAGTAGCGAGTAGCGAGGGCACTCCCCTACTCGCTACCCCCTATTCGCTATTTGCCTGTTTTCAGGCCGCGGCGCGGGAGCCTTCGTCGAAGAACAAGGCCTGGCTGATCAGCGCCTTGACCATATCGGGGTTGAACGGCTTGGTGACGAGGAAGGTCGGCTCGGGCCGCTCGCCGGTCAATAGCCGCTCCGGGAACGCGGTGATGAAGATGACCGGCAGCGCTTCGTTCAGGAGGATGTCGTTGACTGCATCGATGCCCGATGAGCCGTCCGCCAGCTGGATGTCGGCGAGGATCATCTTGGGCGACGTCTTGCCGTAGAGCGCCACCGCTTCCTTGTGGGTACGGGCGATGCCGACCACCCGGTGGCCGAGGCTCTCGACCAGCTGCTCGATGTCCATGGCGATCAGCGGCTCATCCTCGATGATCAGGATATCGGTCGCCACCTGGCGCGAAATCTCGCGGCTGGCCTCGTCGATGATGCGGGCGAACTCGGCGCCCGAGACGTCGAGAATCTCGGCCGCCTGGGCGTCGGTGAAGCCCTCGACGGCGACCAGGAGGAACGCCTGGCGCGGTTTGGGGGCGAGATTGGCGAGGTTGCGCGCGGCGCGCTGTTCCCAGACGAAATGCGGATGCGGCGCGGGGACGCGCACTGCCGACGAGGAAAACAGCTTCGAGAACAGCCTGTAGAGAGCAATGCGGTCGTTGGAGGCCTCGGGGAAGATCGACACGTCGGCGATCAGGGCTTCGAGTGTGGCCGCCACATAGGCGTCGCCGGAAGTCTGAGAGCCCGTCGTCGCGCGCGAAAATCGGCGCAAATACGGGAGATGCGGCGCAATCCGCGTGGACAAACGCATTTGGTGTGCTCCCTTTGACGCTGCAGTCGTACCCAAATCACAAACGGGTGGAGTCCAAATTCGTTCCACTTCCCGGAACTTTTCGATCTACCAAGCATTTATGCTACCACATCGGGGCTCAGCGTCAGCCTGTTGGTAGGTCCGGGTAGTGAAAGACAAAGGCAAGATGATCGAAACAAGTGCTCCGCGTACACGGCGCACGGACGACGGGCTCGGCCCGAACTCCGACATCGGCGCCAAGCTGCGCGCCTTCTATGGAGCCGTGCAGGATCAGCCCATCCCGGACAAGTTCCTCGACTTGCTGGAGAAGCTCGACGAAGTCGAGCGCGCCGGCCGGCGCAAGGACACCTGAATGCAGCAAAGCCCGTCATTCAAGCGGGAGCTGCTCGCTACGCTTCCCTCGTTGCGCGCCTTTGCCGTTTCGCTCAGCGGGCGGCACGACAAGGCCGACGATCTGGTTCAGGACACCATGATGAAGGCGTGGGCGAAGCAGGACAGCTTCCAGATGGGCACCAATATCAAGGCCTGGCTGTTCACGATCCTGCGCAACGAATTCTACAGCCAGATGCGCAAGCGCGGCCGCGAGGTGCAGGACACCGATGGCGCGTTCACCGAGCGCCTGTCCGTCCACCCGTCACAATATGGCGTGCTCGACATGGCCGATTTCAAGAAGGCGCTCGACGGGCTGCCGCCGGACCAGCGCGAGGCGATCGTGCTCATCGGCGCCTCGGGCTTCTCCTATGAGGAAGCGGCGGAAATCTGCAAATGCGCCGTGGGCACGATGAAGAGCCGCGTCAGCCGCGCCCGCACCCGGCTGCAGGACGTGCTCAAGATCTCGGGCGAAGCCGACTATGGACCAGATCCGGTGTCGGCGCAGGTCACCACGCACACACTCGGCTGAGGGGCGCGGCGCTCCGCTATCCATCCACCGGCACGACCGGGCTTGCGCCAGGCCCGGCGTTCGGGGACTGATGGACACTCGAACGGTGCGCCGGGCTGGCGAAGCGTCGAGCTGATGGGGGAGCGATGCACGTCGTTGGCGTCTTCAACCGTGACGGCGGCACGTTCAAGACCGTCGACATGGAGCGGTTCGCCGCGCATGCGATCGAAGTGTTCGCAGCGCACGGACACACGCTCGACGCGCGCGTCGTCGAGGGCAGGGACCTGATCCCGGAGCTGAACCGCGCTGTTTCCGAGACGGAGGTTCTGCTCGTCGGCGGCGGCGACGGTACGGTCTCGGCCGCCGCGGCGGTCGCCTACCGCCAAGGCATTCCACTCGCCGTGCTGCCGGCGGGACCGATGAACCTGTTCGCCCGCTCGCTGAAGCTGCCGCTCGATCTCGATACCGCGCTCGAGGCGGTGGCGGCGGGAGAAGCCAGGAACGTCGACATCGCGACGGCCAATGGGCGTCCCTTCATCCACCAGTTCTCGGTCGGCATTCACCCCAAGCTGGTGCGGCTGCGCGAGACCCTCCGCTACAAGGGCCGCATCGGAAAGATGATTGCGTCGACGCGGGCGGCGGCCGGGGTCATCCTCAGCCCGCCGTCGTTCAAGGCGGAGATCAGGACGCCCAAGGGCCTCGAACGCCGGTCGACTGCGGGCATCTCGATTTCGAACAACCCGCTGCAGGAAGGGCACATTCCACATGCCGAGGGCCTCGATGCCGGGCTGCTGGGCATCTACGTTGTCAAACCGCTCAGCCCCTGGGTGCTGGCGAAGCTGAGCTGGGCCGTGGTCCGCGGCAAATGGAAGAACATGCCCGAGGTTATCGACAAGGAAGCCAAGGAAGTCAGCATCAGTTTCCCGCGCAAAACCTCGTCGGCGGTCGCCGTGATCGACGGCGAGCTCATCTCGCTGGAGGAGCGGGTCGATCTCAAAATCCACCCCGGGGCGCTCAAAGTGATCGTGCCGAGATCGACGGCACCCGACGCGGCGCAGGGAGCGGCCGAACGCCTCGCCCCGGCGTGAAAGAGCCCCGTCCGGTGGACGGGGCTCGAATGGGTAAAGCGGTTTCTAGAGGCTCGCGGCGCCGCTTTCGACCGGTTGCTCGCCGAGCTTGGCCAGAGCCTGCTCGATCGATTTCAGATCTTCGCCATCATCGCCGTCGACCGGAGTCATCCCCTCGGTCGCACTGCGCTCCTTGCTGAGCGTATCGGCTTCGAGCTGGCGCAGAATCTCGACTTTCTCGCTGGCGTCGAGATGGTCGTCCTTGAGGATCGTCACGATCCGCCGTTTGAGGTGAGACATGGCAGGTCCTTTCGGTTGCGATGCTCAGATTGCCGGCCGGGCAGCCGGCCAACCATCAACGTTCGGGACGCGCGGCGGTTCCCTTGCTGCGGCGCATCAGCAGATAGGCGGCGAGCAGCGCGCCGCCGGCGGGGATGCCGACTTCCCGCAGCAGCGACGATTTGAGGATAAGCGGCGCCGCAGTAATGGCGGCCGAGGTGATCAGCGCCAGGGTTTCGGCGCTGCGCCGCTCTTCGGCCTCGCGGCGCGCCGAAGCAGCTTCCTGCAGGCGTCCGATGAGGAAGACCACGAGCGCGATGAACAGCGCCGTTCCGGCGATGATCAGCGGCGCGACAATCGGGCCGACCCATTGGGCGAGGGCGCTGTTGGCCGCGACCATGAGGAAGCTGAAGCAGATCAGGGCGAGCACGCCGACGACGCCGTAGACCACCGCCTGGCGCTGCAGGCGCTGGCGCAGCGCCTCGAGGTCCATGCCCAGCAGTGACGCCAACGGGGCAAGCAGGGCCAGCATCGGAGCTAGCGGGTGATAAGGGCGAGAAGGAATCCCAGCGCGATGGCGCCCGCCACTGCGGTCAGGGGTTTTTCGCGGATCGTGTCCTTGATCTGCTTTTCGACCGCGCCGAACTCGTCCTCGGCGCCCTCGAGCGCCGCCCTGCCGCGATCGGCGAAATTCTGCGCTCGCTTCCTGGCGGCGGATCCGACCTCGCCGACCTTATCCTCGCCCATCTGGGTGAGGGTCTGCATGATGGTTTTGATATCGCCCTGCAGCTTGGCGACCTGGGCTTCCAGGTCAGGGGTTTGGGCCATGGTGACGCTCCTGGATTGGTGTCGCGGAACAACGTTCGAGACGGATGCGGGTTCCTCGCATGCCCGCCACGGCTGCCGCTTGCGCTAGATCAAACAGAACACCCCGGTTCGCGGGGGGCGAACCGGGGTGGTTGAGCGGGTCGAGAGGGGGGCGACCTAGGACCCGCAAGTTGCTCAGATGCGTCCCATCAGCAAGAGGATGATGACGACCACGAGCACGACGCCCAGAATGCCGGAGGGGAAGACTCCCCAGGAGCGGGAATATCCCCAGTTCGGCAGGGCGCCGATCAGCAACAGGATAAGAACGACGATCAGGATTGTGCTGAGCATGACTGAACCTCGTTGACGCCTTTTGACGCTTCAGAAGGCGACGAACAGAAACGCCGCCGCTACCGCAAGGATGCCGATCGCCGGCAGGAGGGCGCGCAGCACAGCACCAAGATAGACGCGCCCGTCATAGCCTTCCGGGGACCACGCCATCACGGTGCGGCCGGCATGCTCGAGGGTGTCGATTTCCATCTGTGTCATCGCTTTGATCCTTTTGTCGTTTGACCGGAGGGAGGGACCCGGCCTTCGCCTCGCATAGATCGCGCGTGACGGCGCTGGCCCAACAACGGGGCCTCGCAGGACTTGGTTCCACTTGTCGGAGCGAAATTCAGGCCGGACTATTCGACCCGGACGACATCCACGGACTGCTTGGTCTCGTGGCCGCCCCGCGAGGTGCGAAGCACGCCCACGATCGGGGAGATGTCGGTGTAGTCGCGGCCATGGCCGATGGTAATGTGATCGGCGCCGGCGAGCATGGCGTTGGTGGGATCGAATTCCACCCAGCCGGCGTGCTGGCCGCACCAGACCCGAACCCAGGCGTGCATCGCGTCGGCGCCCTCGAGCCGCGGCTTGCCCTTGGGCGGAATGGTCCTGAGGAAACCGGAGACATAAGCTGCGGGTATGCCGACGCCGCGCAGGCCCGCGATCATCACATGGGAGAAATCCTGGCAGACGCCGCGCCTCAAATGGAAGGCTTCGAGCGGCAGGGTGTCCACCTTGGTCGCCTTCTTGTCGTAGGCAAAATCGCCATGGATCGCGAGGCAGAAATCCATGGCCGCGGCCCGCACCGAATGGGTGCGTTCGACGCTTCGGCGCGCATAGTCGGTGATCGGCTGGCTGAGGGCGATGCGCGGGGAGGGGGCGAGGAAATGATGCGGCGAGGCGGCGTCGAGGGTCCACAACGCGGCGAGTTCGCGGCTGAGGCCAGGCAGATCGGGCGAGAGATCGGCGGGCGATGCTTCATCCTCGACGCCGACCCGCGCCGACAGGCGCACGTCGAGCCGGTCGTGGTAGCCGGAGTAGGCGATGGTGGTGACGGTGTTGCCGAAGAAATCGACGAAATTGGTCTCGCTGTCGGGCTTGGGATCGAACGAAATCGACGAGGCGATCACCCGCTGCACACCGGGGATCGAGGCCGGCGCGACACGGATCAGGTGCCGGTCGCCATGGACGAACCCCTCGTAGTCGTAGTGGAGCTCGAGGCGAACGTCATAGAGCATCGGACTGCCCCTCACCCGGCCGCTGCGCGGCCACCCTCTCCCCGGTGGGGGGAGGGGACGCTGGAACGGAGGTCTCAGTCGTGTCCCCTCGCCCCACCGGGGAGAGGGTCCCTCGCGCAGCGAGGGGGGTGAGGGGCTGTGAGTCTACGACACTACACAAAATATGCATCCGCGATCAGCCCCGCCAGCCGCCCGATTTCGGCGCCGAGTTCGGTGAGCCGGGCGGAGGTCATGTCCTCGGGCTCGGCGACGCGCAGCTCGGTGTGGAGTTCGAGCACCGCTTTGGCGGCGGTCGAGAGCTGGCCGTCCTCGATGCCGCCGGGCAGCTTTTCGATCTGCTCGCGCAGTTCGGCGACCTGGAACAGCACCGAGCGCGGATTGAGCGGATCGAGCACTAGGAGGTCGATGTAGGAGTTCGTTCCAGCGCTCACATTATAGCGGCGGCGATGAGTCATGACGCTGTCGCCGATCTCGAGCAGCATGTCGAGCGCGCCGTCGGGCGCGTCCTCGCGCGTCAGCCAACGGGTGATGCCGGCGATCTGGATGCCGCGTTCGAGCCGGCGGCCGATCTCGAGAAAGCGCCAGCCGGCGAAGCGGTACATGTTCTCGTGCACGAGCCCCGAGAAGCCGGCGAGCTTGCGCAGCAGCACCGTCATCGCCCGCGTGGCGTCGTCGCCCAGTTGCACGCGGGCGGCGAAATTGCGCGAGGTCTTGCGCAGGTCGGCCAGCGCCAGCCAGCCGTCGGGCGAGAAGCGGTCGCGGATCTGGCTGGCCGAATGCACGGCGCTTTCGATCGAGTCGAGCAGGCCCTTGGGCAGCGGCTCGGCGGCGTCGACGTCGATCGAGTCGAGATAGGTGCGGGTGTCCTTGAGCAGCGGCAGATCCGGATTGGAGACCTCAGCCAGCCGCGCATTGTAGGCGCGCAGGATGCGCACAGTCGCCTCGCAGCGCTCGGCATAGCGGCCGAGCCAGATGAGATTGTCGGCAGCGCGGCTGGGGAGACTGCCGGCCTCGGTGCGGACCAGCTTTTCGCCCTCGCGCGGCAGGAGCGTGACGTGCTCCACCGGGTTCCCGCTCACCACCCAGACGTCGGCCGCCTGGCCGCCGCGCTGCATGGCGATGGCGGCGGAGTCGAGGCTCGAGCCGACCCGCGCGAAGCCGCCGGGCATGATGGTCCAGCCCTTGGCGGTGCGCGCCGCGTAGACGCGCAGTGAGATCGGCCGCGGTTCGAGCCGCCCGCCGACATAGACCGGCGCGGTCGAGAGCGTCACCGGCTCCTGGCCGACGAACTGGCCGCCCTCCTCGGTCAGCCGGCGGATCAGCGCGGCGCGCGGATCGGGATCGAGGGCGGCGCCGAGCACCGTCGACTGATGGTCGTCGATCGGCAGCGTGGTCGAGAAGGCCGGACCGATCATCATGCGGTCGAAATGATCGAGCACGTGCTGGCGCTCGACCTCCTGTCCGCACCACCAGGTGGCGATGGTCGGCAGTTCCAGCGGTGCGCCGAGCAGGGCCCGGCTCAGCTGCGGCATGAAGGCGGCAAGGGCGCGGGTTTCGAGGATGCCCGAACCGATGGCGTTGACCATCGAAATGGAGCCCTGCCGGAGGGCCTCGGTCATGCCGGGGGTGCCGATGCGGCTGTCGTAACGCAGTTCCAGTGGATCGGTGAAACTGGCGTCCATGCGCCGCCAGAGCACGCTCACCGGCTTCAGCCCGGCGACGGTGCGCACCATCACCTCGCCGTTCTCGACGAGAAGGTCCTCGCCCTCGAGCAGCATGAAGCCGAGATAGCGCGCGATATAGGCGTGCTCGAAATAGGTCTCGTTGTGCTGGCCGGGAGTTAGGATACCGACGCGGCCGTCGTGCTTGCGCGCCTCGCCGTTGAGCGCGTCGCGGAAATCGCGGAAGAACCCGGCGAGCCGGTGCACGTGCATTTTGGCGTAGATGTCCGAGAGCGCGCGCGTCGTCGCCACGCGGTTCTCGAGGGCGAAGCCGGCGCCCGAGGGTGCCTGGGTGCGGTCGCCCAGCACCCACCAGCCGCCATCGGGTCCGCGCCCGAGCTCGAAGGCGCAGAAATGGAGATAGTGGCCGCTCGCCGGCTTGATGCCGACCACCGGCCGCAGGAACTCAGGATTGCGGGCGATCAGCTCGGGCGGCAGCACGCCGCGCGCAACGAGGTGGTTGTCGCCATAAATGTCGGCGACGATCTTCTCCAGCAGCTCGGCGCGCTGGGTCAGGCCATGGGTGATCAGCTGCCAGTCGCTCTCGTCGATGATCAGCGGCACATGGGCGAGCGGCCAGGCCCGCTCCTTGCCTTCGGCGCCATCATATTTGCGATAAAAGACGCCCGCATCGCGCAGATACTGGTCGGCACGATCGAAACGCGCGGTCAATCCCTCAGGCCCGAGCTCGTCGAAGCCGGCCAGCAACTGGGTCCAGCCGGGCCGGATATTGCCCGCCGGATCGACCATTTCGTCGGGGATATCGTGCAACGGGCGGTAATCCGCCGCTAGGCCCGGCCGGCCCGACCTGTTCGCCGTTGTACGTTGATTCCGTTTGTCCATCAGTGCATCGCTACTGGAAGCGCCTGCGATCGCAAGTGGATTTAGAGGAAATCGTCAAGCGATGCCTTCAGTCTGCCAAGCCAAAGAACACGGCGATGCTGCGGTTGACCCGCTCCATGTCCTCGGCGCTGAGCCGGCCGACAACGGCAGTCACTTTGGCCAGCCTAACCGGCTGAATCTTGTCGATCATGACCTGGGACCGCTCTCGCAGGCCATTGGTGGTCGACGGGTCGATGGAGGGGCGCAAGTTGGGCACGTTGGTCAGGGTCGAGGTGATCAATGCGGCTGCAATCGTATCGAACGCCTCGATTGCATCCGACTGAACGACGAGGACGGGTCTGGGCTTTCCGTAGTCGCCTTGCCCCGCGGCTATGACTACGTCTCCACGCTTCATTTCTTCTCGTTACGCGAGGCTTGATCCCTTGCTTCCATGGCCTCGACGTCTGCCAGCGTTTCTTCCCAGACCGCATCCATGCGTTCCTGCAGGTCGATGTCCTTGGCATCCGACTGGGCGATGAGACGTGCTTCCCGCGCGAGTTCGGCGCGGAACGTCGGATCGCGAGTGTCCGGGAGCCAGAGTTGAACGGGCCGCAGCCCAGCCGCCCGCAAGGCTTCCCGCCGCTTCTGAACTCTCTGGTTGACCGGTGTTCCCATGATCAACTCCTGTTACATGTAACAGTAGTCGTCCGCGTCCATTCCGTCAACCAATCGGCCGCCTCAAATCCAGCGTGAGCGGGAATTCGCCGGCGACTTCCATAGGCGGCGGGGCGAAGCCGCCGGGGGTGTGACCCTCGGCGACAAAGCGGGCAAGGCGGCGGGCCTCGGCCTCGTTGCCGTTGACCGGGAAAGTCTCGTAGTTGCGGCCGCCGGGGTGGGCGGTGTGATAGACGCAGCCGCCGATCGAGCGGCCGGTCCAAATGTCGTAGATGTCGAAGGTCAGCGGCGCGTTGACCGGCAGTTTCGGGTGGAGGCCCGAGGCGGGTTGCCACGCCTTGAACCGTACGCCGGCAACGGAAAGGCCCGCTGTGCCGGTCGGTGTCAGCGGCACGCGGCGGCGATTGCAGGTGACGACGTAGCGGTCGGGGTCGGCGCCCTCGAGCTTGACTTGCAGGCGTTCGACGGAGCTGTCGACGAAGCGCACTGTGCCGCCGATGGCGCCCTGTTCGCCCATCACATGCCAGGGCTCGAGCGCCTGGTTGAGGGTGAGCTTCATGCCGGCGTATTCGGCTTCGCCGCAGAACGGGAAGCGGAACTCGAGTTGCGCGGCGAACCATTCCGGCTCGAGGTCGAAGCCGTGCTGGCGGAGGTCGTCGAGTACGTCGAGGAAATCGGCCCAGACAAACTGAGGCAACATGAAGCGGTCGTGCAGCGTCGTGCCCCACCGGATCAACTTGCCGTCGATTGGCGCGGTCCAGAATCGCGCGATCAGCGCCCGCACCAGCAGTTGCTGCGCAAGATTCATCCGCGCATTGGGCGGCATCTCGAAGCCGCGGAACTCGACCAGCCCAAGCCGGCCGGTCGGCCCGTCGGGCGAATAGAGCTTGTCGATGCAGATTTCCGAGCGATGGGTATTGCCAGTGACGTCGACGAGCAGGTTGCGGAACAGGCGGTCGACGAGCCAGGGGGTGGGCGCGATACCCTTCCCCGGCGCCGGCACCTGGCTCAGCGCGATCTCGAGTTCGTAGAGGCTGTCGTGCCGCGCCTCGTCGATGCGCGGCGCCGGCGACGTCGGGCCGATGAAGAGGCCCGAGAACAGATAGCTCAGCGAGGGGTGATGCTGCCAGTGCAGCACCAGCGATTTGAGCAGATCGGGCCGGCGGAGGAACGGCGAGTCCGAAGGGGTCGCGCCGCCGACCACGACGTGATTGCCGCCGCCGGTGCCGGTATGTTTGCCGTCGATCATGAACTTGTCGGCGCCCAGCCGGCTGAGCCGCGCCTCTTCATAGATCGCCGTCGTCGTCGCCACCGCGTCGTCCCAGTTCGCCGCAGGGTGGATGTTGACCTCGATGACCCCGGGGTCGGGCGCGACGCGGACGACGTTGAGGCGCGGATCGAAGGGCGGGGCGTAGCCCTCGATCTTGACCGGTAGCCCGACGGCCCTCGCCGATTCCTCGGCCGCGGCGATGAGTTCGAGGTAATCCTCGAGTTCCTCGACCGGCGGCAGGAAGACGCACAGGTGCCCGTCGCGGACCTCGACGGTCACCGCGGTGCGCACCTCGCCCTCGATCTCCGAGATCACCTGCTCGGCGCGCTCCTGCTGGTTGCCGGCATCGGCAGTGAATGATGCCGTGGGTTGGGCCTTGGAACGCAACAGCTTTTCGGCCTCAGGCAGCTCGCCCACCGGCTGCATCGGATCGCGCGGCACGACATGCGGATAGGACGTGGCGCCCAGGTGCTTCAGCGAAGTCAATGGCAGGCGGTAGCCGGCGGGGGAATCGCCCGGCGCGAGGAACAGCTTGCCGCGCCGGGTCTTCCACTTCTCGCTGACCCAGCGCGACTGCGCTGCAATGGCGTTCCAGCGTTGCACGGGCAGGACATAGCCGGTTGGCCTGGTGAGACCTCGGTCGAACACATTTGCCATGCGCGAGCGGGCCTCGGCATCGGCCAGCTCGGAGTTGGTAGGATCGACATTGCCAGGGAGTTTTGCCTCCGTCAGCAGCCACTCGCCTGGGTCTTCGTAGGCGGCATCGATGGTCTCGCCGCTCAGGCCCAGATTGCTGGCGAAGCTGGCGAGGAACTTCCCGGCGCTCTCGTCGGTTGCCGGCGTCTTCTCGGCTTCCTTGGCCACCAGAGCTTCGTCGCGCCAGATCGGCTTGCCGTCGCGCCGCCAGTAGAGCGAAAAGGTCCAGCGCGGCAAGGTCTCGCCGGGATACCATTTGCCTTGGCCGTAGTGGAGGAAGCCGCCGGGCGCAAATCTTTCCCGCAGTCGGCGGATCAGCGCATCGGCCTTGGCGCGCTTGGTCGGGCCGACCGCGTCGGTGTTCCATTCCCCGCTCTCGAAATCGTCGATCGACACGAAGGTCGGCTCGCCCCCCATGGTGAGGCGAACGTCGTTCTGTTGCAGAACCGCATCGACTTTGTGGCCAAGCTCGTTGAGCCGCGTCCAGCTCTCATCGGAGAAGGGTTTCGTGATGCGCGGATGCTCGGCGACCCGCGTTACCTTCATGTCGAAGGCGAAATCGACATTGGCAAAACTTGCGAAACCCGAGATTGGCGCGGCGTTGCGGTAGTGCGGCGTCGCCGCCAGCGGGATGTGGCTCTCGCCGGTCAGCAGGCCCGAGGTCGGATCGAGCCCGATCCAGCCGGCGCCGGGCAGGTACACCTCGCACCAGGCATGGAGATCGGTGAAATCGTGGTCGGTGCCCGGGGGGCCATCGAGCGAGACGAGGTCGGGCTTGAGTTGGATCAGGTACCCCGAGACGAAGCGCGCCGCAAAGCCCAGATGGCGCAGCGCCTCGACCAGCAGCCAGCCGGAATCTCGGCAACTTCCCTGCGCCCGTAACAGGGTTTCTTCCGGTTCATAGACGCCGGTTTCCATGCGCACGATATAGCCGATGCGGCTTTGCACATGGGCATTGAGCTGGGTGACGAAGTCGACGGTGTTGCGCGGCGTCCGGTCGACGCCCGCCAGGAACGCGCTCAGCAGCGGCCCGGCCGGCTGCGGCCGCATGTAGATCGAAAGGTCATTGACCAGCGATTCCGGGTACTGGAAAGGCCATATGTTCGCTGTTTCTTCGACGAAGAAGTCGAAGGGGTTGTACACCGTCATGTCGGCGACGAGATCGACCTCGATCTTGAGTTCGGTCACCGGGTCGGGAAACACGTGCCGGCTCAGCCAGTTGCCGTAGGGGTCCTGCTGCAGGTTGACGAAGTGCTTTTCGGGAAGGACCTTGAGCGAGTGGCTCAGCACCCTGGTCCTGGAATGCGGCGCCGGCTTCAGGCGGATGATCTGCGGCTGCAAAAAGACCGGACGGTCGTACTTGTAGTGCGTGAGATGATAGATCGCGGCTTTGATCGACAAGGTCGCTCGCTTCTGTACGCACAGGACTTCCCGATGCCGACCTTAGCGGGCGGGCCGGATCGCGTCGACCCTTCCCAACGCCCGGGCGCAGTGCATTAATCACCCATGGCCTTCACCCTCCGGCAGCTCCAGTATTTTATCGCGGTGGCGGAGGAGGGGACCGTGTCGGGCGCGGCCCAGAGCCTGTCGATCAGCCAGTCCGCGGTGACCGATGCGATCAAGGAGCTCGAATCCGACCTCGGCGTGGCGCTGTTCGAGCGGCACCGGCGGGGGCTCAGCATCACCCACAAGGGCCACCAGTTCTTTCGCCATGCCAACCGCATCCTCGCCGACGTGCAGGATGCGCGGCGTAGCTTTGCCGGCGAAGATTCGGCGCCGCCGAGCCACCTCCATCTCGGCGTCACCTCGCTGGTGGCGGGCTATGTACTGTCGGACCTGCTGGCCCGCTTCCGCCGGGCCTATCCGGCGGCCGATGTCTCGGCGATCGAGGACAATGGCGACTATCTCGAGCACCTATTGATCGGTGGCGAACTCGACGTGGCGGTGATGGTCATCTCCAATCTGCGCGACCGGGTGGCGCTGCAGGCCGAGATCTTCGAGACCTCGCCTTACCGGCTTTGGCTTCCGCTCGGGCATCGGCTGGCGGCAGCCGACAGCATCGAGCTCGGCGACATCGCGTCGGAGCCGCTGATCATGCTGACCGTCGACGAGACCGAGGAGAATACCGACAAGCTGCTGTCGGCGCTGGGCAGCAAGCCGCACGTGGCGTTCCGCACCCGATCGGTGGAAGCCGTGCGCAGCCTCGTCGCCACCGGCGCCGGGGTCGCGCTCCTGCCCGATCTGGTTTACCGTCCGTGGTCGCTCGAAGGCGACCGGATCGAAAGCCGCGACATTTCGGGAGCGCTGCCGGTGGTGCAGGTGGGCATGGTCTGGCGCCGCGGTTCGGTACTGCCGCAGGCGGCACGCGATTTCATCGGCATCGCGCAGGCGCAGGTGGCGGCGCGGCAACGGAGCTAGGTATCGGAATTTTCGATATTACCCTTCGGCCGAATGAATTTGCGATTGTTAACACTCGTTATAGGCTCCCAATCGGGGAATGCCGGCGCGCATCGGCCCGGCTCCCGAGCAGGGAGAAGTTACGATGAAATCCACTCTGAGGACGGGCACGGCGCTCGCCGTCATGCTGTCGATGAACGGCGCGGCGCTGGCGCAGGACATGCCGACCGCGGTCGGCGCGGGCGAGGGGGCGGTCAGTATCGTCGCCTGGGTCGGCTATATCGAGCGCGGCGAGAGCGATCCGACGATCGACTGGGTCACCGATTTCGAGAAGGCCACCAGCTGCAAGGTCTCGGTCAAGACCGCTGCAACTTCCGACGAAATGGTCACACTGATGAACAATGGCGGTTTCGACCTCGTCACCGCTTCGGGCGACGCTTCGCTGCGGCTTGTCGCCGGCAAGAAGGTGGTGCCGGTCAACACGGACCTGATCCCGAGCTGGAAAACGGTCGACGAGCGCCTCGCCAATTCGCCGTGGTACACGGTCGACGGCAAGCACTATGGCGTTCCCTACCAGTGGGGGCCGAACGTCCTGATGTACAACACCAAGGTGTTCCCGGAGGCGCCCAAGAGCTGGAGCGTGGTGTTCGAGGAGCAGAACCTGCCCGACGGCAAGACCAATGCCGGGCGCGTCCAGGCCTATGACGGCCCGATCTATATCGCCGACGCGGCGACCTACCTGATGACCAAGGACCCCTCGCTGGGGATCAAGGATCCCTACGAGCTCAACGAGACTCAGTATGCGGCGGTTATCGAGTTGCTGAAGGGCCAGCGTAAGCTGGTCGGCCGCTACTGGCACGACGCGGCGGTGCAGATCGACGACTTCAACACCGAGGGTGTCGTGGCCTCGGGCAGCTGGCCGTATCAGGTCGGGGCGCTGCTCTATCAGGATCCGCCGGCGCCGGTGGGCTCGACCATTCCGGCCGAAGGGGCAACGGGTTGGGCCGATACCACCATGCTTGCCGCCGACGCACCTCATCCGAACTGCGCATATATGTGGATGGAGCATTCGCTGCAGGCCAAGGTTCAGGGCGACGTTGCCTATTGGTTCGGCTCGGTGCCGGTGGTACCGGCGGCCTGCAAGGGCAATGAGCTGCTGACCGACGAAGGCTGCGCTGCCAACGGCTTCGACAATTTCGCCGCGATCAAGTTCTGGAAGACGCCGACCACCCAGTGCGCCACCCAGGGCGACCAGTGCGTGCCGTATTCGCGCTGGGTGTCGGACTATATCGGTGTGATGGGCGGGCAATAACGCCAGTCTGAGGCGGGGCCTTGGCCTCGCCTCGTCCACACCGGGGCGGGGCATATGACGGCGGCCGTATCACTGCAGAAAGTCTCGCGCCATTTCGGGCTCGTCAAAGCGATGGACGAGGTCGATCTCGAGATCGTGCCGGGCGAGTTCTTCGCCATGCTCGGCCCGTCCGGGTCGGGCAAGACCACATGCCTCCGGCTGATCGCCGGCTTCGACCAGCCCAGTTCGGGGCACATCGAGATCTTCGGGGAGACGGCGGAGGGCGTGCCGCCGTACCGGCGCAACGTCAACACGGTGTTCCAGGACTACGCGCTGTTCCCGCATCTCAACGTCATCCAGAACGTCGCCTTTTCGCTGATGCTGAAGAAGGTGGCGAAGGCCGAGCGTCTCAAGCAGGCGGCCGCCGCGCTCGAGACGGTGAAACTTGGCGGCTATGGCGAGCGACGGCCGGGGCAGCTCTCGGGCGGCCAGCGGCAGCGCGTGGCGCTGGCCCGCGCCATCGTCAACCGGCCCAAAGTGCTGCTGCTCGACGAGCCGCTGGGGGCGCTCGACCTGAAGCTGCGCGAGAGCATGCAGGAAGAACTGAAGGCGCTGCAGAAATCACTCGGCATCACCTTCATCTTCGTCACGCACGACCAGGGCGAGGCGCTGTCGATGGCCGACCGGGTGGCGGTGTTCAACGACGGCAAGGTGCAGCAGATCGGCACGCCGGAGGAAATCTACAAACGGCCGCAATCGCGCTTCGTTGCCGATTTCGTCGGCTCGTCCAATGTGCTGGCGCCGGACTTCGTCCAATCGATCCTCGGCGTCAGGCGCTGGGCCAGCCTCCGCCCCGAGGCGATCCATGTGATGGCGGCGGGCACCAGCGCTTCGCGGATGACCGGCACCATCGTCACACGCAGCTATCTTGGCGCCGTGGTCCGGTTGCTCATCGATCTCAATGGAACATCGCTCCATGCCTCGGTGCCGTCGTCCGAGGCCGTTCCCGGCGAGGGCGAGAAGGTGACGCTCGGCTTTGCCAAGGACGCGATCCACTTGATGGAGAACGAGAAGTGAGCGCCGAAGCCGCCATTCTGCCGGGACGCGGCGGGCTGTTCGGCGGCCTCAGCGATACCTTCTGGCGGCGGCCGAAGCTGTTCGTCTTCCTGCTGCTCCTGCCGGCGGCGCTGTGGCTGGGCATCGTCTATCTCGGCTCGCTGTTTGCTCTGTTGCTGCAGAGCTTTTTTCACATCGACGATTTCTCAGGCCTCGTGGTCCACGAATTTACGCTCAAGACCTACGCCGAGCTGTTCAAGCCGCAGAATTTCGACATCATTGTCCGCACCGCGTCGATGGCGGCGATGGTCACCATCGCCTCGGCGATCGTCGCGGTCCCCATCGCCTATGTCGCGGCGCGCTATGCCAAGCGCCGCTGGAAGGCGCTCTTCTACCTCGCGGTGATGCTGCCGCTGTGGTCGAGCTACCTGGTCAAGGTCTATGCCTGGAAGCTGGTCCTCGCCAAGGAGGGGATCATCACCTGGGTGTTCGAGCAGCTGCACATCTCGCCGGCGCTCGATGCGATCCTCGCGATCCCGGTGATCGGCGGCAATTCGCTGAGCTTCTCGTTCATCGGCACATTTTTGGTCTTTCTCTATATCTGGCTGCCCTACATGATCCTGCCGATCCAGGCGGCGGTCGAGCGCGTCCCGGTCAATCTGATCGACGCGTCGGCCGATCTCGGCGCGCATCCGCTGGCGACGTTCCGGCACGTGATCTTCCCGCTGGCCCTGCCGGGGATCGTGGCCGGCTCGATCTTCACCTTCTCGCTGACGCTGGGCGACTACATCATCCCGCAGATCGTCGGCAATGGCAGGCTATTCATCGGCCAGGTGGTCTACACGCAGCAGGGGACGGCCGGGAACATCCCGCTGGCGGCGGCCTTCACCGTGGTCCCCATCGTCATCATGGGGCTCTACCTCTGGGGCGCGCGGAGAATGGGGGCGTTCGATGCGCTCTGACAAGGTCGACGGCGGACCGCGCGCATCGCTGGGACTGAAGTTCGCCGCGGCCGGCGGGCTGGCCTTTCTCCTGGTGCCGCTGCTGATCATCTTCGTTTACGCCTTCACTACGGAAGAAAAGAGCTTCCAGTGGCCGCCCCCGGGGCTGACCACGAAGTGGTTCGCGGTCGCCTGGGCCCGGGCCGATATCTGGTCGGCGCTGACGCTGTCGGTACAGGTCGCGGCGATCTCGACCGCGTTGGCGCTGATCCTGGGCACGCTCTGCGCCGCGGCGGTGTCTGGATCGAAGTTCTTCGGCCGCGAGGTGGTGTCGCTGCTGGTGATCCTGCCGATCGCGCTGCCCGGCATCATCACCGGCATTTCGCTGCGCTCGGCGTTCAGCCTGCTCGACATTCCCTTCAGCTTCTGGACCATCGTTCTGGGTCATGCGACGTTCTGCATCGTGGTGGTCTACAACAACGCAGTCGCACGCTTCCGCCGCACCTCGGGCTCGCTGGTCGAGGCGTCAATGGACCTCGGTGCCGACGGCTTCCAGACCTTCCGCCACGTCATCCTGCCCAATATCGGCACTGCGCTTCTGGCGGGCGGCATGCTTGCCTTCGCGCTGAGTTTCGACGAAGTGATCGTCACCACCTTCACCGCTGGCCAGCAGCAGACGCTGCCGCTGTGGATGCTCGAGGAACTGATCCGGCCCCGGCAACGCCCGGTGACCAATGTGGTGGCGATGTTCGTGGTGCTCGTGACGTTCCTGCCGATTCTGGCGGCGTACTATCTGACGCGGGACGGGGACAATGTCGCGGGGATGGGGAAGTGACGAGTTTTGCGCCAGTAGCTCCCCCTCATCCGGCTTCTCCCTTGATGGGAGGAAGTGCCCGAAAGGCGGATGAGGGTGGGGCTGCCAACATGAAGTCGGGAGAGTAGGAATGGACACGCAGATGCTGATCGGCTCGCGCCTGGAGGCGGGCACCGAGACCGAGGAGCAGGTGCTCAACCCGCGCACCGGTGCGCTGATCGCGGGAATCGCCGAAGCCTCGATCGCGCAGATCGACGCGGCGGTGGCGGCGGCTGAAACAGCGTTCAAGACATGGTCGCGCACCACGCCCGGCCAGCGCTCGGGCTATTTGCTCAAAATCGCCAATGCCATCGAGGCGGACGCGGCAGGGTTCGCGGCGCTCGAGGCGCTCAATTGCGGCAAGCCGATCAACGCCGTGCTCAACGACGAAATCCCCGCCATCGTCGATTGCTGGCGATTCTTCGCCGGCGCGGTGCGCAACATGTCGGCGACCGTCGCGGGCGAATATCTCCCCGGCCACACCTCGATGATCCGGCGCGACGCCATCGGCATCGTCGGCTCCATCGCGCCGTGGAACTACCCGCTGATGATGATGGCCTGGAAGCTCGCGCCCGCCATCGCCGGCGGCAACACGGTAGTGTTCAAGCCGTCCGAACAAACGCCGCTGACCTCGCTGAAGCTGGCCAGGGTGATGGCCGGCATCCTGCCCGAGGGCGTGGTCAACGTCATCCTCGGGCGCGGCGACACGGTGGGCAACGCGCTGATCAACCACCCCAAGATCAACATGATCTCGATTACCGGGGACGTCGCGACCGGCAAGAAGGTGCTGCAGGCCGCTGCCAAGTCGGTCAAGCGCACGCATCTCGAACTCGGCGGCAAGGCGCCGGTGATCGTCTATGACGACGCCGACCTGCAGGCGGTGGTTTCGGGGCTGCGCGCCTTCGGCTTCTACAACGCCGGACAGGACTGCACGGCCGCCTGCCGCATCTACGCCGGGCCGAAGATCCACGACAAGCTGGTGGCGGACCTTGCCTCGGCCGTCTCGTCGATCCGTTTCAACCAGCAGGACGATACGCGGAACGAAATCGGGCCGCTGATCTCCAAGCGCCAGCGCGACAGGGTGTCGAGTTTCGTCGAACGCGCCGCCGAGTTGCCGCACATCAAGATTGCGACCGGTGGGCATATGTCGGGCGCGAACGGCTACTACTACGAGCCGACCGTGGTCGCGGGCGCGCTGCAGAGCGACGAGATCGTTCGGCGCGAGGTGTTCGGCCCGGTGGTCTCGATCACCCGCTTCACCGAGCCCGAGGACGCGATCGCGTGGGCCAATGACAGCGACTACGGCCTCGCCTCGTCAGTGTGGACCAGGGACGTAAGCAAGGCCATGCAGACCGCGGCGCGGCTGCAATATGGCTGTACCTGGATCAACACCCACTTCATGCTGGTCAACGAAATGCCGCATGGCGGGCTGAAGCAGTCGGGCTACGGCAAGGATATGTCGGTTTATGCGCTCGAGGACTATACTGCCGTCCGGCATGTGATGATCAATCACGGTTGAGGAGGCGACTATGGGACGACGACGCTTCATCGGGTTGCTCGCTGCGGCACTGGTCTCGCCGGCGCTTGCCGACGTGCCTGGGTAGCGACGCGGTCAGGCTCCCTGCAACTGTCCCTGAAGGTACGCGTCCAGCGTTGCCTTGGTCCCCTTGGACCACAGCGTCGTCAGCGCATGGCTGAAGGCACCAGCATAGATTGGATTGCTCGTCAGCTCACCGAAGATATCGGTCATCGCGAGCCAGGCGTGGGGATCGGTCCTGGCACGCTTCGCCTGCGCGGTGAGCCGCGTCCAATTCGGATCGTTGGGGGCGATCGGCTGGCCGCTGTCGGTCTCGCCGTAGCAATAGCGGGCCCAGAGCGCGGAGACGAGAGCGAGGCCGGTGACCTTTCGCCCCGCTCTAAGCCCATCGGCGGCCGAAGGCAGAATGAACTTGGGCTGGCGATTCGACCCGTCGAGGCAGAGCCGGGTGACGGTGTCGCCGATTTTTTGGGTTCGAGAAGCGGCGGACGATCAGACCGTAGTAGTCGCCGAGATCGGTCTCCGGCACCGGCGGGACGATGGGGATGATCTCGTCGCGCTCGACCTTGTCGAGCAAGCCGCGCACCAGTTCGTTTTCCATCGCCTCGTGGACGAAGTGGATGTCCATCAGTGCGGCAGGGTAGGCGATGGTCGCGTGGCCGCCGTTGAGGATGCGGATCTTCATCAGCTCGAACGGCGCGACGTCGTCGACGAACAGCACGCCGACCTTGTCGAGGGCTGGACGACCGGCCGGAAAATCGTCCTCCAGCACCCATTGCCGAAAGTTTTCGCAAAACACCGGCCAGGCGTCGACGATGCCGAAATTGTCGGCCAACAATTGCCGCTCGCGGTCGCCGGTCGCCGGGGTGATGCGGTCGACCATGCTGTTGGGGAAGGCGACGTTGGTTTTTACCCAGGCGGCGAGTTCGGGGTAGATCAGCTGCGCGAGGCCGACCACGGCGTTCCGCGTCACGTGTCCGTTGCCGGGGATGTTATCGCAGCTCATCACGGTGAAGGGCCCGATGCCGGTGTCGCGGCGGCGTTTCAGCCCCGCGAGAATCAGCCCGAACACGGTCTTCGGACGGGTCAGGAGGTCCGCTGCATCGGCGACGATGTCGGGATGTTTTGGATCGAACCGCTGCGTCGCCGGATCGATGTAATAGCCACCCTCGGTGATGGTGAGCGAGGCGATCCGGATCGCCGGGTCGGCGAGTTTGGCGATGATCGCGGCGGCGTCGCCGACCTTGAGGTAGTCGATCATCGGCGCGGTGATGCGGGCGGTCGAGTGGTCCGCTTCCTGCTCGACCACCGTCGTCAGCCAGTCCTGCAATTGCAGCTTTTGCCGCATCGCCTCATCGGGCGGGCGCACTCCGGCGCCGACCAGGGCCCAGTCGAGATCGAGGCCGAAGTTGAACAGGTCGTCGAGGTAGACAGCCAGATGGGCGCGATGGAAATTGCCGATGCCGAAATGCAGGATTCCGGCCTTCAGCCGCGACGGGTCGTAGGCCGGCACGGCGACTGCCTTCGGCAGGTCCTTCAGCGCGCCGACCGACACTTGGATAGGCATGGTCGTCTCCTAGGCGGCTGCAGGCACCCGCGGCGGGGGCACGCCGGTGCCCTGCGGTCGCTTGGCGATGCTGACGCGATTGCGACCCGCCGCTTTGGATGCGTACAGGGCCCCATCGGCAGCGGAGATTAGCGAATCGGCAGTCGCGCCATCAACGGGAAAGGTAGCCACACCGAACGAGGCCGTCACTTCGAGGTTCGATCCGTCGAACGGTATGTGAACAGCTGCCAGCGCGCTGCGCAACTGCTCGGCCCGCCGAGCCGCGGCGTCCTGCGACATTCCAGGCAGAACCAGCAAGAACTCCTCGCCGCCGTAACGGCTGCACATATCGCTGCCGCGCGCATGCTGTTTCAGGAGGTCGCCAAGAACCCGCAGAACCTCGTCGCCTGCCAGGTGTCCGTAGTGGTCGTTGACGGCCTTGAAATGATCGAGGTCGGCCATGATGGCGCTGACCGGGTAGTCGGCGCGCTTTGCCGCAATCAGCTCCCGGCTGAGGAAGTCATCGAGATAGAAGCGGTTGTATAGGCCGGTGAGCCCGTCGTGAATTGACTGTTCGCGCAGCTTGTCCTGCAACGCCTGCAGGTCTCGCGCGGCGCGAACGCGCTCCGTGACATCAAGGAGCATGCTGATCAAGGCCCGCTTGCCCCCCAATTCCATCACGCTGCCATGTACCTCGATATCGATCACCGCTCCGTCTTTGCGCAGTCCGCGGTATCCGAAGTCGATCTGATCGATCTCGCCACTGACGCGCCGGCGAACGTTCTCCTCGACCATGGCGCGATCCTCGTCGGCGGCGAGATCGACAGGCCCAAGCTGTCGCATTTCGTCGGCGGTGTAGCCGAAGATCTCATCGAACTTCGCGTTGCTGTAGGTGAACTTTCCATTTTCGGTAATGGTGATGCCGACAAGCGACTGGCCCACGACACCGCGGAACTTGGCTTCCGACTCGCGCAGCGCGCGATTGATCTTCTCGTTCTCGGCGAGTGCGGCTTCGAGTTCGGCCGTGCGCGTGCGGATCCGGTCTTCCAGCATGACGGTGACCTGGAAACGGCTATAGTCAGATTCCTGCGAGCTCGCGCTGCGCTCGGCACGGTCCATCAGCGCTTGGATTGTCTTGTTCAGTCGCGCGATCTCGGCCTGCAACTGCGGTACGCCCGGAGTAGAGTCCCTGGGCTCCCGGTCAGGCATTTGCGGCCGTCGTGGGGTCTGAGCCGATGGCAATTCCGACGAGCGTCTGGTTCACGTGCACCCCGTTGAACTGCTCGCCGTAAGTGCTGAAGCCTATTGTATTGTTGCGCTGAAAGGCCTCCGCGATGTTCTCTCGCTGAGGGCTCTGGAAGATTTCGAGTTTGCGCAGAATGCAGTCGCATCCAAGAACGAGCTGCGGTGGGCCGATGTCCTCCCGTATGCCATTGAGCATTTTCGCCAGGTTCTCGAGCAGATCCACGCCCTTGGCCACCCGGAGAACCAAGCCATTTTCGATGGCGCAAAAGAAGGTCAGGCTGCCGTCGGGATTGGCGTTCTTGATCGATCGCACGTAGCTGGTACCATCGATCATCACGACGACCGGCGAAGCGGCGAAGCGCCCAGGATCGAGATCCTCGGCATTCAGGCGCAGCACCCGAGCATATTCCTCGGCTGCCGGCAGTCCGTTGATTTCCTTGACGATGCGGCGGGCGGCGTCGGCCTCGGTCACGACCATTCTCTCGTCCTGGGCGACGAAGTGCTGGGTCTTGAAGACCTTGAACGGCAGCGGCGTGGTCACCAGTGTCAGCACCGCGCTATCGGAGTGGAATCTTCCATCCAGGTAGACTCGCGTGCTCCCGAATGCCAGTCCGTCGCCAGCTGAGCCGCCGACGAGGGGCAGGTTTCCGAGGACGTTCTGGAGGACGTGCGTCACCGGCTCTTCGCGGATGGAAAGACCATCGATGAGCAGCAAGGCGAAACTGTTCGTCGCGCTCGTTTTTGGCTCGATGCCTTCCAGCCGGCCCAGGAGATTGGCGGCAGCGGCTTCGCCCTTGGCCGAGTCGAATTGCTGAAGGTCGTCGATCATACCGCTTACAGCTTGGAAGTCCGCGCCCGGGAAGCTCGCACCCGTCAGACTGTGATCCATATATCCGGCGGGGCCGATTTCTCCCGCGGTGGTGCAACCCACAACCTGCACACCAGCGAACAGCCGTTGCATTTCGTCGGCAATCGCGTCGAGATCGTATTCGCTGGAGCAGAAGAAGATCACCAGCGCGGTGTTGAGCTGTTCTACTGCCGCGTGAAATTCGCGTACCGCGTCACGCGCCTCAAGGGCGGACGACTGAGCTGTTCGTATATGCGGCTGCATCGCCACGTCGGTTCCTCGCCAGTTCGGCGCAAATAGGTACTTCTCGATGGCTCCGGAATGTTATTGTCGCGCCGAGTCGCCGTCGCTTATCTTGATCCAAGTCAAGGTCCAATGGTGCAGACACCGGTCCAAATATTTGGCCGACGATTGTCGTGCCTTTTCATAAAGTTCAACACGTTGCTGATCTTGGAATATCGCAAATATTCTGGGCGACGGCCGTGATGGTGGGACCGGTTTGACTGTGGAATGAGTTACTAGGATCGGCCGGTTGCGCACCCTGTCGACCCTGCGTCGAGCGCTCAGCCGTCCTGGACCAAAGGCAGGCCGAGCGGCGGCTGCAGGGCGCGCGAGTTGAGCGCGGTGCGGATGTCGCGCTCGGTTTCCTCGAGATGGTGGCGCATCGCGGCTCCCGCCACCTTGGCATTGCCATCGCGAATGGCATCGAGGATCGCGCTGTGAGCGGCGATGGTGTCGTCGAAGGTGTGGCCGCGCAGGTCGTGGCCACGACTGGACAGAAAGAAACTCTGCTGCAGCGGCGCGCTCATCGCCTCGAACAGATAGGAGATCAGCCGGTTGCCGCTGGAGAGCGCGATCGCCTCGTGGAAAGCGGCGTCGTGACCGTGAAACACGCGCTCAGACTCAGCCGGATCGGCCCCGCCCTTGCCGGCTTCGGCCGCATCGCGCATGCCCTGGAGCGCGGTTTCGATCGCCGTAATCGCCGCTCGGCTCGCCCGGCGGGCGGCGAGCGTTGCCGACTGCACTTCGATGGACATGCGCAGTTCGATCAGATCGAACAGCCCCTTGGGATCGTTGTGGATCGTACCGGAGAGGAAATCGGAGAAGGCGATTCCGGTCGGCTCCTTGACCACCGCGCGGCGGCCGCGTCCGACATCGAGCAGGCCGCGGCCGGCGAGCATCTTCACGGCCTCACGCACCGTCAGCCGGCTGACCCCGAAGCGGATCGCCAGGTCGCCCTCGCTGGGCAGGCTCGAGCCCGGTGCCATCTCGCCGAGGATGGTCGCTGCCAGCGCCTTGGCCACAGTGGCTGCGGCGCTCACGGACGATGCACCGTCGCGCGGAGTCGGCTTCTCGAGACTGGCCATCTGCCCCTACTTATCAGATAACTTGTTAAGCATATACGCTTGCCTTAGTTAGGAAGGATCGGGCGGACTTGTCAAATGTCCGGCAGGCACGTGATGATAACGCTTACATTCCGGGAGTATCGGACTGAGGTGTCGGCAGGAATGCGGCGGAGAGTCGCTCGACATCTTCGACCATCTTTACAGGAGTATCTGATTACTCTAGCGTCCAACTCGTGCTCGGTTCGGGCACAAAGAGGCCGTCAAGGCCGACGATCGGGAGGCAATCGGGGCATCGGCGGATCGCGCATAGCGGTTCAATGAAGGGACGCCCCTCGGCACAGCGGTTCGGTCAGCGGCATCGCCGCAGGACGCTCCCTGGGCAGCACAACGCATCCCGGCGTTGGTCGCGCGGCAACTTCGCGTACCGGCTGTCATCAGCCATCACAAACAACGTTCCCGGGAGGACGCTCGTGAAATCACTGAAACTTATTATGGCGACTGTGGTCGTCAGCGCCGTGGCGCTGACCAGCGCGGTCACTTACGCGGCCGACGGCCTGGTCGGCGTTCTGATGCCGACCAAGACCTCGCAGCGCTGGATCAATGACGGCGACGCCGTCAAGTCGCAGCTCGAGGCGCTGGGCTACACCGTCGACCTGCAATACGCGCAGGACGACATCGCCAACCAGCTGTCGCAGCTCGAAAACGAGATCACCAAGGGCCCCAAGGCCCTGATCATCGCCTCGATCGACGGCACCACCATGTCGGACGCGCTGCAGAAGGCCGCCGACGCCGGCATCATCGTCGTCGCCTATGATCGCCTGATCAAGAAGACCGCGAATGTCGACTACTACACCACGTTCGACAATTTCGGCGTCGGCGTGATCCAGGCCAATTCCCTGCTCAAGGGTCTCGGCCTTCCCGACAAGAAGGGCCCGTTCAACGTCGAGTTGTTCGGCGGTTCGCCGGACGACAACAACGCCTTCTTCTTCTACAACGGCGCCATGTCGGTGCTGCAGCCGCTGATCGACAACGGCACCCTGGTGATCAAGTCCGGCCAGATGGGCATGGACAAGGTCGGCACGCTGCGCTGGCTCGCCGCCACCGCCCAGGCCCGCATGGACAACCTGCTGTCCGCCAACTACTCGGACGGCAGCCGAGTCGATGGCGTGCTGTCGCCCTATGACGGCCTGAGCCGCGGCATCATCGCCTCGCTCCGCGCTGTGGGTTACGGCACGGCCGATCAGCCGTGGCCGATCGTCACCGGTCAGGACGCCGAGACCGCTTCGGTCAAGGCGATCATCGCCGGCGAGCAGTACTCGACCGTGTTCAAGGACACCCGCGAACTGGCCAAGGCCACGGTCGAGCTGGTGAACACCGTGCTGTCGGGCGGCACGCCCGCCGGTCTCGACACGACGACCTACAACAACGACGTGAAGGTCGTTCCCTCGATCCTGTTGACGCCGTTTGACGTCGACAAGTCGAACTATCAGGCTCTGGTGGTCGACTCGGGCTACATCAAGGCCGAAGAGCTGCAGTAAGCGCAGCCGCAAAATCGGGGGTCCCGCACCGTGCGGGACCCCTTTTCGTTCCGGCGCGCCGCCGGTAGACTCGCAGATCAGGCGTGCCTGAGCGGGAGCGGATACGACCGATGACGTCTACAATCCTCGAGATGCGCGACATCACCAAGACGTTTCCGGGCGTCAAGGCGCTCTCGAACGTCAATCTGAGCGTCGAGGAAGGCGAGATCCACGCCGTGGTCGGCGAAAACGGTGCCGGCAAATCGACGCTGATGAAGGTGCTGTCTGGGGTATACCCGGCAGGCAGCTACGACGGCAAAATCATCTATCGCGGGCAGGTGTGCCACTTCAAAGGCATCCACGACAGCGAACGGTTGGGCATCGTCATCATCCACCAGGAACTGGCGCTGGTGCCGATGCTATCGATCGCCGAGAACATCTTTCTGGGCAATGAGCACGCCAAATACGGCGTCATCGACTGGAACGCCAACGAGACGCGCACCGCCGCGTTGCTCAAGAAAGTGGGTCTCAGCGAAGACCCCAAAACCCTGATCACCGATATCGGCGTCGGCAAGCAGCAGCTGGTCGAGATTGCAAAGGCGCTGAGCAAGGAAGTGCGGCTGCTGATCCTCGACGAGCCGACGGCGAGCCTCTCCGAAAAGGACAGCCAGGCGCTGCTCGATCTGCTGCTCGAGTTCAAGCGGCAGGGCATCACCTCGATCCTGATCTCGCACAAGCTCAACGAAGTGAGCCGGGTCGCCGATCACGTCACCATCATTCGTGACGGGCAGACCATCGAGACGCTCGACAAGAGCCAGATCAGCGAGGACCGCATCATCACCTCGATGGTGGGCCGGCCGCTGGAGGATCGCTTCCCACCGCGCGATCCAAAGATCGGCGACACCGTGTTCGAGGTGAGGAAGTGGTCGGTCTACCACCCCATCCACGCCGAGCGGCAGGTGATCAAGGGCATCGACGTCACTGTCAAGCGGGGCGAGGTGGTCGGCATCGCGGGGCTGATGGGCGCCGGGCGAACCGAATTCGCGATGAGTCTGTTCGGCCGGTCCTACGGACGGCGCATCACCGGCGAGGTGCTGCTCAATGGCAAGCCGATCGACATCTCGTCGGTGGGCAAGGCGGTGGAGCACGGCATCGCCTACGTCACCGAGGACCGCAAGACCTACGGCCTCAACCTCATCGACCACATCAAGCACAACATCACGCTGGCCAATCTGGGCGGCGTGTCGAGGCACGCCGTCATCGACGACCTGCGCGAACTCGACGTCGCCAACGACTATCGCGGCAGGACCAATATCCGCTCGTCGAGCGTCTACCAGAAGACCGGCAACCTCTCGGGCGGCAACCAGCAGAAGGTGGTGCTGAGCAAGTGGCTGTTCGCCAATCCGGACGTCTTGATCCTCGATGAACCGACGCGCGGCATCGACGTCGGCGCCAAGTACGAAATCTACACCATCATCGCTCGCCTTGCCTCCGAGGGTAAGGCGGTGATCGTCATCTCGTCGGAGATGCCCGAACTGCTGGGCGTATCCGACCGCATCTATGTGATGAACGAGGGACGCATGGTTGGCGAAATGGCGGCCAGTGATGCCAGCCAGGAAAAGATCATGCGCGCCATCGTTCGGGGAGAAAAAGCATCATGACCACCGAGACCGCCCCCACGCCGCAGACCAGTGTCGCCGAGGACGTGCCGCAGCCGGGACCGCGCTTTGCCGTCTCGGCGCTGGTCGAGAATCTGCGTGACTACGGCCTGGTGTTGGCGCTGATCGCCATCATGGTGTTCTTCCAGTTCACCACCGGCGGCACTCTGTTCAAGCCGGTGAACCTTTCCAACCTGGTGCAGCAGAACAGCTTCATCATCGTTATGGCGCTGGGCATGCTGCTGGTGATCGTCGCCGGCCACATCGATCTCAGCGTCGGTTCGGTCGCCGGCTTCGTCGGCGCCCTCGCGGCGACGATGATGGTGATCTGGCCGCTCGGCATCCTCAGCAATCCGCTGGTCGTCTCCATCATCTGCCTGATCGTGGGCGGCGCCATCGGCGCGGCGCAGGGCTACTGGATCGCTTACCACCGCATACCGAGCTTCATCGTGACGCTGGCCGGCATGCTGACGTTCCGCGGCATGTGCCAGGCGCTGCTGGGCGGCGGATCGTCGGTCGGGCCGCTGCCCGATCCGTTCAAGCAGCTGAGTTCCGGGTTCATTCCCGACATCACGGGCTCCATCATGCTGATCCCGCCGGTGGTGAACGCCGCCGGCAAGACCATTGTTGGAAGCGGCCTGACGCTGCACTCGACAACGCTCATCATCGGCGCCCTCGGCGTTCTCGCCTACGTCTATTTCGGGCTCAGGGCGCGCCGCACACGCGAACGGCACGGCTATGAAGCGGAGCCGTTCGCACTGTTCGCCGTCAAGACCGTGGTCATCGGCACCCTGGCGCTGTTCCTCGTCTATCAGTTTGCGACCTACAAGGGCCTGCCGATCGTCCTCGTGGTGATGGCGGCGCTGATCGCGCTGTTCGTGTTCATCACCAAGAAGACGACGATCGGCCGCCGGGTCTATGCCATGGGCGGCAACGCCAAGGCAGCGCAGCTGTCGGGCATCAAGACCGACCGGCTCACTCTGCTGGTGTTCATCAACATGGGCGTGCTGTCGGCACTGGGGGGCCTCATCATCGCGGCCCGCCTCGGGCAGGCGGTTCCCGCGGCGGGGCTGGGCAGCGAGCTCGACGTCATCGCTGCGGTCTTCATCGGCGGCGCCTCGGCGATGGGCGGCGTCGGCCAGGTCGCGGGCTCCGTGGTCGGGGGCTTCATCATGGGCGTGATGAACAACGGCATGTCGATCATGGGTGTCAATGTCGACTGGCAGCAGGTGGTCAAGGGCCTGGTGCTGTTGGGGGCTGTGGTGTTCGACGTGTACAACAAGAACAAGGGGTAGGGTTGCTGCTGCCTACTCGTCCTTCACGACCTCCGCGTCCGGTCGCGCGCCCCACTCGGCCCACGCCCCATCATAGACCGCGACGTCCTTTGCGCCGGCGAGCTTCAGTGCCAGCATCAGCGTCGAGGCAGTGACTCCTGAGCCGCAGGAGGTGATGACCGGCTGGGTGAGGTCAACGCCAGCCTTGGCGAAGAGCGGCCTCAGTTCGCTAGTCGGTTTCAGCTTCCCCTCTGCGACCAACTCGACGGCCGGCACGCTCACGGCTCCGGGCATATGACCCTGCCGCACCCCGGGCCGCGGCTCGGGATCGCGGCCGATGAAGCGTCCGGCGGGGCGGGCGTCGGCGACTTGGCCGTGCGCAGCGAGCGCCGCTTTCACCTGATAGAAATCGCGCACGAGCTCGGGGTGGAAATGCGGGACGAAGGTGGCCGTCGGGCGGTGCGCATCGCCCGCCTCGAGAGGCCGGTCCTCGGCGCGCCATTTCGGGCCGCCGCCTTCGAGGATGCGGATGTCCTTGGCGCCCATTGCGGAAAATTCCCACCAAACTCGTGGCGCCGAAAACAGCCCGGCCTCGTCGTAGATGACGATCGTCATCCCATCGCCGATGCCGAGCGCGCCGACCTGACGCGCGAACTCGTCCGGCGGCAGCAGCATATGGGGTAGGTCGATACTCTTGTCGGCGATGCCGTCGATATCGAAGTACACGGCGCCGGGAATGTGCCCGGCGAGATACTCCTCATGCGGCTTGCGGTTGGCTGTGGGGAGGAACCAACTGGCGTCGATCACGACGAGGTTCGGGTCATCAAGGTGCGCGGCGAGCCAGCCGGTGGTGACGAAGGGGTTGTCCATCCGGCAAGTCTAGCGAAGGATGGCGCGACTGACCACGCCCCTGGCTTCAGTTCTCGCAGATCTCCGGCGACACCAGGGCATTCATCGCGCACGCGTCGGCGGTGATCTCAATCGCCAAGAACGAGGATGTCGCTTCCACCGAAGGTGATCTTGACCTTCTCGTCGTAGCGCGGCGGCGGGCTGTGCTGGTCGTTGAAGGTGTCAAGGTGGAGCGCGTTCTCCCCGAGATTGACCTTGAGCCGGATCACCGCGCCGAGGAAGGCGACCTCCGACACGGTGCCATCGAGGACGATATCGCGCGCGTGGCCGTTAGCGAGCGAAATGGCCTCCGGCCGGAGCGTCAGCGAGATGGCGTCGCCGCTCCTGGCCGCCGACGACAGCGAGGGGATGATCGCGATCTGCCCGTCGATCGACACCGACTTGGTGGCTGGGTCGATCACCTTCGCCGCGAGCGTATTGAGCGTGCCCACGAAGGTCGCTGCGAACCGTGTCGTCGGCCGGTTGTAGATTTCGAACGGCGTGCCGAACTGCTCGACGTGTCCGGCATTGAGCACCACGATACGGTCGGAGATCGACAGGGCCTCCTCCTGATCGTGGGTCACGAACATGGTGGTGATGCCGAGCTCGCGCTGGATAGCGCGGATTTCCTCGCGCAGCGACACCCGGATCTTGGCGTCGAGCGCCGACAACGGCTCGTCGAGGAGCAGCATTTTTGGCTTCGGCGCCAGGGCTCGGGCGAGCGCCACGCGCTGCTGCTGGCCGCCCGACATCTCGAACGGGAAGCGCTTGCCGTAACCGGAAAGGCCGATCAGCTTCAGCATCTCCTCGACCCGCGCGCGCGCCTCGTCCCTGGGCACGCGGCCGATCTTAAGGCCGAAGCCGACATTGTCCTCGACATTCATATTGGGGAACAACGCGTAGGCCTGAAACACCATTCCGATCTTGCGCTGGTTGGGCGGCAGCGGCGAGATGTCCTTGCCCTCGACGAGGATGGTGCCCGAGGTGGGGCGCTCGAAGCCGGCAACCATACGCAGGATCGTGGTCTTGCCGCAGCCCGAGGGGCCGAGCAGGGTGACGAACTCGCCCTTGTTGAACGCGAGGTTGACGCTCTTGACCACGGTGTTGCCGTTGAACGACTTGACCAGGTTCTCGATGTGCAGGAATTCGTCGGCCATGGTTCAGTCCGTTCGGGGCGCGGTCTTGGGCGCGAAACGGGCGAGCAGTTGGATCATGCCCATCGCAATCCAGGTGATGACAAAGGAGATGACGGCGAGCGCCGCCGGCTCGAAGGCGCGGTTGGCGCCGACGTTCTGCATGTAGACGCCGAAGGCCGGCCGGTTGAGCAGGCTGGCGATGGTGAATTCGCCGATGACGATGGCGAGGGTCAGGAAGGCGCCGGACAGCACCGCGACGATGATGTTGGGGAAGATCACCCGCACGAGGATAGTCAGCGTGTTGGCGCCAAGGATGTTGGCGGCCTCGGTCAGGGTCTGCACGTCGATGGTTCTGAGGCCGGTGTCGACCGCGCGGTACATGTAGGGCAGGGCGAGCGCGACGTAGGCGAGGGTGAGCAGGATGTTGGTGCCGAGGGCGGTGTTGGTCAGCGGCAGGAGCGAGCTCGAATTGTACATGCGGATGTAGCCGAACACCAAGATGATCGGCGGGATGATCAGCGGCAGCAGCGTCACGAACTCGATGATCGGCCTTAGCTGCGGGGCGCGCAGGCGTACGAAGTAGGCGGCCGGCACGACGATCAGCAGGCCGACCACGATGGTGGCGACGCCGACGACGAGCGAGAAGGTGAAGGTCTGCTGGAAGGCCGGTGCCTGGACGACATTGGTGTAGGCGTCGAGGCTGTAGGTGCCGCGGCGGATGCTGAGCGAGAACAGCAGCGTCGCCACCAACGGCAGGAGGAAATAGAGCGCGCCGAGGATGAGGATGATCCAGGCCCAGAGCTTGCTGCGCTTCATTTGAGCCAGCGCTCCGCCCGCGTGCGGATCACCAGGTAGATGACGTTGGCGACCGCGGTGATGACGATCATGCCGAGCGCCAGGGCGGCGCCGAGGCCGGGGTTGTTCAGCACGTCGCCGCGGATCTGCGCATAGAGCACGATCGGCACGATGTTGAGCGACGAACCGGTCAGCGCGTAGGCGGTGGCAATGGCGCCAAAGGCGTTGGCGAACAGCAGCGAGATCGTGCCGAGCAGGTTGGGCCAGAGGATAGGCAGGCCGACATAGCGCCAGAACTGGTATGGCGTTGCCCCAAGCGTCGCCGCGGCCTCGTTCCATTCCTTCTTCAATCCGTCAATAGCCGGTGCGATGATCAGGATCATCAGCGGGATCTGGAAGTAGCAATAGGTGATGGTCAGGCCCCAGAAGCTCAGGATGTTGAACCCGGCCTTGTACATGTCGAAGCCGAACACGGTCTTGAGGATGACGGTGATGAGGCCGAGCCGGCCGAGCGTCGAGAGGAAGGCAAAGGCCAGCGGGATGCCGGCGAAATTGCTGGCGACGCCCGAGAAGGTCATCACCGTCGAGCGAATGGCGGAGGGCAGCCGGCCGCGGATGATGGCGAGTGCGATGAGCAGCCCGAACAGCGAGCCGAGCAAGGCCGAGGCTGTCGAAATGCGGATCGAAATCCAGAACGAGCTGACGATCTGCGGAGTGCCCAGGTCGACGATGTTCTGGAAGGTGAACGTGCCGTCGCGGCCGATGAACGCCCCGACGACGAGGTAGAGCGTGGGCACCACCAGAAACATCACGGCGAAGATCAGAAAGGGCGCGACGCCAAGATAGTCACCCCAGCGGACGCCGGTGAACACGCCGGAACGAGACAGCACCACCCCGGCCGAAGCCGGGGTGGCGGTATTTGCAGCGGCACTGTCCGTATTATTGGACATTGGCTCCGACAACCGCATCCCAATTCTTGGTGATGGCGTCCTTGGCGGCCGCCTGCTCATCGAGGGTCGGGAACACGGCCTTGGCGTAGAGCGCCGGGTCTGGCAGCTTGCCCAGCAAGTCGGCCGGAATGGCGTTCTTGGCTGCCAGATCGTTGAAGCGGATGGGGTGGCAATAGCCGGCGAGCCAGCCGATCTGGCCCTCGTCGGAATAGAGATACTCCATCCACAGCTTGGCGGCGTTCACATGCGGCGCATAGGCCGAGATCGCCTGGATGTAGACGCCGGCGACGACGGCATCCGACGGGACGACGACTTCGGCGTTCGGATTGCCGGCAAAGCCGTCCTTCCAGGCGAGCGCGTTGTAGTCCCAGGCGGCGACGATCGGCGTGGTGCCCTGGGCGACCGGGGCGGCTTTGCCGATCACCGGCACGAAATTGCCGGCCTTGTTGAGATCGGCGAAGAACTTGAGGCCGGCATTGCCGGCATCGGCGCCGGCCTTGGCGCCGGTCGACAGGCCGGCGGCGTGCACCGCCGAGATCGCCTGGTTGGCGGCGCGCGGGTCACCGGCGAGCGCGAACTGATTGGCGTATTCGGGCTTCATCAGGTCGGCCCACGAGCCCGGCGAATTCGGCACGAGATCCTTGTTCACGATGAACGAGAGCACGCCGTAATAGTCGCCGTACCAGTAGCCGTCGGCATCCTTGGCCGAGTCCGGAATCGTGTCCCAGGTCGAGACCTTGTAGGGCTGGATCAGCTTGGCGTCCTTGGACGAGGGGCCGAAGCTGAGGCCGACGTCGATCACATCGGGGGCCTGGGGGCCGGTATTGCCCTGGTTCGCCTTGATCGCTTCGATTTCGTCGCCCGAGCCGGCGTCGGGATTCAGTTCGTTGACGGTGATGCCGGGGTATTTTGCCTTGAAGGCCTCGATCACGGCGCCATAGCCGCACCAATCGTGGGGCAAGGCGATAACGGTGAGTTGGCCTTCGGCCTTGGCGGCTTCATAGAGTGCCGCCACGTCCTGCGCCGAGGCGGCGAAGGTCGTGGCCAGCAGTGCGGCGACCGACACCGAAGCGGCAAGCGCGGTTTTGAAATGCATGTGCGTCTCCCTTGGAAATATGGCTGTTCTTCGTTCGAGGAGGAGCGATGGGAAAGCCGCGGCTCACCTATGAGGACCAGATGACAGCCGCATGACAGCCGTCCGCATTCCCCAGTGACTTAGCGCGTTTCCCGGCGCCGCAGCGAGCGACGCCCTCGTCTCCCTGTCCAATTGTGACAATTGTGACAGTGCCCTTTTTGCCGGGAGGAGTCGAGGGCATGGGAGGGGTGGCAAAGCGCGGCAGGCGGCGACTGCACCCGTCCAGTTTAGAGCGGTTCCAGCCTTGGTCGTTATTTCTTGATACTGTCACTCAGCTTTGTTACGGCGCGATCCAGGCAACGGGGCCAGGCGCTGTTTTACGGAGATGAGGGCGATGAGAATTCTGCGGTTGAGTGTGCTGCTGGGGGCCCATGCAATGGCAATGCCGGCGCTTGCAGCGGAACCTACATCCGAGGCGATCCTCGCTACCTACGCGGACATCGCGCTCGCCGGCTACTCCGACTCGCTGACCGGGGCCGAAGCGCTCGCGACGACGATCGATGCGTTCCTGGCTGCCCCGACCGAGGGCACGCTTGCGGCCGCGCGCGACGCTTACATCGATGCCCGCGTGCCTTACCAGCAGACCGAGGCGTACCGCTTCGGCAACCCCATCGTCGACGACTGGGAGGGACGGGTGAACGCGTGGCCGCTCGACGAGGGCCTGATCGACTATGTCGATGCCTCCTACGGCATCGAAAGCGACGAGAACGGGCTCTACACCGCCAACGTCATCGCCAACCCGACCATCGCCATCGATGGCAAGGACGTCGATGCAAGCAAGCTCACGCCGGAATTTTTGGGCGGCACGCTGCAGGAGGCGGGCGGCATCGAGGCTAACGTGGCGACCGGCTATCACGCCATCGAGTTCCTGCTCTGGGGGCAGGACACACATGGCACCGGAGCCGGCGCGGGCGAACGTCCGGCGACCGACTACGACCTCGCGGCGTGCACGAACGGCCATTGCGATCGCCGCGCGGAATACCTCAAATCCGCCTCGGACCTGCTGGTTGCCGACCTCAAGGAGATGGTCGCGAACTGGGGCGACGGCGGCGCCGCGCGGGTGGCGCTCGAGGACCTCGGCATTTCGGCGATCCTCACCGGCATGGGGTCGCTGAGCTACGGCGAACTCGCCGGCCAGCGCATGAAGTTGGGGCTGCTGGTGCACGATCCCGAGGAGGAGCACGAGTGCTTTTCGGACACCACCTACCTCGTCTATCGCAACGACGCGATTGGCGTCCGCAACGTCTATCTGGGCAGCTACACGCGGACCGACGGCAGCGTGGCCAACGGCCCGTCGATGTCCGAACTGGTTGCAGCGAAGGACCCGGCGCTCGATGCCGAACTCCGGGGTCTGCTCGACGACACGATGGCGAAGTTCGATCTGATGAAGGTCCGCGGCGATACGGTCGAGAAATACGACCAGATGATCGGCGAGGGGAACACCGAGGGCAACGCGGTCGTCCAGGCGGCCATCGACGCGCTGGTCGCGCAGACGCGCGGCGTCGAGCGCGTGGTGGCGCTGCTCAAGCTCGACAAGGTGACGGTCGAGGGCAGCGACAGTCTCGACAATCCCGACGCCGTTTTCCAATAGGAACTGCCGTCCCGGGGTTGCGCGAATCCGCTGCGCAGCCCTTCATCGGTTTGTGACCGGGACGTGCTAGAGGACGGAACATGCACAGATCCCTTACCGCGCTCCTGGTCATCACACTGCTTGCCGGCATGAGCTTTGCCGCCGACGGGCCCGAGCGTACCGATCTCAGCGCCGAGGATCTGGCGCGGGTGCGCGCAGTCACCGCGCCGGCGATGGACTTCACCAAGCCCGAGAAGTTCGAATTGCTGCCGGCGGGCGCCGCGACCAACAAGAAGCTCGTCAACCGCGACTCGTTCTCGCTGTTTTCGGCCAATCTCGGCTTCGAGGACCAGGAGCGGTTCAACCTGGGCAATGGCTTCTTCACCAAGGTCTGGGTTCCGGCGCCGTCTTCGACGCAGGCCTCCGATGGGCTCGGACCGTTGTTCAACGCGCGCAGTTGCCAGAACTGCCACCTCAAGGATGGTCGCGGCCATCCGCCGATGGGCGCGGATGACGACGGCGTCTCGATGTTCCTCAGGATCTCGGTTCCGCCGCACACCGACGCCGAGAAGGCACTGATGGCGAGCGGCGAGAAGAACGTCATTGCGGAACCGACATATGGCACGCAGCTGCAGAACTTCGGCATCACCGGGTTGAAGGCCGAGGGCCGGATGGTGATCGACTACACCGATCTGCCAGTGACGCTGGGCGATGGTAGCGTGGTGACGCTACGCGAGCCGCACTACTCGGTCGCCGATCTCGGCTACGGCCCGATGGCCAGGGACGTGCTGCTCTCTCCCCGCATTGCCCCGCCGATGATCGGCCTCGGACTGGTCGAGGCCATCGCACAGGAGGATATCCTCGCCAGGGCCGATCCGGATGATGCCGATCACGACGGCATTTCGGGCAAACCGAACTGGGTCAGGAGCCTCGAGACCGGCAAGATCGCCCTCGGCCGGTTCGGCTGGAAGGACGGCGCCCCCTCCATCCGCACCCAGTCGGCGGGAGCGTTCGCGGGGGACATCGGGATCGCGACGCCGCTCAACAACGCGCCATTCGGGGATTGCACGGCGGCGGAGGGGGAGTGCCTGAGCTATCCGACCGGCGAGCAGGAGCGCCTCGGTGTCGCGGAAGCGCCCGATCCGATCCTCGATCTGGTGACGTTCTATTCGCAGAACCTGGCGGTGCCGCAACGGCGCGATCTCGATAAGCCGGAAGTGCTGCGCGGCAAACAAGCGTTCTACTCGATCGGCTGCATCGCCTGTCACACGCCGAAATACGTCACGTCGCGCGAGGCGACGAACCCCGGCCAGCGCTTCCAGTTGATCTGGCCGTACTCGGATTTCCTGTTGCACGACCTGGGCGATGGCCTCGCCGATCTTCGCCCCGAGGCTCAGGCCGACGGTTTCGAGTGGCGGACGTCGCCGCTGTGGGGGATCGGCCTTACCGAGACCGTGTCCGGCCATACGTTCTTGCTCCATGACGGGCGGGCTCGGAACGTGACGGAAGCCGTTCTCTGGCATGGCGGCGAGGCACAGGCGGCGCGTGAGGCCTTCGCCAATCTGCCGAAATCGTCTCGCGACGATCTTCTCGCCTTCCTGGGATCGCTGTGATGCGCCTGCTGTTCGCCGTTCTCGCTGTTCTTTTTGCTGCGCCAGCCGTGGCGGACTCGGCGGTTCCCGACGATGTGGTCATCCGGGGAGCGATCGAGGGCTACATCCGCCCCAATTTCCGCATTTTCGCGGACGCGACGGAAGCGCTGAAGGCCGATGTCGTGGGGCTCTGTGCCGCCCCGTCGCCCGCGGCGCTGACGCTGGCGCAGGACAAGTTCCGCTCGACGGTCGCTGCGTTCTCGCGCATCGAGTTCGTGCGCCTCGGGCCGCTCGGCCTCGCCGACCGGCTCGAGCGGCTGCTGTTCTGGCCCGACAGCAAGGGCATTGCGCTCAAGCAGGTGCAGGCGGCGCTGGCGGCCAAGGATGCGACGGCCGCCGAGGCGGGCGCGCTGCAGAAAAAGAGCGTCGCCATGCAGGGGCTCGGGGCGCTCGAGTACCTGCTGTTCGGGACCGGCAATGAAGACCTCGGCAGTGGCGAGGGCGCGTATCGCTGCAGCTATGCTGCGGCGATTACGACGCTGGTTGATGGACTGGCGACGACGATCGCTACCGAGTGGCAGGATATCGGCCCCGACGGCCCGGCGGGGCATATGCTCGACCCGCGGCCTGATGCCCAGGACTACCGATCCCGAACCGAGGTGCTGGAGAAGCTCGCTGGTACGCTCATCAATGGCACCGAGACCATTCGCGACCAGCGGTTGAAGCCGGTCATCGGTGAGGGCGGCGGCAAGCCGAAGCCGAAATCGGCACTGTTCTGGCGGTCGGGGATGACGGCGCCGGCGCTCGCCGCCAATTTTGGCGGGCTGCGCGATTTCTTCGTCGCCGCGAAGTACCCGGAGGCGTTGGGGACGACCAATTCCTGGGTCGCCAGCAGCGTGATGTTCGAACTCGACAACGCGGTGCGTGCGGCGACCGCGCTCGTCGATCCGATCGACAAGGTGGTTGGTGACCCGGTGTTGTTCGCGGCATTCAAGTCGCTGGTCACCGTCACCGGATCGCTCGATTCGCTGCTCGGCACCAACCTCGCCACGGCGCTCGGCCTCTCTGTCGGCTTTTCGCAGCTGGACGGCGACTGAGATGTGGCAGCGCCGGGCGTTCCTCAAGGCCGCGGGCGCCGGGTTCGTGGCTTCGCTGCTGCCGCAGCGCGCCGAAGCTTTGGCCGAGGCAGAGCTGGTCTTTGCGTCCTCGGTGCAGCGGTCGGCGGGGAAGTATGGTGCGGCACTGATCACCGAGACCGGCAGGCTGATCGCCAGCATCGATCTGCCCGATCGAGGCCACGACATCACCTATTCGTCGGTGCTTGGCCGGGCGGTGGTCTTTGCCCGCCAGCCGGGGACGTTTGCAGTGGTGTTCGATCCGGATGGCCGTGCGCCTCCGGTGACTCTCACCAGTGCCGAGGGCCGGCACTTCTTCGGCCACGGCGCCTTCTCGCCAGATGGAACGCTGCTCTATGCGACCGAGAACGATTTCGACGCGGCGCGCGGAGTGATCGGCATCTACGACGTGGCCGCGGGTTATGCGAGGATCGGCGAGTTCGAGACGTTCGGTGTCGGGCCGCACGAGATCCTGCTGATGCCCGACGGCAGGACCTTCGTCGTCGCCAATGGCGGCATCGAGACGCATCCGGACTTTGGCCGAACGGAACTCAACCTCGACACCATGGAGCCCTCGCTTTGCTTCATCGACCGACGCGACGGCACGCTGATCGGGCAATTGAAGCTCGCCAGCCATCTTCATCAGTTGTCGATCCGCCACATGGCGGTCGATGCTCGCAACCGTGTCTGGTTCGGCTGCCAGTTCCGCGGCGATGGGAACCTGCATCCGCAACTGGTGGGTTACGCGACGCTCGACGGCGAGATCAGGCTGATCGAGTTGCCGGATGAGACCCTCGGCGATCTGCGCAACTATGTGGGCTCGGTGGCGGCATCGGCCGACGGCTCGCTGGTCGCAGTGTCATCGCCCGACGGCGACACAATCCTCGCCATCGACGCCGAAGCGCAGAAGCCGCTGATGCTCAGCTCGCTCCCCAGCGGGTGCGGGCTGGCGCCGGACCGGTCGGGCTTTGTCGCCTCCACCGGGCTGGGCGACATGGTGGGCCTTGCCGGCTCGTCCATGTCCCGACGGACGTTCGATTTTGGCTTCGACAACCACCTGAGGCGTCTGCGCGGGTAAGCGACGGCGTACGGTTTCGGCCGGCGAACCGTCGCGCCGGACTTGCGTTTCTTGCCTCTCAGGTGCAGTGAAGCGCGCCGAATTCAAAACGTTTTGGCCAGCGGGACCCAACCCGCGTCCGGCCGTACCTCAAGAGGAGCCCGCCATGCCGATCCGAGTCACCGTCTGGGGCGAAAATGTCCACGAGCAGAAGAACAAGGCCGTGGCCGAGAACTACCCCAAGGGCATGCATGGGCAGATCGCTTCGGTGCTGATGGAGGACAAGGGCATTGTCGCGACGACGGCGACGCTGCAGGAGCCGCAGCACGGCATGACGGAAAAGAGGCTCGATGAGACCGACGTGCTGGTTTGGTGGGGCCATGCCGCGCATGAGCAGGTCGATGACGCCATCGTCGAGCGCGTGGTGCAGCGCGTCTGGCAGGGCATGGGCCTGATCGTCTTGCATTCCGGGCATTTCTCGAAGGTGTTCAAGCGGCTGATGGGGTCACCCTGTGCGCTGCATTGGCGCGAGGCGGGCGAGCGCGAACGGCTCTGGGTGGTCAATCCCGGGCATCCGATCGCCAAGGGGCTACCGCGCTACTTCGAACTCGAGAACGAGGAGATGTACGGCGAGCCGTTCAGCGTGCCCGAGCCGCTTGAGACGATCTTCGTTTCCTGGTTCCAGGGCGGCGAGGTGTTCCGCTCGGGCCTCACCTACCGGCGCGGGGCCGGCAACATCTTCTATTTCCGCCCGGGCCACGAAACCTACCCGACCTACCATGACAAGACCGTCGGCCAAGTGCTCCGCAACGCGGTCAACTGGGCCTACAACGCCGAGCGCCACCCTGAGTTGCTGCTGGCGCCTAACACGCCTGTCGACAAGGCGATCGAGACGATCGTCGAGCGCGGCGCCAAGCTGACCAATCACCCGAAAGCCTGATCCACATGCGTCTTCTCATCCTCGGTACGGGCGGCATGGCCGCCCAGCACGCCAAGCATTTTGCGGCCATCGACGGTGTCACGCTGGTCGGCGGCGTCGATGTCGATCCGGTCCGGCTCGAAAAGTTCAAGACCACGCATGCCATCCCCAACGGTTTTCCGTCGCTCGATGCGGCGCTGGCCTGGGGCGAGTTCGACGCGGTCGCCAATGTGACGCCGGATTCGATCCATCATCCGACCTCGATCGCGGCGCTCAAGGCCGGAAAGCACGTGTTCTGCGAAAAGCCGCTGGCGACCGATGCCACCAAGGCGTTCGAGATGGTGGAAGTTGCCGAGGCGTCCGGTCTCATCAACATGGTCAACCTCACCTACCGCAACGTCGCGCAACTGCAGAAGGCGCGGGAGATCGTGACCTCGGGCCAGATCGGGGCGGTCAAGCACGTCGAGGCGAGCTACCTGCAGAGCTGGCTGGTGTCCAAGGCCTGGGGCGATTGGCGGACGGAAAGCCAATGGCTGTGGCGACTTAGCAAGAAACACGGCTCCAACGGCGTCCTCGGCGATATTGGCGTCCACATCCTCGATTTCGCGTCCTATGGCGCGGGGCTAGACATCGAGCACGTGTTCGCGCGGCTGAAGACCTTCGACAAGGCGCCGGGCAACAAGATCGGCGAGTACGAACTCGACGCCAATGACAGCTTCACCATGGCGGTCGACTTCACCAACGGCGCGCTGGGCGTGATCCATGCGACTCGCTGGGCCACCGGCCATTTCAATGAGCTGAGGTTGCGCGTCTACGGCGAGCGCGGCGGCGTCGAAGTGCAGCACCGCCACGACGGATCGAGGCTCAGGGTCTGCCTCGGCGACGACGCCGAAACCGGTACATGGGCCGAGACGGACGTCCCGCCGGTGCCGACCAACTACCAGCGCTTCGCCGAGGCGGTCCGCACCGGCAAGAACCAGCAGCCGGATTTCCGGCACGCGGCGGAACTGCAGCGGGTGCTGGACCTCGCCATGCTCTCGGACGCCGATCACAAGGAACTGGCGACCCACTAGCCTTGCGGAGGCGGCGAGGGTTCCCCATGTTCCTGCCGCAATCGGAGGCTGGGCCATGGATATCGTCTGGGCCATCATCGTCGGGTTCTTTGCCGGTATCATCGCCAAACTGGTGACGCCGGGCGGTCCCAAGCCGCGCGGCTTCATCCTGACGACGGTCCTCGGCATAGTCGGCGCGGTGGTCGCGACCTATCTGGGGCAGGCCATTCACCTCTACGGCCCCGGCGACAGCGCCAATTTCCTGGCCCAGATCGTAGGCGCCATCATCGTCCTCCTGATCTGGCGGCAGGTCGTACGGCCGCGCTGACCTTCACGGAATTTCAACGCTGCTCTGCGCTTGCTGGAGGGATGAGTGTGTCCCTCGAAAGCCTGATGCGGGAGTCGGTTGCCGACAACGGTCCGTCGCCGGTCCTGGTGCAGTTGCTCTCCTTCGTCGTCATCGGCGGGGCTGCCGCCGCGGTCTTCGTGGGCCTCTCGGCTGTCGCGGTTGCCTTGCCGACGGGTCTGCCGAAATGGCTGGTGTCGGCGTTGTGCTATGCGGCATTCATCGTGCCGGTCTATCTGCTGCACCGGCGCTACTCATTCAGGTCCGAGGCGCCGCACGGCCAGGCGCTTCCCCGCTACGTCGTTGTCCAGGTTGCCGGACTTGCCTTGGCGACCGGATTTTCCTGGTTGGCCTACAGCCTCTTCGGCCTTGCAAATGTCCCTGCGGCACTGCTTGTGATAGGGCTGACATCGGGCGTCAATTTCGTGATATTGCGCGTCTGGGCGTTTTCTGGCGCGTAATCGAACGAGGGCGGCATGGGCAATTGGGTCGCGAAATTCGACCGCAGGTCGTGGTTTCTCAACGACTTCAACAGCTGGTACTACAATCGGCGGATCTGGGTGTTGTCGCGGCGGCTGGCCAAAGCCATTCCCGGTCGTGGGCGGGTGCTCGACGTCGGTTGCGGCGATGGGCTGCTGGCGACCGCGCTGATGCGCATCCGGCCCGATCTCAAGATCGAGGGCGTCGACGTGGTGCCCCGCCTCAAATCGATGATGCCGGTGGCGCTCTATGACGGCGTGACCCTGCCGTTCGAGGACAAGAGCTTCGACTACGTGACCATCGTCGACGTGCTGCACCACACCAACGATCCGGCCGTGGTGCTCGCCGAAGCGGCACGGGTTGCGCGGCAAGGCGTGATCGTCAAGGACCATTTGCGCGAGGGTGTGCTGGCGCAGGCGACGCTGTCGTTCATGGATTGGGTCGGCAATATCGGCGACGGCGTGCCGATGCCGTACAATTTCCTCAGCCGGAGCGAGTGGCAGGGGGCCTTCTTCAAGGCCAAGCTGCAATCCGTCGAGACCGACGAGAAACTCGGCATCTACCTACCGCCAGTGTCCTGGATCTGCGACCGCAACCTGCACTTCGTGTCATTCCTCGCGCCGCGGGCGGCGTAGGCCCTCCGACCGCTTTAGGGGCTGGCGTGTTCAGTCGATTTGAGTAAGCTCTGCCCGCTTGGAGCCCTGACGGGCTCCATTGTTTGAGCGGTCGCGCGTTTGAGCCGCAAAGCGGTGTCCAGTATCTGAACGCGCTCCTGAAGGAGTTATCTATGCGCAGTGCAATGATCGTTTGGGGCGGCTGGGACGGGCACGATCCGGAGGAGTGCGCGGCGATCTATCGCCGCTGGCTGCACGAAGACGGTTTTTCGGTGCGCGTCGAGACCGATACGGCCGTGTTCGGCGATCCGGCGATCCACGATCTGTCGCTGATCGTCCCGATCTACACGATGTCCAAGATCGAGCGCGAGCACGCGCAGAACCTCGCCAAGGCCGTCGAGAATGGCGTCGGCCTCGGCGGCCATCACGGCGGCATGAGCGACGCCTTCCGCGATTCGGTCGACTACCAGTTCGTCGTCGGCGGCCAGTGGGTCGCGCATCCCGGCAACATCATCGATTTCACGGTCGACGTCACCAGACCGGACGATCCGATCATGCAGGGGATTCCGGCGTCGTTCCCGTACCACTCCGAGCAGTACTACATGCACATGGACCCTTCGGTCGAAGTGCTAGCGACCACCACTTTCTCGGGTGAGCACGCGGCCTGGACCAAGGGCGTCGTGATGCCGGTGGCGTGGAAGCGCCGCTACGGCGCCGGCAAGGTGTTCCACTGCACCCTCGGCCACCGGGCGGCCGAGTTCGAGGTGCCCGAGATGGCGACCATCGTCCGCCGCGGCATCAACTGGGCGGCACGGGACTGACGCGCGTCGGGCCTTCACATGGCGATCACGTGGGTTTTGCCGGTCGTGACTTGAAACTTCGCTCGAAACGGCGCCGTTTCTCCGTCTGAATGCGAGCGGTCGCATCCAGGGGGTTGGACATGGCAGTGATCGAGCAGGGTGCGCCCGTCGGGTTCGAACCGGGCGCGCGCAATACCGCGGCGGGACTGACGCTCATCGGGGCGGTCGCCGGTGGGGTCATCGCTGTGCTGCTGTTTGCGGCCCGCGACGTGCTCGTTCCGCTCGGCGTCGATCGTCCAGCCGACCCAATGACGCTGTCACTGCTCGGCGCAAGTGCCGTGTTCATGGCGCTGGGCGGGATCATCGCTTTCGCGCGGCTGGGGCTTGGCGGGGCCATCGCGCTCATCGGAGTGCTGTTCTGGCTCGCTGGGTGCATCATCTTCAAGAGCTTCGGCTGGACACTCGGTGCGCCGGTGGGTCTCGGCTTCCTCGGCGCGCTCACCGCGATGATCTCGCACGATCGGCACGCGATCGTTGCCGACGATCGATTGATCTTCCGGCAGAGCGGATTGACGCGATTGACCCACTGGGTCTGGGCGGTCGCGATGTTCTTCCTGCTGCTGTCTGGGCTGCAGATCTTCAATGCCCGCCCCAACCTCTATATAGGCCAGCAATCGGGCTTCGCCTTCGACAACTCGATCCTCGACATCTACGCCGTCAACGGGCCGAATGGACCGGCCGGACAGACCAAGATACTCGGTCAGGTCTTCGATACCACGGGCGTGCTCGGCATGAGTGGCACGGCAGAGCGGCCGGTGTTCACGGCATTCCCCGGTTGGGCGACGATCCCATCCTATCGCGACCTCGGCACCGGTCGGGTGGTGCACTTCTTCTTTGCCTGGATTCTCGTCGGCACGCTCGCCATCTGGTTGATCAACGCGGTGGCGACGGGGCACCTGTGGCGCGACATCATCGTCAAGCCGCGCGACATCCGCGACTTGCCAAGGGACATCTTCGACCATATCCGCCTGCGCTTCACCCATGGCAGGAGCTACACGCCGCTGCAGAAGGTCGCCTATTTCGGCGTCTTCGTCGTCGCCTTCCCGCTGATCATTCTCACCGGCCTCACGATGTCGCCGGGGATGGACGCGGCGTGGCCGTGGCTGCTCGACGTCTTCGGCGGGCGGCAGACGGCGCGCACCATCCACTTCCTCACCATGGCGGCGTTTGTGCTGTTCTTCTTCGTGCACATCGTCATGGTGGTGCTGGCTGGACCGATCAACGAGCTGCGTTCGATGATCACGGGCTACTACCGGACCAATGTCCATCTGGAACCGGGATCCAAGGGCGAGGAGCGCTGAGATGGCAAACCTGATCCTGTCGCGCCGGACCTTCCTCGCCGCTTCGGCCGCTGGCGCGTCGAGTCTCGTGCTTGCCGGTTGCGACCAGTTCGATTTCCTGGGTCAGCGCGATCATCAGGTCCGCGACTTCCTCGAGCGGGCCAACAGCCTCACCTATCAGGCGCAGCGCATTCTCGCGGGCGAACAGACGCTTGCACCCACCTATGACGAGAGCGAAATCCGCCAGCCGCAGCGGCCGAACGGATCGACTGATCCGAAGACCGCGGACTATGTCGCTCTCGCGGCGAACGGCTTCGCCGACTACCGGCTGCGTGTGTCCGGCCTTGTCGAGACCCAACTGACATTATCGCTCGACGAGTTGCGCAACATGCCGGCCCAGAGCCAGGTGACCCGGCACGACTGCGTCGAAGGCTGGAGTTGCATCGCCAAATGGACGGGCACGAGGCTCGGCGCCATCCTCGACCAGGCCAGGGTCAAGCCGGCCGCGAAGTTCGTCGTCTACCACTGCTACGACACCATGGGCGGCGGGCTGTCGGGTCCCGAGGCGTTCTATGGCAGCTCGGACCTGATCGACGCCTATCATCCGCAGACAATCCTCGCCTATGGGCTGAATAACGCGACGCTGCCGATCAGCAACGGTGCGCCGATCCGTGTCCGGATCGAGCGGGCGCTGGGCTACAAGCAGTCCAAATACGTCCACACCATCGAGCTGGTCGAAAGCTTCACCAAGTTCGGCCAAGGGCAGGGCGGCTACTGGGAAGACCACGGTTACGACTGGTATGGCGGCATCTGACGGCGGTGCAGAAGCGCCGGGGATCGGATCGTTAACCTTTTATTAACTTTGTGCGCACGTCGGGAGCCGCGTCTGCTAATCTTGGCAAAACAAGGCTAAGCGGAGGGCATCATGCTTCGGTCCTGGAAATACCTCGCGGCTTCGGTCGCGCTGATCGGCGCGCTCGCCGTGCCGGTGGTTGTCCTGGCGCAATCGCTGCCGACGCTGTCGCTCACGGCGCAGGCAGGCGCTTTCACCGGCAAGTGGGTTTACCGGAGCTTTTCGGTGAGCAGTGACCCCAAGGCAACGCTCGCCAAGCTGGCGCTGGGACTCAACGAGCTGACGCTGACTGAGCAGGGCGGCCGCATCGCCGGCACCCGCACCGGCCAGGGGGTCAGCTACGATCTTGCCGGGACGGCGCTGTATGCGGCCAAGCAGGGCGCCACGATCCGGCTCCATGGTACCGCGACGATCAGCGGCAAGACCTACAACTACGACTATTTCGGCTATCTCATGCCGTCGTGGAGCGTCGGCGGCACCCAGCCCGACACCATCATGGGGACGGTGCTGCGCAGCGATCCGGCCAATCCGGCCAACGCGCCGCTTATCGCCGCGTTTGCCGCGACCCGCGAATAGCCCCTCCGTTAGCGACTCCGATACCAAGCTAAAAGGTCGTTCGAGTCGAACGGCTCCGCCTCTGCTATGACAGCCTCGCCGAAACGGGTGTGGCATGTACGGGTTGCAGATACACTTTCAGCGGAGACGGAAGATGCTGATGCGCTTGGGGGCTCTTCTGGCGCTTGGCCTAGGCGGACTGCTGGCGGTGATGCCGTTGCCGCGCGCCGATGCGACCGAGTCCGGTGCCGGTATCCAGCGGCCCGTCGCCAAGTCCGATGCCATGAGCCTCCTGCTCTCGCCCGCGCCGTTGTCCAGCGAGCGCTTCATGTCCTACTACGTGCTCGCCTATCGCTGATCGCAGGCGAATTGCCTTGCAATCGGGGCGCGCTTGCCCCATATGCCGCTCAGTCGATGGCTCGCGTCTTCACCTCGCATGAGGAATTCGCTGTCAGCCTGTGACGAACTTCTCTTCTTATCGATTAGTGCGGTGAGCGGCGAAGTGGCCCGGAGACCATCCCGGGCTTGAACGCACCCGCGCGATAATCCTGTCGCCCGATGCACAATTTTGTCCCGCCGCCAAAAGAGCGGCGGCGCGCACCGCATGGTCCGGTGCGCCAATGAAAGCTGTCCGTTGACTCATTCAACATTCGCTACCCTCGGCCTGCCGGCGCAGATTCTCAGCGCCCTCGACAAGGCCGGTTTCACCACCCCGACGCCGATCCAGGCCAAGGCCATTCGTCCCCAGATGGAGGGCCGTGACATCCTCGGCATCGCCCAGACCGGGTCTGGGAAGACCGCCGCGTTCGGCCTCCCCATCATCGCCGGTATCGCCGAACTCAAGGGCCGCCCCGCCCCGATGACCACCCGCGCACTGATCCTCGCGCCGACCCGCGAATTGGCCGTGCAGATCGAGGAAGTGCTGCAGAAGCTCTCGACCGGGATGCGACTGCAGACCGTGCTCGTGCTGGGCGGCGTGTCGCGCAATGCCCAGATCCAGAAGATCGCGCGCGGCGCCGACGTCGTCATCGCGACGCCCGGCCGCCTCAAGGATCTATTGGACGACCGCAAGCTGAAGCTCAACGAGACGCGCTGGCTGGTCCTCGACGAAGCCGACCGCATGCTCGACATGGGCTTCATCGTGCCGGTCAAGCAGATCGCCGCGGCGATCGGCCCGCGCCGGCAGACGGCGCTGTTCTCGGCCACCATGGCGCCCGAGATCGCCGAACTGGCCAAGGGCCTGCTCAACGACCCGGTGCGGGTCGAAGCCTCGCCGCCGGCAACCACGGTCGGCACGCTCGAGCAGCGGGTCATCATGGCCGGCTCCAAGCAGAAGCGCGACGAACTCAATGCGCTGCTGAAGGATCCGGCGCTCACCAGCGTTCTCATCTTCTCGCGCACCAAGCACGGCGCCGACAAGGTGACCAAGAACCTCGCGATCGACGGGCATGACGCCGCGGCGATCCACGGCAACAAGAGCCAGAACGCCCGCCAGGCGGCGCTCAAGGGCTTCTCGTCCGGCCGCGTGCGCATTCTCGTTGCGACCGACATCGCGGCGCGCGGCATCGATGTGCCGAACATCAGTCACGTCATCAACTACGAACTGCCGGACGACCCGGAGAACTACGTGCACCGCATCGGCCGCACGGCGCGCAACGGCGCCTCGGGCATTGCGATCACGCTGTGCGATGGCACCGAGCGCGGCAAGCTGCGCGATGTCGAGCGGCTGATCCGGCGGACGTTGCCGGTCAGCGGCGAACTCAAGGGCGCCGAGGCGAAGCTTGCCGATGCCCCCAAGGGCCATCGCGGGCAGGGGCCGAAACCGGCCGGACGGAGCAATGAACAGCGGCCGCAGCGTAATTCGGGCCGGCATTTCTCGGGCGCCAAGAAGGCGGCGATCGTCGATGGTCGCGCCGAACACAAGCCGCGCCAGCAGAAGCCGGCGCCGAAGCGCGAGGTCGTCGCCGCACCGGGTGGCGCTCCGCCGAGCGCGACGTGGTGGGAGAAGCCGACCGGCTCGGGCAATGCCGTGCCGCCGAAGGCGCGATGGAACAAGAACCAGAAGGATGCCGGCCGCGCCAAGCGCAGCGGTCAGCCGCCTCGCTCGGGCGAGCGCGCGACAGCCTGAACACGGCTACTGACTCCAGGGGCGGCCTGCGGGCCGCCCCTTTTTGTTGTCCGGTTCGCGCCGATGAACGCCCCCTAAACGCCACGTTGGAGGAACGTTCAACCGAGTTCCCGCATTTTGGACGCAGGATGCACGCCGGCAATCACTGCCCAGGCACTCCACGGTGATGAAGATGCTGAAACTCGCGCTTGTCGCTCTGTTCGCCCTCTCGATCGGGACGCTGGCCGCCGCGGCGTCAGCTATTCCCGGCGAGGTCGCCATCTCGGTCATTGTCGCGGACACCGGACTTTGACTGCGCGCTGTGCCCTGCGATGACCTCGCTTCAGTTGCTCATCGTGTTTGCCGCGGTCCTGCTGGTCCTCTCACTGGGTGCTGCAAGCATTCTCATCTAGCGCTTTCCAGGATGGTCATCGCGCGATCTCCAAGAGCCACGGCCTCACTCTCCGCGAGGGCATAGGCGGTGTAGCCGATGCTGAGGTCGATCCCGCCGAGCCGTTCGCTGGCGATGACGAAGATCGACGGCCCGAACATGTCGAGCGACACGGCCATGGTGACGTCTTCGAGTTCATAGGCACCGTAGTCGCGGCGGAGTCCCGACTCTCCGGCGGTTGTAACTGCGAGCCCATCGATGCGGCGATGGTGGGTGAGCGTCGGCAGAGTTTCCCTCGAGTACACCTCCCACTCCGGCAGCTTCATGATGCTGGCGGCTGCCTGATCCTTGGCAAGCGCCGTGATGAGGCGGAAGGACGCATCGCGAGCGATAGCCCAGAACTCGTCACCTATCGGGTGACGGGTGCGAAGGATGTCAATGTAGCAGCCATAGGTTTCAGCCGGCAGTGCGGGTTTGCAGAGACGGCGGAGGTCGATGGTGGTCAGCACCGTCATCGCCTCGATATCGTAACGCTCGCGCATGGCGAGGAGGAATGCCGCGGTGACGGCACCGTGCAGCGTCGTTCGGTTGGTCTTGATCGCGACCTTCAATTCGGCCGTGGCGTTGGCCCCGAGGTGCCGCGCAACGACCCGCGTTTCGGAAGCGGGGTTCGGCACCTTCTGGCGCGGAAGCCGGAGTGCTGGTTCATAGGCACGGGTGCCGTTCTCGGACTTTTTGGGGAGCCCGGCTTCGAGGGGCGGGGGCAGCGTCGAATGGACCGGAACCTTCTGCGACGCGGTCTCGGGGTCGGCGAGAAACTCGAGCAGCTGCCGCGCGATCATGTTGCCGGACTGTGCGTCGAGCGTGGCGTGATCGGCGCAGATGACGATGTGGGTCAGGTCGTCATCGGGTGATTGGCGCACGAGGGTGAGCCGGAGCCGCGGGTGTCGTCCCCGCTTGATCGGCGTCCGCAAGTCCTTGGCCAACACCTTGCGCCAGGCTTCCGGGTTCGGATCGGTGACGACCTTAAGCGGAATCTCCGTCGTGCCCTCGGTGTCGAACCAGGGCTGGCGATAGGCGAAGGGCGGCAGGCGCCGGAACACGACGCCGCCGTAGCGAATGTGGGCGCGGAGGATCGGGTGCTGGGCCTGGAGCCATCGGAGCGCCTCGGCGACCTGGGCCGGGTCGAGCCGGCCGCGCACATGCAGCACCTGCATGGCGATGAGCCCGCCGAAGGCGTGCAGATAGTTGAGCAGCCGCTCCTGTTCACCCAGCGGGCGCGTCTCGCCCAATCGCCGTCCTCCCGATTCTCGCGGCACCATTTCAGGTCGGCGCGAAATTGGCTAGTATGGTCTCCAAACGGGAGGCTGCCGATGGGCGACGTCGAACAACCGATAATGGACTACATCGCCGGCGTCGTCGCGGAAGGCGGCGGCGCGCCAGTGACTCGCGACACGCAATTGCTCGAGGCGGGTGTGCTCGATTCGATCAACCTCGTGCGCCTTGTGCAGTTTCTCGAGGAGCGCTTCGGCATCAAGATCGCCGACGCCGACCTAGGTCCCGAGCTGTTCGAATCGCCGGCGGCCGTTTCGGCGTATGTGGCCCGGCAGCTCGGCTAGAGCTCGCGCAGCTTACCTCTGAGCAGTTTGCCCGTCGGGCTTTTGGGCAACGCCTCGAGGAAGGCGATTTCGGCTGGCACTTTCTGTACCGACAGCTTTCCGCGCGCGTGCCGGATGAGTTCGTCCTCGGACACGTCGGCAGTCCGCACGACATAGGCCCGCAGCCGGTTGCCGCTGCGGGTGTCGGGGACGCCGATCACGGCTGCGTCTTCGACCAATGGATGCGCCGCGAGAGTCTCCTCGACCTCGATGGGGTCGATCTTGTAGCCCGACACTTCGATCAGGAGCTTGCTGCGGCCGCGGATGAAGAGCCGCCCTTCGTCGTCGAGCGAGGCGAGGTCACCGGTACGGAACCAGCCATCGTCGAAAGCCTGCGCGTTCGCCGCCGGCTCGCCGAGATAGCCCTGCATCAGCGAGGACGAGCGCACCAGCAGCTCGCCGACATCGGGTCCTAGTTCGGTCTCGTATGGCGCGATCCTCACCTCGGCATCGCCTGCGGGCCGTCCGACCGAGGCCCAGCTCGCATCGGGATCGGCCGAAGTGTTGTGCGACACCATGATGGCCTCGGTCGAACCATAGGCCTGCCGCAGGGTGATGCCGAAGCGAGCGCGCATCGCCTCGAAGATCGGGCGCTTCAGCGCCGCTCCACCGGAGAAGGCGAGGCGCAGGGCCGAGAGGTCGAAGGCTCCTCCCTGCGCCGCGAGGATCTCGTACATGGCTGGGACCGCGCCAGTGAAACTGACTCGGTGCGCGACCATCGCATCGAGCAGTTTCTTGCGCGACAGGGCCAATGGCAGCGAGTCGCTCCAGTAGAGCGTCGTCGCGCCGCGCGCGACGGCATTCATCGTGCCGAGAAGGAAGCCCACGGCGAAATTGGACGGCAGAATGTTGAGGACCACATCCTCGGGCTGCAGGTCCCAGGTGGTGCTGGTGCGTACCCCGTCGGCGATGAGTTCGGCGTGGGTGTGCGGCACGATCTTGGGCAGGCCGGTGGACCCCGAGGACGACAGATAGAGGGCGGTGGTCTGGCCGGACAGGTTCGGCAACGGAGTCGTGACGGCGATCTCGAGATCGGCGAGGGCGCTGGTCAGAAACAGCGCTGCGGCAGGGGCAACATCGGCGATGAGCGACTCGGCGGCTGTCTTGTGCGCCGGAGCGGCAACGATGGCGGCGAGGCCCGACTTTGCCGCGAGGCTCGCCAGTTCCGCCCGTGTTGCCGTCGTGCCCAGCGGCATGGCGATGGCGCCAATGGCGAACAGCGCGTGCGCGACGACGAATATCTCGGGCGAATTGGGGATCAGGAGGGCGACGACGTCGCCCCGGCCGATGCCGCGGTCCGCGAAACCCGCAGCCAGCCGGGCGATGCGCTCGACCAGCGCTGCATAGGACAGGAACTGCTCACCCTGCCGCAAGCCGCTGCTGGCGGGTGCCTTTGCGGCGATGGCGAGGAGGTTGTCGTAGATCATACCTGCTCTGCTACGCCGGCGAATGGACTGCGTAAAGTGCGCCGTTCGAGAGCGGCCTTACGCGTTGCAGTTCGGGTTGCTGGCGTAGCGCGGCCCGAGCCGATGAGCACGAGGCTGCTCACCGGGCTCTCCTATTGCCTGTCGAGGAAGGCGCCGAGCTGGTTCATCAGCCCGATGGTGCCCTCCTGGCGCTGGGCGACGGTGTCGAGGCCGTCGAGAAACAGGCCGTATTCGGTGAGCTTCATCTTGGTGCCGCCCGTGGCGGGCCAGAACTCGATGGCTGCGAGGGAGACCGAGATCTTCCTGCCGTCCATGTGCATGTCGTAGCTGTAGAGAATGCGGCTCAGTGGAACGATGTCCTGATAGGTGACGTCGAAATTGTACGTCGGGCCATCGGGAATTGTTCCTGCACTCGACTCGCGCCCGCCGGGTTTGAACTCGAAGACCTTCGGTGGGTTGTCCCCGTTGCCGCCGAACCATTGCGACTTGAGTTTCGGGTCGGACCAGGCGGCCCAGACCTTCTCGACCGGATGGGGGTAGGTGCGTTCGACGACAAAGGTGCCGTGCGCGACGGAATGGTCGCTCATGATGATCTCCTTCGATCCGTTGTTTCAGGTGTCGAGAAAGCTCGCGAGTTGGTCGAGCAATTGGGCGGTGCCCTCTTCGCGAAGTGCCGGGTTGTCCCAGCCGTCGAGGTAGGCGCCCTGCTCGGTGAAGACGAGGCGGGTGCCGGCGCCGTCGGGCTTGAATTCGATGGTGGTCAGCGACACCGAAATGCGGTCGCCATTGAGATCCATGTCGTAGGAGTAGACGATGCGTTGGTCGGGGACGATGTCCTGGTAGCGCGCGCGGAAACTCGAGACGGGACCGCCCGGCGAGCCGCCGCTGCTGGTTTCCATGCCGCCCACGCGGAAATCCATGGTGTGGACGTCGCGCGCCCAGTCGTCGGGACCATGGAACCAGGCCTGCTTTGCCGGGGTATCGGCGAAGGCACCGAAGACGCGCGAGGGTGGCTGCCTGAAATGGCGTTCGAGCGTGAAGCTCGCATGGGTCACGGTGCGGGGCTTCATGTCTTCACTCCCTTCTCGTCCTCGGCGTCCAGAAACGCGCCGAGCCGGTCGAGCCGTCGTTCCCAGCCGATGCGCCGGTCGTTGATCCACTTTTCAACGAGGCTCAGCGCCCCGGTGTCGATGGTGCAGGTGCGGGTACGCCCGATCTTCTGGGTTTTGATCAGTCCGCTCTGCTCCAGCAGCTGGAGATGCTGGACCACCCCCGGCAGCGACATGGCGAACGGCAGGGCCAGTTCGCTGACCGAGGCCGGCCCGCGGCTCAGCCGTTCGACCAGTGCCCGCCGGGTGGGGTCGGCGAGGGCCTGGAACATGAGGTCCAGATTGGGCGTGGGCTCAGGCACCGATCGTTTGCTCCATTAGTTAAGCCTAGCCTTAAGTGAACGAGCACCGGCTGTCAATGCTGAAGCCTTCACTTAAGTGCCTAACTGAGCGGGATGCCCTTTTTGCCCTTGTCGCGCTGGTAGATGGCGGAAAGGTCGGCATAAAGAGCGGTGAGGTCGTCGACGCGGGCGGTCAGGCTTTCCTTGTTGCCGCGGTCGAGGCCGGCGATCATCTGCGCCATGTCGTGGCTGGTGAAGTAGGCGTTGGTCCGGTTGTAAAGGTCGCGGCCGGGCGCGGGCGCGTCGCGGTCCGGATCGGGGACGGCGTAGACGGCCTTGAGGATCTGGATGTCGTAGGGGATGGCGAAGCTCTGCGCAGATTCCCGGTGGCTGAAGAGGAAATAGAAATTGTCGAAGCCCGACCAGGTGATGCCGGAGAGGCAGAGCGAGCAGGGCTCGTGCGTTGCGAGGAACAGGCAATCCTTGGGGTTGGGGCGCTGGTCGGCCGGCAGCTCGTAGAAGCGCTTGATGGCGTGCATTTCGCCATGCCAGAGCGGGTTCTCGGTCTCGTTGTTGGTCTCGGCGACGACCAGCGACAGATCGGCTTTGCGCAGGATCGCGGCGCCGAAGAGCTTGTTGCCCCTCTCGACGCCGGCGCGGGTTTTCGGCGCGATGTCGAACTCGATCACATCCATCAGTCGGGCCAGCAATTTTGCGGTATCCATCAGCGAACGAGCACCATCACGGGTTTTCCGTCGGCACCGTACAGCGTCAGCTCGTCGCCGGCCACCCGCCAGGTCGCGGCCGCGGCGAGAGCGGTGTAGAACGCCTTTTCCTGGAGGTTGATGCTCTGGCCGCAGGCCTTCATGGTCGAGGTGACGGCACCGAAGCGGATGGCGTCGCCGTCGAGCTGGACCTGGGCGAACCAGGAATTGCAGCCGCCCAGCCCGCCCGCCCGCATGTCGTCGCCGATGGCGAGCGAGGTGGTCGAGCGGGTGACGACCGGCACGCCGCCGATCTCGTCGGCCATCCAGGTGGAGCCGAGGATGGCGGGCGGCGCCGGGACCACCGGTTCCTCCGAACCGGTTGCGGGGTCGGCTTGCTGACCGACGAAACTGGTGACGATCAGCACCGGCTCGGCCGGCGCCAGCGGGTTCACCACATAGGGCTCGAAATTGCGGAACAACAGCCCGCCCGCGACGCTGATCGTGGCGATCAGCGCGTAGCTGTGGTTGGGGATGATGATGGTGTCTTCGAAGCTGAGGGTGAAACTCAGCGGCACCTGGCCGGGTCCGATCGGGGCTTCGACGTCGAGGCGCGGCGGCGCGGCGGGCAGCGTCTGGTCGACGAGCTGGATCTCGAGGACGGCAAGCTCGGGCAGCGCGATGCGCTCGCGATAGGTCACCTGGCCGCCTAGATCGATCTTTTCGGCGAGGGCAGGGCCGGCGAACGCAAAGAGGGCGAAAGCGAGCGGCAAAACGGCTTTGTGAAACGGCATCAAGACACCCTCGGCAACACCCTCGCCGACTGTGGCGGGGGAATGTGGAGGAAATAATACGTGCGGGTTCACGGCGCGCGGATTAGCCACGGCTTGGCGAAAAAATGCTCTTCGAGATTGTTGCCCTCGCCGCCGCGATCGACGCAGAGAAAATCGGCATCGGCCTCGAGCGGGGTGAGGACGCCGTGCCAGGTGTTCATGGCGATGTTGACGCCTTGGCCGGGGCCGGTGACGAAGGCGCGCGGCGTGCCGGGGATGCCGGCTTGGTCGGGGGCGACGACGACGAGGAACGGGTGGGCCGACAGGGGGTAGAAGGCCTGGCTGCCGAGGGGGTGGCGCTCGACCATGCCGAGGGTCAGCGGCAGGGCGTAGGACTTCGACCTGAGGATCGAGATCAGCGGGCGGGCGTGGACGCCGCCGAGCTCGACCCTGGCGAGATCGTGGAAGCGTTCGCAATTGCCCGAATTGATCGGATAGTGGTGGGCGCCGGCGGTCTCGATCACCTGGCCAAAGGGGGCGAAGTTTTCGCGCGTTAGGGGTTCGGGTGTGAGGGCTTTCATGCAGCCCCGTTCCGCAGGCGCCGTGCATCGGCGGGCAACCCCTCATCCGTCTCGCGCTCCGCGCGATCCACCTTCCCCCTCAAGGGGGGAAGGAAGGTGGGCTCAAGCCGCGGCCGCAAGGTCATTCCGCCAGTTTCCCGAACAGCCTGAGCCGCGAGATGCCGCCATCGGGGAAGATGTTGAGGCGGACGTGGGTGACGGGGCCGAGGGCGCTGACCTTGCCGAAGGTGTGGATGGCATCGGCCTTGAGCTTCTGGGGCCCAAGCAGTTCGGGCCAGAACATCGAGGAGGCGACCACCGCGTCGTCGAGCTCGTCGAGGCCGCGGCCGAGATCGAAGGCGAGGAGCGAAAAGCTGTCGGGAAAATTGCCCTTGTAGTGGGCGGTGTCGATCTCGACGCTTTCGAGAATACCACGCGCTCCGAGTGCAACGACGATCCAGTCGTTGCCCGGGGTACGGCGGCGGCGGGTCTCCCAGCCGTCGCCCATGTCGAGGCCGCGGCCGGGCGCGAGCATGCGGTTGAAGGCACCGTAGTGGGCGTCGGAATAGGCGATGACGCGGCCGCCATTGAGGCCGGAGGCGAGGTCGAGGGTCTTGCCGCGCATGGCGATGTCGTCGATGTGCGGTTCGCCATAGACGCGCAGCCGGGCGACGCCGCCGTCGGGATAGATGTGGAGCCGCACGTGGCTCCACACGCTCTCGGACTTGCTGCGCAGATAGTGGTGGGCGGACGAGCCGAGCGGGGTCAGCGGCAGGATCTCGGTCCATGCGGTGCCGTCGCCGGGGTCGCCTTTGACGTTGCAGCCCTCGATGCGGCAGGCCGGCGGGTAGTTGCCGGTGAAGTGGGAGGTGTCGACGTCGAAGCCGCGGATGACGCCGGCGGCGGCGAGACGGACGACGGCGTAGTCGTGGCCCTCGGTGCGCTTGCGCCGGCTCTCCCAGCCGTCCATCCACTTGCCGTTGTCGTCGTATTTGTCGGCGATGAACACGGCCGGCGCATCGGCCAGCATGCGCGAGACCTCGGCGAAGAAGTCGTCGGTCGCGAACAGCGCCTTGGCGCCGAGCCCGGCGGACGCCAAATTGACGGCGTTGCGGGCGAAATCGGGCAGATCGGTTCGGGGGCGGGAGGGCGCTTCGCTCATCACGGGTCTTTTCGTTGTTTGAGGTTGGATAGCGGGATTTACGCGCAAGCGGAAGGACCGGACGGACCGCGGTCCTCCGGGTTTTACCTTGCCGTGGCCAAGAGGGGGCCACGGACGGAGAGCGCTGGGCGCCTCCGAATTGTTTTTGCTAGGCGAGACGCCCAGCGCTTCTCCGCGGCGGGGGTGTCGGAACCGTTCGGTCAAAGCGGCAAGAGCCGGTAAGCCGAA
>JACRAF010000003.1 GCA_016213505.1 Devosia nanyangense
CAACCCCCTCCGTCGCCTTCGGCGCCACCTCCCCCGTCTTCGACAGGGGAGGAAGGGCGGGGCTAATATCGCGCCTGCGCGTCCCCGGCGAACGGATCGACCGGGCTGTGCCGGTTCCACGGCTGATTGCCGAGCAATGCCTCGACCACGGCGCGCTGCATCGTCTCGGTCGTCGAATAGGCGTTGATGTAGGCCGGCGCCCGCGGCGCGTCGTAGAGATAATAGGGATAGCCGAACGACACCAGCAGCGTTGGAACATCGCTCCAGTAACGCTGCATGGCGCCGACGAAATCGCCGTTGAGCCTGAGCCAGTCGAGGAAGATATGGCCGCGCGTCAAGAGCGTCTCCTCGCCGAAGAGATAGAGCACCAGATCGAACGCCTTCGGATCGACCTTCATGCCTGGCGCGTGCAGCGTCACCTCGAAACCTTTGCCGCGCAGCATGTCGGGAAGCGCGAAGGGCAGGGGCTCGGGCATGAACGGGAAGATGATGCCGGTCGAAAACACCAGCACGCGCTTGTGCGTCTGCGGATTGATCGGCAGCAGGCCCTTGATGTCCTTGACCAGCGTCGGCGCCCGCCGCGTGACCGCCTCGGCATAGGCCCGGTTGGCGGCCATGTCCGGCGCCGGGCGCGCGGCGTCCGCCCGGTGCAGCCCGAGTGCGGCCTTGAGCGCCAGCTGCCGGAGGATCGCCTCGTCGACGCGGGCCCAGCTCAGCCGCCCATCGGCCAGCGCCTCGGCGATAAACCGATAGTCGGTCTCGGCATCGTCGGCGAACAGGATCACATCGCAGCCGGCGGCGATCACCTGGGGCAAATAGTCGGCGCGCGACGACCACGCCTTGAGCCCGCCCATGCCGGTCGCGTCCGACACGATCAGGCCGTTGAAGCCGAGCTCCTGCCGCAGCAGCGTCTCGGTGAGCAGCCGGCTGATCGAGGCGGGACGGTAAGCCTCGATGCCGGCGTCGGGATTGGATTTGCGCACATAGGCCGGCAGCGCGATGTGCGCCGACATCACGCTCATCGCCCCGGCCGCGATGGCGGCGCGGTAGAGCCGGCCGAAATTGGCCTCCCACGCCTCCATGCTCAGCGGGTTGACGGTGGTCACCAGATGCTGGTCGCGGTCGTCGAAGCCCTCGCCCGGCCAGTGCTTCACGGTCGCCGCGACCCCATTGGCCTGGAACATCTCGATTTGCTTGAGCGCATGGCGCTCGATGGTCGCGACGTCGCTGCCATAGCCGCGGGTCGCAACGATCGCGCTCTTGAACGCGGCGTTGATGTCGAGCACCGGCGTGAACGACCAATTGATGCCGGTGGCCCTGGCTTCGGTGGCCATGATGCGGCTGATTTCGCCGGTGACCTCGAGATCGTCGATCGCCGCGAGCGCCAGCGGATTGGGCACCTCGGTGCCACCCCCGAGACTCAGCCGGCTGCCCTCGAGGTCGGCCGAAACCAGGAGCGGCGAGGGGGCGGCCCGGTTGAACGCCGCGATGATCGCCAGTTCCGCTGCCCGGTCCGGCCCCGGCACGCGGGTGATGCTGCCCGGCCGGAACGCCTGCTGGGCCGCAAGCGTCGCCGGATCGTTGCCCGCCGAACGGAGATTGAACAGCTGGCGGATCTTGTCGTCCGGCGTCAGCCGCGCCAGCGTCGCCCGCACCCAGGCGATCCCATCCGCATCGAGATTGAACGGCTTGGCGAGAAGCTGCCGATCGTCCACTAGGCGTGGCTCTCGAGCCACTTGACCAGCTGCACCCGCGATTGCCCGGCCCCGACCTTCATGTCGACCGGCGCGCCGTCCTTGAACACGATCAGCGTCGGCATGGCCCGCACATTGTAGGTCACCACCGTCGAGGGATTGGTCTCGACGTCGAGCTTGACGATCTTCACCCGGCCGGCGAGTTCGACCGACAGGTCGTCGAGGATGGGGTCCATGGCCTTGCAGGGCGGGCACCATTCGGCCCAGAAATCGACCAGCACCGGCTCTTTCGAATTGAGCACTTCGCTGGAGAACGTCGCGTCCGAAACCAGATGACCCAAGTGTTCCTCCATCGGTAATTGCCGATGAAGCTATCCCGAGTCGGAGACGGGCGGAAGGCATCCTTTGCCAAACTCGCCCCCGGACAAAACAAAAACGCCGTCGGGCGAGCCGGCGGCGTTTGCAGTCAGTCTGCGACAGAGATCAGGCGGCGTTGGAGGCCGCATAGCTGGTCAGCCACTTGCTGAGGCCGGCCTTGGGCGTGCCGGCGCCGATCTTCATGTCGACGGCTTCGCCGTTCTTGTAGAGGATCATGGTCGGGATCGAACGAACGCCGTACTTCACCGTGGTCGAGGGGTTCTCATCGACGTTGAGCTTGACGATCTTGACCTTGCCCTGGAGCTCGCTGGAGAGCTCTTCGAGGACCGGCGCGATGGCTCGGCACGGGCCGCACCATTCGGCCCAGAAGTCGACCAGAACGGGCTCTTTAGACGAAAGGACTTCCTCGCCGAAATTGGCGTCGGAAACGTGGGTTGTCATGTTGAGGGATTCCCTTTGGGATTTCGCCTTGGTTTTCAGGTGGCGGGTGTGTGATCCAAAAGCTAGGAAGAGTCCAGCACAGCTGCAAGTCGTATCACCCTATGGTGAAACCGGATACGGCCTCGCGCAAGATCCCCTGTGGCAAATTCATCAATGATTCCGGGCCGGTCCACAGGATGGCAGCCGCGACCTCATGGCTTGGGAAGAGCAGGCCTGCAATCTGTGCATAGAGGCCCAATTGCGCCAGATAGGCCGCCGGAACCCCCTCCGGCGCCCCCGGCGCGATGGCGTCCGATTTGTAGTCGACCACCAGCACCCGGTCGGGCTCCACCACCAGCCGGTCGATCCGTCCCGCGATGGTGACCGGCTGGCCGTTACGGGTTCCCTGCGCCAGGATCGGCACCTCGGCCCGGCTGTTGCTGCCGAACAGCTGCGCGAGGTCTGGTCGGGTGAGGATCGAGCGGGCCTTCTGCCCCAGTGCCGCATGTCGCTCGGGCGCCTCCGGCAGCAGCACCGGCATCGCCTTGTCGATCACCGCCGGCCAGCTTTCGGGAGCGAGCCGGCCCAGATGCTGCAGCAGCGCATGGAGCGCCAGGCCCTCCCGGCGGGCGGCCTCGGGATCGCGCCGGTCGGCGATGTGTTCGGCCGTGGTTTCCAGCACCGCCTCCGGCGCCGTGTCGGCCAGCGCCGATGATGGCCGCACGATCCGCCGCAGCCGGTAGGCCGGGAGGGTGGGCAGATCGAGCCCGCCCGCTGCTGCAGCCGCCGGCGTCGCGCTCGCCCGCGCCGCAACCTCGCCGGCGCGTTCGGCCGGGAACACCAGCGCCATTGTCGCGCCCTCGGGGTCGGCGACGATCTCCGCCTCCGGCCGCAGCGCCGTCTCGATCGCCTGGTACCAGCTGTCGGCGCCGTCCCGCGCCTTGGTCAAATAGCCGGTGACGTACAGCTCGTCCTCGGCGCGGGTCATCGCCACGTAGAGCTTGCGCCAGTACTCGCGCCGCTGCGCCGCGTCGGCCTCGACCTTGAAGTCCCGGCTCTCCTCGACATGCGATTTCTTGTTCGGCGCATGCAGGAACAGCGGCGGCCTCGCCTGCATGAACACCGTGCGCATGCCGCGGCCCTCCTCGGTCGAAGCGGCATCGGCGAGGATGACGATCGGCGCCTCGAGCCCCTTGGCCCCGTGCACCGTCATCACCCGCACCCCGGCGCCGGTCTCGCCCAGCTCGCGCTTGATGATCACCTCGCGCGAGCGCAGCGCCCAGAGGAAGCCCTGCAGCGACGGCTGCTCCTCCTGCTCATGGGCCAGCGCCAGATCGAGAAACTGCGCCGCTACGTCGTCGACCTCCGATCCGAGCCGCGACCGCAGCCGCCTGAGCCCGCCGCCGGCATAGAGCACGTCGGCGTAGAAGTTGAACGGCCGCTCGAAATCGAGCCGGCTGCGCCAGCCATGCAGCCGCTCATGCGCCTCGCGCACCGAGGCGATGGAAGAACGTTCCAGCGCCGACCACAGCGAGGCGTCTGCTGGCCGCGTCTGCGCCACGGCCAGCAGGTCGTCCTCGCTGACCTCGAACAGCGGTGAGCGCAGCAGCGCCGCCAGCTGCAAATCGTCGGCCGGGTTGAGCAGCACGTCGCCCAGCGCCATCAGATCGAGCGCCGCGATGTGGGTGGTCACCGCCAGCCGGTCGGCGCCCGGCGTCGGCAGTCCCTCGCGGATCAGCGCGCGGATGATTTCGTGGAACAGCACACTGCGCACCTGCACCAGGATCAGCACATCGTCCGCCCTCACCGCGCGGCCGCGCGGCCCGAGCGGCCTTCCGCTGTCGATCCAGCCGCGGATTTCCCTCGCCATCCGCTCCGCCACGCGCCGCGGCGCGCTCTTGGTCATCGCATCCGGCGCCTTCGTCGGCCAGTTGGCGGGATCGGTCTCGTCCTCGACGTCCTTGATCGGCGGCCAGAGCGTCACCACCCCGCCGCCCTCCGCCCGCGCCGTATCGTGGGCCAGCCCCGACTCTTCCAGCGCGGCAAGCCGCAGCTCCTCGCGGGCAAACACCGTGTCGACGGCGGCCAGCAGGTTCGGCAACGTGCGGAAGCTCGTGTGCAGCGGCTGCCGCCGGAATTCCATCCGCACCGTCTGGGCGCTCAGTTCATATTTGCGGCCGGCGGTGATGAATTCCTCGGGGTCGGCCCCCTGGAACGAAAAGATCGATTGCTTCTGGTCGCCCACCGCGAACACCGTGCGCGGCCGCTGCGCGGCGCTCTGGCCGGTGAAGAAATCGGCGACCAGCGCCTCGACCACCCGCCATTGCTCGGCATTGGTGTCCTGGCTCTCGTCGACGAGGATATGGCTGATGCCGCTGTCGAGTTTGTACTGCACCCAGGGTCCGAGCGCCTCGTCCTCGAGCAGCGCCGCGAGCCTGCCGATCAGATCGTCGAAATCGAGCAGTGATCGCGCCCGCTTGGCGGCCTCGTAATGCGCCGAGATCGCCGCAACGATGGTGAGCATCGCCTCGCTGCGCTCGACCAGTTCCGCCGCAACCAACTTCAGCGCCAGCCGTTCGAGCCGCGCGCCTTCGGCCACCAGCCGGGCGGCGATCTCGGGGATCGGCGCCGCTATGGCCTTCTTGAGCAAGGTCTTGCGCGCCGTGCGCTCGGCCTGCGTCAGGAAGGCGTCGAGCAGCGCCTCGGGGTCCGGCCGCTCCGGATCGATCTGGCTCAGCCGGTCGACGAAGTCGGTGCCGTTGGGGTCGGGCCGCACCAGCGCGAAGATCTCGGCATGCTCAGCTGCGCTGAGCGGATAGCCCTCGTCGATCTCGGTCAGCACGTCATCGATCGAGCCGGCGCCACCGATCAGCTTGCGCAATTGCCGCTTCGCCTCGGGCGCCTCGGCCAGTACCTTGCGCAGAATGCGCTGCTGGCCCAGCGCTTCGACGATCGACTGCTCGATCTGGAATTCGCTGAGCAATCCCATCAGCGTTTCGACCGCCGCCGCGTTCTCGGTGCCGCGCACCCCGGCCGCGATCACCTGCTCGCGCGCCTCGACCAGCATGGTGTCGCGCTCATGGTCCTCGAGCACGGTGAAGTCGAACGGCACTCCGGCTTCCTTGGGGAACCGGTGCAGCACGCTCTCGCAGAAGGCGTGGATGGTCTGGATCTTGAGCCCACCCGGCGTTTCGAGCGCATGCGCGAACAGCGACCGCGCCCGCAGGATCATCGCTGCCGTCGGCGGCGCGCCCTCGAGGTCGGCGAGGCTGGCGACCAGCGCCTTGTCGTCCATCAGCGTCCACTGGCCAAGCCGTTCGGCGACGCGCCCGCGCATCTCCGCCGCCGCCGCCTTGGTGTAGGTGAGGCAGAGGATCTCCTCGGGCTTCACCCCCGACAGCAGCAGGCGCAGCACCCGCGCCGTCAGCACATAGGTCTTGCCCGAGCCGGCATTGGCCGTCACCCACACCGAGCTTGTGGGGTCGGACGCGGCGCGCTGGCTGCGCGCGATGTGCTCCGGCATCGGTTTGACGAGCTGCCGGGTCATGGATCGTCCACTCCCGCCGTCAGCGTCCACTCGTCGGTGCGCGCCAGATGGTCGTAGTCGCCGGGGTAGCGCCGACGACCGGTCTCGGCCCTTGGCCGGATGCGGGCCGACATCGGGAGCCCGTCGTGGAGCAGGAAGGCATCGATATGCCCCTGCGTCCGCCGCCCGATCTCGTCGACGGCCGCCATCAGGCTCATCCCGGCCCTGAGCTTGAACGGCTTGATCTGGAACGCGGCGGGGCCGAGCCCGATCTTGATGTAGGTCAGCGCCGCCGTATCCGCCGCCGGGATGCCGGGGAACGCTCCGGCCCGCGCCATCGCCGCCTCGAGCAGCAATTGCGGCGCGTCGAACGCCGTCATGTCCTTGGGCTGCGGCACCCCGCCGGTCTTGAAATCGATGATTTCGAGCGTGCCGTCGTTGCGGCGGTCGATGCGGTCGGCGATGCCGCTGAGCACGAAGCCATCGAGATCGGGAAACACCCACTCGCCCTTGAGCTCGGCCACGCGCCCACCGATTGCATGTCGCTGCCGCTCGAAGTCGAGGAACTGCTCGGCCGTCCGCTCGAACCGCCTGAGCCAGATGTCACGCCGCTCGCCGATCGCATCGAGGCCCTTGAAGGCGTCGCGGGCCAACTCCATCAACCGGGCCGCGGCATCGAGCTCGTCGAAATCGTGACCGGCCTCGATGAACGCCGCGAACACCTTGTGGATCATCGTTCCACGCTCGCGCGCGTCCACCTCGGCCCCCAGCGGCTCCTTGCGGCGCAGGCGCAGCACGTGCTTGGCATAGACATCGTAGGGCGAGCGCATCAGCGTCTCGATCTCGGTCACCGACAGCCGCCGCGGCCGCATTGCCGCCGGTGGCCGCGGCTCGGGCCGCCGCGCCGGTTTGGGAATGCCGGCAAAGTCGATCGCCCGCGCCTGCTCCAGCCAGACGTCTCCGCGCGCCCGCAATGTCCTGGCTTCCGTCTCGCCGATCAGCGCGTCGAGCCGTTGCACCAGCCGCGAGGGCAGGGCCGGCGAAGTCCCCATCCGCGTCGCGTAGGCGAGCAGCACCTCGGCATTGCCCATCGCCATCTGAAAATCGTGCGCCGCCTGGCCCTGCTGCCGCTCCGGCGGCTCGAGCCCGACTTTGATCCGCATGCCGCGGCTGAGCCATGGCCCGGGATCGGCGATGGGCGGCCAGATGCCCTCGTTGAGCCCGGCGAGGATCATCAGGTCAGGGGTCTGCAGCCGCGCTTCGAGTTCGCCCCAGATGTGGATGTCGTCGCGCCGCCGCTCGGCGGCCTGCACCTTGGCGCCTGCCATCAGCGCGGCCAGCACGCCGTCGAGATTGACCGGTGGAAAACCGGCGCCACGATCGACAAGGCCGGCCATTTCGTCCGCCCATTGCTCGAACTCGGCAAGTCCGGGAAGGTCGTCTCCGCCGCTGAGGGCGGCGATGGCCGCATGCAGCGCCGCTGCCAGCGTGCCCGCGTCGATCTGCGCTCGTCCGCCGAGATCGGCGACCGGCTGCGTCGCTTCGCCGAGCCTCCGCAGCATGGGTTCCAGCTCGTCACCCGCCGCGAATGCCAGCAGGCCTGCGAGGCCAGCCATCGGCCGCTGGCCGCGCAGCTTGAGGTCGAGCCGGTTGGCGTGCCGGCTGATTTCGGCACGCTCCAGCCCCAGTGTCACCGCCCGGTTGCGCAGCAGCGCCACGGTATCGACCGCGGCGAAATCGTTGCCCACGATCGCCAGGACCTGCCGCGCCAGCCGGCCGACCGCCGACTGATAGAGCGGCGTTCCGGCCGGGTCGTCGACCGCGATGCCATGGCGGCCGAGTTCAACCACTATTCGCCGCGCCAGCGTCTGGTCGCGCGCGATGATGCCGACGCTCTTGCGGGCGGCGATGGCCGCCCGCGCCGCCAGCGCAATCGCCCGCGCCTCGAGATCGGCATTGGGCGCGGCAAGGATGCCGACTCCATCGAGCGCCGCGGCAAGGTCGATGGCGTCGCGCCGTCCGGCCCACAGCGTCGTCTCGTCGGCCGGCGCCAAAGCGGTGCGCACCAGCGTGGTCCGCGCCGCCTCGCCTGCCAGTTCCTCGACATCGGCGATCCCGGCGCCGAGCCCCCGCAGCAGCCTGCCGAGCGAATATTGCGGATGGCCCTGGGTGGTCTCGCCCTCGATCAGCATCTCGTGCTGCTTGGCGCTGAGCGTCGTGTCGAGCCCCGGCAGCACCAGCGCGCCACGCGGCAGAGCGGCAATCGCCTTGAGCAGCGCCGCCGTCGCCGGGATCGAGCCGGTCGAGCCCGCCGCGATCACCGGCCGGCCGCCATAGACTACCTCCGCCGTCGCCGCCTGCCGCCGCAGCCGCTCATTGCGCGCCACCGCGCCGTCGACCTTGCCGCGCCCGGCGAGAATCTCCGGCCAGGCGGTCAGCGCAATCCTGAGGAAGGTGAGGATCTGTTCCCAGTTGGCCGCGAGGTCCGCCGGCACCAGCGCGTCGAGCTTGCCGGTGGCCACGTCCTCGATGCTGAAATCGTCGATCAGCGTGCCCAATGAATCTGCCAGCCAGAAGATCTCGGCGGCATTGGGCGGCGAGGCGAAGCCTTCCGCCGATTTGGCGAACGCCTCGACCAGCCGCGACAGCGTCAAGCGCCGCTCGATGAGGCTCGCCGGCGGCATCGGCGCCGGCGCATCGACCGGCGGCAGGAACGGCTCCTCGTCGGCGCTCTCGCCGCCGAAGGTGCGGATGTCGGGCAAGAGCGCCGCCCCGCCCAGCCGCTCGGCGAACAGCTCGGCCAGCGTCAGCCGCGCCCGCCGCGTCGGCAGGATGATCGTCACGTCCGCAAGCCAGAACGGTCCCGCCCGCTCCCAGTCGCCCAGCAGCGTGCCGTCGAGCATCCGCTCGACCAGCGTCACGAGGAACGGCGCATGTGGCGCGATGGTGTAGAGGCCGCGCCGGCTCATCGGACGACCTCCGCGACGCGGCCATGACCGTCCGCCGGCACAACCATGGTCACCGCCAGGACACAACGTGGAAGAAGTTCACGGGCACGCTCCGGCCATTCGACCAAAACGATCGCCTCGGGCCGGTCGAACAGCCCCAGTTCCTCGATCTCGCGCGCCTCCCGCAAACGGTAGAGATCGGCATGCAGCACCGGCTTGCCGGCGGCCTCGTAGGGCTGCACCAGCGCATAGCTCGGGGAGGGCACCTCGAGCTTTGCATCGCCGGTCAATGTCCGGATGATCGCCCGCGCCAGCGCCGTCTTGCCCGCGCCCAGCCCGCCCGAAAGCAGCACGAGGTCGCCCGGCGCAAGGTTCGCCGCCAGCCGCGCGCCGAGCGCGGCGGTGGCGTCGTCGTCGGCGAGAAAGATTCGCTCCGGCTCCATCGCAACTGGATAGCATTGGCCGCCCGCGCGCGCGACCTATTCGGCGGCCGTGGTCATCGCCTCGAGCTGCGGCAGGCTTACCACCACGCGGCTGCCGCGCGGCTCGCGCCGCTCGACGCTGATGGTGCCGCCATGGAGGTGGACGAAGCTGCGGACGATGGCGAGGCCGAGACCCGCGCCCCGCTGCCGGCCGGCGTTCCCCGCGCCGTCGGCGCGGTCGTTGAGCGCGGCGCGCATTTCCTCGCTGGTCTGGGCCCCTTCGTCCTCGACGGTGAAAATCATCCGTCCGCCGCGAGCGACGACGGTGAGGGTCACGAGGCCGCCTGGCTCGGAGAACCGCGCCGAGGTCGAGAGCAGATTGTAGAGCACCTGCACGATGCGTGTGCCGTCGGCGAGCAGCGGCGGCAGCTCCTCGGGGATGTCGATCCTGAGGTTGAGCGGCTTTTCGCCATCGACATTGGGGAAGGTCGCCGCGAGCCCGGCCCGTGCCTTCTCGATCAGCGCCGGCACATCCTGCAATTCGGGCTTGAGCTCGGCGACGCCGGCATCGACCGTCGCCAGATCGAGGATGTTGTCGATCAATACGCCCAGCGTCACGCTCGAGGCGCGGATATAGTCGGTGTAGGCCTTCTGGCGCTGGTTGAGCCCGCCCACCGCCTCCGACGCCAGGAGGTCGGCAAAGCCGATGATGTTGGTCAAAGGCGAACGCAGCTCGTAGCTGACGTTCTGGACGAAGGCGTCCTTCAGCCGGTCGGCGGTCACCAGCGCTTCGTTGCGCTCGGTCAGCACGCGCTGATAGTTGGCGCTCTCGGTGACGTCGACGAAGGTCATCATCGTCTGTCCGTCGGGCATGCGGGTGATGGCGTAGTCGAGCATCCGCCCGTCGGCCCGGTTGATCCGGCCGCTCTGGTCGGTGCGGGTCGGGTTGAGGTCGACGATGCCGCGCTTCAGATCGCGCCACAGGCTCGCCCCGTCCTCGGGCAGGGCGCGGCTCACCGCCTCGATGATCTGGTCGATATGGGGATTGGTCTCGAGCAGGTTGGTCGGCAGCTTCCACAGCGTCGACAGCCGCGGATTGGAAAGCGTTAGCCGTCCGTTGGTGCCGAACACCGCGACGCCCTCGGTCAGCGCGTTGAGCGTCGAGCGCTGCACGTCGATCAGCGTCCGGTGCTGGCTCTTGAGTTTGAGCTGGTCGGTGATGTCCTCGAACACATAGATCACCCCGCCCTTGGGGCCGGCGGGCGCTGCGATCACCTGCACGGTGCGCCCGTCGGGCAGGTGCCATGGCTCGCTCTCGCGCGGCGCCTTGAGCTGGTAGGAGGTGAGGTGCCGCGCCCGCCACGCCTGGTAGTCGGGCTCGGCCGGCAGCATGCCGTCGGTCCTGAGCTTGTCGAGGATGGCGCGCTCATCCATTCCCGGCTTCAGCCATTTTGGGTCGAGCCGCCACAGCGCCGCATAAGCGCGGTTCGATTGCACCAGCTCGCGGCTGGCGTTGAAGATTGCGATCGGCGTCGCCAGCGCGTCGATGATGGCGCTCAGGTGCTGCAGCCCGTCGACCTCCGGCCGTGCCGCCTCGCTCTTGAGCCTGAGATAGCCGCCGCGGGCGCCGGGGAGCGCGATCTCGGCCAGCTCGCGCTGCGCCAGCTCCGCCAGTTCGGCGGGGGTGGCGTGCGGCTTACCCTGCGCCTTGGCTAGCGTCTGGTAGGCGACGTTGGCGAACGCCGGTTTGCCGTTCTCGCCATAGAGGAAGGCCGGCTCCTGCAATTGCCCGAGCAGCGCTTTGGCCGCGCCGGGGTCCGGCCGGGCACCAGGGATCGCCTCGTTCTGTTGTCGCGTCGGGCGCACCCGCAGCGCCGCGCCCGCCCCGAGCGGCCAGCCTGTGGCGCGCACCTGCCGCCCGTCGCGGGTCTGCAGCACAAGGTCGAAGCCCCGGCCGCTGCCGCGCAGGGCGCTGACCGACGCACTCATCGCGGCAGCATCGGCATCGTCGAGCCAGGAGACGAAATCGAGCAGCGCCTCGATCCGCCGGCCCGCCGGCAACACGGCTCCCGGTTGGCCGAGATATCTCGCGCCGCCGGCTTTGCCGCTCCAGACGACGGTGATCTCCTTGGTGCCCGAGAGCAGCGCCTCGTAGTCGTCGACCATCGAGCGCAGATGCGCGATCCGGCCGGCGGCCTTGCGCTCGGCGAGCTTGCCGTCGCGGATCATGGAGCGGATCATCGTCATGGCGAGGAGCGCGAAGGCGCCGGCGCCCAGCGTGATGGCGAGCGGCACGGCGCCGACGAGGCTCGAGGCACTGAAGCCCTGGCTGAGCGCTGGCGCAGCCGTCAGGAGCGTCAAGGGGGCCGCACCGCAAAATGCGAATCCCAATCGTCTCCGGAAGCCGTCCGGCCGCATGCGTCACCCTGGGAAAATTGAACCCGCCAACCGCCCCGCCCGAAGGCAGGCACTCAATCGCCCGAAACGCTGGCGCTGGACCTACCCGCCCGCCCGGCGGAGGAGCCCCGAATCACACAACCATAGCGAGCGGTGGATTCACGCAAAAGAGTCCTTGTGCGTGTGCATAGCGGGCAAATCGATTCCGCGAGGGATTGACCGCGGACCGAACAGTGAACGAATGGTTAACGGCTCGCCCCGGCGTCCAGGTATACCTACCGGGGACGCTGCGCGCCCCGGCGCTCAGTACCGGTAGTGCTCGGACTTGAACGGGCCGTTCTGCGACACCCCGATATAGTCCGCCTGCGCTTTGGTGAGTTCGGTCAGCTTGGCGCCGAGCTTGGCGAGGTGCAGCGCCGCGACTTTCTCGTCGAGCCGCTTGGGCAGCACGTGCACCTTGTGCTCGAGCGCCTTGCCGTTGGTCCACAGCTCGATCTGCGCCAGCGTCTGGTTGGAGAACGAGGCGCTCATCACGAAGCTCGGGTGTCCCGTGGCGTTGCCGAGATTGACCAGCCGGCCTTCCGACAGCAGCACGATGCGCTTGCCGGAACTCAGTTCTACGATGTCGACCTGCGGCTTGACGTTGGTCCATTTGAAGTTGCGCAGCGCCGAGACCTGAATCTCGTTGTCGAAATGGCCGATGTTGCAGACGATGGCCATGTCCTTCATCTGCCGCATGTGGTCGACGGTGATGATGTCCTTGTTGCCGGTGGCGCTCACCACAATGTCGGCCCGGTGCGCGGCGTCTTCCAGTGTCACCACCTCGAACCCATCCATCGCCGCCTGCAGCGCGCAGATCGGGTCGACCTCGGTCACCAGCACGCGCGCGCCAGAACCCTTCAGCGATTGCGCCGAGCCCTTGCCGACATCGCCATAGCCGCAGACGATCGCGACCTTGCCGGCCATCATCACATCGGTGCCGCGGCGGATCGCATCGACCAGCGATTCCCGCGTGCCGTATTTGTTGTCGAATTTCGACTTGGTCACGCTGTCGTTGACGTTGATCGCCGGGAACGGCAGCTCGCCCTTTTCGTGCAGTTGGTAGAGCCGCATCACGCCGGTCGTCGTCTCTTCGGAGACGCCGCGGATATTGGCGCGGATCTTCGAGTAGAAACCCGGCGATTTCGCCAGCCGCTTCTTGATCGTGGCAAAGAAGATTTCCTCTTCCTCATTGCCGGGCTTGCTCAGAATCGAGGGGTCGGTCTCGGCCTTGGCCCCGGTGAGGATCAGCATGGTGGCGTCGCCGCCGTCGTCGAGGATCATGTTGGGGGTCTCGCCGTGGCCCCAGTCCATCATCCGGTCGGTGAACTCCCAATATTCCTCGAGGGTCTCGCCCTTGTGCGCGAACACCGGGACGCCGGCCTTGGCGATCGCCGCCGCCGCGTGGTCCTGGGTCGAAAAGATGTTGCAGCTGACCCACCGGACTTGTGCCCCGAGCGCCACCAGCGTCTCGATCAGCACCGCGGTCTGGATGGTCATGTGCAGCGAGCCGGCGACGCGCGCGCCCTTCAGCGGCTGGCTTGCGGCATATTCCTCGCGGATCGCCATCAGGCCCGGCATTTCGATCTCGGCCATGCCGATTTCCTTACGGCCGTAGTCGGCGAGCGAAATGTCTTTGACGGAATAGTCGGCCATGGCGGTCTCCGGAAGAAGGTTCGGCCCGCCTTATAAAGACGGGGACGCCCTCCGGCAATGGGGATATAAAGAAAGCTTTATGTCCTTCGATCCGTCCCGCAGGGCAAATCGCTCCGGTGGAGCGATTTGAGGCGAGAGGCCATGAGAGCTACGTTCGAATGGCTCGGCAAGCGGTTACGACTCCGCCCCGACGCCCTCATTGTCCTCGTCAAAACCGTTTTCGACCAGCGTCGTAATCGCGTCGAGCGCCTCGCGGGCCTGCTTACCGGTGGCCTGGACCAGGATGGTCGAGCCGGGTCCCGCGCCCAGCATCATCAGCCCCATGATCGAGCCGCCCGACACCGTGGTGCCGTCGCGCGTCACCTTGATCTCGGCGTCGAAGCACTCGGCCATGCGCACGAAGCGCGCCGAAGCGCGGGCGTGGAGGCCCTTGCGGTTGACGATGGTGATTTGCTGCGCCAGCGCCCGGCCGGCATTCACGGCTGCATCCATGGGCCAAATCTAGGCCGGCATTGGTTAACCGCCAAGGGACTCGCTGGCGACGTTGATGTATTTGCGCCCGGCCTCGGCCGCCATGGTGACCGCCGCCTTGATCTCGAGATCGCCGCGGACCCGCGCGAGCTTCACCAGCATGGGCAGGTTCACCCCGGCGATCACTTCGGCGCCGACCGTCTTCATCACCGAGATCGCGAGGTTGGAGGGCGTGCCGCCGAACATGTCGGTGAGGATCACCACCCCGTCCCCGGTGTTGGCCGTGCCGACCGCGGTAATGATGTCCTCGCGGCGGGCTTCCATATCGTCGTCGGGGCCGATGCAGACGGTCTCGATCTGTTCCTGAGGGCCGACGACGTGTTCGAGGGCCGACTTGAATTCGACGGCGAGCGCACCGTGCGTCACCAGAACCAGACCAATCATGAACTATCCTCTGACAGGCCGCCCCTGAGCGACGCCTCCGTCTCGGACCGAAAAATGGGCGCCCGGCTTGCGGGCCCATCCGATGCGAAGACGGGGAGTTTTCGCCCCCCGAGTCGGCCGTTTCAAGCGGTTTTTTTGCGCGCCGCCTTGGCCGGCGTAAGTGCCCGCAGCGCCTCACGGATCAGCAGCAGCTGGTGGCGGCTGTCGAGCTTGCCGGCGCGCGGCACCGGGCAGCGGGCGACCGAAACGCCCACCAGTTCGGTGACCAGCGCATCCTCCTCGACCATACGTTCGAAGTCGTCGACTAGGTCGACGACGAGGTTGAGCGGTGCCTTCTGCACGAACGGCCGGCTGACGATGCCGCGGCCGCGCAGCTCGATCAGCCCCTCGATCGCCTTGGGCGCATGCATGACGAGGCCGGACCTCGTCGATTCGACGTCGATGCGGTCGTCGCTGACCAGTTTTGCCGGCAGCCCCCGCGCGTCCCATTCGTCAAGCAGTTCGAGCGCCAGCAGCGATTTGCCGGCCCCCGACGGTCCGCGCAGGATCAGCCCGGTCTTGCCCAGCATGAGGCCGGTGGCGTGGATGTTGGTCTTGCCTGTCATCGCCGCGGCCTCACCGGTCGTTCGATCGCCGCCCGCGGCAGGGTCACGGTGAAGATCGCGCCCGATCGGTCGGTGCGGTTCTCGGCAGTGATCGTGCCGCGATGGGCGTCGATGATCTGCTTGCAGATCGCAAGGCCAAGCCCCGAATGGTCGCCGAAATGCTCGCCGTCCGGACGATCGGTGTAGAAGCGCTGGAAGATGCGCGAAATGTCGCCGCGGATGCCGGGGCCCTCATCGGTGACGGTGGCGACGATCCGGTCCTCGTCGGTCTTGATCGTGACCGAGACGGTGCCGCCTTCGGGCGAAAACGACACTGCATTGTCGATCAGATTGTTGAACACCTGCGCCAGCCGGCTGTCGTGGCCGACGGTGATCGGCCGGTGCTTGCCTTGCGGCGTTTCGAGCACCACCGCAACCTGGCGCGGCGCCGCGAGATCGCGCTGGATCGAGACCATCGCGTCGGCCAGTTTCTCGAGATCGACCCGCTCGGCGCTTTCGCGCGCCAGCTCGGCATCGAGCCGGCTGGCATTGGAAATGTCAGAGATCAGGCGATCGAGCCGCCGCACGTCGTGCTGGATGATGGCGTTGAGCCGCTCGCGATCCTCCGCCCGCTTGGCGCGCGGCAGAGTCTCGACCGCCGAGCGCAGCGAGGTCAGCGGGTTCTTGAGCTCGTGCGCGACGTCGGCGGCGAAGCGTTCGATCGCCTCGATGCGGTTGTAGAGCGCCGAGGTCATCGAGCGCAGCGCCCGGCTCAGATGCCCCACCTCGTCGGTGCGGTAGGTGAAATCGGGGATTTCCGCGCGGCTGGTGATCGAGGTCTGCACCTTCTCGGCCGCCTCCGACAGCCGCCGCAGCGGTCCGGCGATGGTGCCGGCGAGCAGCAGCGAGAGGATGATGGTCACCGTCGCCGCGACCAGCGCGATGCGCAGCACGCCCCAGCGTTCGGTGGCGACGATCGAGTCGATCTCGCCCGGCTGGGTCGAGAGCAGCAGCACGCCCACCGTGGCGCGCACGCGCTGCACCGGCACCGCGACCGAAATCACCAGTTGATGGTCGGCATCGACACGCACCACGTCGGCCGGTGCGCCGCTCAGCGCCGCCGCGACCTCGGGGTATTTGGTGCCCTCGCCGGCGCCGTATTCCTGGTAGGGCGGGAAATCGTCACCCGGCACCCACGACATGATTGTGGTCCACCAGTCGCTGCCGTTGCTCGCCACCGGCTTGCCGGTGCGGATCACTTCGCCGCGCCCGTAGATCGAGGCGCTGTCGAGGATCATGAAGCCGCCCTGGTCGTAGATGCGGGCGCGCGTGCGGGTGGGTGTAACGAGATTCCGCAGGAGCGGCGCGACCCGCTCCGGATTGATCGGAAATTCGAGGTTGGGATCGAAATAGGAGAGCGGCGATATCGCGCCCCCCGATTTCAATTGCAGCAGCCGGTCGGGATCGACCTGGATCACGTCGCTGTCGACCGTCGCGGAGGCGGCGATGGCCGCGGCGATGATCTCGCCCTGGACGCGCAGCGACTGGACGCGCGCGTCGATCAGCCCGGCGCGCCACTGGTTCAGATACAGGATGCCCGTCACCAGCACCGCGAGGGCGACGAGGTTGAGAAAGATGATGCGCCCGGTGAGGCTGGAAAAGACCGTAAGCGACAGCAGACGCTGCACCGCCGACACCAGCCGGCCGGCCTCGGCGGCGATACTGCCCCACAGGCGCGACAGCGCGGCATTGGGACGCCGCGCGTTCGTTGCTGGCTTTCGGAGCCCCGGCAGATCCTGTCCGGTGACAGCCATCGTGCCTTATTGTTCCTTGAAGCGGTAGCCGACGCCGTAAAGCGTTTCGATCATCTCGAAATCGTCGTCGACCGCCTTGAACTTCTTCCTCAGCCGCTTGATGTGGCTGTCGATGGTGCGGTCGTCGACATAGACCTGATCGTCATAGGCTGCATCCATCAGCGCGTTGCGCGATTTGACCACACCGGGCCTCAGCGCCAGCGCCTGCAGGATCAGGAACTCGGTGACCGTCAGCGTCACCCGCTGGGCTTTCCAGGTGCAGGTGTGGCGCTCTTCGTCCATCACCAGGGCGCCGCGCTCGATCAGCGCCTTGCCCGGTTGCGGCTCGGTCGTCCCGGCGACGCCCGGCTCGCGCGGCGCCGAGCGGCGGAGGATGGATTTGACCCGCTCGACCAGGAGGCGCTGGCTGAACGGCTTCTTGATGAAGTCGTCGGCGCCCATCTTGAGGCCGAATAGTTCGTCGATCTCCTCGTCCTTGCTGGTGAGGAAGATCACCGGCAGGTCGGATTTCTGGCGCAGCCGCCGCAGCAGCTCCATACCGTCCATGCGCGGCATCTTGATGTCGAGAATGGCGAGGTCGGGACGATCCGATGTCAGGCCCTCGAGGCCCGACGCGCCGTCGGTGTAGGTGGAGACGTTGTACCCCTCGGCCTCCAGCGTCAGCGAGACGGAGGTGAGAATATTGCGGTCATCGTCCACAAGGGCGATCTTAGGCATCCAAGTCCCTTTCTATAGTCAGTTGGCAGCTCGGCGGGGCTTGCCAAATGTGGCGGGAACGAGATTGCCACAATTGCGCACTAAGTAAGGCGCCCAACCGCTATACACTAGACGGCCCTGAGCCGCCATTCCTTGGGCCGCCGCCCCGAATTCTCCGCAACTGCGTCAGAAAAGCCGGTCACGGCACTTCACTTCGCTTCGAACGCACGAGAAGCCAACCGGCCCGGCTGCATATTCAGTCCGCGTCGAAGTGTCCGGCTTGGACTTCCGTCTTACGACCCATTGCCCGCTGTTCCCCGGTGCCGTGCCCGCTCTAAGCGTAGATGGGTATCGGCATCTGTCTTGGATAGAGGAACAAATGGCTCAATCTGCGGAGCTTCTGCGCAAACTCGAAGGCATCGCGCGGCTCCGGCGCGGTGGCAACAGGGCGCAATTGGTCACCACGGCGCTGGCCCGTGGCGAGGGCCGGCTGACGTCGGCGGGCGCCCTTGCCGTCACCACCGGCAGCTACACGGGCCGCTCGCCCAAGGACAAGTTCATCGTCCGCGACGCCCTGACCCGCGACAATGTCTGGTGGTCCAACTCGGCGGCCCTGACGCCCGCCCAGTTCGATCTGCTGATCGCCGATGCGCTGCGCTATTGCGAGGGCCGCGACCTGTTCCTCGAGGAACTGAGCGCCGGCGCCGATCCCGCTTTCCGCATGTCGGTCAACGTCGTGACCGAAACAGCCTGGCACGCCCTGTTCATCCGCAACCTCCTGATCCGCGAGACCTCGCCCGATGCATCGATGGCCGCAACCATCCTGCACATCCCGGGCTTCGTCGCCGACCCCGAACGCCACGGCACGCGCTCGGGCACCGTCATCGCTCTCGACATGAGCCGGAACATCGTTCTCATCGGCGGCACCGCCTATGCCGGCGAGGTCAAGAAGTCGGTGTTCTCCCTGCTCAACTTCCATGCCCCGCTCAACGGTATCTTCCCGATGCACTGCTCCGCCAATGTCGGCGCAGCGGGCGGTGACACGGCGCTGTTCTTCGGCCTCAGCGGCACCGGCAAGACCACGCTCTCCTCCGATCCGGCGCGGCCGCTGATCGGCGACGACGAGCATCTGTGGAGCGACAACGGCGTCGCCAATATCGAAGGCGGCTGCTACGCCAAGACGGCCAAGCTCAGCGCCGCCGCCGAGCCCGAGATCCACAAGGCGACGCACAGTTTCGCGACCGTGCTCGAGAACGTCATCATCCACGAAGTCACCGGCCATGCCGACTTCGACGATCTGCAGCTGACCGAGAACACCCGCGCCGCCTATCCGCTCGATACCCTTGCTTCCATCGTTCCCGAGGGCAGGGGCGGCGAGCCGCGCACCGTGGTGTTCCTCACCGCCGATGCCTTCGGCGTCCTCCCGCCGATCGCGCGGCTGACCTCCGAGCAGGCGGTGCAGCATTTCCTCTCGGGTTACACCGCCAAGGTCGCCGGCACCGAGCGCGGCATCACCGAGCCGGTCGCCACCTTCTCGGCCTGCTTCGGGGCGCCCTTCATGTCGCATCACCCGCAGGTCTATGGCGATCTCTTCGCCCAGCGCCTCGCCGAGAGCGGCGCGACGGTCTGGCTGATCAATACCGGCTGGATCGGCGGCGCCTATGGCGTCGGCAAGCGCATCGACATCGCCGCCACCCGCCGGCTGGTGACCGCCGCGCTCTCGGGCGAACTGGCCGACGCCGAGATGCGGACGGACCCGGTGTTCGGTTTCGCCGTGCCGCTGGCGGTCACGGGCCTGCCCAAGCGCCTGCTCGACCCGCGGGCCAACTGGGCCGACGCCGATGCCTACGACGCCGCGGCCCTCAGCCTGGCGCGGATGTTCGAAGAAAACCTGCGGCGGCTCGAACGGGCGCCCGCGGCGATGGCGGCGGAGTAGTCTCCCGACCGAACCCCGTCATCATCAGGACTCCTTCCTCCCGGGGAAGGGGTCCTTTTCATATGCCCAAAACAAAAGACCCCGCTTCCGCGGGGCCGCCTTTCCATCAGATTCGAGAGCCTCAGTTGGTCGCGTAGAACACGTGCGCGCCGATGGCCGCCACGCGCCGGAACTTGTTGGACCAGTTCGGGCTGACCGAGGTCGTGTGGTAGAACAGCGCCGAGTTCGGGATGACGCCGGGCCGGTCGCCCTGCTGGAACTCGTTGAAGGCGACACTCGCCATCTTCGCCGCCCGGTTCCAGGCGCCCGTCTCGGTGCCGAAATCCGATCGGCCGTCGCAGGCGAAGGTGAACTGGCAGTTGTGGAAGCCCCGATCGGCGTTCTGGAACACCACGCCGCACAGCGTTGTCGGGAATTTGTGCGACATGGCGCGGTTGATGATGACGTTGGCCACCGCCCACTGGCCCGCTTCGCTCTCGCCGCGCGCCTCGTGATAGATCGCCTGCGTCAGGCAGAGCTTTTCGGAATTGGAGAGCTTCACCTTGCGGACCGTCGGCACGAATTTCTTCTGCGCGTAGATCTCGAGCATGTCCGGGTTGAGCGCCGGCATGTCGGCGATCGAATCGATGGCGTCGAGCGCCAGATTGGTGCCGCGGGTGCGGTCGATGTAGCCGAGCAGCACTTCCTCGGTCAGTTCGGTCGGCGCTGCGTCAAAGGAGCTGAAGCGCTTGAGTTCCTGCTGGCGCGCCACATAGGCGGCGAGCAGATCGTTGGTCAGCGCCGGCTGGTCGGCGGAAAAGCTCGGGCGGAGCTGCATGGTCGCCGGCTGCAGCCGCTGGGCGGCGAGCGCGGGCGTGAGTTCGGCAGGGGTGATGTAGGCAACCTGAAGGTCGACGGCTTGGGCCGGGGCCGAAATGGCAAAGCCCATGAGCGCCGCAGCACTCAAGGCCATCACATTCAGCAGCGCGCGAGGTAGCGCGTTAGCCCTCAATCCCCCGTCCTTCCCCCGACACCGCCCCCAAGGCAGCACCAGCTTTTGGCCGTTGTCCCAAAATCACCCTAGACGAGCTTTCCAGGAGAGGAAACCCAAATTTACCTGGTTTTAACCATAGTCGTTAGCTTCCTAAGGCAAGGTTAACGGTCGCCACGGCGCCGCGAAACCCCTGAAATCAGAGGCACTTGCCTATGGTATTCGGGGGCTTGCGCCAACCCGACAGGGTTAATTCAAATTGCGCCGAACCGGTGCGGCCGTCGACCGCGAGGAGGGCGCTGCGCCGCGATCACGTGCTGATGACGAAATCCTGGGCGAAGGCCGCGGCGCGCACCTCGTGGAGGCTCAGCATCACCGCGTCGCAAAGGGCGCGGACCTCGTCGGTGGGCGGCACCAGGTCGGGCACCATTACCGTCTGCATCCCCGCCGCGTGGGCGGCGCGGACGCCCGAATGGGAATCCTCGATGGCAAGACAGCTCTGGGGCGTGACCCCCAGATGCCGCGCCGCGGTCAGGTAAGGCTCGGGATGGGGTTTCGGGTGCACCACGTCGTCACGCGTCACGATCGCCTGGAACATGTCGAGCAGCCCGGCGGTGCCGAGGTGGGTCAGCGCGTGCGGGGCCCGCGACGAGGTGGCGACCGCCATCGGGATGCGCCGCGCCTTGAGCTCGCGCAAGAGTTCCGGCACGCCGGCCTTGACCGGCACCGATTGGGCCATCCGCCCATGCATGATGCGCCGGCACTCGGCGTCGAACATCTCGTATGGAAAGGCGACGCCATAGGCCTCGACCAGGAGCCGGTTGGTCGCCTCATGGCTCGACCCGACCATCTGGCCGTGGACGTTGTCGGTCATTTCGAAGCCGAGGCCCGCCGTCACCTCGAAGACGATCGATTTGAACACCAGCTCGGTGTCGAGCAGGGTTCCGTCCATATCGAAGACGACGGCGGAAAAGGAGCGGAGGGCGGGGAGGGACGTCATGCGGCCGATATAGGCCGCTTCGCGCCCCCGCGCCACCCGCCGCGGTTACGGCGCCGCGGTCAGCGTGATCGGCACTTCGAAGGTGGCATCCTTACCGCCGGCGCGGTCGTGCAGCAGGTACTGCAGCTTGTACTCGCCCGGATCGAACGAGCTCAGCGTCGCATCGAGCGTCAGGTACGTCTCGAGCAGCTTTTCGCGCGACACGATGTTGGCGCTGAGGAATTTTTCCTGGCTGGCGATCGTCGCCCCGCTGGCGTCGATCAGGCTCAGGTCGGCGTCGAGCAGCTCGGAGGTGGTGCCGTCGCCATTGTCCTTCCAGCCATAGCCGAGGACCTCGAGATAGACATGGATGGGCTCGCCCACCTGATACGACTGGCCGGGCCGCGACACGTAATTGCCGTAGCCCACGGCGGTGCCCTCGGTCAGCGTCACGGCGCGCACGCTGAGCGGCAGTTCGGCCCACACGGCGAGCAGTGCCTGCTTGGCGGCGTCGAACGCGGTGAGGCTCGTTTCGGCAAAGGCCGGCGCCGGAAAGGCCAGCGCCAGGGCGATCGCGGCGGCGGCAAGGGATCTGTTGAGCATCGGACGTCCTCCGTTTGGTGCAGTTTTAGGGACCACTGAGGCCCCCCGCAAGCGTCAGAACAGGATCGCCAGCCCGGCCAGCACCAGGAGCAGCACCACCGCGATGCCGATCAGCATGATGGCAAAGACGATCTTGGCCAGCGTCGCCGCCACCCCGGCGATACCGGAAAAGCCGAGCGCCCCGGCAACGATGGCGATGACGACGAGCAGGATCAGGAGATTGAACATCGGGCACCATCCTTGGCGGCAATCCCGGTCCAGATAGGGACGCCTGGGCCTCTTGGTAAGGCCACCCATCGCCGGCGAACTTGACCCGGATCAAAGACGCCGGCGCCCGCCCTGCCAGTGTGGCGCCATCCAATGGAGGGGCGCCATGTGCGAATCCTGTCAGGCGCGGGCGGTCAAACTCCGCGATCTCGCGCACCAGTTTGAGGCCTTGGCCCAGGACGGCGAGCCGCTGTTCGCCGGCCGGCTGCAGCAGGCGGCGACCGATCTTGCCGCCGTCGCCGCTTCGCTCGAACTCAGCTGCGGCGCCGAGGATCTGGTGTGGGCCGACGACGAGACCGGCGCCGGCGCGGCGCCCGATCTGTTTGCCCGCACCGGGACCTGACCGGTCATGAAACCGCCCGAGACCCTGCGCGCCCAGGCGGCGGATTTGCGCGCCATGGCGGCGGCCGAGACCGATCCCGATTTCAAGGCCAAGCTCGAAGCGCTCGCCATCCGCTGCGAAAAACTCGCCAACCAGATGCAGGGCAACGGCCACGCCAAGGACTGAGGCGTCGCTCTCAGTCGTCCGCCTCTTCGCCGCCGAATTCTGTCTCGTGCAGCACCGCCACGTCGCCATTGGCCGAAAGCCGCACCTTGCTGCCCTCGATCTCGGCGACCAGGTCGGCCGACACATAGTGGTGGTGGCCGGCATGGTGGCCCTCGCCGCTGTCGGCCTTGGTGAGCTTGATCCGCCCGCCCTCGATCTTGTCGACGGTGCCGACATGGACGCCATCGGCGCCGATCACTTCCATATGCGCCTTGACGCCGTCGAGTTTGCCCATGTGACGCTCCTGTTGCTGGTCGCTGGCTTAACGCGCGAGACCGGGAACGGATGCACCGCGGCTTGCGGGACCAGCCCACTCGCTAAAATTGCGCCGATCGGTCCGAAGCCTCCTTCACCGCCGGGGCGTAGGGTGCCGCCATGGACCTCGTCATCCTCGTTCTGAGCGTCGTGCTGCCGCTCTTGCCGGTGATCCTCTTTCCCACCCGCTTCTTCGGCCGCGGGCTGGGCTCGACCGCGCTCGGCGCGGCGCTGCTGGTGGGCATGATGATGCTGCTCTATTTCGGGCTGCAGAGCCTCACCGGCGACAGCGGCGGCCCCGAAACGGCGCTCACCGGGGTGACCGATGCCGATCTGTCGGCGCTCGAAAAGCTGTTCAAGTAGCGCTACCCCAGCCCGAGCAGCTCCAGCGTCTGCGGGTCTTCTATGCCGGCATAGTATTTTCTGAGCGCCGCCGGGAACTCGCGGATGGTCCGGTCGGCGCGGCCGAACAGGGTCATCGACGAGCGGAATTTGAGATCGTCCGGTGAGCCGAACACCTCGCGCGCCGTGCGCCCCTCGATGGCGTTGACCAGCCTTGTGCAGGCGATCAGCCGCTGCCCGAGCGTGCGGTGTCTGAGATACGCCCGCGCCGCCTCGAGATCGTCGATCCCGTAGAACTGCGCCGTGCCGCTGCGGCCGAGCCCCCGCAGTTGCGGGAACACGAACCACATCCAATGGCTGGCCTTGCGGCCATTGCCCAGCTCGGCGAGCACCGCCTTGTAGATCGACTCCTGCGCCGCAATGAAGTGATCGAACCGCCCGGCGTCTGCCATTCCCATCCTCTCTGGTCCCGCCGCTCTTCTCCCTCCCGCCTGCCGGGAGGGGGCTGGCGCAGCCGGTGGGTGGGCCGAGCCCATCACCGCGCCTCGTCTCCACCCCATGGAATGGCGCGCCGCCCTTCCGGGTCAACCTCGGACAAATCCGAGGCACGACGGCCGGCCATTCAGCCCAGCACGAAGAACCCGACACGCCGGGGCGTTCGGGGTTTGGCTTGCCGTGGCCAAGAGGGAGCCACGGACGGAGAGCGCTGGGCGCCTCCGAAATGTTTTTGCTAGGCGAGACGCCCAGCGCTGCTCCGCGGCGGGGGTGTCGGAACCGTTCGGTCAAAGCGGCAAGAGCCGGTAAGCCGAAGAAACCCAAGCGATGCGACC
>JACRAF010000037.1 GCA_016213505.1 Devosia nanyangense
ATGACCGCCGAGACCGTCAACCAGGTTCAGGTGATGCGCGCCTATGGCGTCAGCCGCATCGTCATGGCCAACCAGCTGCTCGGCAAGTCGCACCTCAAAACCATCGCGGCCGAGCTGAACCGCGATCCCGGCTTCGACTTCCACTGCTTCGTCGATTCGGTGGCACAGCTCAGGAACATCACCGCCCATCTCGGGGGGACGCGCCTCAGCCATCCGATCAAGCTGTTGATGGAGGTGGGCGCCCTTGGCGGCAGGACGGGGTTGAGGACGCTCGATGAGGGCAGGGCGCTCGCCGCCGCCATCGCCGCCGCCGATCCGGCCCTGTTCCGCTTTGCCGGCGTCGCCACCTTCGAGGGCGCCATCCCCGGCCTCGACAAGGGCACCGCCCCGGTCGGGGCCTTGGCCGATTTCGTGCTGGAGGTGGTTCGCAGCCTGCCACAGGAGCTCTACTCCGGCCTCGGCGAGTTCATCCTCAGCGGCGGCGGCTCGAGCTATTTCGACATCGTCGCCGAGCGGTTCCGGACGCTCAACCTCGGCATTCCAGTCCGCGTGCTGCTGCGCAGCGGCTGTTACGTCACTCACGATTCAGGCGCCTACAACGCCGCACACGCCGCGGCCAAGGCCGATCCGCACCGCCACCTCGATGTCGATCTCTGGCCGGCGCTCGAGGCGTGGGCCTATGTGCAGTCCGTGCCCGAGCCGGGGCTGGCGTTCCTCAGCATGGGCAAACGCGACGTGCCTTACGATTCCGGGCTGCCGGTGCCGATCAAGCGCTACCGGCCGGGGGTGGGGTTCGTCGAGGTCGGCGCCAGCACGGTGTTCGCGACCAACGACCAGCACGCCTATGTGCGGCTCGGGCCCGATGCGGACTGGCAGGTCGGCGATCTCGTCGGCTGCGGCATCTCGCACCCGTGCACGGCCTTCGACAAATGGCGGTTCATCCCGATCGTCACCGACGACTACGACGTCGTCGACGGCGTGCTGACGTTCTTCTGAACGGTCAGCCGGCCTCTTGGCGGGTGGCGTGCCGGTAGGCGACGCAGTCGAGCTCGAATTTCAGCTTGGTGCCGAGCACGCCAACGATGGTGCTGCGCGTCGGGGCGGGTCTGCCGAAATACTCCGGGTAGATGCGGTTGTAGAGCGCCAGATCGGCCTCGTCCGCGACATAGGATTTGACGTTGATCACGTGATCGAGGCTCAGCCCGCCCGCCTCGAGAATGGCGCGCAAATTGGCGATCGAACGCCGCATCTCGCCCTCGAAACTGTCGCTGACGATGGCGCCGGTCTCGGCCTCCACCGAGGCTTGGCCGGAGACATACATGAAGTCGCCGGCGATGATGCCGGGGCTGAACGGCAGCTGCGATCGCGCGCCGGCGTCGACGATTTTCAGCAGGGGCATCGGTGAGCACTCAGGGCCTGAAAGTCGCGGGGAAGCTGAAGACCTGGGCGCCGGCTTTGCGGTCTTCGAGATTGGCATAGATGTTGGTCAGCACCTGCTGCATCCACTCGTCCGACTTGACCTGGAAGCTGGGGCGATCGGAATCGAGGCTGTAGGGATAGACCTTGGGTGGCCTTTTGGCGCGGGCGGCGATCAGCGGCACCCAGCTGTGGTGCAAATAGCCGCAGACGAAGTCGGGCTGGTAGGAGGCAAGCGCCGCCTCGAGCTCCGCGGTGTCCTCGGCGCCGGTTTCCTGGTTGACCGAGATCACCTTCAGCTCCTGCTGCACCTTGCTGGCGGCGCAGGCCCGCTTGAAGGCCTCGAGGCGCGCCGTCTGCTCGCTCGAGCTGATGGTCGAGTTGAGATAGAGGTATTTTTGCCGTTTGCCGTCGTACTTCTTGAACATCTGCTGGAACGCCGGTTCGAAGTCGATGCGGTAGGAGTGATAGGGGAGGCCCGGCAGGATGAGGTCGATGATCGCCACCTGGCTCGAGGTCTCGGCCAGCCGCTCGAGCCGCGTCTCCTTGGTGATGCCGGTCAGCACCACGACATCGAGTGCATCCCACATGTGGATCGGCATGCTCTTGTGGGTGAAGCTGCCCAGGATGAACTCGTGGCCGTCGGAGACCACACCCTTCTCGAAGGCGACGACCAGCTTGGTGTAGAAGTCGTTGTTGAAGATGCCGCCGCCGACGATGTCGCGGTTGTAAAAGAAGCCGACGCGGTGATGCGCCTCGCTCCACGGCGTTTTGACCAGAAACGAGCCCTTGCCGACCTGGCGCCTGATGATCCCCTCGGCTTCGAGGTCCTTCAGCGTCTTGATGACTGTGATCAGCGAGAACTCGCAGAATTTCACGATCTCGTTCTGCGATTCAATCTTGTCGCCGACTTTGACGCCATTGGTCTTCCAGCGGCGAAACAGCATGTCACGCAGTTGCAGGTGGCGCGGCGACAGATCGATACTCAAGGCCGGGGTTCCCATGACATCTGGTTGGCGAGAATTCCGCCGTCGATATATAGCATCTGGCCGGTGATATAGCTCGCCTCGGGGGAGGCGAGAAACACCGCTGCCGCCCCGATATCCACAGGCTGGCCGATGCGGCCGAGCGGGATTTGGGCCGTCAGGGCGGCCAGGACACCCGGCTGGCTCAGCCCCTTGGCCGTCAGCGGCGTCTCGACGATTCCCGGCCCGACGCCGTTGACCCGGATGCCGCGGGCGGCGAGCGTCACGGCCAGCGAGCGAATCAGCATCAGCACGGCGCCTTTCGAAGCGTCATATACGACGCTGTTCTTCTCTGCCGCCAGCGAGTTGGTCGAGCCGACGCAGACGATGCTCGCTCCCTCCCGGCCGGGCGTCACCTTGGCGGCGAAGGCTTGCGCCGCGAACAGGTAACCTCTGACGTTGAGATTGAAGGTGGCTTCGAAGCTCGCCTCGCTCAGGGTCTCGAAATCGGTGTCCCGGAACGTGCCGGCATTGTTGACCAGCGTGTCGAGCCGCCCGAGCTTGGCGAACGCCTCCTCGATCAGCTGCCGCGCCCCGGTCACGGTCGACAGATCGGCCTGGATGAAATGGCATTCCGTCAGAGCGCTCAGCCGAGCCAGCGCCGCGTCGTCTGGCTGATGCGAGTTGATCGCGAGGCGCGCGCCGCGGCGGGCGAAGGCCTCGGCGATGGCCAAGCCGATGCCCTGTGTCGCGCCGGTGATGCATACGCAGGGCGCAGCCATTTTCCCCTTGAAATCCAATGTTAACTGATTATCATGACAATATACTATAGGGATGCGAGCCCTGCAAGTGAGACAACGATGGCGCAATGCCACGCTGGTGACCCCGGCTGGCGAAATCGACCGCGATCTGCTGATCGACGGCGACCGTTTTGCCGCCATCGTCATGCCCGACACGCCGACCGGCGAGGACTGGCAGGAGGTCGACGCGGCCGGGCGGATCGTGTTCCCCGGCATCATCGACCTGCTCCAGCACGGCTTCGATGTCCACCTCTACAACGACGCTGATCCCGGGGGCGTCGCGCACAATTCGCGGCTGCTGCTGGCGCACGGCGTCACCGGGTTCCTGCCCTCGATCAGCTGCGTGCCGCCCGAGACGACCAGGGACGTGCTGTCGCGTCTGGCGCACGAGACGGATGCAGCCACCGGCGCGCGGGCGCTGGGCATCCACAGTGAGGGTCCGTGCTTTGCCATGCCGGGCGCGCACAACATCGAGAACATCGTTCAACCCAGCATCGAGCTGGCCGAGCGCTTGCTCGACTCGGCGGACGGAAAGCTGAAGGCGGTGACCGTGGCGCCTGAGCTGCCGGGGGCGGAAGCCTTCATCGGCGTGCTGAAACGGGCGGGCGTCAGCATCCATCTCGGCCACTCCAAGGCCGCTCCCGAGGACGTGCCGCGCTACGTCTCGTGGGGTATCGATGCGGTCACCCACATGTACAACGTCATGCCGACATTGCCGCCGGGCAATATGGGCCTGCACGTGATGTCGCTGACCGACGCGCTGCTGGCCGAGCGCAATCTGGCGCTCGGGCTGATCTGCGACGGCATCCATGTCGACCCCAAACTCATGCGGATCCTGTCGCAGCTGCCGCCCGATCGCGTGTTCCTCGAAACCGACGCCAACAAATACGCCGGCGGCGAGGACACCGACTTCGAGTTCTATCCCGGCTATTGGGTACGGAGCGCCCGGGGCAAGGCGGTGGTCGACCGTGACGGCGGGCTGTGCGGTTCATCGCTCACGCCCGACGAGGCGATGGGCAACTATGTCCGGCTCGCCGGCGCCGATTTGACGCGTGCGGCCTACGCCACCAGCCTGGTGCCGGCCCGCGTGCTCGGCATGGAACACGACATCGGCAGCATCGAGCCGGGCAAGCTCGCCGACTTCGCCGTGCTCGACCGGCTGTCGCTCGAGGTCGAGGCCACCTATGTTGGGGGGAAATCCCTCTTCAGGCGGTCGCCATGACCAGCGCGGACGAAAGACCCCTTCGCTACAATGAAGACGGCAACGTCCATCTCGATTTCCACGGCGCCGTCAACACGACCATCGATTTCATCGTCAGCCGTTACGGCATCGAGGCGATGCACGAGATCTTCGCCCGGGTCGGCAAGGACGTCTATCGCGACATCCGCGGCCACCTGCTGGCCGGCGACGCCGACGAACTCGTCCGGCACTGGCAACATTTCTTCGAGCGCGAGCACGCCGACTTCGACATCGCCGTCGGGCCCGACGAGATCGTCCTCACCGTGCGCCGCTGCCCGGCCTGGCATCACGTCAACAAGATCGCCCCCTCGGTGTCGCCGCACTTCTGCGACCAGACCATCGTCACCAACCGGGCGATGGCCGAGGGCACCCCGTTCGAGATCGACACCGTGATCACCGGCGACGGCGCGTGCCGCCAGGTGATCCGGAGGCGCGCATGATCCCGAGCGACCATTTCACCCGCTTTTACAACGAAGTGTTCAAGTTCCTTGAGCGGCAAGGTGAGGCCGATCTCGAGCGCTACTTCCTCGAGATCAGCAAGAACCAGGAAAAGCACATCCTCGAGCTGATCCGCGAGAAGGGCTTCGAGGGCATGCGGCAATACTGGTCGGTGATAAAGGACGAGGAGAACTGCGACCTCGACATCGACGTGAACGAGGATCGCTTCGAGCTGAGGATGAACCTCTGCCCGAGCCTCACCAAGGCCAAGGACAACGACGCCGAGACCTTCGGGCGCTATTGCGACCATTGCGCCGGCTGGGTCGGGCCGATCATGGACAAGACCGGCTACCACCTCGTCTACGACGTCATCGACCGCAACAAGCCGCAGTGCGTGATGCGCATCTACAAGGACGAGGCCAAGGCCCGCGAAGCCGAGATGGACGTGCGGCTGCTGATGGGCTGGCCGGGCCGCAAACAAGTCTAGCTTCACCGCGGGGGATTTTCGGTGGCTGAGCTGCGCATCGCCATTCTCGGCTCGGGTTATATGGGCCGCACCCACGCCGAGTGCATCACCCGGCACGTCACTCGCGCCAAGCTCGTCGCTATCTCCGGCGGCCGCCGCGCTCCCGGTCTCGCCGCCGACTATGGTGCCGCCTACGAGCCGACCTACGAGGCGCTGCTGGCGCGGGGCGACGTCGACTCCGTCCTCGTCGCGACGCCGCATGCCGACCATTGCGCGCAGGTGATGGCTGCGGCGGAAGCCGGCAAGCACGTGCTGGTCGAAAAGCCGATGGCCACCAGCGTCGCCGACTGCACCAGGATGATCGAGGCGTGCGACCGGGCAGGGGTGCGCCTCGAAGTGATCCAGACACAACGCTTTCGCGGCGCATTGTGGCGAACCCGCAAGCTGATCGCCGATGGCGCGATCGGGAAAATCCGCATGCTGCAGGGCCGTTCGCTGTTCACCAGCTACGTTGTCGACTCCAGTCCCTGGGCCGGCGAGGACGCCCATGGCGGCGCCTTCCTCGATACCGGCGTCCACTTCTTCGACCTGATGCGCTTCCTCACCGGGGCCGAACCGCAGAGCGTCTTTGCGACGCTCAAGACTTTCGGCGAGGTGCCCTATGGCGGGCTCAACGCCATGACCCAGCTCACCTTCGCCGATGGCGCCATCGCCCAGCACTGGATGAGCTACCAGATCCCAAAGCCCAGCCTGCCCAACTCCGAGCATCGCTACGTCATCGTCGGCGAGACCGGCATGATCGACGTCGATGCCTACGGCAAGGTGCAACTGGCCAAGGACGATCAGTGGACCACGGTGTGGGAACAGCCGCCGATCGACTACGTCAACCGGCCGCTCGATCCGGTGCGGCTCGAGGCGTTCTTCACCCAGACCCAGGCCTTCGTCGACGATGTGCTCGACGACCGGCCTGCGACCGTCTCCGGCGCCGAAGGTCGCGCTGCGGTGGCCCTGGTCGAGGCGGCCTGGCGATCGTCGCGGCTGGGCGTCCCCGTGCAACTGATCTGAGGAGCCGCGCCATGCGCATCGTTGCGTCGGGAATCCTGAGCCGCGCCGAGCCGGGCACGACGCGCGCCAACCTGACCTTCCCGACCGTCACCAGTCTTGCCGATGGCACGCTGCTGGCGACGCTCCGGTCAGGCGACACCAAGGATTCTCGTCATGAAAGAATCGAGTTCTACCGCTCGAGCGACGGTGGGACGAGCTGGAACGGCCCCGTCTTCCCGTTCGTCCCTCCGGATGTGGGCGGCAAGGCCGGCACCCTGAAACTCTGCTACGTCACCGAACTCGCGCCCGGCCGCCTGCTTGCCGCCGCGATGTGGGTCGATCGCACGAGCTACCCGGGCCAGCCGCTGTTCAACGCCGAGACCGAAGGCTGCCTGCCGATGGCGATCCTCGTGGCGGACTCGACCGACAACGGCGCGACCTGGACGCCCTGGCGGCTGGTGCCGATGCCCGACGAGATCGGTCCGCCCAGCCTCACCAGCCCCATCCTCAAGCTCCAGGACGGCCGGCTGGCGATGAGCATTGAGACCAACAAGCCCTATCTCGACCGCTCGAAATGGCTGCAGCGGGCGGTCTATCTTCACTCCACCGACGGAGGGACGACCTGGTCAGCGCCGGTGACTGTCGCCGAGGACCCGAGCGGCCGCATTTTCAACTGGGACCTGCGCTGCGCCGTCGCGCCGGACGGGCGCATCGCCTCGTTCGCCTGGACCTACGACACGGCGACGACCAAATGCCTCGACATCCACCGCCGCATCAGCAGCGACGGCGGCCGGACCTGGGCACCGCCCGAGGATATCGGGGTGTCCGATCAGGCGGCGCGACCGGCGATCCTGAGCGATGGCCGGACCATCCTCGCCTGGGTCGACCGTTTCGGCAGCCAGTCGATCCGGGCGCGCCTGGCGACGGGCCTCGACGCGCCGTTCGACGCGGCCACCGAAGTGACGGTCTACGAGCATCCGCGCCCTGAGGCGGCGAGCGCCGACACCGGCGACATGCTCGCCAGCATGGGGCTGTGGAATTTCGGCCTGCCCTATGCGGAGGCGCTGCCGGATGGCGATGTGCTGGTGGTGTTCTACGCCGGCGAGGCCGCTGCTCTCGATATCCGCTGGGCGCGGCTCCGGCCCTAAGCCGCCAGCAGCGGCCGGATCGCCAGGGCCAGAAGGATCAGCAGCGCCCGGTGCGGTTGCTCGATGTCGCGCGTGCCATCCATGATCTTGAGTACCATCGCCGCTTCGGGGTGGCCGCTCGCCGCCACATAGGGCCTGAGCGTCTGCAGCGCCTTGAACCCTTCCGCGGTGCTGCCGGCGCTGAGCCCGGCGGCAGCCTTGGTCAGCAGGCGCGAGTGCTGGCTCGACTCCTCGGTCGAGATGCGGCGCAGCGCGTGGGCCAGCTGCCCGACGAGGCTGGGCAGGCGATAGCCGACGATCTTTTCCTCGCGCCGCCATTCGCGCGAAAAGCTCTCCTCCCAGTCGAGGATCTTGGCAAGCGCCAGCAGCACCACCTTGCTGCGCGGCTCGCCCGCCATGCTGACATCGTCGGCCACCAGCTGCCGATAGATCTCGAGCAGCCCGTCGATGCTTTGGTCGTCGCGGAACTTGCCCAGCGCCGACACCGCCGCGAGCCGGCAATCGATCTCCGGATCGTCGCGCAGCAGCGCCCGGATGCGCGGCAGATAGGTGTCGTCGCGGATATCGCCGAGGGTCCGCATGGCGCGCGCCCTGAGCAGCGGATTGGGGCTCTCGAGGAAGCGGGCGATGCGGCTCCCGCTTTCGCGCGCCTTGAGCCTGCCGAGCGAGGCGAGGGCGGCGTATTGCAGCTCCACCAGTCCCTCATAGGCGAGCATGGATTCGAGCGCCCGTACCACCGCCGGGCTTCGCGGCAGGCGCCCGAGCGACTGGATGGCCTCGTGCCGGACGTCGAAGCTGGGATCGCTCAGGGCGGCGATCAGCTCCTCCTTGACCAGCGCGCTGCGGGTACCGCCGAAGCCGTAGGTCAGCTCGCGCCGGCGCTCCTCGGAGGTGAGCGCGCCGTAGCGGTGGATGCTGAGCAGCGCGCGGATGGCGCTGCCCCGGCCGAACTGGCCGAAGAAGTCGCGCACCCCGGTGGCGCCTTCCTCCTTGAGCGAGGCAAAGCTGATCGCCGAGGTAACGATGATAAGCGCGCTCAGCGCGAACAGGGTCTCGTAGCTCCCCAGCGACATACCCAGGACGGCGACCGGGCGAACCTCGAGGAACTGCAGCAGCATCCCGGCGAGGAAGGTGACGCCGCCGCCGATGATGCCGTCGGTGGCGTAGGCCAGCGTCATGTAGTTTTCCTTCTGCGCCGGCGGCACGTAGTTCAGCATGTAGATGCCGCCCACCGATATGGAACTCTGGAACAGCAGGCCGAACAGGAAGAAAATCAGGCTTGCGACAATCTGCGGGGCGGGCAGGGAGCTGTTGACCAGCAGCAGCCCGAGCAGCAGCACGACCTGCAGTCCCTGCAGCGTCACCCGGATGGCGCGGGTGCCGTAGCGGTCGACGAACCAGCCGGCGATCAGCCCGCCGACCGCCCCGCCGAGCGGAATGAACGCGGCCATCAGCACCAGCTGCCCCGAACTCATGCCAAGCCGCTCGCGGAAGAACAGCACGAGGAACAGACTGATCACCGTGTAGGCGAAGAACTGCGTGCCCGAGGAGTAGAGGTAGAGCCAGAAATTGCGGTCGCGCGCGGGCTTGCCCATGGCGCGGATCGCGTCGAGCCCGCGCGGCGATCCGGCCCGCGGCCGGCCGCCGCCCAGTCCGAGCAGGGTGAAGGCGCTGAGGAGGCCGATCGACGCGCCGACCACGAACACCGGATAGAACCGCTCGATGCCGGACTGGCTGTCGAGCCAGAGCTGGACGAGGAGCGAGCCGATCAGCGCCATCGGCAGCATGAGTAGCGAGGTGATGCCGCTGATCCGCCCGCGGAACTGTCGCGGCATATACTCCTGCGACCAGGGCCAGAGCGCCGTTTCGGCGAGGGTGCGGAAAGCCGAGAACATCACCATTGCGCCGAACAGGATCCAGAACACCAGACTGGGCGAACTGAGGAACATCGGCGCCAGCAGCCAGGGCAGGACGAACAGATAGCGGCTGCCATAGGCGAACGCCGAGGTCTTGCGCTGGCTGAACTGCACCACTAGCGGCAGGAAGGCGATGCACAGCACCTGGGCGAAGGGCATGATGCCGCCGAGCAGCCCGATGCGATCCTTGGACACGCCGAGCTCGGCGGCATAGAGCGCCAGCGGCGTATTGACCGTGCACAGCAGGGCCGCCGTGTTGAGCACGTTGAACGTGTAGAGATAGGGGATACGCCGGATCTTGTCGTAATCCGACTGCACCTCCGTCCCGCTGGGAGGCCCCAGGTCTTCCGCCCGCGACGACATGGCCGCCGCTCCTTCCTGACAGCGCTAGAGCGCTATTCTGTATCCCTTGATCACGTACTGGCTGTCCTCGAAACTCCAGCAGGCGGCGAGAGTCTCCCCGTTCTGCAGTTTCACCAGCGAAGGCTGCCCGAATTTGAGGCTACCGAACTGTTTCTTGATGTCGGCGGAATCGCTGGCCATCGCGTCATCCTTGAACAGGTCGAGCTCCTCCTCGACCGCGAAGCCACTGCCACTCACGTCGACCCGCCGCACCACCAGACCCACCGGCGCCTCGCGGTGGGAGTGGATGGTGAGCAGCTTGTCGCCGCCGAGCGCCATGAGATTCGAGGCCTGGCCCCTGATCCCCGTATCACGGACCGGGCCGAAGGTCTCGCCGCCGTCGTTCGAGACTACGAGATGGTTGTTGAGGTTGGTCCCCGCGGCGTTGTCGTAGGCCCAGAAGATCACCGCCACCCGGCCGGGCGCCATTTCGCACAGCCGGCTTTCCCAGGTCGACACATTGCCGGCGGGAGAGCGGAAGAACTCCGACAGCTTGCGCCAGTTCTTGCCGCCGTCGTCGCTGGCGATGATCCAGCCGGCATGGCCGGTCTTACCCAGATGGAACGGCGCCGTCGCGCCGATGATGCGGCCGGACCTGAGCTGGATGCAGGGGCCGGAGAGTTCGAGCGGCTGGCCCTCGATATCGAAATAGCCCGGCACCGACCAGCTCCGCCCGCCGTCGGACGAAAAGCTCACCTTGTTGCGCAGCTCGAGCAGCGCGAAGGTCTGCGGGTCGACCACCGGCGCCAGCGGCGTCGGGCGGACGAACACGTAGCCGGTGGCGATCAGGCTGCCGTCGCTCAGCAGCAGCGGCTTGAAGCTCTCGGATTCCTCCGGCACGGCCTCATGCGCGTTGAGCCGGACCGGCGGCGACCACGTCCTGCCGTTGTCCGAACTTCGGCTCACATGGGCGCGGGTGTCGGCGGCATCGAACGCCTGACCGATCGAGAACACCGCGACGAGGTCGCCGCCGGGCAGTTGGACGATGCCGGGGAAGGTGGCCTGCCGGCTGACCAGCAGCGGATCGGGATTGCGGTAGATGACGAACTCTTCAAGACGGTGCACGAACGGCTCCTCTCAGGCGAAGGGATTGGACCAGCGGCGGTATTGACCGGGCGTCTTGCCGCGGCGCCGGCGGAAGGCGGCGGAGAGCGTCGCGGCGTGGCCATAGCCGACGGCGCGGGCGATCTCGCTCAGCGACAGGCCGGTGGCGACCAGCAGTTCCTCGGCGCGGGTCAGCCGCAGGTCGCGCAGTCGTTCGCCCGCAGAAGTGTCCCAGGCCCGCCGGTGCATGGCGCGCAGCGCGCTCTCGCTGACGCCCAGCAAGGCGGCGACGTCGCTCAGTGTCCGCATGCGGTGGAGGTTCTGCCCGGCCTGGCTCCAGGCGCTGGCGAGCCTGTCCTCGTCCGCCGCCGCGTTGCTCGTTTCGCCGGGCGCGTGAAAACCGTCCAACGTTGCCGCCAGCAGCCGTTGCCGCCGTGGCAGCTCGTCCGGCCGGTTGCGGCGCGCCAGGTGCATGCAGAGGCGCAAGAGGTGCTGGATGTGCAGTGCCTCGTCGGCGTTGGGCAGCAGGTAGCCCGGCGCCGCCGCGGACGTGTCCCCGCCGAGCACGAAATGGCAGATCGAGGCGGTGGCGAAGGCACCCACCGGCGCCCCGCTGAACAGCGTGCCGGGACGGATCAGCACGCCGGCCGGCGCCACCAGGTCGAGGCGCGCCGACAGCTCAGGAAACCGGATGGTGGCCTTGCCCTCGTGTAGCCAGAACAGGTCGTGGAACGGCCATCGCACGGGTCCGATCGGCATGCGCCTGTTGATCCGGCCGAACCGGTGGTCGCGCAGCTCCAGTGAACGGGGGGCGATCTCATATGCCATGGCGTTTGGCCATGCGAAGCTGCGGCGTATGATCGGATTTCCTACGCCGCTGTCGGTCCCGATAGATGACGGCGCCGCGCCGATGGCCTCTCATGACCACCGGCCGCGATGGCCGCAACCTCAGGAGCAATGGATGAGCCTGTCGAAGAAAGTACCCGAAACTTCGACGCTGAAGGACGATTTCGACCGCGACGGCTTCATCGCCGTCCGGCCGCTGTTCAATGCCGAGCGGATGGCCGAGATCAACCGCGAGCTCGACCGCTACCTGCGCGATTGCGTGCCGCTGATGTCGGAGACCGACGTCTACTACGAGGACAAGGCGAACCGCGCCACGGTCAAGCAGATGATGTTCCTCGAGCGCTACGATCCGTTCTTCAGCGACCTGCTGAAGAGCAGCCTCGTCCACGACCTCGCCGAGACCGTGCTGGGCGAGCCGGCGATCGCCCAGAACATGGAATACTTCAACAAGCCGCCGGGGATCGGCAAGCAGACCCCGCCGCACCAGGATGGCTACTACTTCAAGATCGATCCACCGCAGGCGGTGACCGGTTGGCTCGCCCTCGAGCCGGTCGATGCGGAGAACGGCTGCCTGCAATACGTCCGCGGCTCGCATCGGGGCGAGGGCTGGCGTCCGCATGGCCGTTCGGAGATCCTCGGTTTTTCGCAGGGCATCACCGATTTCGGCACGCCCGACGATATCGCCAACACCGTCGCGATGCCGGGCGGCGCCGGCATGCTGCTGATGCACCACTGCAAAACCGTGCATTGGGCCAGCCCCAATCGCTCGCCGACCCGTTCGCGCCGCGCCCTGGGCTTCGTCTTTTACGGTGAGAGCGCCAGGCCGGACGAAGCGGCAAAGCGCGCCTACCAGGCGAAGCTCGACGCCGAGCTCAAGGCGGCCAACAAAATCTAGGACGACCCTCGGGCGGCGTGGCGCACTCCGCCCCGCCGCTTCGACCACACCGGTGCCGCTAGCGCCGGGAGACAATTTTCCCGGCGAGATTCTTGTAGGGCAGCCGCTTGAGATTGCTGGTGCCCAGCCCTGCGCTGTCGACGTTGAAGCTCGCTCGCGCGATCGGCCCATAGGCGTCGCGATGCGACACCGCCGCCTTGACGATGACGTAGTCGGCGTCCTCCGGCCGGATCCCCTGCGAATGCAGCTGCCCCAGATCCATCGGCGGCATCTTGCGGCTGGTGAGCAGCACCGTCGCCTGCGGATTGACCACGACGGCGCAGGGCCCCATCTCCGCATGCGTTCCCAGCATCGATGCCAGATGCGATTTCGGGTTCTCGAGTTCGAAGCGCCCGTCGCTGAGGTGCTGGACGGAGCCGGCGAAGGCGACCGGCGCGCCGTGATGCCGGTCTGTCTTGCCGCCGATCGACAGCGCGACGTCGCTGCCGAGGCCGGCCGCGACGCAGATCGCGACCGCCTTCGGATCGTTGATAACGGCGACGATGTTGCGACGTCCGGTGGCGAGCAGGGGCCCGAGCACGTCGGTTGCATCGCCCGGCGTGCCGCCGCCGATATTGTCGGCCGGCTCGACCAGCAGAACCGGACCCTTGCCCGGTGGCAGTGCATCGACCTTGGCCAGCACGTCCGCCAGCACGGCTTCGTCCGGATAGCCTTCCGCGATATGCTGTTCGAGCACCTGCCGGAGCTGTTCGAGATACCGCACCGCGGTCTGCGGATCGCCGCGGGTCGAACAGTTGAGGCTGAAGCCGCAGTCGGCGATGTCGGCGTAGGCGTAGCCGGCCATGACGTTGATGCACAGGATGTCGGGGTCCGCCGCCTCGATCGCACGGGCCGCCGCGAGGACCGCCTTCATCGGGTTGTCGGCCGATCCGGTTCCCGTGGGGGGCAGCACATAGCGGGTCGCGAGGTGCACCTGGGCGACATGCGGATCGTCCATCAGCGCATCGAGCAATCCCGCAGCGCGCATCGCGGCCCGCCGCGCATCGTTGTGGGGATTTTCGCGGTAGGCGCAGACGCAGCTAGTGAAGTCGATCATGGCCTGCGAGACGTTGGCGTGCAGGTCGAGAACGGCGACCACCGGGATGCGGAGTCCCCGCGTCTCGAGGAGGTCGTGGAGTTCACCCAGCAGCACACCTTCGACGTCGTCGCAGGTCTGGCTCACCATGGCGCCATGGAGGACGAGGAAGATGCCGTCGAGCTGGTCGCCCGAGGCCTCGATGCTCGCAAACAAATGGCGCCGGAACAGCGCTGGCGCCACATCCTCGACCACGCCGCCGGGCATCGCGGCCATCTGGATGCTGGGGACCAGTTCCCACCGCTTGAGCCGTGCGTATTCGAGAAAACCGTCGGTCGGCGAGCCGTTTCCGAGATTGCGGCCGATGATGTCCGGGCCGATGTGGAGGGCCGTCTCCCGGAAGGCGCCAATCCCGGTCGTCTGGCTGAGGAAGGTGTGGGTCTCGTGAAAGAGCCCTGCGAGCAGCACGGTCTTGGTCAAATCGGGTTTCCCAGCCTGAGGCGCCGCAACATCTGGATATATTACTATGATAACATGATGTCGACCGTCAAATCCCCCGCCTGGACATGAGGTCCGCGACGATGCGGGCCGTCCTGGCGGAATAGCTCAGGCCGTAGCGGCCGTGGCCGACCGCATGGAAAACCCGCGGATCGCGCGACGAGCGCAAGAATCACGGGAACCGAGTCCGGCATCGAGGCCCGATGCCCCATCCACCCTGCCACGTGAGGCCGGGCCGGTCGCGGTCGAACAGGGCCACGCGAAAGGATCACGCCAGCGGTGACGATCCGGCCGACCTCACCTCCTGCGTGGGCCTCCACCATGGTCACCGTCTCGCTCCAGCGCATGACCGCTCCTCCCGCTATCATCGCTCAGGCGATGGGGCCGCCGCGCTCTCGCACCATCTCAAGCAGACGCTTGAACACATTGGCGCTTTGACGGATGCCGTCATGCTCGAATTCGTTGGTGACCCAATGCGTCAGATTGCCGACCTCCCGCGCCGTTTCAAGCGACAGCGCGGCGTCGACATAGAGATCGTCGTGATAGACGATTGCCGACACCGGCACTTCGTTGGCCGCGAGCCGCGCCGGATCGTAGAGCTCGGGGTAGCTCTCGCGCATGGCGAGCGCCTCCACCCCGTGCCGGAACGGCGTCAGCGACCGAATCTCCTCGAACATCCAGGGGAACATCATCTCCCCGGTGAACAGCAGCGGCCGGGCGGATGTGTCGAACTCGGGACGCTCGCCGCGGATGCGGTCGGCCGCCCACGCTGTCGCTCCGGGTCCATGGCCGTAGATGCTCTCCTGCAGGGCCGCGAAGAGGGGATTGCCGTCGTAGCTGGTTGCGGTCATGACCGCGGCGAGGAAGTGATCGGACAGCTGTCCGGGGGCGGAGAACGCCTCGTCGATCAGCCAGTGGACGTTCTCGTGGCCCGGCGCCATGCCCAGGTCGATGCCGATGGTCTGCAACCGCTTCACCGTCAGGCGATCGCCATCGGGGAGGCGCACGTCGTTGCCGTCGATGAAATCGGCCAGCGCGGCCACCCGCTCGACGTCATGCGGAAAGCGCTTGTAGAAGATGGCGGTCTTGGCCGCGGCGCGCGGGTAGGTGCGGCGATAGACTTCGTCGGCCGAAGGCCTGAGGCTCGCGAGCCCGCCGGCGACGTAGCAGGCGCTGAGGGCCTCGGGGAATGTCGACAGATAGGTGAGGGTCAGAAAGCCGCCATAGCTCTGGCCCAGGGTCTGCCAGCGCTTGCCTCCGAACACGGTCTTTCGGACATGCTCGAAGTCCGCGACGATCGAATCCGCGCGGAACAGAGCGAGATAGCCGGCGGCGGCCTGTGTGTCGGCAAAGCGCCGCATGGTGGCCGCTTCGATGCGGCTCGAGCGACCCGTGCCGCGCTGATCGGGCAGGATCACCCGGTGCGTCTTGATCGCCTCGGCGAGCCAGGGAGGTCCACCACCGGCGGGTCGCGGCGATTTTCCTCCCGGGCCACCCTGCAGGAACGCCAGCAGCGGTAGATCATCGTTCTGCCGTGCCGGGTCGACGACCTCGCGGACGAACACCTCGATCTTTTCGGACTCGTCCGACCTGGACCAATCGAGCGGGACGGGAACAAGGTGATCGCGGATGTGCATGCCGGGGATGGTGTAGGCGGAAACAGGCATCGGTTGTTCCTCTAGCGGACGCGTGGATCGAGCAGCACGTAGGCGATGTCGACGATGATATTGGTGACCACGATGAAGAGGCCGCCAAGCAGCACCACGCCGATGATGATCGGCCGGTCGAGGTTGGCCACGGCTTGGACGGCGAGCGCACCGACGCCCTGCAAGCCATAGACCTGTTCGATCACGATAGCGCCGCCGAGCAGCACGGCGACATCCGCACCCAGCTGCGACACGAGCGGCGTCAGCGCCGCCCGCATGGCGTGCTTCCATACGACGGTACGCTCGCTGAGACCTTTGGCGCGGGCGGTGCGGACATAGTCCTCGCCCATGACCTCGAGCATCTGGCCGCGCGTCAATCGCGCGTAGACCGCCGCGTTGGTCAGCGCCACCGTGCTCCATGGCAGGATCATGTGCCAGGCCCAGATGAGGGGGTTTGGCAGGAAGGGCTTGAACCCGCCGCCGGGCAGCAGCGTGAAGCCGGCCTGCCGCGGCAGAAAGTAGAACAGATAGAGCGAGGTCATGCCGAGGACGAAGGTCGGGAAACTGAGGCCGACGAGGATGAACCCCTGTCCGACCCGGTCCCGGACACCGCCGGCATGCCGCGCCGACATGATCCCCACCGGTATTCCGACGGCCAGCCACACCAGCACGCCGCCGATAACCAGCGACAGCGTCGCGGGCAGCCGGCCGACGATCAGTTTGGCGACCGGCTGCTGGTTGCGGTAGGAAAAGCCGAGATCGCCCACCAGCGCTTTGCCCAGGAAGCGGAAATACTGCTCGGTGATGGGGCGGTCGACGCCGAGGTTGGCGCGGATCTGGATGAGCTGTGCCTCCGTCGCCTTGTCTCCGGCGATCATGCGGGCGGGGTCGCCCGGTGCAACGAAGAACAGGACGAACACGAAGACGCTGAGGGTCAACAGGACAAGCCCCCCGAACGCCGCACGGCCGGCGAGGTGGCGGATCATCGCTGGACTCCCTTGCGCTTGGCTCGCGGCCGCGGCCGGCCTTTCGGGTCCAGCGCGTCGCGCAGGCTGTCGCCGAAGATGTTGAAGGCGAGCGTGGTCAGCAGCAGCGCGGTGCCGGGGATGAACACCAGCCACCAGGCGACGAGATAGAGCGAGTTGTTGGCCGCGTCGGCGAGCATGCCGCCCCAGCTGGGCGCCGGTGGCACGATGCCCATGCCGAGGAACGACAACGTCGCCTCGAACACGATCGAGCCGGGGATCATCATGGTCGTGTAGACGATGATCGGCACGCTCAGATTGGGAAGGATATCGACGAACATGATCGACAGCGGTCCGGCGCCGAGCGAGCGGCCGGCTTCGACGAACTCCTGGCGCCTCAGCGAGATGACCTGGCCGCGAATGACGCGCCCCATGGTGGTCCAGCTGAAGAACACGATGACCCCGATGCTGAGCTGCAGGCTCGGGCCGAACACCGAGACCAGCGCCAGCGCGCACAAGAGGAACGGCACGCTCATCACGAGGTCCATCATCCGGCTCAGCACGCTGTCGACGCGGCCACCGAAATAGCCGGCGGTCATGCCGACCGTGACACCGACGACCGAGGCGCAGAGCGCGGCAAGGACGCCCACCAGGAGCGAGACTCTGGCGCCGAAGGCGAGACGCACCAGCACGTCGCGCCCCAGGTGATCGGTGCCGAACACGAACTCCCGGTTGGGTGCGGCCGGCAGGCCCATCGCCGACATGCCGGTGTCGCGGTACTGGGCAATCGCCGAGTGCCCGGTCCACGCCTCGAACGCCGGCGCCAGGATCGCAAAGGCCACGACGATCACGATGAAGCCCAGGGCCGCGATGCTCGCCGGGTCGCGCAACAGGCGGCGAGCAGTCAGGGCCCACGACCCGCGCTGGATGACCGGAGCGACGGCCTCGCTGCTCATGCCGCGTCCGCCTCGATTGAGTGCAGCAGCTGCCGCCCCGAAACGCCGTGGCGCGGTGGCGATACGACCGACGCCGACAGCAGGGCGCGGGTGTAGGGATGCTGCGGCGACGAATAGATGGCTTCGGCTTCGCCCATCTCGACGATCTGTCCGGCCTGCAACACGGCGATCCGGTTGCAGACGTGCCGAACCACCGCCAGATCGTGCGAAATGAACAGATAGGTGAGGCGCAGCTCCCGCTGCAGCGACCGCATCAGGTTGAGAATCTGGGCCTGGATCGAGACGTCGAGCGCCGATACCGGCTCGTCGTAGATGATCAGAGCAGGGTTTAGGGCGAGTGCCCGGGCGATGCCGATGCGTTGGCGCTGGCCGCCGGAGAACTCGGACGGGAAGCGGTTGTAGTGCTCGGGGTTGAGCCCGACCAACTCCATCAGCCGCTGCACTTCGGCCTTGCGCGCCTTGCCCGACGCAATGGCGTGGATGCGGTAGGGGTCGCCGATGATCGCCCCGATCCGGCGCCGCGGGTTGAGTGCGCCATAGGGGTTCTGAAAGACCAGCTGCACCTGCTTGCGCAGCGTCTGCCAGGTGCGGGGATCCACCTCGGACAGATCGTGGCCCATCAGCGTGATGCGGCCGCCGGTCATCGGGATCAGCCCGGCGATGACGCGCGCCAGGGTTGACTTTCCGCAGCCGCTCTCGCCGACCAGCCCCAGTGTCTCGCCGGTCCTCAGTTCGAGGTCGATCCCCTTGAGAACCTCGAGCCGGTAATTGCGGTTGAACAGTCCACCTCCGCCAAAGGCAAGGCGAACGCCCTCGGCCTTGACCACGATGTCGCTCGATGTGTCGACTTTCGGGACGACAGCCTCCGCGGCGGTCGCCGCGCGATCCGGTGGCGCCGACTCCAGCCAGCACAATGTCTCGATGCCATCACTGTAGACGCGGAGGGGAGGCGCTTGCTGCGTGCAGACCGCCATCGCGCTGAGGCAACGCGGCGCGAACGCGCATCCTTGGGGCGTTTCGAGGAGGCTCGGCGGCCGCCCGGGGATCGGAACCAGTTCCGCACCGGCCTCGTAGTTGGCCGGCGAGGACGCCAGCAGGCCCGCGGTGTAGGGATGGCTGGGCGCGGAAAACAACGGGCCGCTCGGTCCGATCTCCATCCGGCGCCCCGCATACATGACCATCAAATGATCGGCGATGCTCGAGAGCAGGCCGAGATCATGGGTGATCATCAGCACCGTCGTGCCGCGCTCGCGACGCATCTCGTCGAGCAGAGCGATGATCTGCGCCTGCACCGTGACGTCGAGCGCCGTTGTCGGCTCGTCGGCGATTACCAGTGGCGGATTGAGCACCAGTGCCATGGCGATCATGACGCGCTGGCGCATCCCACCCGAGAACTGGTGCGGAAAGTCGTCGAACCGCTGGTCTGCGTCGGCGATCCCGACGCGCGCCAGGAGATCGACCACGCGCCGTCGCGCGGCTTGGCGCTCTGCCCGTTCGTGCACCTGGATCATCTCGGTGATCTGACTGCCGATCGAGTAGTAGGGATGAAGACTCGACATCGGATCCTGAAAGATCATTCCAATCCGCGAGCCGCGGATCGATTGCAGCTCGTGCTGGGTCAGGGCGAGAAGGTCGCGGCCTTCGAGCAGAACCTCGCCGGCGATCGTTGCGGTCGGCAGCAAGCCCAGGATGGCCTGGGTGAGCACGCTCTTGCCGGAACCGGACTCGCCGGCGATGCCGAACAATTCTCCGGCATCGACGGTGAAGGAAACGTCGCGGACCGCGTGGATCGTGCCGTCCTCAGTCGGGATGTCGACCGTCAGGTTGCGCGCTTCAAGAACTGTCACGCCTGCGGTCTCCGCACTATGGAGCTGACGGCGTGCTGATCCTCAACACGTCCACTCGACCGTTCGTCGTCCGCTGGCTTCGGCGAGGCCCGAGGGCTCGCCCGATGCGCCCGATGCGATCGACGAACTCCCGCGCAAATCTGCGCGGGAGCAATTGTTGCCGGCAGTCTAGCGCTGCAGCCAGACGTTGGTCCAGTCGCCCTGCACGCCCAGGGCGTAGGGCTGGAAGTTCTGCACCGCCGCACCGCGATAGAGCACGATCAGGTTGGCGATCATCGGCACCACCGGCGCATCGGCCATCACCGTCTCGTCGACCTGAGCCCAGAGCCTGCCGACTTCCTCGGGCGTCGTGGCATTGATCGCCTGCTGCGCGAGGTCGTTGGCCGTCGGGTTGTTGTAGTCGGTGTAGTTGTACGTCTGGTGGGTGCCATCGAAGCTGAACTGCGGCTGGAACACGGAACGCGCAGAGCCACCGGCCCAGTCCGGAGTCCAGCCGACGGGTGCGATATCCCAGATGCCGTCCTTGGTGTTGACCGGGTTGGTCATGAACTTCGAGTAGTAGTCCGACGCCGTCACGGGCGTCAGTTCGATGGTGATGCCGGCCAGCGCCATCGAGGCCTGGATGGTCTGGGCGATGGCCGGTTCGATCCCCTTGCTGCGGAATGGCATCTTGAGCGTGATGCCGTTGGGGAAGCCCGCTTCGGCCAGCAGAGCCTTGGCCTTGGCGGGGTCGCCCTTGGAGTCGGGTGAGGGGTAGAGGCTGAACTCGTGATAGCCGAGGACGCCGAGCCCGAAGATGCCGTTCACCGGCTTGGCAATGGTCGGCCCGCCCTGCTGCTGAACGATCGCGGCCTTGTCGATGGCGTAGTTCAGCGCCTGGCGGATGCGGACGTCCTTGAGGGCGCCGTTGTTGTTGCCCGACACGGTGTTGATGAAGATGAAGTTGGTGTTGCCCGACGACACGGTCATCAGCTTGTCGTCGCCGGCCGCCGTCAGCGTCTGCAGCACGGCGGGCGGAATGGTCACGTCGTAGGTCATGTCGCTGTCACCCGACTGCATCTGCTGCATGATGGCATCGACGGTCAGCCCGAAGGTGAGCTGGATCTCGTCGACATAGGCCTTGCGCAGGGGATCGGTCTCCGCCTTCCAGGCGGGATTGCGCACCAGCTGCAGCGAGGTGTCGGGCGCGTAGTCACCCGGCGTGTAGGGGCCGCTGGCGATGAAGTTGGCGCGATAGTCCGGGCTGTCGGGCAGGTAGTCGAGAACCTCGACCGGCGCCGGCGCCGAAGTCGGCAGCGACAGCATGTAGATGAAGTCGCCGGCGCGCTGCGAGAGGTGAATCACCACCGTGCTGTCGTCGGGTTCCTCGATGCCGGAGATGTCGTTCTTGGTGATGTAGTCCTTCATCGCCTCGACCGTGGGCTGCACCTTGGCGAAGCCGTCGCAGAAGGCGGAGAGGCCCGCGATCAGACCGGTGTAGTAGGTGAGGGCGGCCGACCCGAGCGCCGGGTTGCACATCCGCTTCATGCCGAGCTCGAAGTCGGCGGAGGTGATCTGCCGCGGACCTGAAGGGGCGTTCCAGGCAGCGCCCTCCCGAATCTTGAAGGTGTAGGTCAGGCCGTCGTCGGTCGGCTGCGGGACCTCGGTCGCGAGGTCGCCTTCCGGCGTGATGCGCTTGGTCTCATCGGTCGATCCGGCGTACGAAATCAGCGTGCGCACCGTGGCGCGGGCGAAATTCATCGTCGTGACCAGCGCCCCCGACGTCGGGTCGAAATGGTCGATGTCCTCGGTCGCCAGAATCCTGAGCGTCCCCCCGGGTTGCGCGTCCTGGGCATAGGCCGACAGGGCCGGGATCGCGCATCCCGTCATTGCCAGTGCACTGACCAGCGCCAGTCGCGAAAAACAGTTTGTTGCTGCCATTTCGGTCTCTCCTCCTGTGAGACCGCCCCTGTTGGGCGTCCTCCCCAGATCATTGTCGCCAGCTCTCTTCCGATCGTCAAGAACTTTGTCGACAACTTGCCGACACGAAATTCCTCGCCTATGGATGGTCGCGCCGGCGCAGAAATCGCGATAGTCGGTGAAATGGAAAGACGGTCGGCGGCCAAACTGCCCCGGCGAGGAGAAATTATGCAGAAGAGCGACTTCCGTGGCGTGCTGCCGGCCATCACGACCAAGCTGACCCCCGACCAGGAGGTGGACTACGCGGCCGTCCGCGCCGACGTCGCCTTCCAGATCGAGGCGGGCGTCGACGCCATCATCGTCTGCGGTTCGCTCGGCGAAGCCAGCACGCTGTCGCGCGGCGAAAAGCTCGCCATTGCCACGGCCGCCATAGAAGCTGCAGCCGGTCGCGTCCCGGTACTGCTCACTCTGGCTGAGGACTCGACGCGCGCCGCCGTCTCTCTCGCAGCCGACGCCGAGCGCGTGGGGGTCGAGGGACTGATGGTCCTTCCCGGCATGCGCTATCTGGCGGACGACCAAGAGGTCATCGCCCACTACCGGACAGTCGCGGGCGCGTCCTCGCTGCCGATCATCGTCTACAACAACCCCATTGCCTACGGCATCGACATCACTCCGGCGATGCTCCGGGAGCTGTCCGACGAGCCGAAATTCGTTGCGGTCAAGGAATCGACAGGCGACACTAGGCGCATCAACGAGACGCTCGCCACGGTCGGCGACCGCTACCAGCTGCTGACCGGCGTCGACGACCTGGCGCTCGAAAGCCTCATCCTCGGCTGCGTCGGCTGGATTGCCGGTCTAGTCGTGGCGTTCCCACGCGAGACGGTCGCCATCTACAGGCTGGTCCTCGCCGGACGTATCGCGGAGGCTCTCGAGATCTACCGCTGGTTCCTGCCGCTTCTGCACATGGATATCGGGCCGAAATTCGTCCAGAATATCAAGCTCGTAGAGCATATCGTGCGGGGCACGTCGCCGGTGGTCCGCCAGCCGCGATTGCCCCTGGCCGGCGGCGAGGAAGCACACGTCCGGGCGGTGACTGAAGCCGGCCTGCGGACCCGGCCGGACCTGTCGAAATACAGCCTGTGAGCATCGTGGAGGGGCAGGGACGCGCCTAGCGCCCGAGCGTCTCGAGTTCCACATGCGCCGCAGTCTCACGCCCGATATAGCTCCTGATCTGCTGCACGATCTGGGCCGCGTGGGCGGCGGCAAGGCGGTCTGCGAGGTCGGCGTCGCCGGCATCGATCGCACTCACGATCGAATCGTGTTCGGCCACGTACTGCTTGGGCAGTTTGTCGCCGAACGACTGATAGTAGAGCCGCAAAATCCGGCGGCCCTCATCGAGCAGGCGCGTGAAGAACGCCGTAAAATACTGGTTGCCGCCGGCCTCGGCGATGGCGACGTGGAAATCGCGGTTCGAGGTAATCATGGCGATGGCGTCACGCCGCTTCACGGCAGCGGCGAACGCGGCTTGATGGCTTCGGACCGCGACCATGTGTTCCTCGGTGCGATGCACCGCCGCGGAACGGGTCGTCACCCGGTACATGAGCGCCAGGGCCTCGAAGTAGACGGGCAGTCCGACGAAATCGATCACCGAGACGATCGTGTTGCGATTCGGCAGCGTCGTGACGAGGCCATCGCTGGCCAGGCGCACGAGCGCCTCGCGGATCGGGCTCCGCGACATCTGGAACTGTCCGGCAAGGCTCACTTCGTCCACCGGCGCGCCGGGTTTGAGGTCCAGATTCAAGATCGCGTGTCGCAGCGCATCATAGACGATTCGTGCGCCCTGGCCCCGCGACCGGCCCTCCGACTGCCCAGGAGCAGGCTTCGACTTGGTTGCTGCAGGTCGCTTGGCTGGCTCGGCCACGAACATCTCCGCGTGGTAGCTCGCAGCCGGGTCCTCAGCACGCCGTCAGCTCCACCGACGAGGAGATAGCATAGTTCCGGCGAGCCCGAGGACAAGAGAGATGCGGCCAGGGCCGGCACACCGGCGCGAGCCGGCGACGAATTGGTTCCGCCACCGGCGGGCTCTTTTCGTTGTAGTCAGTCCCATTCGGGGACCCATTGCGGTTCGTTCACGAGCCGTGATCCGGGTCGCGTCAGTGCGCTCATCGACGCCATTTCGGCGTCGGTCAGCGAAAAATCGAAGACGGCGAGGTTCTGGGCCAGGCGCTCGATCTTCGAGGTGCGTGGAATGGCGACCAGGCCCCGCTGGACGATCCAGCGCAGCGTGACCTGCGCGGCGCTTCGGTTGTGCGCCGCCGCGATCGCCTCGATCACCGGGTCGCCGATCACCCGCCCCAGTGCGATCGGGCAGTAGGCGATGATCGACATGCCATGCCGGCGCAGCGCCGAGACCATCTTGCCCTGCTCGATGTAGGGGTGAAATTCGATCTGCTCGGCGGCGAAGGGCTCGGTCGTGAGGCGCCAGGCTTCGTCCAGCAGCCATGTCGTGAAGTTGGACAGTCCGAGGTGGCGCACCAGGCCGCGCCGCTTCACCTCGTTGAGAGCCCGAATGCTGTCGGCGAGTGGGATCGCCGGGTTCGGCCAGTGCAGCAGCAGAAGGTCGATCTGCCCGATGCCGAGCTTTTTGAGACTGCCGGTCACCGATCGCTGGAGATCTCCGTCGCCCATCTGCTGGGGTTGCACCTTGGTGGTGACGAAAACCCGCTCCCGTCCGACGCCGGAGGTCCTCAGACCCTCGCCAACGGCCTCCTCGTTGGCATAGCCCTGCGCGGTATCGACGTGCGTGTAGCCGAGCCTCAGGGCCTCGCTCACGATCGTCGCGCAAAGCTCGCCGCGCAGTTGCCAGGTCCCCAGTCCAAGTTGGGGAATTGCCGCCCCCGCATTGTTGGTCGGCATGGCTGCGGTATTCGTCTGCAACACGGCTTCAGGCCTTTCGTTTTGTGCCCGGCGACGAGCGATCACCGAGGCAGCTAAAGTTAGCAAATATCTATTGATAGGTTATCGATTGTGTGCGGTAGTGCAACCGGAAAAGCTTTTCCGGCCGGCTGATAATTGACCGGCGGGCGGAGATTTCCGCGCCGGGAGGAGGGGCCCCTGCTTCACGCAGGGCCGGGTCGGCGCCGCTTGAACGCATAGCGAAAACATTGCCGGGCCAATGCCCGGATGGGAGGGATATAATGAACGGAATAACCAAGGCCGCCGGCATTTCGCTGGCTGCCGTCTTCATGGCCTGCTCGGCAGGTGCCGCAAGCGCCGCCGGAACGACTGTCTGCTACGCCTTCCAGGATCTCTCGACGGGCTTCTGGGTGGCGGGGCATAGCGCCATCGTCGATACCCTGAAGGCGGGAGGCGTCGAGGTTGTCGAGCTCAATGGCGGACACGACGCCAATCGACAGCTGGAGCAGGTCAAGGACTGCATCGCCCAGGGAGGCAACGGCATTATCCTGACTGCGGACGATGGCGACTCGGGCACCGTCGTGGTTGCGGCCGCGCAGGAGGCCGACGTGCCGATCGCGACGTTCAATCGTCCGCCGTCCGATATGTCCAAGGGCATCATCGTGGTGGCCGACAACGAAGCGGTGGCCCGTGCCGCTGTCGACGCGATGGTCGCTGAGGCCGAAAAGAAGTTCGCCGCGACCGGCAAGAAGCTGAAGCCGCTCATTCTCATGGGCGACCTTGGCGATCCCAACGCCGTCCAGCGCCGTGCCGGCTTCATGAACTCGGTCGGCGCCCACCCCGATCTGTTCGAGGCTCCGGTCGAGGTTGCGACCAAGTGGAACTCGCAGGTGGCGTTGGCCGGCCTCGAGGCCGCGATGACCGCCGATCCCTCGATCGACTTCATCTTCACCTCGTCGGACTTCCTGTTCCCGACCATCCAGTCGGTGCTGGAGCCGATCGGCAAGTGGAAGAAGGCGGGCGAGGCTGACCACGTGATCCTCGGCGGCCTCGACGGCGACGACGGCGCCTGCAAGCTGATCCAGGACGGCTACGTCGACTCGACCGGCGTCCAGGATGTGTATCTCGAGGCGGAACTCGCCCTGACCGGCATCATGGATGCCATCAAGGCCGGCGACGCACGTCCGAACGCCGTCAAGCTCGACCCCGGATTTGCGCTCAGCCAGGCCAACTACGCCGAGATGGGGGCCAAGACCTGGGGCTGCCAGGTTCTGGCGGCCAAGTAGCCGCCGCGACCCCGGCAGGCCTGCCGATCCGAGGTCATCTGCGCTGGCGGGATATGTCTCCGTCCCGCCAGCGCCACCAGTTTCAAGGCGCACGACATTGTCCGACACTATCCCGGCTCCACTCCTTAGGCGGCCCCGGTCCAGCGCCTTGCCGGCGCTGCTGCGCCGCCTGCTGCTCGACGAGTATTTCGTCCTCTATCTGACGGTTGCCTATTTCGCGGTATCGGCGTTCTTCTTTCCCGCGTTGCTGGACCCGCGCAACATCTCCAACCAGCTCTCCAACGTCTGGCCGCTGCTCGCGGTGGCGATCGGGCAGACCTTCGTCATCATCATCGCCGGCATCGATCTGTCGCTCGGGGCGACGATGGGGCTGGCAAGCGTCGCCGGCGCCATCGTCATGACCAGCGCAGCCGACAAGCTGCTGCTTGGAAACAGCCCCGTCTGGGGTTGGCTGCTGTCCGAGCAGGGGGGCATTCTCGCCGATCAACCGGTGGCCGTTGCAGTCGGCATCGCCGTCATCCTCGTGACCGGCGGGCTCGTGGGACTGGTCAACGGCGTCTTCATCGCACGCTTCCGGCTGCCGCCTTTCATGATGACGCTGGTGACGCTGATGCTGTTTTCGTCCGCCGCGATCTGGATCACCCAGAGCCAGAACATCGTCAACCTGCCCGACGGGTTCAACCGGCTGGGGTCGGGCGACCTGGTCTCCGTCTATTTCGGCGAGAAGGTCACGCCCGAAATCAAGCGCCGCGACATCCTTCCGTTTGTGACCTACCCGATGCTGATCTCGCTGGCGCTGGCCATTGCGGCGCATCTGCTGCTCAGCCGGACCGTGTTCGGGCGGCAGGTCTACGCCGTGGGCAACAACCCCAAGGCGGCGGAGATATCGGGGGTTCCGGTTCGCCGCACCATCATCATGGTGTTCGTCATTGCCGGATTCTGTGCGGCCGTGGCCGCCATTCTCTATTCGGCGCGACTGCAGGGCGGCCGCCCCACCATCGGCGGCGGCTCGGCGTTGCTCGACATCATCGGCGCCACGGTGATCGGCGGCACGTCGCTGGCCGGCGGCAAGGGCAAAATACCCTGGACCTTCGTGGGCGTGCTGTTCTTCGTCCTGCTCTCGAACACGCTCAACTACATGCGGCTTTCCGCCTTCCACATCGACGTGGTCAAGGGCGCCATCATCCTCGCCGCCGCGCTGCTCGACGTGCTGCGGGTTCGGCTGGCCGCGGGGGACGGGCGATGAGCGGGGCAGGGCTCTCCATCCGCGGCATCGGCAAGAGCTTCTTCGGCGTGCCGGTGCTGACCGACGTATCGCTGGAAATCCGTCCGGGCCGGGTGCTGGGCCTCGTCGGACAGAACGGCGCCGGCAAATCGACACTGATGAACATCGTCGGCGGCAATACCGCGCCGGACTCGGGCGATATGCTGCTCGACGACAAGGCCTATGGCCCGGCCAATGCCCGCGAAGCGGAGCGGAGTGGCGTGGCCTTCATCCACCAGGAACTCAACCTGTTCGCCAACCTCTCCATCGCCGAAAACATCTTCATCACCGCCATGCCGCGCGGGCCTGCCGGCCTGATCGATCGCAACCGGTTGCGTCGCCGCGCGACGGACTTGCTGCGCGAGGTCGATCTCGACCTTTCGCCGGACACTCTGGTCGAGCAGTTATCGCCGGGCGAGCGGCAATTGGTGGAAGTCAGCAAGGCCCTGCAGCTCGACGCCAGGATCGTCATCTTCGACGAGCCGACGACATCACTGACGCCGCGGGAGACGTCGCGGCTGTTCGCCCTCATCGACCGGCTCCGCTCCGGCGGAACGGCGGTCGTCTATATTTCGCACATCCTCGCCGACATCGAAACGCTCGCTGACGACGTCGCAGTGTTGCGCGACGGCAAACTCGTGGCGGCGGGGCCGCGTCCGGACTTTCCGGCCTCCCGGATGATCAATCTGATGCTTGGCCGCGACATCGATCAGCTCTATCCCCCGCATCGCTCGGCGGTGCGAGACGAAGTCCTGCTCGAGGCAGAGGGCCTGTCGCTGCCCGGCGTGGTGAAGGGCATCGATCTGAGCCTGCGGCAGGGCGAAATCCTGGGCCTATTCGGGCTGATGGGATCCGGCCGCACCGAGCTCGCCCGGCTGCTGTTCGGGCTCGATCGTTTCCACAGCGGCGAGCTTGTCGTGCAGGGCGAGCGGGTGACGCGGATGACGCCGCGGCGGGCCATTGCCGCGCGCATGGCGTTCATCACCGAGAACCGCCGGGAAGAGGGGCTGATGATGAATGTCAGCATTGCCGAGAACATCGCTCTGGCGTCGCTGCGGGCGCTGGGCAATGCGCTCGGCCTGCTGGACAAGCGAGCCATCACCGCCTCGGCGGCGACGTTTGCATCGGCGCTGCAGGTCCGGTCCGGTCCGATCGATACGCAGCCCGCGAGGAGCCTCTCGGGCGGAAATCAGCAGAAGGTGGTCATTGCCAAATGGCTGATGTCCGGCCCGTCGATCTTCCTGCTCGATGAACCGACGCGCGGCATCGACGTGGCGGCAAAGTATGAGATCTATTCGATCGTCAAGGACCTGGTGGCCGCTGGCAGCGGGGTCATCTTTATCTCCTCGGAGATCGAGGAGGTGATGGCGATGGCCGACCGCATTCTGGTGATGCGGCAGGGCGAGATCGCCAGCGCATTCGCGCGTGAGCGCTTCAGCAAGGCGAGCATCCTTCGGGCCGCGTTCGGCGAGAAGGAGGCCGCCGCATGACCCGGTCCCGCCTGGCCGAATTGCTGCTGCGCAATATGACGGTCTTCATCTTCCTTGCGGTCTTTCTCTATTTCGGCGTTCAGGCGCCGCGCTTTTTCGGGGTCGAGTCGATCGCCAATATCGTCAAACAAGCGAGCTTCATCGGCGTGATCGCGGTCGGCATGACCTTCGTTCTGCTCACCGCCGGCATCGATTTGAGCGTCGGCTCCAATATGTATCTGTCTGCAATGGCCGCCGGCTACGTGCTGCAGAATCCCGCACTTCAAAACGGGTGGGGCGTCCTCGTCGCGCTGCTTGCCGGCCTGTCGACCGGCATCGTGTTTGGCGCGATCAACGCCTTCTGCATCGTCGTTCTTCGGATCACGCCTTTCCTCGTGACGCTGGCGACGCTGGTGGCGGGGCGCGGCGTAGGGACCGCGATCACCGAATCCTTCGGCATCGAGTACCCGCCCCCATACCTTGCCTTCGGCGCGTCCGGCCTGTTCGGCATTCCGATGCCGATCGTGGTCTTCGCCGTGGTCGTTCTTGCGGCGCATATCGTGCTCAGCCGAACGCAGTTCGGCCGGCAGATCTATGCGGTGGGCCGGGATCCCGAGGCGGCGCGCAAGGCCGGCATCGCGGTCGACCGCATCACCTTCTCCGTCTATGTGATCTGCGGCCTCTGCGCGGCCATTGGCGGGGTGACGCTGATTGCGCTGATCGGCCGCCTCAACCAGACCTTCGGCGTGGGCAAGGAGTTCGACGTCATCACCGCGGCCGTTCTGGGCGGGACCAGCCTGTTCGGCGGTGCAGGGACCGCCTGGGGCGCCGTCGTCGGGTCGAGCCTGGTCCAGATGGTCCAGTCGGGAATGATCTTCGTCGGGGTCAACATCTATCTGCAGCCGATGGTCCTGGCGGCCATCATCTTTCTAGCGATTCTGATCGATTCGCTCCGCAACGGGCGGCTCGAAAAGCTTCGCCGGCGCAGGCTTCGTCCCGATTAGGCGGTTGATTGAGCAAATTGATATCGATTGGAATAGCGCGAGTATGGTAGTCCGCGATCTATCGATCGGAGCAGAACTGTTTCATGGCCAGACTGGATAGAACCGGCGCACGTCGGGTGACGATGCAGGACGTGGCGAACCTGGCGCAGTGCTCGCAATCGACCGTTTCGGTCGTCCTCAACCCCGGGTCGTCGGTTCGGATTTCTCAGGACACACGCGAGCGCATCCTCAAGGCGGCGAAGGATCTGGGCTATAAGGTCGAACGTCCGGTCTCGCCACGGAACGGCCCGCTGCGTAACGTCGCCGTGGTTTTCGACGATCTGACGGTCTGCACCGAGGCCGTCATCACGGTGGATGGTGTACGCGAATCCCTGTGGGGGACCGGCGACATCGTCAGCACCTACAATTGGCATGCCGACCCGGCGATGGAAGAACGCACGCTCGCGGCCATTCTGAGGAGCAATGTCAGTGCGGTCATCTATTCGACGGTTCGAACGCGCCAAGTCGTGGTTCCAAAATCCCTCTATGAAACCGACATCCCGGTGGTCCTGCTCAACTGCTACAGCAAGGATCGCGCCTTCCCGTCGGTCGTTCCGGGCGACGTTGCCGGGGGCCATCGGGCGACCGAGCGGCTGGTCGCCGCCGGCCACACGCGCATTGCGCATATCACCGGCGAGGCCTGGCAGGAGGTGTCCGCCGACCGCGCCCGCGGCTATCGCGACGCTCTGGCGACTGCCGACATCCCCTTCGATCCGGCGCTCGTGCGCGAGGGCAATTGGCAACTGAGCTCGGGCTATGAGGCGACGTTGTCGCTCATGCAGCTCAAGCGTCCTCCGACGGCGATTTTCTGCGGCAATGATCGCATGGCGATCGGCTGCTACGAGGCCCTGAAGCAACTCGGGCTTCGCATACCGGAGGACGTCTCCGTCGTGGGCTTCGACGACGACGAGATTGCCAGCCACCTGATGCCCAAGCTGACGACGCTGAAATACCCGCGCCTGCAGATGGGAATCTGGGCCGCCGAGCGCGCCATGGCGCCCCATCATGACCGCTCGGAGACGCACCGCGTGGTCAAGATCGAGTGCGAGCTCGTAGAACGGCAGTCTGTCGCCGTTCGAGACAAGGCCCGCGGGCGGCTTGTCCGCGCCGGCTGACGCCGGCTGACGCCGGCCAAGGCCGCCGACCGGCAACCCTGCACCTGTCCATCTCTCTCCGGCGCCGCACGGCACGGCCGTGCCCGCGCCGAATCCGCTTGTGCAAGCGCCTTCCATCGCTAATAGTGCCTAATGTATTAGCAAACGTTAGCTGATCGGATTGTCCGGTCAGAGGGGAGGAACTGCAAATGAAGCTCAAAAAATGGATGGCAGCAGGCGCGGCCGTCGCCGTAGCCGCCTGCGCGACCGCGGCCTACGCCCAGGGCGTCGACAAGGCGGTGGGTGGATACGACTTCAACGAAGCAGCCAAGGAAGATCCGGCGACCAAGGACTTCCATTCTGCGGATGGGCACCTGACCTTCGCCATCGTCACCCACACGGCCGGCAACGGCTTCTTCGATCCGGTCTATGTCGGCGCCACCATGGCCGGCAACCTGATCGGCGCGAAGATCCTGCTGCTCGGTTCGGAATCGCCGGTCGACGATCCGGCCCGCGAGATCGAGATCCTCAATCAGATCGTGCAGGATCCGACCATCGACGGCATCATCATGACCACGCCCCAGGCAGGCGCCTATGACGACATCGTCAAGACCGCCTATGCCAAGGGCATCCCGGTCGCGACCACCAACTCGTTCGATGGCGGCATCTATGACCGGCTTGGCATCAGCCACACCGGCCAGGACGCGTCCGCGGCGGCGTTCGGCGGCGCGGCGATGGCGCAATGCGTGCTCGACAGCGGCGCCACCAAGGGCTCGATCCTGCTGCCGTCGTCGACGGCAATGGGCAACATCGAAGTCAATAATCGCGTTACCGCGGCGTTCAACGCCGCCGTCGCGACCCTCAAGGCCGCCGGCAAACTCGACGCCTTCACGGTCGATGCGGGTCCCGAGAATGTCGGTGTCGACACCAACCCCAACGATCCGGTCAACGCCCTCGTGTCGCTGTTCGAGTCGCGCGGCGACGTGGTCGGCGCCTTCACTGCCAACAACGTCTTCACTCCGGCGCTGGTCAAGGCCGTCGCCCAGATGAAGATGGGTGGCAAGATCTGCGCCTTCGGCTTCGACCTCGGCCCGGCCCAGCAGGACGGCATCAAGTCCGGCGATCTGACCGGTTCGCTTGGTCAGCAGCCATTCCTCCAGGGCTTCTGGCCGGTCATGCAGCTCTACCTGCAGATCGACCGGGGCATCTCGGCGGCGAACCTCGATACGCGCGCTCAGCTTGTCACCAAGGACAATGTCGGCGCCGTCGGCAAGCGCTTCGAGAACTGACCTCTCGCGACCTTCTGCGTAAGGTCGCATACTGGCGGCGGAGTCTCCCGGCTCCGCCGCTTCCTGAACTCGAGAGACGGCAATAGATGTCCATGTCCGCCGACGCGGCAGCGCCGCGGCTGACCAGCCGCCCCCTGCAACTCGCAGGCGGCTGGGACGTCGGTCTGCTCGTACTGATGGCGCTGCTCTACCTGGGCGGCGCCGTGCTGAATCCGGGGTTCTTCGGCAGCACCGACGCCTTTCAGGCGCTCCTGCGCGACACCTCTCGCGTCGCCATCATCGCCGTCGGCATGACGTTCGTCATCGTCAACAAGGACATCGACCTTTCGGTCGGCTCGACCTACGGCCTCGTGGCCGTGATCTTCGCCCGGCTGTATGCGCCGACCTTCCTCGACCTGGGGATCGTGCCGTCGCTGGCGCTCTGCGCCGCGCTCGGGCTCGGGATCGGGCTGACCAATGGCCTGCTCGTCACGCTGTTGCGCGTGCCGGCTTTCATCGCGACGCTGACGACGCTCTTGATCGGCCGCGGTTTCGTCCTGGCGCTGACCGGCGGTCAGGCGATCTACTATTCCGACAAGGGCAACGAGGCCCCGCTGTTCTTCGGCCTCGGCGAGACCAACACGTTCGGGTTCAACAACCAGATCGTCGTCGCCCTCATCGTCATCGTGGTCGGCGCCTTCGTGCTCGCCAAGACCCGCTGGGGCTATGAGACCTTTGCCACCGGTGGCAATGAGCAGGCGGCGGTCTATGCCGGCATTCCGACCCGCTGGGTACGGATCCGCGGCTACGTGATTTCGTCGCTGCTGGCGACACTGGCGGGCCTGCTCTCCGCCGCGCAGGACAGGGGCGTCACCCCGCTCTATGGCCTCGGCTGGGAATTGACGGTGATCGCCTCGGTGATCATCGGCGGTGCCTCGGTGCTGGGCGGCCGGGGGCGGGTCATCGGCTCGTGCCTGGGCGCCACGCTTGTCGTTCTGATCGACAAGGTGCTGCGTGAGGGCTGGCCGATCGTCCGCATGATCGTCATCGACGGCGAAACAATCCCGGTCAACGCCAAGTTCACCCTGCCGGCCGGAGCCGTGCCGGCCTTTCTGGGCACGCTGCTGCTGGTCGCCGTCCTCATCGAGCCCTATTTCATCCGCCGCCAGGTACCACAGCGACTATGGGCTTATCTGCGCGGCCAGCCGGCGCCGCCCAAGCCGGAATCCGGTGGCGTCGCCATCGAGGGGGTGCAGACCAAGGGGGCAATGGCCAGCGACCGGGCGATGTCGGCCAGCGGCGTCTGGAAGCTGCTGGCGCGGCGCGACGCTTTTGCGATCATGCTGGCCGTCGCCCTGTGGCTGGTCGGCCTGTCGCTCCGCCCCGACTATTGGTGGAACCTGGAGAACAGCTTCGCCCTGTTGCTCAACTACACCGAGCTTGCCCTGCTCTCCATCGGACTGACCTACGTCATCGCCAGCGGCGACATCGACCTTTCGGTCGGCGCCGTGCTTGCTCTTGCCGGCGCCGCCACGGCCTATTGCATGAAGACGCTCGGGTTCGATCCGGCCCAGGCTGTGGTGGTCGGGCTCATTGCCGGCAGCGCCGCCGGCCTCGTCAATGCGCTGCTGACCGTCGGCTTCGGCCTCTCCGCGTTCATCGCGACGCTGGGCATGTTCTATGTGGCACGGGGCCTCGCCGCCTGGATGGTGGCCGGGCAGCAGCTCACCGGCTTTCCGGAGGGCTTCAACCTCCTTGGGCGCAAGCTCATCGACATCTTCACCTATTTTGGGATCGAGGTGCCGCCGGGCGTGCTGCATGCGGTCAGCGAGGCGCTGAGCGTTCAGACGATCTACATGGCCCTGATCGCGATCGTTGCGGGCATCGTGTTGGGCTATACCCCGTTCGGCCAGCAGATCTTGGCGACCGGCGGCAATCGTCGGGCCGCCGACTATGCCGGGATCAACACCCGGCGGGTGCGTTTCATCTCGCTGGCATTCTCAGGCGTTTGCGCGGCGATAGCCGGCGTCATCTATGTGGCTTACTATCGCAGCTTCAACCCGACCGCGGGGCAGTTGCGCGAACTCGACGGTATTGCCGCCGTGATCATCGGCGGCGGCTCGATCTTCGGGGGCTACGGTACGATCATCGGCACGCTGGCCGGCGCGGCGGTGATCACGCTCATCCGCTCGCTGCTTTCCCTGCAGATCATCACGGCCCAGGGGGCGTTCGTCATGCCGCAGCACTGGGTCAACGTGTTCATCGGCGTCATTCTCATCCTGGCGGTGCTGGCCGATATCTGGGTGCGCCAGGAGGGCATCGTCCGGATCTGGATAGAGAGAATTCGCAAGATGGTACAAGGGGGACGCAATGTCTGACGCAGCATTGGCGCACGCAACGACCGCCGAAAGCAGCGCCGAGTTCATCGTCGAGATGAAGCAGATCTCGAAATCGTTCGGGGCGGTGAGGGCGCTCCACAATGTCGATTTCACCCTCCGGCCGGGCGAGATTCTCGGCCTTGTGGGCGATAACTCAGCCGGCAAGTCGACCCTGATGAAGGTGCTGACCGGCGCCTATCATCGCGACAGCGGCGAGGTGCTGGTCGACGGCCACGCGACCAACTTCCGCACGCCGCACCAGAGCCGCGACTTCGGCATCGAGATGATCTATCAGGACTTCGCGCTGTGCGGGAACATGGATGTGGCGCAGAACATCTTTCTGGGCCGTTGGCCCAGAAAGGGGCCGTTTGTCGATCGCAAACTGATGTACGCCGAGGCAGCGGGCGTGCTCCGCCGTCTCAACGTCAACGTGAACTCGGTCTACCAGAAGGTCGAGAGCCTCTCGGGGGGACGTCAGCAGTCCGTCGCCATTGCCCGCGCGATCTCGTTCGACCCCAAGGTGGTGATCCTCGACGAGCCGACGGCCAACCTCTCCCACGTCGCCACCGAGACCTTGCTCAAGACGATGCTGGAACTGAAGGCGCAGGGCGTCGCCCAGGTCATCATTTCGCACCGGCTGATCGACATCTTCGAGGTCGGCGACCGGGTAATGGCGCTGAAGCGCGGCGAGAACGTCGGCGACCGCTACATCAAGGACACGACCGAGCAGGAGATCCTCGAGTTGATGATCGCCGGTACCGCGGAGACCGCCAAATCGGCCGACGCGGCGCGCGCGCGTCTCGCATCACCAGGTTCGTCGCCTAGGCCTTCGCCCTGACCCGTGTGCCCCTGGCGGTTGTCGGCCCGGCCTTCCGACCGAGCCCCGCGCTCTTTGCCAGCGCCGAGCGCGTGGCAGAGTAGTTGGGGGCGACCATTGGGTAGTCTGGAGGCAGACCCCATTTCGACCGGTACTCATCCGGCGTCATGCCGAGCTGAGAAAGGTGCCGCTTCATCGATTTGAACTTCTTGCCGTCTTCCAGGCAGACAATGAAATCCGGGGTCACGGACTTACGGATCGACACCGCCGGAATTGGCGCCGAAGGCGCTTCGGCGGCGGTCGGCGACACAAGACGCTGTAAGGCCGCATGAACATCTGCGATCAGCCTTGGCACGTCGGTCGTGGTGACTGAATTGTGGCTTACATAGGCTTGGACGATTTCTCCGCTCAGCTGGATAAGCTCCAATCCGTCGGGCGAGTTCACTTCGGGCATCAGTTCGAACCTGTTCTTGGACTACGTAGAACAACGTATGCGTCTGCTGACAGAAGTCAATGAAGGACAAGTCCGCGTGTCAAACTTTACCCAGAAACTGCGGATCTTACGTACTTTCCGACGTGCCGATCGGTGGTTATCGCTTCCGACAGATGGTAATGGTCTGATCGACGAGTTCCAATTAGGATTTGTCGGCACTGCAGACCATGGGCCCAAATGCTGCGGCTAACTGGCACACCGCGTATCGTCGTCGAAGGCCGGCTCGCGGCGCGCTTGCCGGACAAGGTCTATTGCCTCGTCGCCCTCCTGATCCTGAGATTCAATGGTGCTGCGGACCGAGGCATTGTCGCCAGTCTACTCTGGGAAGACGGGGACGGCGATGCGGCGCGGGCCAACCTCAGGAACCTTCTTTCGCAATTGAAGCGATGGCAGGAACGGACCGGCACGAGGCTCGTTCATGCCGACACCTCGCGGATCTGGCGCGCCGCCGACTGCGAGATCACCGATCTCGATCTGCTGCTGGCCGCCCGCCCGGCAGTTGGCGACGACGACTTGGAGGCCATCGACGGCCTGTTCGAGGGCGATCTGCTCGGCGGGAGGGGGGCCGACCTCGGAATCGACCTTCTTGCCTGGCTCGATGAGCAGAGCGCCTCGCTATGGGAGAGGTTCGTCGGTCTCGTGCTGCCGGCCGCGGCCCATGGCGGTGGCGCAGGCGCCGAACGCAGCCTCCGCAGGATGCTCGAACGGATGCCGCTCGACGAGCGCGTGGAACGGGCGCTTCTGACCAATCTCTCGCGGCAGAAGTCGGCGGAGGCGGTCCGCGCGGAATACCGGCGATTTGCCGAGCGGCTCGGCCGCGATGGCCTCGAGCCCGAACTCGAGACGCGCCTTCTTGCCGGCACTCTCGGCGTCGAGTTCGCGCAGGCGATGGCGCCTACAGCCGAAGCTCGGAAGCCGTCGAGGCCGGGGCTGCCGCGGGTGCTCATCCTGCCGCCGGCTGCGAGCGAAGGCGTCAAGCGATCGGCCGAGCGGATTGCCGCCTCGCTGGTCGACGACGTGACGTTCGGCCTTTGCCGGATGCGGACTTTCGCGGTGATCGCACCCTATACAGCGAGGCTCATCAGTCGCGAGGGACCCGAGGCCCGCAGGACTGTGGATGCCGACTACGTTCTCTTCACCCGCCTGCTGCCGGGCGATGGCGAAGGCGACTATCGCTTCGGATTCAGCCTGGCACGAGCTCTCACCGGAGAGATCCTGATGGGCGATCAGCTGCGGTTCTCGCTGGGCGACCTGCCGGTTCGGCATGCGGACATCACCCGGCTGGTTGCTCGCCTCGTCGCCGGCGAGATCGAGCGCACGGAACAGAATACCTCCCGCCTTACGCGATCGCCGACCGCCTACACCTACTTCCTGATGGGGCAGGAGCGGCTGAGAATGGTCGACCTGCCCGATCTGCGCGCGGCGCGCAGCGCCTTCCGGCACGCCCTCGAACTCGAGCCGGACTTTGCCCCGGCCATGAGTATGACCGCCAGAACCCTCTCGATGGAGTGGATCGTTCTGAACCGGGGCGACAACGAGCTGCTCGTTCAGGCGCGGAAGATGGCCTCGCGCGCCGTCGAGCACGATCCGCTCGATCCCGGCGGCTATCGCGAACTCGGGAATGCCGCGCTCTATTCGCACGATCTGGACGCCGCCCTCGAGCATCTCAAGGAGGCGCGAGCCCGCGCTCCCCACCACGCCGACGTCCTGCTTGATCATGCCGACGCGCTCGCCCACAACTCGCGCTTCCACGAGGCGAAACGGACGATCGACGAGGCGATGTCGCTCAATCCGCTGGCGCCCGACGAGTACCGGTGGGTTGCCGCCACCATCCAGTTCTTCCTCAAGGATTTCCGCGGTGCGCTGAAGCTCTCGCTCGGCATGGCCAATCCGGAGCCGCTCGGCCGCGTGATCGCCGCATCGGCGCATCTGATCGGCGACAAGGAGACGGCCAGCTTCTGGCGCGGCCGCGTGCTGGACCGTCATCCTGGTTTTCGTGTCTCGGACTGGGCCGGCATCGTCCCCATGCGTAGCGCTACGGATCGGCAGTTCTATGAAGATGCCATGAGGAGCGCGGGGTTCCCCTGACGTAGCCGACGGTAGGCGCGACCGCAGACGCGGAGGACGCCATGTCCTTCTAGCCTCCTGGCTCAAGTTGAGCAGCGAGGTTCAGATGGAATTCCAGGTGATCCCAGGTCCCAACGGGACAGTCGAAATCGTCGACACCGCCCTGCAACGGCGTGAGCAAGTCAAGGTGGCGATCGGCAACTCGGCCGGAAAGCCCATCGCGGTACCGAGCGAGATCCGCATCGCATCCTTCAAGATCATCTCATTCTCGACCGGCGCGCTGGCGCCGGCTGGCTGAGACCCCTTGCGCATTGACACTTTAGGCGATGTTGCGGGGCGGGCGTCCTCATATTCGGACAGAATTTGCCCGCCCCGCGAAACTCTCGCCCGGCTTCGGCCGCATTTTCCGGCCCTCGGCATTACGCGGTTGGCGCGACAGACCGGGCTGGACGTCGTCGGCGTTCCGTGTTTTTCGGCCATCAGACCCAATGCCAAGACGCTCGCTGCGTCGCAGGGCAAAGGGATCGACGACGCCACGGCGATGGTGTCGGCCGTGATGGAAGCCGCCGAGATGGCGATCGCCGAACGGCTGGTGCCGGCGGACTGGACGGGCACCGCGCACACCCTCGAGGCGATGGGCGCGACCTGGTTCAATCCTTGGCGCATGCTGCCATTCGGGGAAACGTTCGACCTGGACCACACGGTCTCGTGGGTCGCCGGTCGCGGTTTGATCTCCGGCCGGCCGGTGCTCGTCCCGCGCGATGCCATCCGCTTTGACGGGGAGGCCCCGGACCTTCCGGGGATCGCCCTCAGCTCCAACGGCCTCGCTTCGGGCAACACCCGCACCGAAGCGGAATTTCACGCCCTCTGCGAACTCATCGAGCGCGACGCCACCGCGCTGTGGTCGCTTTTGCCGATCGCGCGGCAAAAGAGCCAGGCCGTCGCGGCAAGCAGCTTCGAAGAGGCAACCGTCGACGACCTGGCCGGGAGGGTGAGGCGAGCGGGCCTGCGGCTGCAGTTGTTCGACCTGACCAGCGACATCGGCGTGCCGACCGTAATGGCAATGGTCGGGCCGGAGGTGTCCGGAAGCTATTTCGACGTCGCAGCGGGGACCGGCACGCACCCGGTGCCGGCGCGTGCAGCGCTCCGCGCCATTACTGAGGCCGCGCAGAGCCGGATCACGGCGATAGCGGGGGGGCGCGACGACATCGCGACGGCCGACTATGAGCTCGGCCCGGACGGGATGGCAGCGGACCTGCTTCTTGCCCGCCCGCAGGCCCCCCCACCGCTTGGCTTGCCGTCCGGCGGCGGCCTCGGCAGCGCCATGGCATTCCTGATCAGGGGGCTGGCGGCTGCCGGTATCGCTGAGCCGGTGGCCGTAGCGCTGGGCGGCGACAGCTTCGATATCTCGGTCGTCCGAGCGCTATCCGACGTCCTCGAGGACCGCGAGGCCAACGCGAATTGGCGGCCCGGGCCGCGGGCGATCGCCGTGCTGCTCGACGAGGCGGCATGAAAGTCCTGTTCGCCGGTTCGAGCCTCTACGGCTCCAGTGTCGATGTCAGCGGGCTCGATGTCAGAGCGCCAGCGAGGCAGGGCGATATTCTCGCCGCGGTGAACGAGGGCGCCCGCGCGGTGGGCCTCATCGACGGCGAGTTCGGCCAGCACGCCGCCGTGTGGCACAAGGAAATCCTGTTTGCGCTCGATCGGGGTGTTGCCGTGTTTGGTGCGAGTTCGATGGGCGCCCTGCGCGCCGCCGAGTGCGCCACGTTCGGGATGGTGCCGGTCGGGGTGATCGCGAACGCCTATCTCGACGGGAGGCTCGACGACGACGCTGCCGTTGCACTGCTCATGGCGCCAGCCGAGATGGGCTCGTTTCCAATTTCGGAGCCGCTCGTGGACGCCGAAGCGACGCTGGACCGGATGCTGGCGCTTCGCGCGCTCAGCGTCCGGCAGCACGCGGCGCTGCTGCAACGGGCGCGAGCCCTGCATTTTTCCAAACGTACCGAAGAGGCCATGTTCGAGGGTGAGCCGGACGCGTTGCTGTCGGCGTATCGGACAGAGCATGTGAGCCAGAAGCGGAGCGATGCCGAGTTGCTGGTTGCGATTCTGCGCCTATTCGACCCGTCGCTCCCGCGCGAAAGGCCGGCCTTCCAACTCGCGCAATCTCCTTACTGGACGGGCATCTTCGCGGGTCGAGCCCGGTAAAGTACGTTTCAAATACGCCCTCTGGTTCTTACTGGGCCTCCGCCACCCGACGGAGCGACGCCCTTGTTCAGACTGCTGAGACTGCAGCCGCTTTCCGATCCCGACTTCAAGGCTGCCGATCAGCTGGACCGGTTGACGCCGAAGGAGTTGAAAGTCGCCCAGGGAATCCTCGACGGCGCCACCAACAAGGACATCGCGAGTGCGTTGGGAAACAGCCCAAGGACGGTCGAAGTGCATCGCGCCCGAGTCTTCGAAAAGCTCGGCATTCGTAGTGCTACCGACCTTGTGCGGATCGTTGCAATGGCTACAGCGGGAACGGGGCGGCCGAATGGGTCCCGCCTCGAGTCCGAAGCCGGGACTTCGGAGCAAGCCATCCGCCGTGACATTGCCGCTATCGCCTCGGCTCAGCGGTTCCCGACGGAGAAGGGTAGCGCGTCAATGGCGGACATCATCACCGGCATCGTCTATCGACGCCACATCGATGCCGAGGCCATCAACGTCTTCATGTCGTGGGACAGCTCGGGACAGGCGTCAGGTTATCTCCTCGCCCCCGAAAGCCTCGAGAGGGAGCTGCAGGAACTCGGCTATCCCCCTCTCGATCAGTCTCGCCCGCTGAGCAGCGCGATCTCCTACGGCCTCTTTCTGGCGCTCCAGGCCAACCTGCCGCTCTGCCTCACGGGGGACCGCAATGTCTGGGACGAGTCCTGGGGTGCGCTGCCGTCCACCGACGGCGTCGAGCGACGCCGGCTGATGTGAGGACGCTGCGGGACAGGTGACGGCCCCTGGGCCTCCGCCCGTCTGATGCGCAGAAGGCGTCGACCTTCGATTGCGATCATCCTCGCGTGGTATCTCGAACAGAAGCCGGCATAGCGACGACATGGGACAGGGGTCCGGGCGGTTCGCCCGCTACTCCTGCTCCTTGAACAGCAGTTCCTTGTCGTTGGAGTATTTGACCAGCAATGGAATGCTGGCGCCACCGATGGCGGGACCGAGGTGCCCAAAGGTACCCTCGAGCACGGAAAAGGGCTCCGGCCGATCGGCAAGGACGCGCTCCAGCTTGCGTCGGGTGGCCGCGCTGGGCGTCACGCTACGCGATACCAACGTCCTCGTGCGCTCGCTCTCTGGTGGCCAGCGGCGGTCGATCGCGATTGCCCGCTCCCTCTCCGAGCGCGTGAAGCTCATCTGCCTCGATGGGCCGATCGCAGCTCTCGGCGTCAAACAGACGGCGCAGGTGATCGCCCTCGTTCGTTCGATCGCTGCCGGCGGCACCGGCGTCATCCTTGTCACCCACGACCTCTCGACCGTTCGCGCTCTCGCCGATCGGATCGTCGTCCTCAGCCTCGGTCGCGTCGTTTACGATGGCTCCGCCAGGCATCTGGCGGCCGATCAGCTTTGGGGCCTGATGGCAAGCGGGGTCGCCATCACGACGCGCGAGTAGCGCTTAGTCCACCCGGACCTTGGCAGCCGCGCGGGGTCTGCCTATGCTCGACTTCACGTCACAATCGTCACCGCCGGTCCTGGCCGACGTCAAGCGGCGGTAGGGGAGACGTGGTGCGGGAGGAGTACGATCACATTGTCATCGGCGGCGGGGCCTCGGGCTGCGTCGCTGCGGCACGGCTGGTGACCGATGGCGGCCGCCGCGTCTTGCTGCTCGAGGCCGGATACTCGCATCACCATCCGCTGCTCGACATGCCGCCAGGCATCTTCAAGCTGATCAACGGCTCCAAGTATATGACGTACCACCACACCGTGCCGCAGGAGCATCTTGGTGGCCGGGTGCACGATATTCCGCAGGGGAATGTGCTTGGTGGCGGCTCGTCGGTCAACGCGCAGGTCTACATGCGCGGCCGCTCCTCGGACTACGACGAGTGGGACCAGATCCTGCGCGGCAACAATGACGGAGCGAGGTGGGATTGGTCCACTGTGCTCGCGCATTTCCGGCGCATCGAGGGAAACAACAAGCTCAACAACGATCTGCACGGCACCGACGGACCGCTGCTGGTGTCCGATCCCGGGCACATCGACGACGTCTCGCGCTGGTTCGTGCAGACCGTGCAGGAGAAGGGCGAACCTTTCACCCACGATTTCAACGGGCCGACCCAGCGTGGCGTCGGCTACTATCAGTTCATGAACCGGCGCGGCAAACGCAGCAGTGCCGCCTACGCCTATGTCGAGCCGCTGAAGGACGACCAACGCCTGTCGGTGAGGCTGCGTGCATCCGTACAACGGATCAACATTGAGAACGGCCGGGCCGTCAGCGTGACCTATCGCAATGCCTCGGGAGCGACGGCGACCGCCTGGGCCCGGTCCGACATCATCGTCTCGGCAGGCGCTCTGGTGACGCCCAAGCTGCTGATGCTGTCGGGGCTCGGACCGGCCGATCATCTCTCGGTACATGGCATCCAGCCGATCGTCGATTTGCCGGGCGTCGGGCAGAATCTCATCGACCATCCCGAGGTGCCGGTGATCTCCGTCGCCAACGGCAAGCACGGCTACTTCAAGCAGGGTGTGGGCTGGCGCATGCTGAAGAACGGCATTCAGTTCAAGCTGTTCGGCACCGGCCCGATTCTGTCGACCGGCTTCGAGGCGGGGGCCTTCATCAACCCCATCGACCGCGACGGCGTCCCCTCGATCCAGGCCTTCTGCGTGCCGATCGTCTATCTCGACCGCGACCTCATCGAGGTGTTCGACGACACCTACGGCGTGACCATCACGACGGTCCTGGTGAAGCCGCAATCGCGTGGATCGGTGGAACTGCGTTCGGCTAGTCCCGAAGATATGCCGCTGGTTTCGCCCAACCTGTTGAAGCACCCCGACGACATGAAGATCATGGTGGAGGGGCAGCGCTTCTTCCGCGACGTGCTGCTGAGCGGCGCGCTGGGCAAGCACGTCGACAAGGTCATCGCCCCGGAGGGGCCGGATCTGGGCGACGAGGCGATGGCGGCGCATTGCCGCCGCTTCGTCAAGACCAACTATCATCCTGCGAGCACCGCGCGCATGGGGGCGGATGGCGACCGGATGGCCGTGCTGGACGCCCGCATGCGGGTGCGCGGCGTCGACAATCTGCGGGTCTCGGACATGTCGGCCGTCCCCAACATCAATGCCGGCAACACCAACGCTCCGGCGATGATGTTGGGCGATAGATGCGCGGATTTCGTCCTCGGCCTCGATCTGCCGCCGGGCAACGCCGCAACTGCACCGTAGCCGGCCGCCGCCGCGTACGAGCCGCTGACGGTCGGGCTCAGGACTTCGTTGTTCGGCGCGGCGCGAGGATTTCGCGCAGATGCGCCACGATGAGGTCGCGCCCTTTGGCGCCGAGCTCGGGGGAGGCGTCTCGCGCCGACCGCGTGTACCATTTGGCCTCGTCGACCCGCCCGAGATCGACCGCCTCGGGGCGCATCGCCAGCATCAGCGACGTCTCTCCGATACCCGCGTGGTCGAACGGGTATTGCGCGATGATTTCGGCGGTCATCAGCGGATGGCCTTTGATCCAGTTGAACGGATCGTCGCCGGTCTCGTGCTGCGCATAGTAGTCGTCCATGCCGGACTTGCCCCACCAGCCTTCGCCGCGCTCCCCCTCGAGGAAGGCGAAGATCGCCTGTCGCGCAGCGAACTTGAACGCCAGGTCGGTCGGCATTCCGGCAGTGAAGTTCTCGGATTGGTGGTGAATGAAGAAGTGGATGTTGCGAAAGCCGATCCGCAGCAGACCGGTGAACATGTCCTGCGCGAACGGAAAGAGCTTGTCGCCACTCACATGCAGCGAGCCGTTTCCCTCTGGCGGTTCTACAGCATAGCTCGCCGCGCCGTAGTAGAACGGGGGCAGGATGACCATGTCGATGTCGCGCTCGATCTGATTGAGCACCTCGGTCACCGCGATCGTATCCATCCCGACGGCCATGTGCTCGCCGTGATACTCGAGGACGCCCAGCGGCAGCACCACTGGCCAGTTGCCGGCGATGGCGGCGCGGATCTGGTGGGGCAGCATCATCTCGTAGCGCATCGTCGTCCTCGCTTGCACCGTTCCCGGTTCTATGAACATTTTTCGGGCAGGAACTTCAACATGGTCCGACGAACGGACCACGGAGGACACATGCTCAAAGGCCTCGATCCCGTGCTCAGCGCGGACGTGCTGCACGCGCTCAAGTCGATGGGGCATGGCGATGACCTGATCATCGCCGACCTGAACTTTCCGTCGGACTCGGTGGCGCACTCGACGGTGCTTGGCGGGCTGCTGAGGCTCGAAAACGTCTCGGCGGCGCGGGCTGTCCGGGCGATCCTCTCGGTGATGCCGCTCGACAGCTTCGTCGCCGAACCGGCCCTGCGGATGGAGATTGTCGGCAAGCCCGACGAGATCCCGCCGGTGCAGGCAGAGGTACAGGCCGAGATCGACAGGGCAGAAGGCAAGCCGCTGAAGATGGGGTCGATCGAGCGCTTTGCCTTTTACGATCTCGCCAGGAAATCCTATTGCGTGATCCAGACAGGCGAGCGCCGCTTCTACGGCTGCTTCGTGCTCAAGAAGGGTGTCATTCCGCCGGACGAGGTCTGACCATGGCGGCCGGCCGCGGCGTTGCCATCCTCGGGATATTTGTCGCGGACCTGGCGTTCCGCGCCGGCCGCATGCCGGCGATCGGGGAGACGATCGCCGGCTCGGGGTTCAAGATGGGACCGGGCGGCAAGGGCTCCAATCAGGCGGTGGCTGCGGCGCGTGCCGGGGCGCGGGTGACCTTCATTTCCAAGATCGGCCGTGATGATTTCGGCGCCGTCGCGCTCGCGACGTGGAAGGCGGAGGGGATCGTCGCCGACGTCCAGCAAACCGACGACGCACCTACCGGCGCTGCCTTCATCTATGTGAACGACACGACCGGCGAAAACGCGATCATCGTCGTCCCGGGCGCGGCCGCGACGATCACCGCCGCGGACGTCGAGCGGTCGGCCGAAACCATCCGCAATGCCGCGGTCTTCGTCACCCAGTTCGAGCAACCTCTTGCCGCCGCCATGCGCGGCCTCGAGATCGCTCGTGGAACTGGTGTCGTGACGGTGCTCAATCCCGCACCTGCCGAACCGATCGACGACGCCTTCTATCCGCTCTGCGATTTCGTCACTCCCAACGAGACGGAAGCCTCGCTGCTCACCGGCGTGAGGGTCGGCTCGATCGATGACGCGCGGCGGGCGGGCGATGTGTTCCTCGCCAAGGGCGTTGGGACCGCGCTGATCACCCTCGGGCAGGCTGGTGTGCTGCTTCATGGCCGCGACAGCTCGACGCATATTCCGGCGTTCAAGGTTGGCCCCGTGGTTGAAACCGCGGGGGCTGGCGATGCGTTCAATGGCGGCTTTGCCGCGGCCCTGGCGCGCGGAGAGACGCCGCAAGCGGCGGCGCGCTTCGGCTGCGCCCTTGCGGGCATTTCGGTGACCCGGCCGGGGACCGCTCCGTCGATGCCGCGGCTCGACGAGGTGATGGCCGTCTTGCCGCGCGGCTAGACTGCGAAAACGCTCGACTTTGTGTTGACTTACAGCGGGACAGGCACCTACCATTGAATGGCTTGATCGCCAGTGAAAGTACCAGCCCGGGAGGGGCGCTACTGGTCTGCGCGGGTCCGTACGAGCCTGGGCCTCGATGAGGCAAACAGGGAGGCGGCGACCGAAGTGCATCCATAATAACAAACAGGGAGGACTATCGTGAGAGTCGAACTCTATGAGCGCATGATGACCCTGCAGGCCGGGCGTCGCAATTTCCTCAAGGGAGCAGCGGCGCTGGCAGCGGGCACGGCACTGAGCAACAGCTTCGTCGGCAAGTCGTTTGCCGATGCCGCAGGTGACCTGCGCAAGCAGATCCTGCAGATCCCGGGCGTCGGCAAAGGTGCGCCCACCGATGCCGACTGGCAGAAGGTTGGCGAGATGTGCCTTGCCGCCACCAAGGCCAATGTCGCCGAGGGCGAGTTCGCCGGCGTCGAACTGACCTTCATGGGCCTCAACAATCAGAACCTGCACAACGTGTTGTTCCGCGGCTTCCTGAAGCCGTGGGAAGCCTACACCGGTGCCAAGATCAACTGGATCGATTTGGCACAGGCCGACTACAACCCGCGCCTGCAGCAGTCGATCGCGACAGGCACCGTCGATTTCGACATCATAGAGATGGGGGCGCCCTTCGAAGGTGACACAGCCGGCAAGGGCCTGCTCGACGAGATGCCGGATTGGGTCAAGGCCCAGATCGACATGGACGACTATGTGAACTACCTCAAGGCGCCGGTCGGCACCTGGGCGGGCAAGACCTACCGCATCACCATTGACGGCGACTGCCACACCTTCGCCTACCGCAAGGACTATTTCGGCGACGGCTCGATCAGCGGCATGGCCGACGCGCCGACCACCTGGGCGCAGGTCCAGGCCGTCTCGAAAGCCGTGAAGGGCAAGAAAGACCCGCTGACCGGGCTCGACGCCTATGGCTTCCTCGACCCGCTGAAGGGCTGGGGCGGTTTCGGTTTCTACTTCCTCGAAGACCGCGCGTCCGCCTACGCCAAGCATCCGGATGATCCGGCATGGCTGTTCGATCCCGACACCATGAAGCCGCGCGTGAACAACCCGGCCTGGGTCCAGGCAATCCAGGACGTCATGGACACCATGCCCGAGCTGCCGCCCGACCAGATCAATGCCGATCCTGGTACGACTGCATTCCAGCAGTTCCTGGCCGGAACCGGCTCGATGATCTGTTGGTGGGGCGACGTCGGCTCGAACGCGCGTACCTCGGACTCGTCGGTTGTCGGCGATGTCGTGGGCTTCTCGATCAACCCCGGCGCGGACAAGGTCTACAACTCCAAGACCGGCGCCTGGGAGACCCCGGCAAGCCCGAACTTTGCGCCGAACATGGCCTATCTCGGCTGGGGCGTGTACGTCACCAACCGCGTCTCTGCCGACGAGAAGAAGCGCAAGGCGGCGTGGTCTGCGGCGGCCCACCTGGGCGGCAAGGACCTCTCGCTGTGGATGGCGGCCTATCCCTCGGGCTTCCAGCCCTACCGCAACAGCCACTTCGACTATGCCGAGTGGGAAGCGGCGGGCTACGACCGGGCGTTCGCCGAGGACTATCTCGGCTCCAATGCGGACAGCTACAACCACCCCAACGCCGCGATCGAACCGCGAATCCCTGGTATCTTCCAGTACTACTCGGTTGCCGAGGACGAACTGGCCAAGGGCTATGCCGGGCAGTATGCCTCGGCTCAGGCAACGGCCGATGCGATTGCGGCAGCCTGGGAGAAGATCACCGACCAGATCGGTCGTGACAGCCAGATTGCGCTCTACAAGGCCTCGCTCGGCCTTTGAGGCCGGCGACACATCGCGCTAGTAGTACTCGGCTGGTGGCTTGACGGTCACCAGCCGATTTTGCGTGGCAGGCGTTCACAACCCATTGGTGCGCCGAGTTCGCCGCCGGAGGATGACAGATGACAACCGAACCGGTGCGCGGCGGTGACCTTGTTGGCCAGGGCATCGGCCCGTCGAACCCGCAGCGGCGCCGGCTCGGCATAGGATTGATCGTCGTCGCGACTGCCGGTCTGCTTTTTGTCGTCGTGTCGCAGGCGCTGGACGCGGGTGGAGCGATCCATTTCGGCTTCAGCAACTGGCGGCCGACCCTCTATGCCTACGTCGTGTGGGCGATCGCGCTCGGCTGGGGCCAGGTGCTGGCCCGGGGCGAGGCCGGATGGCGCGCCCTGTTCATTCTGCCGGCCGTCTTGTTCGTCTTTGCCTTTGCGTTGTTTCCGACCCTGTCGGGTCTCTTCATTGCGATGACCGATTGGAACCTCAGCGCAGCCGTCGGGCCGAGGTTTAACGGGCTTTCGAACCTCGTGGCGCTGTTCAGCGACCGGTTCTACTGGAATGCTCTGGGCAACATGGTGTTCTACACCGCCATGGTGATGGTCGAGTACGCGATTGCATTCGGCCTCGCGCTGCTGCTGAACGCCGACATCAAGGGGCGCAAGTTCTGGCGTGTAACCTTCCTCTTGCCTTTCATGCTGTCGCCCGTCGCGGTGAGCTGGATGATCGGCAAGTCGATGCTCGAGGGCCGCTTCGGCCCGATCGCGCGCCTCGCGCGTTGGCTCGGCTGGGAGAGCCCGACCTTCTTTGCTCAACCCTGGATGGCCAAGCTGTCGATCGAAGCCATGGACGCCTGGGTGTCGATCCCGTTCGTCATGATCCTGTTGCTGGCCGGGCTGCAGGCTCTCCCCAAGGAAGTCCAGGAGGCCGCCAGGGTCGATGGCGCCGGCCCCTGGCAGGGCTTCTGGCAGATCACCTTTCCGCTGATGTTGCCGGTCAGCGTCACGGCCATCGTCTTGCGCATGATCTTCAAGCTGAAGCTGGCCGACATCGTCATCAACGTGACGTCCGGCGGCCCCGGCGGCGCGACCGACACGGTGTCGAGCTTCATCTACCGGGAGTATCGCGACCGTTCGAACGTGGGCTACGGCACCATGCTGGCCATGGTCTATCTGGTGATGATCATCGTGTTCGTGACCCTGCTGCTCAATTTCCTCTCCAAGCGCATGCAGAGGATGACGTGACCAGCATCACCGGCGGAGCGCGCATCGTCGACGACGGCCGCGAGGCCGCGTCACGGCAGACCAGGCACGTGATCGGCCAGATCGCGCTCTATTCGGCGCTGGTCGTGTGGGCCTTCGTCTCGCTGTTTCCGATCTACTGGACCATCACGACCTCATTCAAGGTCGCCAAGGACGTCCAGGCGGGTCATCTCGTTCCGTGGGTGGACTTTCAGCCGAGTTGGCTGGGCTGGCGCTCGCTCGGTTTGTCCCCCGACACCATCGGCACCCTGTCGACGGTTCGCGACGAGTTCATGCTGCGCTTCTTCAACAGCATCGAGATGGGACTGGGGGCCTCGATCCTTGCCGTCGTGATCGGCTCGCTCGCCGCTTACGGCCTCAGCCGTTTCCAGTACAAATTCCTCTGGATGCGCAACAACGACATCTCGTTCTTCTTCCTGTCGCAGCTGATCCTGCCGCCAGTGGTGTTGGCGCTGCCCTTCCTCGTGCTCTACAAGGAACTGGCTCTGCTGGACAATCCGGTTGGGCTTATCCTGCTGTACACGCTGACAGTGTTGCCCATCGTCGTCTGGATCATGAAGGACCAGTTCGACACCATCCCCACCGAGCTCGATGAAGCCGCCCAGGTCGATGGCCTCGGCCCCTGGGGAACATTTGTCAGAATCATCCTGCCAATTGCGCTGCCCGGCACGGTGGCGGCATTCATCCTGTCGCTGATCCTCTGCTGGAACGAGTATTTCTTCGCCGCCCTGCTCACCAGCTCGGACGCCAAGACGCTGCCGGTCATGGTCGCCAGTCAGACCGGCTCGCAGGGCATCAACTGGTGGGCGATGGCGGCATTGTCGACGGCGGCCATCATGCCGCTCGTGATCATCGGCGTGGCGCTCGAGCGCTACATCATCAAGGGGCTGACCGCGGGCTCGGTGAAGTAGACCGCCAACCTGCGCGCCTGTTCACGAGCGGTGCATCAGGTCCTTGTTGCGCTCATACAGCTCCCGGAAAACCCGATAGCCCTCATCATAGAGGCTTGCAGTTTCGTGATCGGGCGCAATCTCGCTGGCGACTGGGTTCCAGTCTCGGATGTCGTCTCGCTTGGCGTCGCCGATAGCGAGCGCGGCAATGAAGGCGTCGCCATAGGACGCGCCCACCGTCTTGTCGCGGACGATCTGGGTCCGGCCAGAGATGTCCGAGGTTGCTTGCGCCCAGACGCGGTTCTTGGTGCCGCCGCCCGCCGCATAGATCGAGCGCGGCGCGTGCCCCACCGCCGAGTAGGTTTCGAACACGTGGCGCGTGCCGAAGGCTATGCCTTCGAACAGGGCGCGGTAGATGTCGCCTCGGGTGTGCGTGAGATCGAGCCCAAAGATCAGGCCCTTGGCCCGCGTGTCGTGGATGGGCGTACGTTCGCCGGAGAAGTACGGCAGCATGACGAGGCCACGCGCCCCCCGCGGCGACAGCTCAGCCTCCGCGGCGAGCGTCACCACGGCCGTGTCGGCCGGCAGCTCACGGGCGAATTGCTCGCGGAACCAGTGGCTCAGCGTGCCGCTCGTCGCCAAGCCCGCCATCGAGGCGTGCTCGCCCGGAAAGAACCACGGCGCGTACCAAAGCCGTCTGTCCCGCACGCGCTGCCCGGTGACCTCGATGATGAAGATGGTCGAGCCGTACATCAGCAGCATGTCGCCGTCGCCCATCACACCGACGCTGAGCGCTTCGGCGCCGGCGTCGATGGTTCCGACAGTGACGGGGGTACCCGCGGCAAGTCCGGTCGCCATCGCCGCGGCAGGGGTAACGTGACCCGCGATCTCGGTGGTCCAGAGCAGACGCGGGAGCTTGTCGATGCCGATGATGTCATCGGCCAGATCGTCACTCCAGTCCTGCGTGTCGACCACATAGAGCGGCGAGAAATTGGCGGCGGAATAGTGATCGATCACGTATTCGCCGGTCAGCCGTTCGACGATGTAGGTGGTCGAGGTCAGGACCTTCGCGGTTCTGGCGAACAGCTCGGGCCGGTTGCGCTTGAGCCAGAGGATCTTGGGGCCGACCGACTGCGAGGTGAGGGCATTGCCGCAGCGGTCGAGCAGCACATCCTCGCCGATGCGCTCGGTCAGTTCGGCGATCTCCGCGGCGGCGCGGGTGTCGACCCCGTAGAGCACGCCGTTCATCAGCGCTTCGCCCGCGGCGTCGACCGGCAGCATGCAGGGTCCGATGGCGCTGACGGCGACCGCCTTGATGTCGCCCGGCGCTATCGCGCTGTCGGCGAGCAGTCTTTGCGAGAGGAACGTGAAATCGTCCCACCAATCCTCCCTCGGCCGATGCTCCGCCCAGCCCGGCTGCGGCACCAGCATCTTGTGACCCTTGCTGGCGCTCGCCACGATCCTGCCGGACGCATCGACCAGAACACCCTTCGACTCGAAGGTGCCGATGTCGATGCCGAGATAGTACCTCACGAGATGTAGTGGTCGCGATCGAGGCTGAACCGGCTGTCGATACGCCGGAGGCCTTCGATGACAAGTTGCGTCAGGCCCACCAGATCGCCGAGATCGCACACCTCCAGCGACGAGTGGCTGTAGCGCATCGGAAATCCCAGATCGATAGCGGCGACGCCTTTGCCGACCAGTTGCACATAGGACAGGTCCGTCAGGGCGCCGATGTGCGCGCTGCGTTGCAGCGGCAGGCCGGCGTCCCGCGCAGCGCCGTCGAACAGCGACACCAGCGCCGGATGCGGGATCACCCCGTTGAGGGTGCCGCGGCCGTGGAAGGAATAGAGGCTCATCGCCGGCCCGCCGCCGAGCCGGACGTCGCCGCGCGCGGCCATGTCGGGCGTATCGGTGGCGAGGATCAGATCGAGCTGAATGGCGATCTCCGGAAGCAGGACCTGCGCCGCCGGCAGGGCACCGCGAAGGTTGAACTCCTCCTGCACGGAGAAGACGAAGTGCACGGTGGGATGCGCCTCGATGGTCAGCAGGGCGCGTGCGACTTCGACCATCACCGCGCAGGCGGCGCGGTCGTCGATCGAAGTGCCGGCGAGCCGGTCCCCGGCGAGCTCGACCACATTGGGAGCGTAGACCACCGGTGTCCCGACATCGATGCCCGCGGCAGCCACCTCGGCCGCACTCGACAGGCCCGTGTCGATGTAGAGCTCGGGGTAGGGCAGGACCCGGTATTTCTCGTCCTGGCCCGTCGCGTGGTGGCTCTTGTTGGCGATGATGCCCGCAATATCGCGAGCGTCTCCGATGCAGAACAGCACCTCCTGCGACGGCAGCGCCTTCTCCGGCACGCCACCCAACCGCTCGACCCGCACCAGGCCGTTGGCCTCGATCTTGCGGACGATCAGTCCGAGCTGGTCCATATGAGCGAACAGCATGACGCTGGGCGCCTGCCGGTCGCCCTCCAGAGTCACGATGAGATTGCCCAGCGGGTCGGTCACCGAGGCGAGGCCGAGGTCCGCCATCTGCGATTTGAGGTAGCGCCGGACGCGCCCCTCGTAACCGGACAGGCCGGGGACGCGCATCAGGTCGGTGGTGAGCCGGCGCAGGCGATCCTTCATCGCTCAGCCTCCTCGCGCGGCGCGTGCGAGGCGCATGAACTCGGCGGCCCGCTCCGGATCGACCGCGTTCCAGGTGTGACCGTCGACCTTGAGCGAGGACCCGACAATGCAGCCGTCGGCGACCCGCAGAACCTCGGCGACGGTGGCGTGCTTGACGCCGGTATTGGCCAGCACCGGAGTGTCGGGCAGGACTTTCTTCACCGCTTCGAGATCGATCATGCGGACCGCCTCGCCGGTGATCGCGCCGGAGACGAGGATCGCATCGGGGATCGACGAGAAGACTGCGCTGCGTGCCCGGTCGGGGAGGCTGCGCTGGTCGAGCGAATAGGCGAACTCGGCCGAGACGTTATAAAGCAGCGCCAGATCCTGCCGCCCGAGCCGGTCGCGATAGCGCATCGCCTTGCCGGCATCGGGTGTCCACGGCCCCATGTCGGAGGCGTAGGTTCCGGTGAAGATCTCGCGCACGAACCGCGCCCCGGTCGCCGCGGCGAGCGCGATCGAGCTCATCGGGTCCCAGAGCACGTTGACCCCGAAAGGCACAGCGATCTCGGGACGCAACCGGCCGATCACATACGACATGGTCGCGGTCGATGCCGTGTCGACGTCGAACTCATAGGGCCGGTCGTTCTCGTTGCCGAACATGACGGCATCAAAGCCTGCCCGCTGCAAAGCGATCAGATCCCTGCGCGCCGCTTCGACCAGTCCTTCGATGCCGTCCTGGGCGCTGTAGAGCGGCGAGCCGGGCAGCGCGCCAAGGTGCACCATCCCGATCACCGGTTTGATGCCGCCAAAAACCGCCTTGAACTTGCTCACTCGTCAGTTTCCACGTGGTCGATGGCGGCGCCGAACCTCGTTCCGGCCGCTCTCTCCGTCGCGGAACCCTACACCGGCCTTGGCCCTAGTAAAGCGGTTTGAAAGTCGCGCGACCTGTGGCTGGTGTGGCCTCAGCGGCGCGCCGCCTCCGGCGTCGCCACCGCCGCATTGGCCCTCGGCGATGCGCCCTCGATCGGCAATCGTGTGGCGAGGGCCGCCGTGCTCGACCCATGCGCCCGCGCAATTCGCGTCCGACCGGCTAGCGGCAGGCAAGATGCTGGTGCTCCAGAATGAAGTTCCGGAGAAGCAATGACCGCACCGTAATCTTGGTCGCTGTCGAGATCGCGACGCTCATGCCGGCGGCCGTTCGCTCGATCGTCGGCCAGCAGTGCGGAGACACAGCAGGCCTCGGCCGCCGAGCGAACGGGCAGCGCCGCCGCGGCCAGAACGGCTTTGGCAGCGTCGATCCGCCGGTGGAACGCGCCGATCATGGCGTGAGCGCTTCGCTCGGCCACTCGCCGATCAGCACCCAGCCACGCCCGTGGCTCGTTCTTCCCCACGATCCCGCGCAGATCGGGGGCACCGCCATCCGAGCTGCGAATCGACCTCGGATTCTCGTGCAGGTGCTTCATGACTCGCCGCTGATCTTGTGACCGTATTTGTCACCGGTCTTGCGATCAAACCCCTTGGAAAGAAAGGGGTTTCAGCGAGATCAACGGGTTAAGAGGTTGCTGGCGGAGAGGATGGGATTCGAACCCACGAGACCCTTTTGAGGTCTGCGCCCTTAGCAGGGGCGTGCCTTCGACCACTCGGCCACCTCTCCATGGCGCGCCTTAAAGCCGCTTTGGGCTCATAAAGCAAGGCCGCCGGCGGGCTGGACGGTCGTATGCCCGCAGAGCCAGGATCGCCCGATATCAACCGCCGACATTTGCCGGTTCTTCATCATTTTCCGCAGTATTCGGGTGCGTCGACCCGGGCGCAGGGCGAAATAAGTCCATCATTAAGGTTGGAGTGCCAGCCTGCCAGAATGACCGTCATGAATGCCGAACAGCCCGATGTGCAGGCGTTCCGCTTCGATCAAAGCGGCGCTTTGCTGCGCAAGGTCATGGGGAGCGCCGCCGTCGGCATGACGCTGGTCGGCGCCGACGGGCGCATCATCTATGCCAACCGGGCCTTCGAGGCCATGTTGGGTCACGGCGCCGGCGAATGCCTCGGGCTCACCGAAACCGACCTCGTTCACTCGGACGATTCCGCCGTCGTGTCCCTCCTGCTGAAGCGCCTGCTGGAGGGCGAAACCGAGGAGTTCCGCCACGAGCTCAAGCTGCGCCACCAAGATGGCGGCTCGATCTGGGTGCTGGCCTCGGCGTCCCTGCTGCGCAGCGACGCCACCGGGCGGCCGCTCTACGCCATCGTTCAGGTCATCAACATCGAGCGGCAGAAGCGCGCCGAGGAGGCCCTCGCGGAATCCGAAAGCCGCTGGAATTTCGCGCTCGAATCGGCCGGGCAGGGCGTCTGGGACCACGATATCCGCAAGGACGACATGTTCTATTCGCGGATGTGGCGGCGCATGCGCGGTATTCCCGACGACGAATATGTCGATCCCGCCCAGGACAAATGGCTGGCGCGCGTCCACCCGGACGATGTCCCGCGTATCCTGGCACGAGTGCGAAAGCAGGAGTACGGCGAGGACGGCTACGACACGCTCGAATACCGCGAGCGCCATCGCGACGGCCACTGGATCTGGATCCTGAGCCGCGGCCGGCCGGTCGAATGGGACAAGGACGGCAATCCCCTGCGCACCGTCGGCACCGACACCGACATCACCCGCTTCAAAACCGTCGAGGCGGAGCTGGCCGAGGAGAAGGAGCGGCTCCGCGTGACGCTCGAATCGATCGGCGACGGCGTCATTTCGACCGACGCCGCCGAAAACATCATCTTCATGAACCCCATCGCCGAAACCATGACCGGCTGGGGCGAAGCCGACGCCATCGGGCGCCGCCTCGCCGAAGTGTTCTGCGCCAAGTCGGAATCGACCGGCGAGCCCGTCCGCGACGCCGTGGCCGCGTGTCTCCAGAGCGGCGAGGTCTGTCGCATCGAGGACGACGTGATCCTTGCGGCGCGCGATGGCACCGGTTGCGGGGTCAGCGGCACCGCCGCGCCCGTCCGCACCGAGGACCGGCAACTGATCGGCGCCGTGCTGGTGTTCAAGGACGTGACCGAGAGCCAGGAACTGCAGCGGCGGCTGGCGCATTCGGCCAGTCACGACGCGCTCACCGGCCTCCCCAACCGCGTCGCCTTCGGGCGTGCCCTGGCCGAAGCGCGCCGGCAGGCCGCGGTCGAGCAGCGGACCCACTCGCTCTGCTTCATCGATCTCGACCGCTTCAAACCGGTCAACGACACGGCCGGCCACGCCGCCGGCGACGCGCTGCTGCGCGACGTGGCGCATGTGCTGCGCAAGTCCTGCCGCTCACACGATTTTGCGGCCCGGCTCGGGGGCGACGAATTCGTGCTGCTTCTGGCCGATTGTCCCGAGGCCAATGCCCGGCTGGTGGCTCAGAAAATCGTCGACGCGGTCGCCGCGCTGAAGTTCTCCTGGAACGGCCAGCGCTACGACATCGGCGCCTCGATCGGCATCGCCGGCATCGGGCCGGACACCGCGGAACGCGATCCGCTCGCCGTGGCCGACGCCGCCTGCTACGCCGCCAAGGCCGCCGGCCGCGGTCGGGTCGTCGTTGCCGGCGAGCCATCACCAGCCTGACCAAAGTCTCAAGCGATATTCGTGGCGTCCGTGCTTGAGTCGCCGTAAGTCGGCTTGCCGCCGTGCGGGCAAACCGCTAGCAAGACAAACGTCACGGGTGAAGGAACTATTCATGGGTAGATTGGACGGCAAGGTCAGCCTGATCACGGCCGCCGCGCAGGGCATCGGCCGCGCCACCGTCGAGGCCTTTGCGCGCGAGGGTTCGCGTGTCATCGCGACCGATATCAACGCCGAAAAGCTCGCCGAGCTCGAAGCCATTTCGAACGTCGAGACGCGGGTGCTCAACGTGCTCGACGCCGCAGCCGTCAGCGCCGCCGTCGCCGAGATCGGCCGCATCGACATCCTCTTCAATTGCGCCGGCGTGGTCCACAGCGGCACCATCCTCGAAATGCCGGACAAGGACCTCGAATTCGCCTTCGACCTCAACGTCTGGGCCCAGGTCAGGACCATCAAGGCGGTGCTGCCGCAGATGCTGGAGCGCGCCGACGGTTGCATCATCAACATGTCGACCGTCGCGTCGTCGGTGAAGGGCGTGCCCAACCGCGCCGCCTATTCGATCTCCAAGGCCGCCGTCATCGGCCTCACCAAGTCGATCGCTGCCGACTACACCACCAGGGGCATCCGCGTGAACGCCATCGCCCCGGGCACGGTCGACAGCCCGTCGCTGCACGAGCGCTGGAAGGCGACCGGCGATTTCGAGGCGGCGCGCAAAGCCTTCATCGCCCGCCAGCCGATCGGCCGCATCGCCCGCCCGGAAGAAGTCGCCGATCTCGCGCTCTATCTCGCCACGGCAACCTATACGACCGGGCAGGTGCACATCATCGACGGCGGCTGGACGGCTTAGGCCCCTCGCGGTCGGCCAGTCCCCCACCCCGGCTTGCTGAGGTCTTCGCCGGCCGCGAAGACCAAGCGCGCCGGCTCCGCCACACAGCGTTCCTTCATGGGCTTCGATCCGTCCCGCAGGGCAAATCGCGCCAGTGGCGCGATTTGAGGGGAGAAGGCCATGAGAGCTACGCTCGAATGGCAGGGGCCGGCGCAGCCGGTGGGTGGGGTGCCGCGAGCACCGAAAGTGACTCGTGATCGCCTCCAAAACACCCGCAACATCAATCTCTTACTCACCCGACTCCCCGACTTATCCCCGCGCGTTCCGCCGGTGCTATTCTCCGCCTCAGCTGACCGCGC
>JACRAF010000039.1 GCA_016213505.1 Devosia nanyangense
ACCGGCGAGTGGTCCCTGCGCTTCTACAACCACCCCATCGGCGTCATCGACAGAAAACGCCTCATCCTCTCGCGCCGAACCAACCCAAATCTGTAACCCATCTATCCGGTCCACACTGTTACCCTTCTATCGGCTGGACAACCGCGAATTGAGGAGGATAGAATGCCCGGCCACATCATCCGCGACCTCGACAGCCTCACCGCCCTCTACGGCGAGGTCAACGAAGCCTCCGCCCTCAAGGAGGTCACATACCTCCACCCGCACTATGCCGCCTTCATCAAGGCCTCGCCCTTCGCCGTGCTGGCGACCGCCGGCCCTCATGGGCTTGATGCGAGCCCGCGCGGCGATCCGCCGGGCTTTGTCGAGATCGCCGACGACAAGACGCTGCTGATCGCCGATCGCCGCGGCAACAATCGCCTCGACAGCCTGCGCAATATCCTCGCCGACCCGCGCGTGGCGCTGCTGTTTCTCGTCCCCGGTATCGGCGAGACGTTGCGCGTCAACGGCACGGCGGAGATTTCCGTCGATCCTGACCTGCTTGGCCGCTTCAACATCAATGGCAAGACGCCGCGCAGTGTGCTGATCGTCCATGTCGAGAGCGTGTTCTTCCAGTGCTCGCGGGCGCTGATCCGTGCCGAGCTCTGGAACCCCGACCGGCACGTCCCGCGCTCGGCGCTGCCCTCGACCGGCCAGTTGCTCGCCGCTGTGACTCAAGACCGCATCGATGCCGAAAGCTACGACAGACAGTTGCCGCCGCGGCTCAAACAGACGCTATACTGATCCGATGTCCGATAACCTCGTTTCCCCCTTCGCCGCCGGCATCGCCTGCCGCTGTCCCCGCTGCGGCGAGGGCCAGCTGTTTTCCGGCTTCCTCAAGGTCACGCCGCGTTGCGAGAGCTGCGGACTCGACCTGAAGTTCGCCGACAGCGGCGACGGCCCGGCCGTGTTCGTGATCTTCGCCGTGGCGCCGATCGTCATCATCCTCGCCTTCATCGTCGAGGCGCTGTTCCATCCCGCTCCATGGATGCACCTCGTGCTGTGGATCCCGACCATCATCATCTTGTCGCTCCTGCTGCTCCGGCCGTTCAAGGCGACCATGATCGCGCTCCAGTACCAGCGCGGCGCCGGCGAGGGCAGTTCCTCGTGAGCGAGGAGGCCGCGCCCCCGGCGCGCCGCCGTCTCGGCCTCGGCTTCTGGAGCTTCGTCGTCCTCATGCTGGGGCTGACCGGGCTCTGGATCGGGCTGGGCGTCTGGCAGCTCGACCGGCTGACCGAGAAGGAAGCGCTCGTCGCCGAGGTCGCCGCGCGGCTCGAGCGGCCGCCCTTCGAGCTGCCACCGGCCGAGCAGTGGGGCGGCCTCGATCTCGAAACCTACGGCTTCCATCCGCTGACCGCGACCGGCCGCTACCTCAGCGACAAAACGGTGCTGGTGTTCACCAGCCTCACCGAGCCCAGGGGTAAGTTCTCGGGGCCAGGCTATTGGGTGATGACGCCGCTCGAGACCGGCGGCGGGATTGTTTTCGTCAACCGCGGCTTCATCCCGCAGTCGTCCGCCGCCGCCTTTGGCAGCGGCCAGTCCGGGCCGCAGGGCGTCCAGACCGTCACCGGCGTGGCGCTCGCCCCGGAAGCGACCGGCCCGTTCACCCCGGGGCCTGACAACGCGAACCATATCGAGTGGGTGCGCGATCCCGTCCGGCTCGCCGCCATGGCCGATGTGCCCGGGCCGGTGCTCGGCCTCACCATCGACGCGCCGGCCGGCGAGCTGGGGGCGCTGCCGCAGGGGGGCGAAACGGTGGTGGAGTTCCCCAACAACCATTTCGGCTATGCGCTGACCTGGTTCGGCTTCGCGCTGCTCACTCCGGCGTTGCTCGGATTCTGGGTCTGGCGGCAGCTGAAATCGCCCAAACCCTGAAATCCTTGCTCCGGCCCCCCGCTTTCACTAGGTTGCGCCAACTTTTCCCAGGGGCATCCGCCTGATGCAGTTCGTCTCGACCCGCGGCGAGGCGCCGGTTCTCGGCTTCTCGGACGCGGTGCTCTCCGGTCTCGCCAGCGACGGCGGCCTCTATTTGCCCCAGAGCTGGCCGCAGATCGCGCCAGCTGAGATCGCGGGCTTTGCCGGAAAACCCTATGCCGACGTTGCCTTCGCCATCATCTCGCGCTTCGTCGGGGGCGAGATCGCCGACGGCACCCTCAAGGGCATCATCGACGCCGCCTACGCCACCTTCCGCCATCCCTCGGTAACGCCGCTGGTCGAACTGGCGCCGGGGCGCTTCGCGCTGGAGCTGTTCCACGGCCCGACGCTGGCGTTCAAGGACGTGGCGATGCAGTTCCTCGCCCGCGTCATCGACGAAATCCTCGCCGAACGGGGGACGCGCGCTACTATCGTGGGCGCGACCTCCGGCGATACCGGCTCGGCCGCCATCGAGGCCTTCCGCGGTCGCGACGCCACCGACATCTTCATCCTCCACCCTGAGGGCCGGACGTCGGAAGTGCAGCGCCGGCAGATGACGACGGTCGCCGACGCCAACGTCCACAACATCGCGCTTAAGGGCAATTTCGACGACTGCCAGTCGATCGTGAAGGGCCTGTTCCGGGCGCCGGGCTTCCGCGACCAGATGCACCTGAGCGGCGTCAACTCGATCAACTGGGGCCGCATCGTCGCGCAGATCGTCTACTACTTCACCGCCGCGGTCTCGCTCGGCTCGCCCCACCGCCCGGTGAGCTTCGTCGTCCCCACCGGCAATTTCGGCGACATCTTCGCCGGCTATGCCGCCAAACGCATGGGCCTGCCCATCGCCAACCTGGTGATCGCCACCAACTCCAACGACATCCTCGCCCGCACCCTCGAGACCGGCCGCTACGAGACCGGCGCCGTGATGCCCACGATCAGCCCGTCGATGGACATCCAGGTCTCGTCCAATTTCGAACGGCTGCTGTTCGAGGCGCTGGGCCGCGATGCGCCTGCGCTGAAGCGGCTGATGAACGGTCTCCAGCAATCGGGCGGCTTCACCGTGCCCGACACGGCGCTGGCGAGGATCCGCGAGAGCTTTGCCGCCGGCCGCGCCAGCGAGGCCGAGACCTCGGCGACCATTGCCAATGTCCTGCGGGAATCGGGCTATCTGCTCGATCCGCACACCGCGGTCGGGGTCGCCGTCGCCCGCCAGCTGATGCTGGGCGATGCCCCGGTGGTGACCCTTGCCACGGCCCATCCCGCCAAATTCCCGGCGGCGGTCAAGGCCGCGACAGGTGTTGAACCGCCCCTGCCGGCGTGGTTGTCTGATCTTTACCAAAGGCCGGAGCGCTACGACGTTCTGGCCAACGACCAGGGCGCCGTCGAAGCCTATATTCGGGCGCGCTCCCGGGCCGGGAGGAGTTGAAGTGAGCGTGCGATCGACCACCCTCGACAACGGCATGACCGTCATCACCGACGACATGCCGCATCTCGAAAGCGCTTCGCTCGGCATCTGGGTGAAGGCCGGCTCGCGCAGCGAGACCGAGGCCGAGCACGGCATCTCGCACGTGCTCGAGCACATGGCCTTCAAGGGCACCAGGACGCGTAACGCACTCGACATCGCCGAGGCGATCGAGAATGTCGGCGGCGACCTCAATGCCGCAACCTCTGTCGAACACACCGGCTATTTCGCCCGCGTCCTCAAGGAGGATGTGCCGCTCGCCGGCGATATACTGTCCGACATCCTGCAGAACTCGCTGTTCGAGCAGTCCGAGCTCGACCGTGAGCAGCAGGTGATTGTCCAGGAGATCGGCGCCGCGCGCGACAACCCCGACGATCATGTGTTCGACCTGTTCCAGCAGGCGGCCTATCCCGACCAGCCGATCGGCCGCACGATCCTGGGCACCGTGGACTCGGTGAAAAGCTTCACGCCGGACACCATCCGCGACTACATGGAACGCAACTATGTCGGCAACCAGATGGTCGTCTGCGCCGCCGGTAATGTCGATCACAATGCGCTCGTCGACACCGCCAACGACCGCTTCCACGGCCTGAAAGCCACGGGCGCGCCGGCGCCCGAGAAGGCCAAATATGTCGGCGGCGAGCACAGGCTTCTGTCCGACCACGAGCAGGCCCACATCGTCCTCGGCTTCGAGGGCCGTGCCTACAATTCCGACGGCTTCTATGCGGCCCAGATTCTCGCCTCCGTGCTCGGCGGCGGCATGTCCTCGCGGCTCTTTCAGGAAGTGCGCGAAAAGCGCGGCCTCTGCTACTCGGTCTATGCGTTCCACTGGGCCTTCGCCGACAGCGGCATCTTCGGCGTAGCCGCCTCGACCGGCGAGGCGGAGGTGACCGACCTGCTGCCGGTCGTTCTCGACGAACTGCGCAAGGCCACCGAGACCATCACCGACGAGGAGGTTGTGCGCGTCCGCAACCAGATTCGCGCCGGCCTCTTGATGTCGCTCGAGAGCCCGTCCTCGCGCGCTGGCCAGCTGGCGCGCCAGCAGATCCTCTGGGGCCGGCCGATCCCGCTGCAGGAAACGGTCGACCGCATCAACCGCATCACCGCCGACCGGGTGAAGCAGATCGCGCGAACGATCTTCGAAACCGGCAGCGTCTCGCTCGCCGGCATCGGCCCGGTGGCAAAACTTCCCGACTATGCCGCGATCACCTCCCGGCTCAAGAACTAGCCCGAAATGGTGATGCTGAACTGGTTCGTGCGCGATCCGACGCCGGTTCTCACCGGCCCGCGCATCGTGCTGCGGGCCCCGCGTCCGCGCGACTACGATCAGTGGCGGGCGCTCAGGAAGCGCAGCCGCGAGTTCCTTAAGCCCTACGAGCCGCGCTGGACCGAGGCCGACCTCAATCGTCGCGCCTTCGGCGCGCGGTTGTGGCGCGGCCGGCGCGAAGCGCAGCGCGGCACGGATTACTCGTTTCTCATCTTCGAGCTGACCGCGGCGGGCGAAATCCTCGTCGGCGGCCTCACCATCTCCAACATCCGGCGCCGCGCCGCCCAATACGCCAACCTGGGCTACTGGATGGGGCAGGAGTTCGCCGGGCGGGGCCTGATGAGCGAGGCCGTGGGCCTGCTGCTGCCGTTCTACTTCGACACGCTCGGCCTGCACCGGCTCCATGCAGCATTCCTGCCGCACAACCAGGCGAGCCGTCGCGTCCTTGAAAAAAACGGATTCCGCGAAGAAGGCTACGCCGAGAGCTACCTTCAGATCGACGGCAGATGGGCCGACCATGTGCTCTTCGCCCTCACCCGCGAGCGCTGGGACGCCCGCCCCAGTCCCGCCGGGCGCTGAATGCTTGTCGCAACGGGCAAACCCCGTTACCTAGAGCGTGATCAGGAGAAGTTGCGGATCTCTCCGGTTCGATCGCGCGACAAAACAAGGACCTGGAGTATCCATTCCGATGCAGTCGGATTGGATACTCCAGGTGACCGCTTAAACGTCCGGGGCAGGATCATTACCAACGGAATGCGCCAGTTCCTCGCCCTAGCGATGGTGTTGTTCGTCGCCCTGGCCGGAATCCCCGCCGTCTCCGCTTTCGAAGTCGTCACCGCACCCGAGAACGTCAACGCCGTCAACCTGATCTCGGCCGTCGACGTCGCGGCCGGCACCGGCGGCAAGGTCCAGCTGTCTACTGCTCCCGGCGAAGACGGCATCATCCGCCGCATCGAGGTCCTGGCCAGCGAGGGCGGCACCAATCCCAACTGGGCGCTGTTTGCGTTGCGCAACGATTCCGATGCGCAGATCGATCGGCTGCTGGTCGCGCCGTTCTTCCGCCTGCCGGGTTCGGGCGTGCTCCGTCCCGACCTCGGCTCGGAGCGGATCACTGCGCTGACCCCGAGCGCCGGCATTCGCCCGGTGCGGCTTACCGACCGCGAAGCGGACGTATACGAGCTGACGCTCGACCCCGGCGCCACAGTGACGTTCGTGGCCGAACTCGCCGGCGACAGGCTCCCCGAACTCTATCTGTGGAAGCCTGACGCCTATCGCGACTACGTCAACTCGTTCACCTTGTTCCGTGGCGTGGTGCTCGGCGTCGCCAGCCTCGCGGCGGTGTTCCTGACCATCATGTTCGTGGTCAAGGGCCGCGGCATTTTCCCCGCCACCGCGGCGTTCGGCTGGGCGGTGCTGGTCTATCTGCTCATCGATTTCGGCGTCTTCGGGCCGCTTGTCGGTCTCTCGAACGGCGCCATGCAGCCCTTCCGCGCTGCGGCCGAGGCCGGCATCGCCACGACTCTGTTCGCGTTCCTCTTCATCTATCTCAATCTGCACCGCTGGCACCTGCGCTTTATCACTCTGGCACTGGCCCTGACCGTAGTGTTCCTCGCGCTGTTCGGCTTTGCCTTCTTCCAGCCCGCTGTGGCCGCGACCATCGCGCGGCTGGTGCTGGCGCTCTTGGCGCTCACCGGCTTCTTCCTGATCCTGCTGCTGGCGTTGCGCGGCTACGACCGCGCCGTGCTGCTGGTGCCGACCTGGATTATCTACATCGCCTGGATTTTCTACGGTTGGCTGGTGATCACCGGACAGGTGTCCAACGACGTCGCTCAGCCTGCCGTCGCCGGCGGCCTCGTGCTCATCGTCATGCTGCTCGGTTTCACCTCGGTGCAGCACGCCTTCTCCGAGGGACAGGTCTCGATCGGCACTTTGAGCGAGGTCGAGCGTCGCGCCCTGGCGCTCACCGGCTCGGGCGATTTCGTCTTCGACTGGAACATCGAGCGCGACCGGGTCAGCGTCTCCGACGAACTCTGCGTCCGACTCGGCGAGCGGCGAGGGGCGCTCCGCGGCGCCATCAAGCGCTGGCTCGATCGCGTCCATCCCGACGACCGCGACCGCTTCAGAACGGCGTTCGACACACTGGTGGAGCTGCGTCGCGGCAAAGTCTCGACCGACATTCGCCTCGCTACCCACGACGGCAACCACCGCACCTTCCGCATGCGGGTGAAGCCGGTGCTCGGCGGCGACGGCCAGGTCAACCGCATCGTCGGCACGCTGCAGGACGTCAACGAAGATCGCGCCTCGCGCGACCGGCTGCTGCACGACGCCGTGCACGACAGCCTCACGGGCCTGCCCAACAAGCAGCTCTTCCTCGATCGGCTCGAGCGCTCGCTGAGCCGGGCGAAGCTGCCCAACGGCATCAAGCCGGCGGTGTTCCTCATCGATATCGACCGCTTCATGGAGCTCGAGGAACGCGTTGGTCACTCGGCCGCCGATTCGGTGCTGCTGGCGATCTCGCGTCGCGTCGCCCGCGTCATGCGGCCGCTCGATACGGTGGCGCGGTTGAGCGGCGACCAGTTCGCGGTGATCCTCGGTTCGGAAGCCGCCGCCGGCAAGATCGCCGAGACCGCCGAGCAGATCAGGAAGGCGCTGAAGTCGCCGTTCAATTTCGGCGAGCGCGACCTGTCGCTCACCGCCTCGATCGGCGTGACCATCTACGACGGTAATCCGGCGACCGCCGAGGACGTGCTGCGCGATGCCGAGCTGGCCATGTACTACGCCAAGCGGCTGGGCGGCGACCGCATTGAGGCCTACCGCGCCTCGGCTCGCTCCATCGCGGCCTACACGCGCGCCAGCGAAGAAGACCTCGATCGCGGCCTGCGTCACGGCGAGCTCGAGGTGCAGTTCCAGCCGATCATGGACATCCACTCGGGCGAGATCGCCGGCTGCGAGGCGCTGATGCGCTGGAACCATCCGCAGCGCGGCATCGTCTCGCCCGAGGAGTTCGTGCCGCTCGCCGAGCGCACCGGCATGATCGAGCGGCTCGGCCGGCTCGCCTTCGAGCAGGCCGCGAGCCAGACCAAGGAATGGCTGCGTACGCTGCCGCTGCCCGAGGAGTTCTTTGTCTCTGTGAACCTGTCGCCCAGCCAGCTGCAGACCGAAACGCTGCTCGCCGACATGCGCGCCCTGGTCAACGAGAGCCGGCAGGTCGCGAGCCATCTGAAGCTCGAGATCACCGAGGGCCAGGTGATGAGCAACCCCGAGCACTCCGCTTACATGCTGCAGGCCCTGAAGGCGCTCGGCCTCCGCCTCGCCCTCGACGATTTCGGCACCGGCCATTCGTCGCTGAGCTACCTGCACCGCTTCCCGGTGGACACCATCAAGATCCCGGCTGCCTTCGTGCAGACCGCCGACGACAGCGGCCTCGCACACACCCAGGTGCCGATCATCCGTGCCATCGTCTCGCTCGCCACCGAACTCGACCTGACCGTCATCGCCGAGGGCGTCGAGACGCTCGAAGAGATCGAACGGCTGCAGCAGCTCAACTGCCAGTTCGCCCAAGGCTTCGCTTTCGGCGCCGCCATGAGCGGCGTGGAGCTGGGCAAGAAGCTGGCGGCGCAGCTCGGACGCTAGAGCGGGGTTTCAGACCGCGCTGACGATATCGGTCTTGGCGAAATCGCCGCCCTTGTAGAGCAGCTTCGCGTTGAGCGATTTGGCCAGCGCATAGGCGAAGCAGTCGCCGAAATTGAGCTGCGCCGGATGACCCGTACCCTTGCCGAACTTGACGTGCGCCCGGCGGGCTTCATTGGCGAGGTCGAGCGTCACCGGGCGAACCTGCAGTCCTGACGTCCGAACGAGTTCGTCGAGTTTCTCGTCAGCGAAATGCGCCGACTTCTTGTCGATTGTGCGCAAGACGATCGACGCTTCGAGCAGTGTTGCCGCCGACATACTGGGCTCGTCGTCGGCGCCCAGTCGCTCGGCGAGCGCGGCGCCATCTTGCTCTTCACGCAGAATGGCGACGATGGCGGAAGTGTCGACGACGATCACGTCGGCAGGCCGTTTTGGTCGTAGCCGACCGCTTCCTCGTCGGTCATCGTCCGAGGGCCGGCCCGGCGGGAATAGTCCCTTGCGACAGCCATGATCCGCTCGAACCGCTCCTGCTTGGTCAGTTCGCGCCGGTCCCGGCTCAGCTTCTCACGCAATGCCGACTTCACCGCTCCACTGAGCGTATCACCGTGGAGCTTGGCAAGTTCGGCCGCGAGCTCATAGGTCTCGGCGTCCTTGAGGTTCAGCTGCCTTGGTCTATCGATCTTACCGAGCTCGTTCATGGTAGAAAGGTAGGCCAGTTTCTACCATTTGGCAAGATTACGCGTGCCCGGCGTCGCCGCTGAGGCTTGCCCGGGTGATCCCCAGCTGCCCGAGCGCCGTGTCGTAACGGCTGTGGAGCGGGGTGCCGAACAGCAGATTGCGCGAGAACGGCACCGTTAGCCAGCCGTTGAGCGCGATCTCGTTCTCGAGCTGTCCTGGCGCCCAGCCGCAATAGCCGAGGGCGAACACAGCGTTGGCCGGCGCGTTCTGGAACGCCATGGCTTTGAGGATGTCGAGCGTCGCGGTGAGGCAGATGTCGTCGTTGACGACGTAGGAATTGCCCTCGCGGAAATAGTCGGGCGAATGCAGCACGAAGCCGCGGCCGCGCTGAACCGGGCCGCCGCGCAGCACCTCGCGGTCGCGCACCGTCGAGGGCAGGCGGATGATCTGGTCCTTCTCGCCCAGCCCGAGTTCCTCGAGGATATCGGCGAAGCGCATATCTTCGACCGGCTGGTTGATGACGAGGCCCATCGCGCCCTCGTCGCCGTGACCGACGATGTAGACCACGGTCTCGTGGAAACGCTCGTCGCCCATGCCGGGCATCGCCACCAGAAACTGCCCCTTGAGGGAAATCATCTCGCGTCTCCGTCGCCGCCTAGTCTACTCCACACCGCCATTGCGGCAATATGCCGGTCACGAAGAGCTGACCTGTTGTGGCTTCTTTGTTGATCGGTTCTCATGTATCGGGGCGACATGCTGAAGCTCCTGCCGCTCCTCTGTGTGACGCTCGCTGCCTCGCCCGCCTTGGCGGGGGCGACGCCGTGGCAGGACCTGGCGCCTGGCGTCAGGGCGCGCATGATCTCCTCCGACGCCATCGGGCTGGGCGACACGATGATCGGGCTCGAGCTCGATATGCCCAAATCCACCGAGACTTACTGGCGCATCCCCGGCGAAACCGGCATCCCGGCGGAGTTCGATTTCACCGGATCGACCGGGCTGACCGGGGCGGTGGTCGAGTGGCCCTATCCCGAGATCGACGAGAGCCGCGGCTATCGCAACTTCGTCTATCACGGCCATCTTGTGGTGCCGATGCGCTTTGCCGCCGAGGGCGGCTCGGCCCTGCTGAACGTGGCTGTCACCTTGGGCATCTGCTCGGACATCTGCGTGCCGGCGCAGGCGAGGTTCAGCCTGCCGATCGCTTTCGGCGCACAGGATCCCGAGCAGACGCTGCGGCTGCAGATGGCCGAAGTGACGCTGCCCACCGACTGGGACCTGCCGCAGGAGCCGTTCGGCCGGATCGCGGTCGCACCCGAGGGGGTGACCATTGCCGGTATCGATCCGGCCATCGACCCGGCCAGCGTCATCGCCGATATCGGCGATCCGTCGGCGCTCTTCTCGGCGCCGCAAAAAAGCCCGGATGGACACCTATGGGTCCTGAAACTGCTGGGGGATTTCGGGTCGGCGGACCTGGCGGGGCGTGACCTTCAATTGACATTCACGACCCGGCTGGGTCCTTATGCGGTCTCCCGCCCGATCGCTGCCGCGCCCTGAGCCGGCCACCAACAATCGGAATGCAATCGATGATCAAAGCCGGCGACAAGCTGCCGTCCGTCCCCGTCAGACTTGTCGACGCCAGCGGTGTTACCGAGACCGATACTCTCGCCATTCTGGGCAAGGGCAGGGTGGTGCTGTTCGCCGTCCCCGGCGCCTTCACCCCCACCTGCGACACCAGCCATCTGCCCGGCTTCGTGGCGGCTGCGGGCAAGATCAAGGCGGCGGGCATCAGTCGGATCGTCTGTGCCGCGGTCAACGACCATCATGTGGTCAAAGCCTGGGCCGAGCGCAGCGAGGCGGTGGGCGCCGTCGATTTCATCGCCGATGCCAAGGCTGAGTTCGCCGAAGCGCTTGGCCTGGCTAAGGATTTCTCCGATCTCGGCCGCCGCTTCAGGCGCTTTGCCATGATCATCAAGGACGGTGTGGTCGAAAAGCTCTTCGTGCAGGACGTCTCGGGCGTGACAGTAAGCGGCGCTCCTGCCATTCTGCTCGCCCTGCAAGGGGAAGCAGTGAGTTGAGGTCGGGGAGTAGCGCGTTGCTGTCAGGGGCTATGGGATTGCGGGTCGCCGCAGTGGCGGCGTTGGGGCTGATGCTGTCGGCCTGTTCGATGGGCAACATGTTCGGGTCGTCGACACCGTCGGCGAACACAGCCCAGTTGGCGAACGCCACCGCCTCGCCCGACCAGATTGCGGCCGAGAGTGCGGCGCTTCCCGCCATCGCCACCGAATGCCCGCCGATCAAGGTCAGGCCGGGCGCCGAGGCCCTTTATTTCTACGGCAAGGGCCAGGTCGGCAACACCAAGGACCTGCAATACCAGGCGGTCATCGACAAGCAGTCGCGCAACTGCGTGGTGTCGAACGGCCTGATCACGGTGAAGATGGGCGTCGTCGGCCGGTTGCTGCTCGGGCCTGCCGGCAACCAGACCAGTGTCGATCTGCCGCTGCGCTTTGCGGTCGAGCGCGACGCCACGCCATTGTTCTCCGAACTCTACCAGATCCCGGTCACCATCACGCCGCCGGCGCAGTCCAACGACTTCGTCCAGGTCGTCGAAAATGTCGCGATCCCCTATGTGGCAGGCGACGATATCGTCATCTGGGTCGGCTTCGACAGCGGTAAGGGCTGAAAACCGGCGCCGGGCGGTTGACTCCGGCCAGCCAAAATCGTCAGGATGATTTGACTGCGGGAGAGACCGTGCCGGGCGACCGGTACGGCGCCGAAGGAGCAACCGCCCCGGAAACTCTCAGGCAAAGTGGACCGCAGCCTGTACTGAACTCTGGAAAGCGAACCGAAAGGTTCCACCGAAGGAGCAACCGGAGCATAGGCTCTCCGGGAAATCTCTCAGGTTAGCGGACAGAGGGGGCACGGCGCGCGACGCGAGTCGCGGGCAATCGTGCAATCGACCCCGGTGTTCCAGTGGCAGAGCCTCAAACCGAAGACCTCAAGACCGTCGTTCTCAATGATGAGCATGTGAAGCTCGGCGGCCGTATGGTGCCGTTCTCGGGCTACTCGCTGCCCGTCCAATATCCCACCGGTATCATCGCCGAGCACAAATGGACGCGCGAGCATGCGGGACTGTTCGATGTCTCGCACATGGGCCCGAGCTTCCTGCTGCTCGACCAGAAATCCGGCGACGCGCAGAAGGACCACGAGACGATCGCGGCCCTCGTCGAACCGCTGGTCTGCGGCGACATCAAGGGCCTGAAGCCCGGCCAGATCCGCTACACGCTGCTGCTCAATGAGGCCGGCGGAGCGCTCGACGATTTGATGCTTGCCCGGCCTGCCGATCCGGCCTGGGCCGGCACCCTCTACGTCATCGTCAACGCCGGCACCAAGCAAGGCGACTGGTCCCGCATCGCCGCTGCGGCGGGCGGCCAGGCGAAGCTCAACCGTGCCGACAATTGCGGCCTGCTGGCGCTGCAGGGTCCGGAAGCCGTCGCCATAGCCGACAGGCTCGTGCCGGGGGTCCAGGACCTTGGCTTCATGACCTATGGCAGCTTCTCCTGGGGCGGCACGCAACTCGTCATCTCGCGCTCCGGCTACACCGGCGAGGATGGCGTCGAGATCCTCGTCGAGCCCGAATATGCCACCCAACTCTGGAACGCACTTCTAGCCGATCCACGGGTCAAGCCGATCGGTCTCGGCGCCCGCGACAGCCTCCGGCTGGAGGCCGGTCTGCCGCTTTACGGCCACGACCTCGACGAGACCGTCTCGCCGACCGAGGCCGGGCTCAATTTCGCCATCAGCAAGCGTCGCCGCGAAGCTGCCGACTTTCCCGGCGCCCCGCGCATCCTCAAGGAATTCGCTGGCGACCTCGGCCGCGTCCGCGTCGGCCTCTTCGTCGAGGGCGCGCCAGCCCGCGAGGGTGCGGAAATCCTCGATGCATCGGGCGCCGCTATCGGCCGGGTGACCTCGGGCGGCTTCGCCCCATCGCTCAATCGCGCCATCGCGCTCGGCTTCGTGCCGGCGGCTTCGTCGTCGCCCGGCACCAAGCTGCAGGTCTCCGTCCGCGGCCGGCTGCAGCCCGCCGAAGTCACTCCGCTCCCCTTCGTTCCCCATCGCTATGTCCGGAAGGCCACGCCATGACCACCAAATACACCGAGGACCACGAGTATATCCGCGTCGACGGCGCGCACGGAATCGTCGGGATCACCAACTACGCGCAGGACCAGCTCGGCGACATCGTCTTCGTCGAACTGCCCTCGATCGGCCAGAAGCTCAAGAAGGGCGACGAGGCCGCGGTGGTCGAGTCGGTGAAGGCGGCGTCCGAAATCTACTCGCCCGCCTCCGGCACCGTGACCGAAGTCAACATGGCGCTCGCCGCCGAGCCCGGGCTGATCAACACCTCGCCCGACGCCGACGGCTGGATCTTCAAGCTCAAGCTCGACAGAGCCGCCGAGCTCGACGCCCTGATGGACGACGCTGCATACGCGAAACACACCGCTTGATGATCGTTGCCCCACCCTCATCCGCCCTTCGGGCACCTTCTCCCATCAAGGGAGAAGGCTGCCACTCATAGAGCTCGGCTCGAAGGCCTTCTCCCCTCGTGAGAGAAGGTGGCGAAGCCGGATGAGGGGGAAGTCACGAACACCGAACTCTGGACAAACCAACAATGAGATACCTCCCCCATTCCGATGCCGAGCGCGCCGACATGCTGGCCGTCATCGGCGCCACCTCCGCCGAGGCGCTGTTCGCGTCCGTGCCCCGCTCCGCGATGCTGAGCAAATCGGTCGATCTCCCGGCCCATTCGCCCGAGTTCCTGGTCGAGGCGCATATGCGCGCGCTGGCGAACAAGAACCATGCGGCGGCCGACGGCCCGTTCTTCGTCGGCGCCGGCGCCTATCGCCATCACGTACCGGCGACGGTCGACCACCTGATCCAGCGCAGCGAGTGGCTCACCGCCTACACGCCCTACCAGCCCGAGGTGGCGCAGGGCACGCTGCAGATGCTGTTCGAGTTCCAGACCCAGGTCGCGCATCTGACCGGCATGGAGGTCGCCAACGCCTCGATGTATGACGGCTCGACCGCCACTGCCGAGGCCGTGCTGATGGCGCGGCGGCTGACCCGCAAGGACAAGATGGTGCTGTCGGGGGGGCTCCACCCGCACTATCGCGACGTGGTCCGCACTTACCTCGACAATTCGCCCAATCTCATCTGCCAGCCGGCGTCGCCTGAAGGGCAGGGCGATATCCTCAGCCACATCGACGACGACACCGCCGCCATCGTCATCCAGACGCCGGATTTCTTCGGCCATCTGCGCGACCTCGAAAGGGCCGCCGAGGCGATCCACGCCCGGGGCGGGCTGCTGATCGTGGTGGTCACCGAGATCGTCTCGCTGGGCCTCCTCGAGGCGCCCGGTGCACTCGGCGCCGATATCGTCGTCTGCGAGGGCCAGTCGATCGGCAATGCGCTGAACTTCGGCGGCCCCTATGTCGGCCTGATGGCGACCAAGAAAGAGTTCATCCGGCAGATGCCGGGCCGGCTCTGCGGCGAGACCGTCGACGCCGAGGGCACGCGCGGTTTCGTGCTGACGCTGTCGACCCGCGAGCAGCACATCCGCCGCGAGAAGGCGACGAGCAATATCTGCACCAACTCGGGCCTCTGCGCTCTCGCCTTCTCGATCCACATGGGCCTGCTCGGCGAAGCCGGGTTGACCCGGCTGGCGCGGCTCAACCATGCCCGCGCCGTGGCACTCGCCAAGGCGCTGAGGGCGGTGCCCGGCGTCGAGTTGCTCAACAAGACCTTCTTCAACGAGATGACCATCCGCCTGAACAGCCTCGCCGCCCCGGTCGTCGAGGTACTGGCGAGGAACGGCATTCTGGCCGGCGTGCCGGTCAGCCGGCTGATCCCCGACGATCCTGCTGCGGCCAATCTCATGGTCCTCGCGGCAACGGAACTGACCACCGACGCCGATATCGCGGCGCTCGTCTCCGGCCTGACGGGAGCACTCAAATGAGCATGAACACCCAAGGCCGCCCGACCGGCATCGGCATCGCGCCCGCTGGCGCCTCGACGCCCGCCGGCGCTTTCGCCTCCACCTCCGGCTCGTCGCTGCTGCCCAATGAGCCGCTGCTGTTTGAGATCGGCGACACCGAGCACTCCGGCGTCGATCTGCCGGATGCATCCATCGGCGACGAATTCCTCGGCGGCTTCAAGCGCACGACGCCGCTCGATCTCGCCGGCCTCACCGAGCCCGAGGCGCTGCGCCACTACGTGCGGCTCAGCCGTCTCAACTACTCGATCGACAGCGGCATGTACCCGCTCGGCTCGTGCACGATGAAGCACAACCCACGCCTCAACGAGAAGACGGCGCGCCTGCCGGGCTTTGCCGATATCCATCCGCTCCAGCCGGTCTCGACCGTGCCGGGCGCGCTCGAGCTGATGAACGAGCTCGCCCACTGGCTGATGACCCTCACCAACACCTCGGCCGTGGCGCTGACGCCCAAGGCCGGCGCCCATGGCGAAATGTGTGGCATGATGACCATCCGCGCCGCCCAGGCGGCACGGGGGCAGGGGCGCCGGAACGTCGTTCTTGTTCCCGACAGTGCCCACGGCACCAATCCGGCTACGGCGGCGTTCCTCGGCTATAGCGTGCGGTCGGTCCCGGCCAACGCGCAGGGCACCGTCGACGTCGCGGCGGTCAAGGCCGCGCTCGGCCCCGATGTTGCGGCGATCATGCTGACCAACCCCAACACCTGCGGCCTGTTCGAGCCGCAGATCATCGAGATCGCTGCCGCCGTGCACGAGGCGGGTGCGTTCTTTTACTGCGATGGCGCCAATTTCAACGCCATCATGGGCGTCGTCCGGCCGGGCGATCTCGGCATCGACGCCATGCACATCAACCTCCACAAGACCTTCTCGACCCCGCACGGCGGCGGCGGCCCCGGCGCCGGTCCGGTCGTCCTATCGGAGGCGCTGGCGCCCTTCGCGCCGGTGCCCTTTGTCAGGAAAGGTGACGGCCCGCTGGCCCTCGTCGAACACTCTTCCGACACTCACCTCGGCCGCATCACCGCCTTCAACGGCCAGATGGGCATGTATGTGCGCGCCCTCACCTACATGCTGAGCCACGGCGGCGACGGCCTCGCCCAGGCCGCCAAGGACGCTGTGCTCAACGCCAACTACGTCAAGGCGCGGCTGACCCCGACCTTCTCGGCTCCGTTCGGCGAGGGGCCCTGCATGCATGAAGCGCTGTTCGACGATCATTTCCTCGAGGGCACTGGCGTTTCGACGCTCGATTTCGCCAAGGCGCTGATCGACGAGGGGTTCCACCCGATGACCATGTACTTCCCACTGGTTGTTCATGGCGCCATGCTGATCGAGCCGACCGAAAGCGAGCCGCGCCAGACCCTCGATCACTTCTGCGATGTGATGCTCGATCTCGCCGCCGACGCCCGCGCCGGCAATGCCGGGCGGTTCACCGGTGCCCCGACCCGTGCCGCGCGCCGCCGGCTCGACGAGACTCGCGCCGCGCGTTCGCCGAAGCTAAAGTGGGAGCGGGCGGAGAGCCTGCCACGAGCAGCGGAGTAGCGATGTACGACGCCGGGCGCATCCTCAAGCAGTTCGCCGATCAGGCGGTCGCTTGCGAAACCCTCGGCTCGCCCTTCACGGCGATGCTCTGCCGCCTGCTCGCGGCGCGGCTCGATGTCTCGACCCGCTTCGGTCGCCGCATCCTCGAATGGCCGACCGATCCCTATGCCGACAACATCGCGCTGCGCGCCACCGGCGCGCTTCACGCCTTGGCCCGGTCCGGCTGGGAGCCGGGTCTGCAGAGTGTCTATCCGCCCAACGCGGTGAGCGAGCATACCCTCTGGATCGCCATCGCCGACGCGCTCGGCCACCACGACAATTTCCTCGCCGACCGGCTGTCGAGCGCCCCCCAGACCAACGAGGTCGCGCGCTCGGGGCTGATCCTGGGCGCCATGCTGCAGGTCGCGAGCCTGACCCGCCTGCCACTCGAAATCTTCGAGATCGGCGCCAGCGCTGGGCTCAATCTGAGCTTCGATCGATACGGCTACACGCTCGGCGAGGGCAGGATGTGGGGCGCCCCCGATGCGCCGCTGACCATCGAATGTCCGTGGCGCGGCAGGATCCCGCCGCTCGATGCGCCGCTCAGCGTGGTCGGCCGCCAGGGCTGCGACCTCAATCCGCTCGAGCCCGACAATCCCGCCGATCGCGAGCGACTGCTGTCCTATGTGTGGCCCGACCAGGCGCACCGCCTGCAACGGACCGATGCGGCACTCAGATTCGCCGCCGCCCGCCACCAGGGCGTCGATCGCGCCGATGCCGCCGACTGGCTCGAGCACAAGCTCGGTGCGCCGCCCAGACCCGGCGTGGCCCGCGTGCTGGTGCACACCATCGTTCTGCAATATCTGCCGGCTCAGGTGAGGGCGCGCATCGAAGCATTGCTGGTCCGCACCGGCGCGGCGGCCACCTACGACACGCCGCTGGCGCGCTTCGCCTTCGAGCAGGATGAAGTGCCCGGTAGCGGCCGCATGTCGCTGACGCTGTGGCCGACAGGGACGACCATCATCCTCGGCCGCGGCGATTTTCACGGCCGCTGGGCCGAGTGGGCGTGATCAGGCGCTGCGCGCCGCCCGCACTGGCGCGCGCTCGGCAAAGGCTGCGGCATCTGCCGTGAATTGCCCGAGCAGGGCGTTGAAGATTACCGGCTGATCCCAGAACGGCGCGTGGCCGGCGCCGTCGATCACCTGCGGCGCGCCCTTCCACAGGGCCGGCGAGTGGATGCCGTCGAGATAGCCGAGCCGCACGAACGGTTCGCCGCGGCCGTTGACGATCGCCACCGGCACATGTGCCTCCTCGACCGCCCGCCGCTGATCCGATCCGTCGCCGCGCATCAGCGATTTGACGAGGATCGAGCGCGCGCGTCCATCGGCGCGGCGCACCGCCTCGGCCAGCACAGGATCACTCCCATGCGGGAAGCAGAGTTCGTGGAACCGCAGCACGTCGCGATCGGAATAGCGTTCTTTCGAGGCCAGCAGCATGTCCCAGCTCGGCTGGAACGCCCGCAACATGCCCAGCGGCCCCTTGCTGGTCGGCGGCGCGCCCCCGATCATCAGTCCCGCGACCGCGGGGTTCTGGAGCAGTTCGATGCCGATATGCCCGCCCAGCGACCAGCCATAAACGACCACCTTGTTGAGCCCGAGTGACTCGATCACATTGGCCACGGTGCCCGTGAATCCGCCCAGGGTGTAGTCGAGCTCGGGGGCGGCCGCGTCGGTGGATTCGCCGTGCCCCGGCAGGTCCGGTGCGACGAGCCGGTGGCGGCTCGTCAGGGCGCTCTCGAATTGCTTGCGAAAAGCGTGACGGGTGCTGCCCGTGCCGTGCAGCAGCAGAATCGGCGTGCCGTCGCCGCCACTGTCGGAAATGCGGAGCCGCGCGTGGCGCGTCCGAAGGGTGAAATCGTTCTGCAATCGCGCCGGCATCCGCTGACTTCCGGCGCACAATGCCTCCGTTCCGGTCCATGCCGGGTTTACCCGTATGCTGAATGCTTCGCTAACGCGGCAGGGCCACTTGTCAGTACGTCGGCTCTCGCACTAGGCTCTGGCGAGGCACCGCGTTCAGGGGGCGACGATGGACTTGGTATTGCCCGCGCTGGTGACGATCGTGAGCCTTGCCATCGTCGCCCAGCATGCCTGGGCCGGGAAGGGGCACTTCGCGTCCGTAACGCTGCCGAGAGGCGCCACTCTGTTGATGGTGGCGGTCGTCACCACCTCGCTGGCCTATGTGCTGCTCACCTGGCGCCTGCCCGCCATGGTGCCCGCGATGATCGCCGCGCTGGTCATCGAGTTCGCGAGTCTGGTGCTGTTTTGGCTCGCCATCGCCGCCTCGCGCAAGGCCCGGCTGCTCCTCGCCTTCGATGCCAATTTGCCGCACAGCATCGTCCAGACCGGCCCGTACCGCGTGGTGCGCCACCCGTTCTACACCTCCTACATCGTGTTCTGGATCGGCTGGGCCATCGGCACCTGGTCCCTGTGGGCGGTGCCGCCGCTGGTGCTGATGATCGCCATCTATGTCCTCGCCGCGCGGGGCGAAGAGGCCAAATTCGCCGCCACCGCGCTCGCTGCCGATTACCAGCAATACCGCCGGCAGGCCGGCATGTTCTGGCCGCGGCTCACGCGCTAACGCCCAAACAAAAGGCGGGCACCTGGCCCGCCTCGAATTCGATTCGCTGCACAGTCCGCGCTAGTTGAGCTTACTGCCCACGTCCTTGATCGCCTGGTCGATCAGTGCGTCGCCCTTGGTTCCCATCTGCCGGGTGAGCAGCACGCGCGCCGCTTCCACCGCAACATCGGCCGAGCGCGACCGCACATCGGCGACCGCCTGCGCTTCCGCCTGCGCGATCTTGTCCTCGACTGCCTTGGTGCGGCGGACGATCAGCGTTTCGAGCGAGGTCTTGGCCTCGGCGGTCATGCGGAACGCCTCTTCGCGCGCCGCGGCGACGATGCTCTCGGCTTCGCTCGCGGCGGCCTGCCGCTTGCTCTCATATTCCTCGAGCAGGAACTTCGCTTCCAGCCTGAGCCGCTCGGCCTCGGCCAGTTCGCCCTCGATCGCCTTGATGCGGCCATCGAGCGCCTTGGTGATCATGGCCGGCAGCTTGAGATAAAGCACCACGCCCAGGAAAATGAAGAGCGCGATCGTCGCCCAGAATGCGGCATCGAATTGCATCGCTTACCCCTTCACAACTTCGGCCACTGCGGCGGCGACGTCCTTGGCGTTGGCCTCGCCGGTGAGCTGGGTGACCAGCGCGGCAGCGGTTTCCTCGGCGATCTCGCTGACCCGGCCGAGCGCCTCGTCCTTGTTCTTGAGGATCCGCGCCTCGGCCTCGGCGACCTTCTTGCTGAGGTCGTCCTCGACGCCTTTGCGCTTGCCCTCGAGATCGGCCTTGATGCTCGTGCGGGTTTCCTCGGCGATGCCGTGCGCGTTCTTGCGCGCCTCGGCCAGCGCCGCTTCATAGGCCGCGATCGCCTTGTCGGTTTCGCCGCGCAGCCGCTCGGCTTCCTTGAGGTCGCCGTCGATCCGCGCCTTGCGCTTGTCGATGATCGAGCCAATCTGCGGCAGCGCCACCCGGCTCATCAGCACGTAGAGCACGCCGAAGGCCAGCGCAAACCACAGCAGCTGGCTGGCGAACGTCGTCGCGTCGAACGGGGGGAACACCAGCGCCTCTTCCGCCTCGGTGGTCGCATGCACCTCACCGGCAGGCGCCGGCGTCGCCGCCGAATCCTGCACGACGACGCCGTTCTGCACGGCATCGGCGGGAGCGGCCGAGCTTTCGGCCTGCGCCAGGAGAATGGTGGTCTCAGCCATTGATGGTCACCCTGTTCTGCGGTCCGCTCCGGAGCAGCCCCGGAGCAGCAATTCGGCTGTCTGGTCTCAGACTGCGTAGAGCAGCAGGAAGGCGATAACGAGCGAGAAGATGCCCAGGGCTTCGGTCACGGCGAAGCCGAAGATCAGGTTCGAGAACTGGCTCGCGGCCGCCGCCGGATTGCGCAGCGCGCCCGACAGATAGTTGCCGAAAATCACGCCCACGCCGACGCCGGCGCCGCCCATGCCGATGCAGGCAATGCCCGCGCCGATCAGTTTGCCCATCAACTTGGCTGCTTCGGGATCCATGCTTAGTCTCCTTGGTGTCTGGAATGCTGTTTGGTTGAGAGGATCCGGCCTAGTGGCCGGGATGGATTGCGTCGTGAAGATAGACGCAGGTGAGGACCGCGAACACGAACGCCTGCAGCGCCGCGACGAGGAATTCGAGGCCGGTCAGCGCTACCGCCATGCCGAGCGGCAGAACCGCGACGACGCCCCAGGCGCCGGCACCGAGCAGCGCCACGACCATGCCGCCGAACACTTTGAGGACGATGTGGCCGGCAAGGATGTTGCCGAACAGACGCAGCGAGTGGCTGATCGGGCGCGATAGGAACGAGATGATTTCGATCGGCACGACGATCAGCAGCACCGGAACCGGAATGCCCGAGGGCACGAACAGCTTGAAGAACTTCAGGCCGTTCTTCATGAAGCCGTAGATGACGACCGTGAGGAACACGATCATCGCCATGGCGACGGTGACGATCAGGTGGCTGGTTACCGTGAAAAAGTACGGGAACATGCCGAACAGGTTCGCCACCAGGATGAACATGAACAGCGAGAACACCATCGGGAAGAACTTCATGCCTTCCGTGCCGGCGGTGTTGCGCACCATGTTGGCGATGAACTCGTAGCTCATCTCCGCCATCAGCTGCATGCGGTTGGGGATGATCGCCCGGCGGTTGCTGGACAGGATCAGGAAGGCCCCGATCAAACCGACCGTGAGCACCATGAACAGCGCGGAATTGGTGAAGGCGATGTTGACGCCGCTGCCGGCGGTGCCGTCGCCGCCAAACGTCCCGATATTGAAGATCTCGGTGATCCGGAACTGATGGATCGGTTCAATCGGTTTTTCAGACACATCGAGCCTTTCGTCGTCATCCCCACCCCCGGACTGGATTCGGGGGTGACCCGGGGACCATTCAGTCGTCTTCGTCGTCGCGCAGCGCCGGCGTCTCCGGCGGCACCGCACTGGCGGCGTTCATCTCCGCGGTCGCCCTTACCACGTTGAGCACCCCGGCGGCAAAGCCGAGCAGCAGGAGCACGATCAGCCCCCACGGCCGCGTGGGCAGGACCATGTCGACGATGTATCCAAGCCCGGCGCCGACGAAGATCGCGGCAGTGAACTCGGACGCCAGCCGGAACCCCCGGCTCAGCCCCGACATGTCGCCTTGTCGCATGCGCTCCGCTTCGGCCAGGGCCGGGCGTTGCGCCTGCGCACGGGCAATGCGCTCTCCCAGCTCCGCCGTCGCCTTGCGCGCGTCGGACCCGGCAGCAGGGCGTTTGTCGTCACGTGGTTCGCTCATCGCGCCCCCTCGCTTCGCCCCGGCACAGAAGGAATTTTATGCCCTCAAAGTCGCGCGCAACATAGTGTTGACTCTTTTGGGTGTCAAGCGCGCAAAATCAGTGCTAACCTACTGAAATCGCACAAGATTTTAGGGTGCGACAACACCGCGCCGACGAGTCGGTTCGCGCCGACGTGATCGCCCCGGTGGAAGTCGGCACGGATTATCCTCCCGCGTGGAGAGGGAGAACCGACCGATAGCCCGGATGATGCGGGAGAGCCTCCGGCCAACAAGCTAGGCGACGACCGCTTCCCGCACTTCCAGCGCCCCGGTGAGGTCGACCGACACCAGCTGGCTGACGCCGCGCTCCTGCATGGTGACGCCGAACAGCCGGTCCACCCGGCTCATGGTGATGGGGTTGTGGGTGATCACCACGAACCGCGTCTCGGTGCGCTCGGCCATGGTGTCGAGCAGGGTGCAGAAGCGCTCGACATTGGCGTCGTCGAGCGGCGCGTCGACCTCGTCGAGCACGCAGATCGGCGCCGGATTGGTGAGGAACACCGCAAAGATCAGCGACATCGCCGTCAGCGCCTGCTCGCCGCCCGAAAGCAGCGTCATGGTCGAGGGCTTCTTGCCCGGCGGCCGCGCGATGATTTCGAGCCCGGCTTCCAGCGGATCGTCGCTCTCGACGAACTGCAGTTCCGCCGTACCGCCACCGAAGAGCGTCGTGAACAGCTCCTGGAAATGCGCGTTGACCTTCTCGAACGCCTCGCTGAGCCGGATGCGTCCTTCGCGGTTGAGGCTCTGGATGCCGGAGCGGAGTTTGGCGATCGCCGCCACCAGGTCGTCGCGGTCCTTGACCATGACGTCGTGCTTTTCCTGCACCTCGACGCTTTCCTGCTCGGCGGCGAGATTGACGCCGCCCAGCCGCTCGCGCTCCGCCTTCAGCCGCTCGACCTTGCGCTCGACATGTTCCTCGTCGGGCAGCGTGTCCTGCGGCCGGATGCCGGCGGCCTGTGCCGTCTCGGCGGCTTCGATGTCGAGGGTCTCGACCACCTGTCGCTCGATCTGATGCCGCTGCGCGATCAGGCCCTTGAGCCGTTCCTCGACCCGCGCCAAATTCTCGCGGAAGCCGCTCAGCGCTTCGGCCGCGAGCCGCTGCGCCTTGTCGGCCTCGCGGTGCTTGCCCTGCGCTTCGGCCAGCGTATCGGATGCCGCGCCGTGCGCCGTGCGGGCCGTGGCGATCTCGGCGTCGAGCGCCGCACGCCGCTGGGCAAATCCCTCCGGGGCGCTGCTCAGCGCCTCGAGCTGCTGGCCGAGATCGGCCCGCCGCGCATCGAGCGTGGTGACCTGCGCCTCGGCGCCCTGCCGCCGGCGCTGCCAGTTGGCGGTCTCGGTCGAAATCTGTGTCAGCCGGGCCGTCCGCACCTGCGCCGCCGTCTCGAACGTCGCCAGTTTCACCCGCGCCTGTTCGGACTGCCCGCGCGTCTCGTCGAGATGAGCGCGCTTCTGTTGCGACAGGGTCGCCGCTTCGATCTCGTCGCCGGCTTCCGCCAGCGCCTTCTGCGCGTCGGCCTCGATGGCTTCGGCTTCACTGAGGCTCGAGTTCAGCCGCACGCGGGCTTCTTCCAGCGCGCTCTGCCGGCTCGACAGTTCACCGATGGCGCGCTGCGCCTGGTCGAGCGCCGTCTGCGCCGTGGCGATCTCGCGCTGCGCATTGCGCCACGCTTCGCGCTTCTGCCGTTCGCTTTGCCGCGATTGTTCGAGGCTCTCGCCCAGCGCCGAGGCGTCGGCCTTGAGCGAATTGCGCCTGGCCCGCGCCTCGCCCAGTTCGGCGTCGAGTTCGGCCAGCCGGTTGCGTTGTGCCAGCCGCTGGGCGGCCGCGCTCGGCGCATCGGCGGCGGCGACGAATCCGTCCCAGCGCCAGAGGTCGCCGGCCTTGCTCACCAGCCGCTGCCCGGGCCTCAGCTGCGGCTGCAGCCGCGCCCCTTCGGCCTTGTCGACGAGCCCGATCTGGTCGAGCCGGCGTTTCAGCAGCGGGCTGCCGCGCACATGCGCCGACAGTGCCGCGATGCCACCCGGCAGGGCCGGGTCGCCGTCGCCGGAAATCGGTCCGCTCCAGTGGAGCGGCGCTCCAGAATCGGCGGAAGCCTCGAGGTCGTCGCCGAGCGCCGCGCCGAGCGCCGTCTCGAACCCGGCGTCGACCTTGAGCTCGTCGGCGATCGCCGCCCACAGGCCCTTGGCGCCGCCGTTGAGAATGCGGTTGAGCGTCTGCGCTTCGGATTCGAGCCGGTTGAGCCGCGCCTCGGTCTCCTGCAGGGTCGGGCGCGCCGCCTCGAGCGCCGCCTGCGCCTGCCGCGTCGCTTCCTCCGCCGCGACTGCGGCCGCTTCGGCATCCGCGGAAAGCCCCTGCGCCGCTTCGAGTACGGCGCGTTTCGCCGTCACCCCGTCGTCGGCCTCGAGCTGCTGGGCTACCCCGGCGGCGTCGCGCATGACCTCGGCGACCTGCTGCTTCAGCCGCACAATCCGCGTCGCGGCATCTTCCGCGCCGCGCTTGGCCTGTGCCCGCCGCGCCCGGACCTGGGCTTCGAGATCGGCGGCGATCCGCGCCTCGGCTTCCGCCGCACGCACCGCCTGCTGGGCCTCGTCGGCCGCGGCCTTGGCGGCCGCGAACGCCTCCGTTTCGCCGGCCGCCTCCGCTTCGAGCCGCGAACGCTCCTCGGCCGCCGCCGTCAGCGCCTCGTTGCTCTCATTGAGCAAGGCCCGCTCGCGCCCGCCGTCGGCCTCGGTCTGCCGGATGCGCTCGGCGAGTTCGGCGCGCCGCGCCTCGGCCCGCCGGGCCTCCTCGGCCAGCTGCTCGGCAAGAATGGTCAGTCGCTGCAGGGCGGCGCCCGCCGCCGCCTCGCGGTCGCGCAGCGGCTGCACCGCCTGGTCGGCGAGCATGAGCACCTTCTGCGCCTCGAGATCGACATGCTGGGCGTCGGCGAGGTCGTTGACCAGCCGGCCCTGTTCGGCCTCGGTCTCCTTTTCCGCCGCGCGCGCCGAGATCCAGCGGATGTGAAACAGCATCGCCTCGGCCTTGCGGATTTCGCCGCTGAGCGAGCGATAGCGCGTCGCGAGCCGGGCCTGGCGCTTGAGCTGTTCGAGTTGCTGGGCCACCTGGGCGATGACGTCGTCGACGCGTTCGAGGTTCTGCTCGGCCGCCTTGAGCCTGAGTTCCGCCTCGTGGCGCCGCGAATGGAGCCCGGAAATCCCCGCCGCCTCTTCGAGCAGCGCCCGCCGCTGCTGCGGCTTGGCCGCGATCAGCTCGCCGATCTGGCCCTGCCGGACCAGCGCCGGAGAATGCGCGCCGGTCGAGGCGTCCGCGAACAGCAATTGCACGTCGCGGGCCCTGACTTCGCGGCCGTTGACGCGATAGATCGAGCCTTCCTCGCGCTCGATCCGGCGGGTGACTTCGAGGATGTCAGCCGAATTGAGCGCTGCCGGCGCGGTGCGGTCGGCATTGTCGAGCACCAGCGTCACTTCGGCCGAATTGCGCGCTGGCCGGCTGCCCGAGCCGTTGAAGATGACGTCGTCCATGCCCGAGGCGCGCATCGCCTTGTATGAGCTTTCGCCCATCACCCAGCGCAGCGCTTCGACCAGATTGGACTTGCCGCAGCCATTGGGCCCGACGACGCCGGTCAACCCCGGCTCGAGATAGAGCTCGGTGAGGTCCGAGAAGGATTTGAACCCGTGCAGCTTGAGACGCGTGAACTTCATGAGGTCTCAGATACCGGCACGGCCCGCCGCACGGAAGCGGCGAGCCGGATTGAAGGCACGAAGACTGTGGAAAGCCAGCATCGACCAACAGGGGCCATGCCCCGAGGGTCAATCAGGCGGCACCTGCCACCCGCCCAACACCAATAATGATGAGTGACTGCAATCATCCACCACTTGCAGAAGCCACTCAGACGGGTCATCCTACTACAATCAAGCGGTCGCCACTTTCGAGCATTCGGGGGAGCCTATGCAAAAGTTGAAAACACCGGTCCTTCTTGCAGCTTTCTTCGCCGTCATCTTGCAGAGCCCGACATACGCTTTTGTTGTAAACTGCCCGTCGGAAATGGATATTTTACACGAACCAATTCCAGGTGCGAGTAAAGCCGTCCTGCTGGAGCGCTTTCCCGACTTCAAGCAGTTTGCCGACAACGCTGATAGTCGTGAGTTGGTGGTCTACCTGCGGCATGCGTCCGACATGAAGTTTCTGTCGTTTGGAGAAGCCTTGGGTGTTTTTCACATGGACTACACTCAGGGACAGAACCGCAGTCTCTTCGCCCCCTCTCTTTCTGGAAACGAGTATGTAAAGAATTTTCTGGTGTCTAGTACTGAGCCGCCCCTGCCTTACGCGGGTTATCCAGCATTCTACAGCCCAGGCCCGATCATCCGCTACGCAGAGATGCCGCTGCGGACGTTGATGGCGTCCAAGGATCCGTGTGAAGTGGAGCACTTGCGGGGCCGGATGAAACCGACCCCGCTAACTCCTCAAGAGCGCAACCCCTACGTCAGGATGTTTGTCCAGGCCTTCAGGGGGACGTAGCCCGCCCCTAAAGCAGCGGGTCGATCTCGGCCGACAGCTGCTCCAGCGTCTTCTCGCCGACCATCTGCTTGCCGTTGAGATAGAAGGTCGGGGTACCCTCGAGCCCGAAATCCTTCATCGCCTGGTCCCGCATCGTCTCGATGGCGGTGAACAGCTCCTGATTCGTCAGCGCCGTGTTGAACGCCCCCTCCGAAAAGCCGAGCTGGATGGCCACGGCCTTCACCGCGTCGAGCGGCTTGTCGGAAACGCCCCAGGTCTGCTGCGTCCGGAAATAGGTGGAGATGACGTTCTCATAGGCCGCGATCGCCGCCTGCGAGTAGCCGCTCGGATTGTTCGGATCGACCGCCGGGGCTGCAGGCTCCGAACTGGAAGCCGAGGCCTCCGAACTCGGAGCGGACGGCTCGGAACTGGCGGCCGGGGGGGCGTTCGCCGCATCGACCGACTTCGCCGCCGCTTCGGCCAGCATGAAGATCGCCGCATCGAGGGTGTTGCGGGCGAACGGGCGGAGGATGAACTTCACCTTGCCGGTGGTCACGTATTTGGCCCGGAACGGCTCGAGCACGGTGTTGGAGAACAGCGCGCAATGCGGGCAGGTGGGCGAGGCGTATTCGATGAAGATCACCTTGGCGTCGGGGCTGCCGGCCACCTTGTCGGGAATGCCGTTGGGCGCCATGAGCTTAAGCTGATCGATGACGTCGCCTTCCTTGGCGAGCGCGAAGGCGGGCCAGCCGGCAATGCCCGCGGCGGTCGCGGCGGCGGCGAGGGTCAGGGTCTCTCGGCGGGTCAGGTTCACGGCAGAACTCCATATTTCGCGGGGCAAGTTACACAGCCATGGGGGCGGGGCAAGGGCCGAAACCTTACGGTTTGGTCACGTGCTTGCGAGCGGGCCTAGTGCTTGCGCTGGCCGAAAACCGCCTCGCCCAAACCCTTGAGCGCATCCTTGAGGGCAGGGTCCCCGACCTCGGCCACGGCATCGCCGGCATGTTGCGCCACCTCCGGCAGCGTAACGCGAGCCTCGGTTTTCGCCACTGAACGCGGCCTGAACGGCTCGATCGAAAGCCGCACCTCCCTGACCAGGAAATAGCCGAAATAGCGGTTGACCGCTGCCGCCACCAGCGGCCCCTCGTGGCTGAGCGCCAGCGCGTGCCCCTGCGAACAGCGCAGGTAGAGCGTCGCGCCTTCATGCCCGGCGCCCCGCGGCCACTGCAGCCGGTCGGGCACCGCCACCAGATCGTAGGGTTTCGGCGCCATCGCCGCCCAGTGAGTGAGGATGTCCTTGGTGGCGAAGCCGCGCTTCTTGAGCGCCGAATCGAGCACTCCGCTCAGCGCCTCGCCGACGCCGACCGTGCGGTTGAGCCGTCTGGGCTCGCTGGGCTCTTTGGGTTTGCTGGCCACGGAAATCCAGGGTTGCAGCCGAGCGGGCGCTCGGGTCATCTGCCATCATGCCCAAACGCGCCGCCCCGCAACAGCCGCTCGATGCGGATGCCGTCCTCGCCTGGTACGACCGCCACGCGCGGAGCCTGCCGTGGCGCGTCTCGCCCGCCGACCGGCGGCGGGGCGTGCGGCCCGACCCATACCGCGTCTGGCTCAGCGAGATCATGCTGCAGCAGACCACCGTGGCGGCCGTCGGCAAGTACTATGCCCGGTTCCAGGCGCTCTGGCCCACGGTCGCCGATCTTGCCGCCGCGCCGCTCGACGCCGTGCTCGTCGAGTGGGCCGGCCTCGGCTACTACGCCCGCGCCCGCAACCTCCACGCCTGCGCGGAAGCGGTGGTCGCCCGCTTCGGCGGCCAATTCCCCGAAACCTCGGCCGGGCTTCTCACGCTCCCCGGCATCGGCCCCTACACCGCCGCCGCCATCGCCGCGATCGCCTTCGACGAGCCCGTCGCCGTGGTCGACGGCAACGTCGATCGCGTCCTTGCCCGCTATCTCGCGCTGCCGGTCCCGGTGCGCGAGGCCAAGGACGCCATCCGCGCCACGGTCCAGTCCGCCGTTTCCGCCCGCGCCGGCGATTTCGCCCAGGCGCTGATGGACCTCGGCGCCACGCTCTGCGCTCCGCGTGTTGCCAACTGCCTGATCTGCCCGCTGGCCGAGGGCTGCGCCGGCCGCCCCCTCGACCCGCTGGCGTTTCCAGTTAAAGCCGAAAAGCCCGAGCGCCCGACCCGCTACGGCCACGCCTTCGTCATGCGCGACCCCTCTGGCGACGTCTATCTGCGCACTCGCGCCGACAAAGGCCTCCTCGCCAAGATGACCGAGACGCCGGTCTCGCCCTGGGGTGCCGAGAAAACCGCGCCCGCCTATCCCGTCGCCGCCGGCTGGCGCCACCGCGGCCAGGTGGTCCACGTCTTCACCCATTTCCGCCTGGAGCTCGAGATCTGGTCGGCCACGGTGCCCGACCCCTCGGTCCTCGCCGACGGCTGGTGGGCCGATCCCCGTGAACTGGGCGCCGAGGCGCTCCCCACCGTGTTCCGCAAGGCGCTCGCGATGGCGGGGCTGGAATAAATGCCTTCGCGCCCGCGGCCCCCCTCATCCGCCCTTCGGGCACCTTCTCCCGCGAGGGGAGAAGGCGCTCGACCGGTGCATTTGCCGAGCGTGAAGGCCCAGATGTCTGGCGGGTGGCCTTCTCCCTTGATGGGAGAAGGTGGCCGAAGGCCGGATGAGGGTGGGGCCACGTCCGTCGGTCCGTCATTCGCCAACGGCTCTCCTCGCGGCAAGGGGAGAGAAAAGACGCCGCCCCCAAAAAAGATGCCGCCGGTTCCTTGCGGGACCGGCGGCAGGTTTGCCCGAAAGACTGGAGGTCAAGCTCAGGCGGAAAGCTGCTCCATCTGCGCCCGCATGTCGGCGCGGAGGAGGTCGATTGGCGCGAGGCGCCCGTCGGCGTGGGTGTGCCAGAAGGTCCAGCCGTTGCAGGCCTCGGCGCCCTGCACCAGCGCGCCGACCCGGTGGATCGAGCCCTGATGCGGCCCCGATGCCAAGGAGCCGTCGGCTCTGACCAGCGCCGACCAGCGCTTGCGGTGGTCGGTGAGTTCCGTGCCCGGCGCGATCAGCCCCATCTCGACCAGCGAGCCGAACGCCACCCGCGGCGCGGCGCGCTTGGACACTGCGGTCTCGATTGCTTCGGCCGAGAGGGGCCGCGTCGCCGCGATCCGCTTCAGCGCTGCCGCGATATAGGTGGTGTCGCGCTCGATGCCGATGAACCGGCGCCCGAGTTTCTTCGCCACCGCGCCGGTGGTGCCGGTACCGAAGAACGGGTCGAGCACGACGTCGCCGGGCTTGGTCGTCGCATTGAGGATGCGGTGGAGCAGCGCTTCCGGCTTTTGCGTCGGATGCACCTTGTCGCCGTCGCCGTCGGTCAGCCGCTCGCCCCCGGTGCAGATCGGGAACAGCCAGTCCGAACGCATCTGCGTGTCGTCATTGGCCTGCTTGAGCGCTTCGTAATTGAAGGTAACGCGGCTCTTTTTGTCGCGCGCCGCCCAGATCAGCGTTTCATGCGCATTGGTGAAGCGCGTGCCGCGGAAGTTCGGCATCGGATTGGCCTTGCGCCAGATCACGTCGTTGAGCAGCCAGTAGTCGAGGTCCTGCAGCGCCACGCCGACGCGAAAGATGTTGTGATAGCTGCCGATCACCCACAGCGCGCCGTCGGGCTTCAGCAGCCGCCGCGCCGCCTTCAGCCAGCCGCGCGTGAACACATCGTAGTGGGCAAAACTCTGGAACTTGTCCCAGTCGTCGTCGACCGCGTCGACGCGCGATTGGTCGGGGCGGGTCAGCCCCTCTTCGAGCTGGAGATTGTAGGGTGGGTCCGCGAAAATCAGGTCAACCGAGCCGGCCGGCAAGGCATTCATGTGCTCGATGCAGTCGCCGACCAGGATCGTGTCGACGGGCAGCATCGTCCTCTCCGCATCGGCCGAACGGGCCGTAAGCGCGGTACGCAACATACTCGTAACCCTAACGCAGCACTAACAGCGCTGGTTGTAAGGGCTTAGAGTTAAAGGCGATTTAAGGGAGTGGGTTAGCGAAAGGTTACCGAGGGTGGACGAACATGCGCTCTCGCCCGGCCGAAGGCCCAGCGGGCTCTGAGTCCTTGGCCAACCCCGCATCCGGCTACTTTGCAGCCACCTTCTCCCGCAGGGGGACAAGGCCAACCCCTCACGACGCCTTCGGCTCTTTTGCCTTCTCCCCTCGTGGGAGAAGGTGCCCGAAGGGCGGATGAGGGGGAGGCAACAGGAACCAGTTCTACGCCGCCGCGCGCTTCCGCCCCGCCGCCTCGATGCACGGCGCAAAATCCATGCGGTGGTACCGCCCCGGCCCGTGCGCATCGAGCGCCGCGAAATGCGCCGGCGCCGAATAGCCTTTGTGGCTGGCAAAGCCGTAGTGCGGTTCTTCGCAATCCATGATCGCGCACATGCGGTCGCGCGTCACTTTCGCGACGATCGACGCCGCCGCGATCGAGAGGCTGAGCCCGTCCCCGCCGATCACCGCTTCGCCGGCGCAGGGTAGGCCCTTGGGCACGATGTTGCCGTCGACCAGCACATGGTCCGGCGCCAGCGACAGCCCCATCACTGCCCGCCGCATCGCCCACAGCGTCGCGTGAAGAATGTTGAGCTCGGCGATGATCGAGGTCGGTGCCGCCACCACCGATACCGTCGCGCCGGCCAGGATCTCCTCGAACAGCGCCGCGCGCCGGTCCGCCGTCAGCAGTTTGGAATCGTTGAGCCCCTCCGGCACCTTTCGCCGGTTGAGGATCACCGCGGCCACCACCACTGGCCCCGCCAGCGGTCCACGTCCGGCCTCGTCGACACCCGCGACGATGGTCGCGCCGCGGCGCACCGCCCGCTTTTCGAGGGCGAGGTCGGGCCAGTTCTTCTCGGTCGAATCGGCGGCAGCCATGCGTTCAACATGCCAGTCCGTGTGGCTCAATGAAATCGCCACAAACTAGGCCTTTGATCTCAGGGACTTCCGGCGCATTATGACAGTTTGATGACATTCAGATTCGGTTCAGCTGCGCTGGCTCTGTCTGTCGGATGCGCCGGGCGATCTGCACAAGGAGAACGGCTGACCAAATGGACTTTACTCTCGCCGTTCTCGGTCTCGCCGGCGCGATCGCGCTGTTTCTGTGGGGCACGCACATGGCGCAGACCGGCGTGCAGCGCGCGCTCGGTCCGCGCCTCCGCCGCGTCCTCGGCCTCACCCTCTCCAATCGCGTCAAGGCGTTCTTTGCCGGCATCGGCCTGACGCTGCTGCTGCAGAGCAGCACCGCGACCGGCCTCATGGCCACCAGTTTTACCGCCGCCGGCATGGTCGATCTGCTGCCGGCGATGGCGGTGATGCTGGGCGCCAATGTCGGCACCGCTCTCATCGTCCAGGTGTTGTCGTTCGACGTCGCGGCGGCCTCGCCGGTGCTCATCCTGGGCGGCTTCCTGATGTTCCGCCGCACCGCCAACACGCTGGTGCACGATCTGGGCCGCGCGCTGATCGGCCTCGGGCTGATGCTCTTGGCGCTGCACCAGATGCTGGCGATCCTCGGCTCTGTCGAGGACGCTTCGGCCTTCCGCGCCGCCATCGCCATCATCGCCGCTGTGCCGGCGCTCGATTTCGTCCTCGCGGCCATCGCCGCCTGGGGCGTCCATTCTTCCGTCGCCGTGGTGCTGCTGATCATCTCGCTGGCGAGCCGCGGCGCGCTGCCGCTCGACGTCGCCTTCATCGCCGTGCTCGGCGCCAATCTCGGCACCGCCATCAACCCGCTGCTCGAAGCGACGACCCCCACGCCCGAGGCGCGCCGCCTGCCGCTCGGCAACCTCGTCAACCGCGTCGTCGGCATCGGCATCGCGCTGCTGCTCGTCGCACCGGCGGCGCGCTGGCTCGGCTCGGCGCTGAATCCAGCCCAGGCTGTAGCGGCGTTCCACTTCGCCTTCAATCTGGTGCTGGCGCTGCTCATGCTGCCGCTGCTGCGTCCGGCCGGGGCGCTGCTGCGCCGCCTGCTGCCCGACCAGCCGGCGGTCAACCCCGCCGCGCCGCTCTATCTCGATCTCAGCGCCCGCGAGACGCCGCTGGTGGCGCTGGGCGGCGCCGCGCGCGAGGCGCTGCGGCTCGCCGACGTGCTCGAACAGATGCTGCATGGCGCCCGAGACGCGCTGGCCCGCAGCGACCGCCGGCTGATCGAGGAGACGCGCAGCCGCGACGACGTGCTCGATGGCCTCAACACCGCCATCAAGACCTACCTCACCTCGATCGATGCCGATGCGCTGGCCGAGGACGATCAGCGGCGGCTCAACCAGATCCTGGTGTTTTCGATGAACATCGAGCAGGCCGGCGACGTCATCGACCGGAACCTCTTGCCCCATGTCAGCAAGCGGCTGAAGCGCGGCCTCGTCGGCAACGATGGCGGCGACGCCGAGCTGACGGCGCTGATGGACCGGCTGGTGGTCAACCTCCGCACCGCCGCGTCGCTGTTCATGACCGACGACGCCCGCGTCGCCCGCCACCTCGCCGAGGAGAAGGTCACCTTCCGGCGCGCCGAACACGAAGCGGTCTCGGCGCATTTCGACGTCATGCGCAAAGACCGTGTCTCGCATTCGATGAGCAGCGCCATCCATCTCGATCTCTTGCGCGACATGAAGCTGATCAACTCGCTGATCGTCGCCGCCGCCGCCTACCCGGTGCTCGACCGGGCCGGGGAGCTGTTGCCGACGCGCCTCGCCGCGCCGTCGTGAGCTGACCGCGCCCGTCCCCTTGGCGGCCGCTTTTCTCCCCGATATCTAGCCCCGGTGCTTTGAGGCCCCCATGTTCTCACGCGACAACGCCGCGCTGCTTTTCGATATCGACGGGACACTCGTCGACACCGACCGGCTTCATCTCGAAGCCTTCAACCGCGTCTTCGGCCCGCTCGGCCAGACCTTCGACGCCGCTCGCTTTCGCGCCGAACTGCAGGGCTTTTCGATGACCTCGATCATGGACCGGCTCCTCGGCAACGAGCCCGAGCCGCGCCGGCACGAGATCATGGCCGAAAAGGAGGCGACGTTCCGCCGGCTCGCCGAAAAAGGTCTCGAGCCGATGCCGGGGTTGCTGGCGCTGCTCGATCGCGCCGACGAGGCTGGCCTGCCGATGGCCGCCGTCACCAACGCGCCGCGGCTCAACGCCGATCTCATCCTCGACGCGCTCGGCATCCGGCATCGGTTCACGGCGATCGTGATCGGCGACGAGCTCGCCCATGGCAAGCCGCATCCGCTGCCCTATCTCGAAGGACTTCGCCTCACCGGAGCGAGGCCGGACCTCTCGGTTGCCTTCGAGGATTCGATCTCGGGCGTGACCTCGGCGAGCACTGCCGGTATCGCCACCGTCGGCATCATGACGAGCCTGACGGGCCAACGGCTGCTCGCCGCCGGCGCAACCACCGTCGCTCAGAGCTATGCCGAGCCGGCCCTGCTCGCGTTCATCGCCGCGACCACGGCCGGCAGCCGATAGGTCAGAACAAGCTCATCTGTCCGTCGTCCACCCGCGGCGGGACGAACAAATCGGTCCTCAGCGCCGGCAGCCGCTTGTCGAGGCCGTAGCGTTCCTTGGCCTTCTGCATCCGCTGCTGCATCATCTCGGCATAGACGCCTTCGCCGACCATGCGCTCGCCCCATTTGGCGTTGTAGTCCTTGCCGCCGCGCGTCTCGCGCACCAGCGACATCACGTGCTTCACCCGGTCGGGATAGTGCCTGAGCATCCACTCGCGGAAGATCTCGCGGACTTCGCCCGGCAGCCGCAGCAGCACCATGCCCGCCGTCTGCGCGCCCTGCGCCGCGCCGGCATCGAGGATGCGCTCGAGCTCCATGTCGTTGATCGCCGGGATCATCGGCGCCGCCATGACGCCGGTCGGCACGCCCGCCGCCGAGAGCAGCCGCAGCGCCTCGAGCCGCTTCTCCGGCGTCGAGGCCCGCGGCTCCATTTTGCGGCTCAGCATATGGTCCATGCTGGTCACCGACAGCGCCACATGTACCAGCCCGAGCTTGGCCATCTCGCTCAAAATGTCGAGGTCGCGCACCACCAGCGCCGACTTGGTGACGATCGAGGTGGGGTGGCGCGTCTCCAGCAGCACCTCGAGGATGCCGCGCGTCAGTTTGTGGGTACGCTCGGCCGGCTGGTAGGGGTCCGTGTTGGTCCCCATGGCGATCGATTTGGGCTTGTAGCGCTTGTCAGCGAGTTCTCGCCTCAGCAGCTCGACCGCGTTCACCTTGACATAGATGTCGCGCTCGAAATCGAGCCCGGCCGAGTGTCCGAGATAGGCATGCGTCGGCCGCGCGAAACAGTACGAGCAGCCGTGCTCGCAGCCGCGATAGGCGTTGATCGAGCGGTCGAAGCCGATGTCGGGACTCTCGTTGCGGGTGATGATCGATTTGGCGCGCTCGATATGCTCGATCGTCTCGAACGCCTTGAGCTCCTCGACCTGGCCCCAGCCGTCATCGACCGGCTCGCGGCTCTCGGTGTCGAACCGGCTCGCCTTGTTGGTCTGCGCCCCACGCCCGCGACTGCGCTGAGGATCGAGCATCTGCCGCCCGATCAGGTCGGCATCGCGCGTATCCTTCAGCTTTTCGAGCGCCTCGAACGAGGGTGCAGTCTGGATCGCCATGTTCACACCAGATGGGGACGTCGCCGCGGTTGGCCAAGCGGGCCGCCTTCGGATCGCTTTGTCCAGAGCCTCAACGAATCGCCCCGAAGTTAACCGGTCTAAACGACTAGCATGCGTAATAGAACAAAACAAGAACGACGAGACGGCGAGGGTTAGTGGCGTTTGAAGTACTGCACCTCGCGCTCATGCTTCTCCGCGCCTTCGCGCGTCGGAAACGTCCCAAGGTTGCGCCGTTTCCCTGTCTTGGGATCGGTCTTCTTCGAATAGAGCCGGTACTCGCCGGATTTGAGCTTGCGGATCATCTCGCTCTCCCATGCCGGGGAAACGGGCGAGCAGGGGCCGTGTTCCGGATCCCTTGCAATAACCCGATCGATGATATACTGAACTACATGGTTCAGTCTCATCAAGCCTCTCGGTTCGACGCTTCGTTCGCCGCCATCTCCGACGCAACGCGTCGTGGCGTGCTCGAGCAGCTCGGCCGCGCCGACGCCTCGATCACCGAGCTCGCCGAGCAGTTCGACATGACCCTAACCGGGATAAAAAAGCACGTGAGCGTCCTCGAACAGGCGGGCCTCGTGACCACCGTGAAGATCGGCCGCGTTCGCACCTGCAAGCTCGGCGGCCGCGGTCTCGAGGACGAGGCGGCCTGGATCGAACGCTACCGCCGGATGTGGGCCGCCCGGTTCGATGAACTGGACAAGGTCGTCGAACAGCTCAAACAGAAGGAACAGTCCGATGGACGCAAAGCAAACGAGTGAACAATTGCCGAGCCCGATCACCACGACCGATCGCCACTCGGATCGGGAGGTTGTCGTCACCCGCACCTTCAATGGCCCCGCGCGCATCGTCTTCGACGCCTGGACCAAACCCGAAATCATAATGAAATGGTGGACGCCCGCATCGTTCGGCATCACCTTCATTTCCTGCGAGGCCGATGTTCGTGTTGGCGGCACCTACCGCTTCGTATTCGGCCACCCCGACTTTGATCAGCCGATGGCGTTCGTCGGGCGATACCTCGACGTGGACCCGCCCAAGCGTCTCGTCTGGACCAACGAGGAAAGCGAGGACGGATCGGTGACCACCGTCACCTTCGAGGAGAAGGACGGCAAGACCCACTTGATCCTGCACGACCTCTATCCCTCCAAAGCCGCCCTCGATGAAGCAATGGCCTCCGGCGGCATCAACGGCTACCCCGAGCAGTTCGACCAACTCGACAAGCTGCTTGGAATACAAGGCTAGCCTGGACGAGCGCCGGCGCAACGGCGGTTCCCGCTTTCTCGGGAATGACTTGAGGATGTCAGGCTATAACGTCTTGCGTTATATAACGTGAGACGTTATGGTCCCTTATGATCATCAGCTTCGCCTCGCGCGAAACCGAACTGATCTGGTCGGGCCAGCGCAGCCGCAAGCTGCCGGGCGATATTCAGTCTATCGCCCTTCGCAAGCTGCGCATGCTCAACCAAGCCCGGGTCTTGTCAGACCTGCGGGTACCTCCCGCCAATCGGTTGGAGGCATTGCGCGGGAGCAGGGCGGGGCAACACAGCGTCCGCATCAACGATCAATGGCGGATTTGCTTTGTGTGGTCTGCGAATGGAGTGAGCGATGTCGAAATCGTCGACTACCACTGACCTTCTGCCCAACCCTCATCCGGGCGAAATCCTCCTCGAAGAGTTCCTCACGCCGATGGAGCTCAGCCAGAACGCGCTGGCTCGCGCCGTCGGCGTGCCGCCGCGCCGCATCAACGAAATCGTCCTCGGCAAGCGCGCCGTGACCGCCGACACCGATCTTCGGCTCGCTCGTTATTTCGGCATGTCCGAGGGCTTCTTCCTCGGCCTGCAAACCGACTACGACCTGCTCGAACGCCGCCGTCAGATCGTCGCCGACCTCGAGGCGATCACGCCCCGCGCCGCCTAACGCTCCGCCAATCTCGGCATCAGCTCGACGAAGTTGCAGGGCTGGTGCCGGTTGTCGAGTTGCTGGCGCAGGATGCCCTCCCACGCGTCCCGGCACGCCCCTCTTGAACCCGGCAGCACGAACACGAAGGTCTCGCCGATCAGCCCGCCCGTCGCCCGCGATTGCAGCGACGAGGTGCCCACCGTCGTCGCCGAATACTGGTGGAACAGCACCGAGAACCCGTCCATCCGCTTTTGGAACAATGGCTCGAGCGCCTCGGGCGTCACGTCGCGTCCCGAGAACCCGGTGCCGCCGGTGGTGATGATCGCATCGATCGCCGGATCGACGACCCAGTCCATCACCTGCTTGCGGATGGCGTGGATATCGTCGCGCACCACGGCGCGCGCGGCGCAGCGGTGGCCGTCGGCCTCCATCAGTGTCTTCAGCAGCGCGCCGGCGGTATCGGTCTCGAGCGTCCGCGTGTCGCTGACCGCCAGCACGGCGAGCGACAGTGGCGTGAAGGCCTTGCTGAGGTCGAGCTCACTCTTGAACATCGTCGGTCTCCGGCTTGGGCGCCTCGGGCTTGGTGCCCGCCTGCTTTTCGGTGATGACCACCGGCTCGATCACATCGGGCACGATGAGCTCGACCTCTTCGGACGGCGCGGCTGATGGCTCCGGCTTGAGGCTGCCGGACGCCGCTGCCCGCGGCAAGTCTTCCTGCGTCTCGTCCGAGCGCGGGTCAAGCGCCACGGTGCCGGGCGATACCCCCTTTTCGGCGTTCATCGGGCGGAAGCGGATGCGGCCGCCGACCCGCACCGGCCGCACCTTCATCCTCAGGAACGCCGTCAGCGCCAGCGCCCCATGGAACGTCGCTGTGACGATGAACAGTCCCACCGGCGCGTAAAGGTTCATCACCAGCGCCGCGATCGCCGGGCCGATGGCGAGACCGGTGCCCAGCACCAGCAGCATGCCGCCGGCGACGCGCCCGAACTCGCCCTCCTTGGCGAAGTCGTTCGCATGCGCCACGGCGATGGCATAGATCGGATAGGCCGAAAAGCCGTAGAGCCCGAACAGCACATACATCCACCAGCCGCCCTGCGGGTTGGTAACCAGCATCAGAAAGCCGATGACCGCCGCCATCGCGCCGAGAAACACGATGACCATGCGCCGGTCCATCCGGTCGCTGAGCCGGCCGAACGGGATCTGGGCGATGGCGCCGACCACCGCAGTCACCGAAAACAGATAGGCGATGCCCGCCGCGTCGAGCCCCTGGTCGTGGCCATAAACCGGCGCCAGCGTGCCGAAGGTGCCGTTGGCCATGCCCACCGAGAACGCCGCGATCACCGCCAGCGGCGAGGTCTTGTAGAGCAGCACCACGTCGAGCTTGGCCGAGGCGAGGGGCCGCGGCTGCGGCGTCGAGGTCAGCGCCGTTGGAATGATGGCGCAGATGAAGGCGATGGCGCCGACCACGAACGGGATGGCGCTGGTGACGCCGGTCACCGACATCGCCAGCTGCCCCAGCGTCGAGGCCGTCATGTTGATGGTGGTGTAGATCGAAAAGATCGTACCGCGGGTCTTGTTCTCGGCCACCTCGTTGAGCCAGCTCTCGACGATCATCGCCGCACCCGCGAAACAGAAGCCGGAGAAGGCGCGCAGCGTGATCCAGCCGATATCGTTGACCCACAACAGGTTGAGCAGGATCGTCACCGTCCCGATCGCCGCCATGATCGAAAACGCCCGGATATGGCCGGTCCGCTGGACCAGGATCGGCACCGTCACCGACCCGGCGATGAACCCCACCGACCAGCCGGTCCCGATAAGGCCGAGCGCCAGCAGCGAAAAGTGCTCCTCCGCGCCGCGCACGCTGAGCAGCAATCCCTGCAGCCCGCCGCCGAACAGCAGCAGCGCGGAGCCGAGGAACAGGGCATAGATTTTGACGACGGAGGACATGGCGCTTTCTGCGGGACCCGAGGCCGCGACCCTAGCGCGGTGCGGCGCAAATGCGCGTCAACAGCGACCGAATTCGGGCATTTATTTCAAGCCGTTCCGTTTTTTTCCTTAACGATGGCTTGCTTCAGCGCCAGCATGTCCTTCCATGCCTGCGCCTTGGCGCCCGGCGTGCGCAGCAGGAAGGCCGGGTGCAGCGTGGGCAGCGCCGGCCCGCTCCACGAATTGATGGTCAGCGTCTTCCACTGCCCGCGCATCCGGGTGATTCCCTGGCCGGTCGAGAACAGCGCCTGCGTCGGCACGTTGCCGAGCGTCACCAGCAATTTGGGCGCCACCAGTTCCACCTGCCGGTGGAGGAACGGCGCGCACAGCGCCAGCTCTTCCGGCGTCGGGTTGCGGTTCCCCGGCGGCCGCCACGGCACCATGTTGGCGATATAGACTTTCGTCCGGTCGAGCCCGATCGCCGCCAGCATTTTGTCGAGCAATTGCCCGGCGCGGCCGACGAAGGGCTTGCCCTCGCGGTCTTCCTGTTCGCCTGGACCTTCGCCCACCAGCATGATCTCGGCGGCCGGATTGCCGTCGGCAAAGCAGAGCTGCGTCGCCCGGTGTTTCAGCGAACAGCCGTCATAGGCGTCCATCGCCGCCCGCAGTTCCTCTAGGGTTTGCGCCGCGGCGGCGATCGCCCGCGTCTCGGCCGGATCGGTCACCAGCGGCGTCGCCGGCACCGGCATGGGGGCTGGTCCCGGCAGCGGGGCGGCGCGCTTGGGCGGCGCCACGGCCGAAGCCGCGAAGCGGTCGACCGGCTCGTCGCCCACCGCGACGTCCACCCCGGCCGCCCGATACCAGTCGAGCGCCGAGAGCATTTCGGCTTCATTTAGCGGTCGATTTGCGGACATCGGCTCTGTTATGTCACAGCCCGAATTTGCCGACCAGCGCCGGAGCTTTTTTGGTGGACCGCGAAATCATCGATACCGACGTGGTGATCGTCGGGGGCGGGCCCGCCGGCCTCGCCGCCGCCATCCGGCTCAAGCAGAAATCGCCCGCGACCTCCGTCACAATCGTCGAGAAGGCGTCCGAGATCGGCGGCCATATCCTCTCGGGTGCGGTCATGGACCCCGCCGGCCTCACCGAGCTCATCCCCGATTGGCGGACCAAGGGCGCCCCGGTCGGCCCGACGGTGACCCGCGATACCTTCCACGTCCTCACCCCGCGCGGCGATCTGCGCCTGCCCAACTGGCTGCTGCCGCCGCTGATGCAGACCCATGACGGGGTGATCACCAGCCTCGCCGATCTCGTCCGCTGGCTCGGCGACGAGGCGCAGGGGCTCGGCGTCGACATCTTCCCGATGACCGCCGCCGTCGATGTCCTCACCAACGCCGGCGGCGCCGTCGAGGGTATCGTCACCGGCGATCTCGGCGTGGGCCGCGACGGCAAGCCCAGGCCGGGCTACGCCGCCGGCATCGGCATCCGCGCCAAATACACGCTGATCGGGGAGGGCGCCCGCGGCTCCTTGGCCAAGCAGTTGATCCAACGCTTCAACTTGAGCGCCGGCCGCAGCCCGCAGAAATTCGGACTCGGGATCAAGGAGATATGGCAGATCCCGGACTCGCTGCATGAGCCCGGCCGCGTCGATCACTATCTCGGTTTTCCGCTCGACGACGCGACCTCGGGCGGCGGCTTTTGCTACCACGCCGCCGACCGCCGCATCTATCTCGGCCTCGTCGTCCACCTCGACTACCGCAACCCGACGCTGTCGCCCTTCGACGAGTTCCAGCGCTTCAAGACCCACCCCTCGATCGCAAAACTGCTCGTCGGTGCCACCCGCATTTCCTACGGCGCCCGCACCCTGACCTCGGGCGGCTGGCAATCGATCCCCGAACTGGTGTTTCCCGGCGGCGCGCTGATCGGCTGCGCGGCGGGCTTCATGAACGCGCCGCGCCTCAAAGCCATCCACAGCGCCATCCGCTCCGGCATCGGCGCCGCCGATTGCGTCGCCGAAGCGCTGGCCCAGGGCCGCGCCAACGACCGGCTCGACGATCTGCCGGCCCGCGTATTGGCCACCGGCATCGGCCGCGAGCTCCATCGCGTCCGCAACGTCAAGCCGCTGTGGTCGCGCTTCGGCACCGTGCTCGGCGTCGCGCTCGGCGGCCTCGACATGTGGGTCAACACGCTGTTCCGCTTTTCGCCCTTCGGCACGCTGAAGCACAAGAAGGCCGACGCCGATGCTCTCTGGCCCAGATCGGCGGTCGCCGAAAAATCCTATCCCCGCCCCGACGGCAAGCTGACCTTCGACCGCGCCGCATCGGTGTTCCTCGCCAACATCGCCCACGACGAGGACCAGCCCGTGCACCTGCGCCTCGCCGATCCGGCGGTGCCGGTCCGCGACAACCTGCCGGTCTATGGCGAGCCCGCGCCGCTCTATTGTCCCGCCGGCGTCTACGAAGTCGCCGAGGCCGGCGGTGCCCCGGTGTTCCGCATCAACCCTGGCAACTGCGTCCACTGCAAGACCTGCGATATCAAGGACCCGGCGAGGAACATCACCTGGGTCCCGCCCGAAGGCGGCAGCGGGCCGAACTACGTGGGGATGTGATCGGTTCCGCAAGGCCGCGTGCCGATGGGCCGACACCGGCTTCTGGCGCCAGGCGGCCAATCCTATGATAGTCTTGCGAGCCATCAGGCGGAGGTGACGAACCGTGTTGGAAACGGACAAAGTGTTCGCCGGCTCGATTCCGGAAAACTACGACCGCTATATGGTGCCGTTGATTTTCGAGCCGTACGCCGCCGATATTGCGCGGCGCGCGGGGTCGTTGTCGCCTGGCGCCGTTTTGGAGACCGCCGCCGGCAGCGGCGTTGTCACCCGCGCCCTGGCGCCAAAACTGCCCCCAGGCGCAACCTATGTCGTCACCGACCTCAACCAGGCGATGCTCGATTACGCCGCATCGCGACAACCTCCCGACACCCGGATCGAATGGCGCCAGGCGGATGCTCTGGCGCTGCCGTTCGAAGATGCGGCCTTTGATCTTGTTTGTTGCCAGTTCGGCGCGATGTTCTTTCCCGACCGGGTGGTGGGCTACCGCGAAGCGAGGCGCGTCTTGAAGCCCGGCGGACATTTCCTGTTCAATGTTTGGGATCGCATCGAGGAAAACGTCTTTGCCGATGACGTGACCAATGCCCTCGCAAGGATCTTTCCGAACGATCCGCCACGCTTCATGGCGCGCACGCCGCACGGCTACCACGACACCGCACTGATCCGCAGCGAGCTGGAGGCGGCCGGTTTCTCGAGCGTGGTCATCGAGACGAGGGCCGAACGGAGCCGTGCATCGTCAGCGCGTATTCCCGCTATCGCCTATTGTCAGGGAACGGTTCTTCGCACCGAAATAGAGGCCCGGGACGCGGGAAAACTGCAGTCTGCAACCGACTTCGTCGCCTCCGCAATGGCCGACAAACACGGCCGCGGCGAGGTAGCCGCCAAAATACAGGCACACGTCGTCGTGGCTGTGGCCTAGGGCCGGGACGGCCCCCTGGCGCATGGCGGACACCATTCGTGACAGGCAAGTCGTCGCCTTATGTCCTCAGCCTCTGTCGCCCGCCCTTGCGGCGCAGTCGCAAAATCGCCAATCTTTCCGCGCTTATCCGCAAGCCTCTCCCGGAGATCGAACCCCTCGTGAACATCCTTCTGCGCCTCGTCGCCGCCTCAGGGCTTGCGGGTCTCGCTCTGGCGGCGCCCGCGGCCGCGGAGGATTTGCTTGCCCCGCAGACCGTCACCGGCAGCTATCTTGCCGGTCAGCAGGCGATGAGCGAGCTGAGGACGCCCGAAGCCGCGCAGTTCTTCCGCGCCGCGGCCGCCGAGGAATGGGACAATCCGCTGGTGCTCGGCCGCGCCTTCATCGCCTACGCGGCGGACGGCCGGATCGAGGAGGCGGCGGATGCCGCCCGCCATCTGCTCGCGCTCACCCCGAACAACGAGATGGCCCGAATCGTCCTTGCCGCCGAGGCGCTGAAGCAGCGCCGCTACGACGCTGCCGTCCGCGATCTCGATCAGCTCGGGTCCGACAGTTTCGAGGGCATCACCGGCGCCATTCTGAAAGCCTGGGCGCTGACCGGCAGCGGCCGGATCGACGACGCCCTCGCTTCGCTCGACAAGATCGCTGATGGCGGGCTCGAGGAATTCCTCGTCTTCCATCGCGCCATCATGGCCGATGTCGCCGGCCGCAGCTCCGACGCCATCCAGTACATCACCGAAGCCCACGACGCCGACCCCTACACCGCCGACATCGTCGAGGCCTATGCGCGCATGCTCGGCAATGCCGGCCAGTTCGACCAGGCGATCGATGCCATCGTCCAGTTCGAGGCCCAGGGGCTGAACCACCCCGTCGTCACAGAGGTTAAGGAGGCGCTCGCCAACAAGCAGCGTCCGGGCCTCTATGCCGACAGCGTCCAGGCGGGCGCCGCCGAAATGTTCCACAGTGTCGGCGTGGCCTTTGCGCGCGAGGGCAGCAACGACGTCTCGATGGTGCTGCTCCGCCTCGCCGCCTACCTCAATCCCAGGAACGATACCGTCGCCCTGGTCATCGGCCAGCTCTATGACGGGGCCGGCCAGCACGTCCTCGCCAATGCCGTCTACGACGCCATCCCGACCACCTCGCCGATGAAGGCGATGGCGATCGTCCGCGTCGCCGACAATCTCGATGCCCTGGGCGACCGCCCGCAGGCCCTCCGCCGGCTCAACAACATCGTCACAACCAACCCCACCGATATCGACGCCATCTCGGTGCTCGGCGATCTCTATCGCACCGACAAGCAATACCAGTCGGCGGCCGACACCTACACCAAGGCGCTGGCCCTCACCGGCGGCGCCAGCCCCGGCGACTGGCGCTTCTACTACGTGCGCGGCATCTCCTATGAACGCTCCGACCAGTTCCCGCTGGCCGAGAAGGATTTTCTAAAAGCCCTCGAGCTCAATCCCAACCAGCCGCAGGTGCTCAACTATCTCGGCTACAGCTGGGTCGACAAAGGCATGAACCTCACCCGGGCCCTCGACATGATCCAGAAGGCCGTCGATGGCTCGCCCAATGACGGCTACATCATCGACAGCCTCGGCTGGGCCTACTACCGGCTCGGCCGCTACGACGACGCCGTCGTCGAGCTCGAGCGGGCCGCCATCCTCCGCTCCACCGACCCCGAGATCAACGATCATTTGGGCGACGCCTATTGGCGCGTCGGCCGTCACCTCGAAGCGCGCTTCCAGTGGAATGTCGCCTCCTCGCTCGATACCGAGGGCAATGTGAAAAAGCGGGTCGCGCCCAAACTCGCCGGTGGGCTCGATGCGGCCCCGCCGTCCGAGGATTCGGCGCCGATCCAGGAAGAGACGCCCGCCGCGCCCGTCGCGGTGAACTAGTGCGGCGCCCGGCATGACCGGTTCCATGATGGACGAGCCCGTCATCGAGGCCGCGCCCGCCAAGATCAACCTCGCGCTCCACGTCACCGGCCGCCGCGCCGACGGCTACCATTCGCTCGAAATGCTCGTCGCCTTCGCCGAGGTCGGCGACGAGCTCGAGGCCGCCCCGGCGCGCAAGGACAGCCTGTCGATCACCGGCCCGTTCGCCGCCGCGCTCGGAAATTCCGAGGGCAACCTCGTGCTCCGCGCGCTCGCCGCCTTCCGCGCCCGCTGGCCCGAGGCGCTGCCCGACGGCCTCGCCATCACGCTCCGCAAGAACCTCCCCGTCGCCGCCGGCCTCGGCGGCGGCTCCGCCGATGCGGCCGCGGCGCTGCGCCTGTTCGCCACGATGAGCAGCGAGGCCATCGCCTTCGCCGATCTGTTCGCCCTCGCCACGACCCTCGGCGCCGACGTGCCGATGTGCCTCCACTCGCGCCCCGCCGAAGTGCGCGGCATCGGCGAGATCGTGCTGCCGCTCAAACACTTTCCCGCCTGCCACGTCGTGTTGGTCAATCCGCTCGTCCCGGTGGTCACCGCCGAGGCCTTCCGCAAACTCGAGCGGCGCGACAATCCGGGCCTCCCCGCCATCGCCGACCCTCTGATGCGCCCCGCCCAGCTCGGCCTCTGGCTCGGCGAAACCCGCAACGACCTCGAAGCCCCGGCGCTCGCCATTGCCCCCATCGTCGGCGAACTGATCGAGCATCTGGCGGGGGTCGACGGCTGCATCCTCGCCCGCATGTCGGGCTCCGGCGCCACCGTCTTCGGCCTCTTCGGCTCCTCCAACCAGGCCCACCAGGCCGCCCACGATCTGCGCGAGCGCTGGCCCGATTTCTGGGTCGCGGCAGCGCCGCTGATCGGGATCAGCTGAAGCCGGCGGGGCTTCCCCGGCGTGACTGGATCGCCGATTCAACCGCCTGTTGGATTGTCGCCATGTGCGGCTTGCCTGCGGCCGGTGGTTCCGTGCATGAAGCATCAGGGGAGTTATCAATGCCGTTATATGATTTCAGCCTGCCGGAACTGCGCCGCTACCAAAGCGATCTCGTCGCGCCCGACGATTTCGGCGCCTTCTGGGAGCAAACGCTGTCGGACTCCCGCGCGGCCTCGTCATCGGTTGAGTTCGAGCCGATCGATGTCGGCCTGAAGCTCGTCGAGGTGTACGACGTCACCTTCGCCGGCTTCGGCGGCCACCCGATCAAGGCCTGGCTGATTCTGCCGCGCGACCGGCCCCAGGCTCTCGCCTGCGTCGTCAAATTCATCGGCTATGGCGGCGGGCGGGGGTTTCCGCACGAGCACCTGCTCTGGCCCACGGCCGGATACGCGACCTTCGTCATGGATACCCGCGGCCAGGGCAGCTCCTGGTCGAAAGGCGACACGCCCGACCCCGTAGGCTCCGACCCGGCGCTGCCCGGCTTCATGACGCGTGGAATCCTCGACCCCCAGAGCTACTATTACCGCCGCGTCTTTACCGACGCCGTGCGCGCGGTCGAAGCGGCCCGCAGCCACGCGGCCATCGACCCGGCGCGGATCGCAGTCACCGGCGGCAGCCAGGGCGGCGGTATCGCGCTGGCGGCGGCTGGGTTGGATTCGGGCGTTCGTGCGGTCATGCCCGACGTGCCGTTCCTGTGCGATTTCCCACGCGCCGTGAGAGTGACGCCCCGCGATCCATTCCCCGAGATCTCGCGGTTCCTCGCCGTCCATCGCGACAAGGTCGCGCAGGTCTTCAAGACGCTGGCCTATTTCGATGGCGTCTGCTTTGCCCGGCGCAGCAAAGCCGCCGCGCTGTTTTCGGTCGGCATCATGGACACTATCTGCCCGCCGTCCACCGTCTTTGCCGCCTTCAACGCGTTCGCCGGCACCGACAAGACCATCGTCGAATACGGCTTCAACGACCACGAAGGCGGCGGCGCCTTCCAGGACCGCGCGCAACTGGAGTGGCTTGCCGGCCATCTGTAGCGCTGTGTTGGGTTAACGAGGTCGCTGCCGGTAATCGTGCAGACCGGTCAGCAGGCCAAGCGCCAGCTGACAGGGCTGGAGATCGGCCAAAAGATCGGCCAGGGCGGACGAGATGTTGAAGATAAGATCATGATTTCAGCATCTTAGGACACATCGTAGATCGGCCATTCCCCTCAGCCTGGCTCCATGATAGAAGATCGGCCAAAAGATCGGCCAAGATCGCCCCCCTGAGCCAATACTACACTACTTTACAATGTGCTGTAGCGAGAATGGATCGGCCAAATGCTCGAAACGGTTCAGCGGATTGAACCAGCACGACTGGAACGGCCCAGCGAAGAAACGGTCGACACGATCGCCACGCTTTCCGCGGCCTCCGCGACCCTGGGGCGGGCGCTAAAGCCGCAGACGGCAAACAGCTTGCGCGCTCTCGTACGCATCATGAACAGCTACTACAGCAACCTGATCGAGGGAAACCACACGCTGCCGCGTGATATCGAAAGCGCTCTCGCGGTCATCCGGCACTCACCAGCGCATCGCAACGAGACACGGCCAGCAGAAATCGAGCGGGCGCTCAGTGACGGACCGGATCGGGACGAAGGGCGACGGAATCTCCAGTTGGAAGCTGCCGCCCATGTGCGGGTGCAGGAGGAGGTAGATCGTCAGGCCCTTGCGGGCGTTCTGCCCGAGCCGGCGTCTCAGGACTTCGTCCGCTGGCTTCATCGCGCTTTCTATGCCGGCGCGGCACCGGAATTATTGGTCGCCCGCGGAAGCGGCAAGACCTGGAAGATGATACCTGGCGAGTGGCGATCCACGTCCGACCAGGACGTCGCGGTAGGGCGTCACACGCCTCCATCCAGCGAGCGCGTCCCAGACTTCATGCAATACTTTGCTGAGCGCTACAGGACCGAGACGATGGGCAGGTCAACGCGGATCATTGCCGTCGCCGCCGCGCATCACCGCTTCAACTATATTCATCCCTTTCCCGACGGCAACGGTCGCGTCAGCCGGTTGATGAGTCACGCCCTCGCCTACAAGGCCGAGATAGCGGCTCATGGACTCTGGTCGGTGTCCCGCGGTCTGGCGCGCGGCCTCGAAAGCCGTACCGAATACAAGCGCATGATGGACTATGCCGACACTCCGCGTCAGGGTGATCTCGATGGGCGAGGAAACCTCTCCGAGAAGGCGCTGTCCGACTTTGTCCTTTGGTTCCTCAAGACCTGTGTCGATCAGGTCACCTTCATGTCCAGCCTCTTCGACCTCGACAGTTTGGCGGATCGGCTCCACAGCTACGTCGCCCGCAAGGACAATCTCAAACCCGAAAGCACCAGAATCCTGGATCAGGTGTTGCTTCGAGGGGAGCTTGATCGCGGGGACGTCGCGTCGATCACCGGATTGCCCGAACGTAGTGCCCGTCGCGTCCTTGCCGACGTGCTGGCGACTGGACTGCTTGCGTCCGATACACCCAAAGGCAGGCTGTCATTGCGGTTTCCTGCGGATGCAGCCGAACTCTTGTTTCCGCGACTGTTTCTTGAAACCTAATACGCCCGGCTCACATAGAACTCGGCAATATCCGACAAGATCGTCTTCATCTCGGACTCCGGCAGCCCCGCCAGCGCCGCGCGGGCGGCGCGCACATGCGCGTGCGCCTGGTCCACCGTGCGGCTGAGCGCATTGTGCCGGTTCATGATCGCCGCCACCTGCGCCAGGGCCGTTTCGCTCGCGTCGGGCTTGCCCAGCGAGGCGACGATGATCTCGCGCTCGGCCGGGTTGGCGTCGGCGAGCGCCATGATCACCGGCAGCGTCATCTTGCCTTCGCGCAGATCGTCGCCGGAATTCTTGCCCATCGCCCCGCTCTCGCCGCGATAGTCGAGCACGTCGTCGACCAGCTGGAACGCCAATCCAAGCTCCATGCCGTAGTCGCGCATCGCCGCCCGGCCCGCCTCGTCGGCGCCGCCCGCCATGGCGCCCACCTCCGCCGCCGCCTGGAACAGCGTTGCAGTCTTGGCGCGGATCACCTGGTCGTAGTCGGCCGTCGTCGCCGTGAGGTCGCGCGCCTTGGCGAGCTGGAACACCTCGCCCTCGGCAATGATCGTCGCGGCTTTCGCCAGCACCCCGAGCGCATCGAGCTTGCCGGTCTCGACCATCATCAGGAACGCCTGCCCGAGCAGAAAATCGCCGACGAGCACGCTCGCCTGGTTGCCCCAGATCATGCGCGCCGCCGGCCGGCCGCGCCGCATGTCGCTCTCGTCCACCACGTCGTCGTGGAGCAGCGTCGCGTTGTGCATGAATTCGACGGCGGCGGCGTAATTGGTCTGCGCCCCGGTGGCACGCCCGAACAGCAGCGCCGCCGCGACCGTCAGCATCGGCCTGAGCCGCTTGCCCCCCGCTTCGATCAGGTAGCGCGCCAGTTCGGGCACCATCTCGACATGCGAGTCGGCGCGCTTGAGGATCAGCGCATTGACCTTTTGCATCTCGGCGTCGGTGGCCGCGAGCAGCCGGTCGAGAGCGCCAAGCCCCGCCGCTTCCTTGGTTGCTGCCGCCGAAACCACCATTGCCTCGTCCATGGCGTTGAGACTTGTCCGCAAAACTCTATGATCGCCGCGGAACCGGCCCGAGTTGCAATGTCCCTAGCCCAAGGCGCTGAAATTGTAAAACGTGAGGGTGTCACACATGACGCCTTTCTCGGCGGCCGCCTGACCATCGCCCAGCCCGCCAAAGGCTTTCGTGCCGGGCTCGATTCGGTGCTGCTCGGCGCTGCTGTCGGCCGCTCCGCCGGCCATCTGCTCGATCTCGGGGCAGGGGCGGGCACCGCCGCGCTGGTGGCGCTGGCCGATCGTCCGGCGCTCACCGCGACCCTGGTCGACGCCGATCCGGATATCGCTGCGCTCGCCGCCGAGAACATTGACTCCAATGGCTTTTCCGCCCGCGCCCGGGTGCTGGTGCTCGATTTTACAGGCTCCGGCCGGAGTCGCGTCGCCGCCGGGCTCGCGGCCGATGCCTACGACGCCGTGATCGCCAACCCGCCCTTCTTTGAGGCCGGCACCGCCCCGGCGCCCCGCCGCGCAGCCGCCCGGCACATGCCGGCCGATGCCCTGGACCGCTGGGTCAGGACCGCCGCAGCCCACGCCGCGCCGGGCGGCGAGGTGATCTTCATCCACGTCGCCGGGCGGCTCTCGGCCTTGCTCGCCGCCTTCGACTCCCGCTTCGGCGCCATCACCCTCCTGCCGCTGATCCCGCGCGAGGGCGATCCGGCCCACCGCGTCCTCATTCGCGGCATCAAGGGCTCCCGCGCCCCGCTGACCCTGCTCGCCTCCCGCGCCCTCCACACCCCGGCGGGCCGCGATTTCCGCGCCGAGTTCGAGGCAATCTTCCGCGGCGACGACCGGCTGCACTGGTAATGGCGCCCACGCGGCCCTACATCACCGCCGGATCGAGGCGCATATGATGGCGAAGAGTTCTGGCTTTGTCGGTTGGCTGACCCGACCGTTCGTCGGCGGCGGTCCGATCATTCCCGTCGTCCGGCTGCACGGCGTCATCGCCGCCGAGCAGCGCCTCGGCCGGCTGAACATCCAGAGCGTGGCGCCGCTGCTCGAGCGCGCCTTCGAGATGGCCGGCCCGGCCGTCGCCATCATCGTCAATTCACCCGGCGGCTCCGCCGTGCAGTCGCGCCTCATCGCCAAGCGCATCCGCGATCTTGCCGCCGAGCACGAAAAGCAGGTGCTGGTGTTTGTCGAGGACGCTGCCGCCTCGGGCGGCTATTTCATCGCCACCGCCGGCGACGAGATCATCGCCGATCCGTCGTCGATCGTCGGCTCCATCGGCGTCATCTTCGCCGGCTTCGGCTTTGCCGGCACCATGGACAAGCTCGGCGTCGAGCGCCGCGTCCACACCGCCGGCAAGAACAAATCCACCCTCGATCCCTTCCTCCCCGAGAAGCCCGAGGACGTCGAACGCATCAAGCAGATGGAGCTCGACGTGCACCAGGTATTCATCGACTGGGTCAAGGCGCGCCGCGGCGCCAAACTCAAGGCATCCGACGATCAGCTGTTCACCGGCGAGTTCTGGAGCGCCGTTCGCGGCCTCGATCTCGGTCTCGTCGACGCACTGGGCGATCTGCACGAAACGCTCCGGACCCGCTTCGGCGAGAACGTCCGGCTCCGCCCGGTCGAACCGAGGCGCGGGCTTTTCCAATTGCCGCGCTTCGGCCTTGGCGCCGATCTCGCCGCCGCCATCGAGGATCGCGCCATGTGGACGCGGTTCGGACTATGATCGCCATCGCCATCCGCATCGTCATCTTCGCGGCCATCGGCCTCGCCATCTATTTCGGCGTCCGCCGCATCTGGCGCGACTGGTCCGGCCAGTTCCGCACCGAAGAAAAGGCGATCCACGACCGCGACCTCGCCGAGCGCGCCCGCCCCGACGTGATCACCTTGAAGCGCGACAAAGACGGGACGTTCCGCCCGCCGGACAAGGGGCCGCGGGACTAAACGGGCATGCCAAGAGCCATCCACTCGGTCATAGCGGCGAGGAGTTCAGCGGTGGGGTAGTCCCGAATGTCTTTCTCGTCGAACCCCGCCGTCAGTTGCCCCTCATAGTACCATTTCTGGAACAGCGCATATCGGTCGATGATGCGAGAGGCGCCGGGTGCCTTGATCCCGGCTTCGCTCACGAGCCAGTTCCGGACTTTGCGGATGACGACATCGAACTGGCCGCCGTGCACCTGGATGTCGCATCCAGCCAGGTCGGAGAGGCCAGCCTGATACTGCCGCGCGACTTGCTCCAGGATGAGCAGTCGCTTGCCGGCGAAGCGTCCGTCTCCATACTCGCGACAGCCGTAGTCGAGGCCGAGTTCGAACGGCATATTCAGTCGATAGAACTCGCCCTTGTTCTTGGCCTGAATCCGGCTCAGGTCGTGTATCGAGAACTTCGCTGTGCGAATGAGGGCCATGATTTTGTGCAGCCTGACGCTGGCGGAGTCATTGCTCTCGGACGCGATGCGCGGGGTGAGCTTCAGGTAGATCAGGCAAAAGAGCATCGCCTGGAGGAGGGGAGCGAAGTCTCCGTCGAACGGACAATTAATGAAGACGGAAGTCTCGAACTCCGCCTTCTCCACCGGCTAGACCTTCACGCCGACCGTGCGTGCGTAAGAACTGCGCTCGCGAATTCTCCCGTCGGAACCGTGAACGTAGAGTTCGGAGTGCTCGCTCCGAGCCAATTCGCGCGCGCGCGCGATGGCCTCTTCCTGAGTCTCGAACGTCCCCGATGCCCGCGTTGCCCCGCTTCTGACGACGCGCCATTTCCCCCCACCGGGGATCACGTGCTGGCTCTTCGAAGACACTCTAGCCTCCTACAGGCTGCTGCATTGTTCAGCTTCGCGTCGAAGATAGTATGCCGAACGGAACTTGCCAACTGATGGACGTCGCCGTCGTCGAGGTGTCCGCTCTCCTGACGGCCGCCCCCTCAGCTCGCCCAGCGCTCCCGATGGCGATCGAGGTCGAGCGGCCGCCGGTCCAGTTCGGCGATGACCGAGGGGATCAGCGCCGCGGCGACCGGGCGGCTGAGGTGGTAGCCCTGCGCCTCGTCGCAGCCGGCCTTGACCCAGTCCAGCTGCGCCGGCGTCTCCACGCCCTCGGCGGTGACCTTCATGCGCAACGATCGGCCGAGCCCGATCACCGAGCGGACGATGGCCTTGCTTTCCTCGCTGGTGGGAAGGCCGGCGATGAAGCTGCGGTCGATCTTGATCTTGCTGAACGGAAACCGCTGCAGGTAGCGCAGCGACGAAAAGCCGGTGCCGAAATCGTCGAGCGCGATGCGGATACCCAGGTCGCGCAACCGGCGCAGCGTCTCGAGGTTCGCCTCGCTGTCCCCGAGCAGTACGGTCTCGGTGATCTCGAGTTCGAGCCGGGTCGCGGCGAGCCCGCTGACCCCGAGCACCTCCTCGACCATCGCCGGCAGATCCCCGGCGCTGAACTGCCGCGAGGAGAGATTGACCGCGACCCAGATGTCGTCCGGCCAGCGCGCCGCTTCGGCGCAGGCGGTCCGCAGCACCCAGGCGCCGATGTCGACGATCAGCCCGGTTTCCTCGGCCATCGGGATGAACTCCTCGGGCGACACCGGCCCGCGGACCGGATGGGTCCAGCGCAGCAGCGCCTCGAAGCCGCAGACACGTTCCGAGGCCAGATCGACCAGCGGCTGATAGGCCAGCGCGAACTCGCCGTTCCCCAATGCCGCACGCAGGTCGGCATGGAGCATCCGCTGCTGCTGCAGCTCGGTCTCCATGGCCGGCTCGAAGAAGCGGAAGCCGCCGCGCGCGCCCGATTTGGCGGCATAGAGAGCGATGTCGGCGTTCTTGAAGATCTGCTCGGAATCCTCGCCTCCGGCGGTGCCAAGCGCAATCCCGATGCTGGCCCCGATCCTGACCGATTGACCCTCGATGACGTGCACGGCACACGCCGCATCGATGATGCGCTGCGCCAAAATGCCGATCTCGTCGACGCCCTCGAAACCGGCGACGATGACGGCGAACTCGTCACCGCCGAGCCGCGCAATGGTGTCTTCGGGCATGAGGCAGGCGCGCAGCCGGTCGGCCGTCGCCACCAGCAGCGCGTCGCCCACCGGGTGGCCGAGCGTATCGTTGATCTCCTTGAAATGATCGAGGTCGAGCAGCAGCGCAGCCGTTCTCGGTCCGCTGGTCAGCGCCTCCTCGAGCCGGCGCTGGAACAGCAGCCGGTTGGCCAGCCCGGTCAGCGGATCGTGGTGAGCAAGGTGCATCACCTCGTCGCGCCGCCGCTTGCGCTCCGAAATGTCGCGGAAAAAGATCGAAAGGCCGTCCGCCGTGGGGTAGGCGCTGATCCCCAGCCACAGCCGCCGGTCCTCGACGAAAATCTCGAACTCGGCCGGCTGGCCGGTGGCGACCGCACGTTTGTAGTGGTCGCCCTCGCCCGAGGTCAGCGCCGCCGGAAACAGCTCCCAGACGCTGATGCCGTTCCGCAGCAGCTCGGACTTGTTGATGGTTGTCGCGGCACGCTGGTTGAAGAAAACGACGTTCCAGTCAAGATCGAGCACCAGCACGCTGTCGCTGGTGCTTTCAAGCACTGAACTGAGCCGCTCCTCGCTCCGCATCAGGTCGGCCCGGCTGTCTTCCACCGCCCCGCGCAGCCGGCGCTGGGTGTGGATGATCCAGTATTCCCTGAAGCCGGCGACCACCGCGAAGATCATCCCGATGATCGCCGCGAACCCTGCGTAGGACCCCTGGCCGAGGGCCCCCGTCAGGCTGCCCGAAAGCAGGATCAGCGCCACCGCTGCGGCCGGGATCGTCGCCTGGGCGAAGCTGCGGCCGTTGCGGCGGATCAGTTGGTCCGGCTCGGCTGGCGGGGTGCGCGACAGGACGATCTGTTCGCTGGCCGCCCACGTCAGCAGCCCGGCCGACGCCACCCACAGCAGCTGTGTCCAGCCCCCCAGCTGGTAGGTTCCACCCAGCAGCTCGAGCGAGTAGCCGAAGTCCGCGATGGCCTCCGCGAGGACCGCGAGGATCAGCAGCGTGAACGCGACGCTCCGGCGGCCCTGGTCGTAGAGCACCAGCGAGATCAGCCCCGAAGCGGCGACGCTGAACCACAGCGCCGGATAGGCGAAGGCGGCGATGGTCGCGAATGGCGGCAGCACCGACTCGGCGATGCTGCGATGCAGGAGGAACAGGCTCGCCAGCGTGATCGCGCAGTAGATCAGCACGAAATTGGCGACCTGGACGGCGCTGACCCGGCGGCCGAGCTTGCCGTACTGGAACAGCCCGGCGGCAAAGCAGATCGCCATCAGGAAATAGGCCGCATCCGGCAGGCTCGGAAACAGCAGCTTCTGGCCGGCGAGGGTGAAGCCGAGATAGGCGAGATTGCCGGCGAAATAGAGCGACGAGCCGGCGCAGAAGCTGAGCCAGGCGAGCCGGTCGCGCGCATCGCCGGTTCGCGCCGCGAACCACGAAAAGATCGCCGCGGCGAGCGGTCCACCGACCTGCGCCACCGCCGCCCATGCCAACAGGCCCGCAGCGTCGAGCCCGAGCAGCCCGGGGCCGAACCGGAAGACGGCGAGCGCAGCGGCAAAGCTGAGCAGCATCGTGATCCGGCGCGCATTGGGCATAAGTACGTCTCTTTGCGTCAGTCCAATACGGCATGTTGGCCCGGGACATCTGCCGAAACCGCTAAATGACTTGGCGAAAATTGTGTAAAGGCCCACGCCCGCAACTATTCGGTTCCAGCCGGGCAGGGACGCCGCGTCCGCAATCGACCCACGCCCCGTCAGCTGGCGCCACAGGCTGCTCCACCGCTGGCCCATTGTGCAGAATCCTGCAGGATGTTTCCGGCGAGGCCCGGCTTATCCCCGGCCACCCGCCGGCGTAGATCGGCATCTCACGAGCCCGTCGCTCAGGAGGTGAGAATGCCGATATGCCGCAGGCAATCATGTTGATGTCCGGTCGGCTTGGATTTGGCGCCGCGCTCTCGGCGCCGCTTCGCGTTGCCGCGTGCGCCGTCCTGCGGCCCCTGCCGCACGGGCCGTCCCGGTCCCGGCCGAAGCCCGTCGCGCGCTCCGTCGGGCCGCTGCCCAACGAGGAGCGCATCGGCTGGGAGGCCGCGGCTTTCCTGGCGCTCGAGGCGCAGCAGGAGCGGGCCGGCGGCTAGCTCCGCTCCAGGGCCCCAATCGCCATTTCGATGAATGCCCGCACGCGAACCGGCACGAAACGCTGCGCCGGATAGACGAAGAACACCGCGTTCTCCGCCGTGGCGAATTCAGGCAGCACGTGCACGAGGTTGCTGTCGGTCGCCTGGAAATCGGGCAGCAGCCCGATGCCGGCGCCCAGCGTCACGAAGGCCCGGAGCGTCTGCATGTCGTCGGCCTTGACCCTCGCCGTCGCGGCGAGCTCGAAGGCCGCGCCTTTCGAGACGAGGCGCAAATGGCTGGCCGGGATCTTCGACATCACCATCACGGGTTGCCCGGCCAGATCGTCCGGATGGCGCGGCGTCCCGTGGTCACGCAGATAGTCGGCGCTGGCCCACAGCGACAGGCTGCCGCTTCCCAGCTTGCGGCTCAGCAGGCTCGAGTCGCGCATCGGGCTCGCCCGGATGGCGAGATCGATGCCCTGCGCCAACAGGTCGAGCGGCGCGTTGGTCACCACCAGCTCGACCTCGGCCCGCTGAAAGCGTGCGAGGTAGGCCTGCACCAAGGGCGGCAGCACGCTCTGCGACAGGTCGGGTGGGGCGGTTATGCGCAACAGCCCGCTCGGCTCCTGCGTGCCCGCCTGCAGCTGGTCCTCCCCCTCCTGCAGCGAGGCGAGCGCGGCGACGCAATGTTCGAAATAGCGCTGGCCCGCGTCGGTGACATGCATGCGCCGGGTCGAGCGCTGGATCAGCGTGACGCCCAGCCCGTCCTCCAGTCGTGCGATCTTGGCGCTGACGGTGGTCGGCGGCATGCCCAGTTGGCGGGCGGCGGCGCTGAAGCCACCGGCCTGCACCACGCAGACGAAGACATCGATCCCTTCGAGCATCATCGGGCGATTATGCAGAATACTGCAGGATGTTTCCACCCTTATCCGGATTGTGGGTGAAAGGGCGGTTCGTGTTTATGCCGCCCAACGCGGACGGCGAGGTGTCGTCCCAGCACCTGGATCACGACAAATGCAAGTCCTCACGACAATGACCTTCTGGCTCTGGGCGGCGCAGATCGCCCTCGCCATTCTCTACGGCATGGCGGGCGTCATGAAGAGCACCCAGCCGATCCCCAAACTGGCGGGGATGATCGTCTGGCCCGGCGATGTGCCGGAAGGCTTCGTCCGCTTCATCGGCATCAGCGAGGCGCTGGCTGCGCTCGGCATGGTGCTCCCCATCGCCACGGGCATCCTGCCGTGGTTGACGCCGCTGGCCGCGATCTGCCTCTCGCTCATCCAGGTCTTGGCCATCGCCTTCCACGCCCGGCGCGGCGAGACGAGCAAGACCCTGCCGATGAACCTCGCCTTCCTCGCGCTGTCGCTCTTCGTCGCCGTGGCGCTGTGGCCGCTCTTCGGCAAGCTCGGGGGATGATGGGCGACGGCCCCGGCGGCCCACCGCGCCGGGGCCGCCCCGCATCGCGGCGATTGACCGGCCCACCCGGTCAAACTAGGTTCCGCGCGCCTTCAACCGGACCTGCCCGATGCCCAACCAGCCCGCCCATATGGACCCCCGGAACTCGTTCCAGGGTCTCATCCTGACGCTGCAGCGCTTCTGGGCGGACCAGGGCTGCGTGATCCTCCAACCCTACGACATGCAGATGGGCGCCGGCACCTTTCATACCGCCACCACGCTGCGGGCGCTCGGGCCGAAGCCGTGGAAGGCCGCCTATGTGCAGCCTTCGCGTCGCCCCAAGGATGGACGCTACGGCGAAAACCCCAACCGGCTGCAGCATTACTACCAGTTCCAGGTGATCCTGAAGCCGTCGCCCGACGACATCCAGGACCTCTACCTGCGCTCGCTGGCCGAGATCGGCCTCGATTCGGCGCTGCACGACATCCGCTTCGTCGAGGACGATTGGGAGAGCCCGACGCTGGGCGCTTGGGGGCTGGGCTGGGAGTGCTGGTGCGACGGCATGGAGGTGAGCCAGTTCACCTATTTCCAGCAAGTCGCCGGCTTCGAATGCTCCCCGGTGCCGGGCGAGATCACCTACGGCCTCGAGCGCCTCGCCATGTATGTGCAGGGCGTCGAGAACATCTACGACCTCAATTTCAACGGCCGCGACGGGGCCGAGCGCGTCACCTATGGCGACGTCTTCCTGCAGAACGAGCAGGAGTTCTCGAAGTACAATTTCGAGGCCGCCGACACCGACATGCTGTTCCGCCATTTCGCCGACGCCGAAGCCGAGTGCAAGGCGCTGTTGGAGAAGGGCGCTGAGGGCAACCGCCAGACCCTCGCCGTCCCGGCCTACGAGCAGGTCATCAAGGCCAGCCACAATTTCAACCTGCTCGACGCCCGCGGCGTCATCTCGGTCACCGAGCGCCAGAGCTACATCCTGCGCATCCGCGACCTCGCCAAAGCCTGCGGCGCCGCCTGGCTGCAGACCGCTGGTGGCGGGGCGGTTTAGCCGGCCGCCCGCAGCTTCCGCCCCCATCGATCCTCCCCCGGTTCCCCCGATGTGCCCGCTTGCGCAACTGGAAGCGCCGTTCTAGCTAAACGATAATAGTCGTTATCGTATCGAGCAGGGCGAGCATGGATATCCTGGGGACTCTCAACTTCTGGCTTTGGGCGGCGCAGGTGCTGCTGGCCCTGCTGTTCGGCTTTGCCGGCATCATGAAGACCTTCCGGCCGATCCCCGATCTTGCCAAAATGCTGGTCTGGCCGGGCGACCTCCCGGTCTGGGTGACCCGCTTCATCGGCATCGCCGAAGGGGCGGGGGCGCTCGGCCTCATCCTGCCGCTCGCCAGCGGCATCCTCGCCTGGCTGACCCCACTCGCCGCCATCGGTCTCGCAATCATCCAGGCGCTGGCCATCGGTTTTCACGCCCAGCGCGGCGAAACCGCCAAGAGCCTGCCGATCAATCTGGTCTTGCTCGCGCTCGCTGTCTTCGTCGCCTGGGGCCGCTGGAGCTTGTTCGGCTAGATCATGGCGGCAGCGATTGCTACGATTGCCGCCATGAAGCCGCCAAGCCCCAAATCCCCGCCCGCCCGCCGCAACCTTGCGGCCAAGGCGTTGCGCAGTCCGCTGTTCCGGCCCAGGGCCGAGGCCGATCCCAACGCTTACAAGCGGCGCCGGAAGTTCATCCAAAATCCAGTTGACGACACCTCGGACGACCAGATCAACTGATATCCGGTCAATCGCAGACTCAGCCGCCGCCGCCCGCCGTTCATTGCGCGTTCAGCCGCGCCGCCCCAGTTGCAGCGCCATTGCGCCGGTGCCAATGTCCCGGCAGCGCTCGGCGTGCGGCGCGCGCCCCCAAGGAGGCTCACATGTTCGGCTGGATCGTTCTCGCAATCATCCTGGTCGTCGCCGGCTATGCCGTCGTCGTCTACAACAACCTCGTCCGCCAGCGTCAGCTCAGCAAGGAAGGCTGGTCGGGCATCGATGTGCAGCTGAAGCGCCGCACCGACCTCATCCCCAACCTGCTCGAATCGGTGAAGGGCTACATGGCCCATGAGCGCGAGACGCTCGAGGCCGTCACCGCCGCCCGCACCGCCGCCCAGTCGGCCCAGAACGGTACGCCGGAGCAGCGCGCCCAGGCGGAAGGCGTTCTCTCCGGCGCGCTCGGCCGGCTTTTCGCCGTCGCCGAGGCCTATCCCGACCTCAAGGCGAGCCAGAACTTCCTGCAGTTCCAGGGCGAGCTCTCCAACACCGAAAACGAGATCCAGCTGTCGCGGCGCTACTACAACGGCACCGCCCGCGATCTCAACACCGCCGTCGAATCGTTCCCCTCCAACATCTTCGCCAACATCTTCCATTTCGAGAAGGTGCAGTATTTCGAGCTCGACAACCCCGCCGACCGCGCCGTGCCGACCGTGAAGTTCTGAACCGACGTTCTCGTCGTCCACTTCCCACTGCGTCATTCCCACAGGAATGCAGTGCGGCCACAGCGCGGAGCATGTTGATGGCACAGACCACCGGTCGAACCTCGTTCTGGTCGCCCGTCCTGGCGAGAGTGACGCAGCGGTTCGTTGCGGCAATGCTGATCCTCGTGGGGCTGGCGGTCTTCGCCGTCCCCGCTCTCGCCGCCGAACAGATCCGCTCCTTCACCACCAACACCACGCTGCGCGTCGATGGTTCGGTCGACGTGGTCGAGACCATCGAGGTCAATGCCGAAGGCAGCCAGATCCGCCGCGGCATCTACCGCGATATCCCGACGACGCTGATCAACGACGACAAATCGCGCCTGCGCTCCGACCTCGACGTCGTCGCCGTGCTGAAGGACGGCGTTCCCGAACCCTATTCGGTCGAAAACATCGGCAACGGCTTCAAGCGCATCAGGATCGGCGATGCCGATGTCTTCCTCGATTACCGCGTCTACCGCTACACCATCCACTACACCATGAGCCGCATGGCGCGGTTCTTCGCCGACCACGACGAGCTCTACTGGAACGCCACCGGCAACTACTGGGATTTCCCCATCCTCAAGGCCACCGCGACGCTCAACCTGCCGGCCGGCGCGGTGACCGCCGACGCCATCGGCTACACCGGCACACCGGGATCGCAGGAACAAGCCGTCGAGATCGTCCGTACCTCCGGCGTCACCACCACCTTCCGCTCCACCCGCGTGCTGTCGCCGGGCGAGGGCATGTCGGTCGCAGTGAAATTCCAGAAGGGCATTCTGGTCGAGCCGCAGGGCCTCACCGGTTTGGGCAACTGGCTTTCCGATCACCGCGAGATCGTCTTCCCCTCGGTCGCGGTGCTTATCGTCCTCCTCTACAATCTGTTCGCCTGGAACGCCGTCGGCCGCGACCCGCAGAAGGGCACGATCATCCCGCTGTTCCATCCGCCTGCGGAAATGTCCCCGGCGGTGGTGCACTACGTCAACCGCATGGGCTTCAAGCAGAGCGGCTGGACCGCCTTCATCGCCTCGATTTTCGATCTGGGGGTCAAGGGCCTGGTCACCATCGACAAGGCCGGTGGCAAAACCAAAATCACGGCAACAAACGCCTCGCCGAACGGCAACCTGCCGTCGGGCGAAAGCAGCGTCTATAGCTTCCTCCACTCGCGCGGCACCGTCACCATCGACAAGACCGACGGTCCCAAGCTCAATGAGAAGCGCGGCGAGCTGGTGAGCACCATCCAGTCCGAGAACCGCGCGAAATACTTCAAGAACAATGCCGGCTACACCGCCATCGGCGTCGTCCTGGCGATCCTGCTCCTCGGCGCGCTGGTCCTGCTCGATGTGCTCGAGCCGGTGTATCTGGTGGTCGCAGTCGTTGCCGCCATCGCCGTCGGGGTCGTCATCGGCGTCGCCTCCGGCGCCCGCTCGGGCAATATCGTCGGCAAGGTCATCGGCTTCGTCTGGGTCGCCATCATCGGCGTCAATGTGCTGGGCAGCTCGGTGAGCATGCTCTCCGGCATCCGCTTCGACACCGGCCTCGTCGCCGCCACCTCGATCATCGTCATCGAGATCGTCTTCGCCATCTTGATGCGGGCCCCCACCGTCGCGGGCCGCAAGCTCATGGACCAGATCGAGGGCTTCAAGATGTACCTCGAGACGGCCGAGAAGAACCGCCTCAACTACGTCGACAAGGGCGAGCCGGTAATGACCATCACGCGCTTCGAGGCGATCCTGCCCTTCGCCATCGCGCTGGCAGTCGAAAAGCCCTGGTCGCAGCGCTTCGAGGCCGATCTGGCGCGCAACGCCGTGGCCGATGCCCAGGGCGGCCACTATTCGCCGCTCTGGTATACCGGCACCGACTGGTCGTCCTCGTCGTCCGGGTTCTCCAACACCGTCTCCTCCATGGCCACCGGCATGAGCGCCGCCATGATCGCCGCCCAGCCCTCGTCCTCCTCCGGCTCGGGCTTTTCCGGCGGTGGTGGCGGCGGCTCGGGCGGCGGCGGCGGTGGTGGTGGCGGGGGCGGGTGGTAGTATCTAGATTATTGACAATTTCTTTCTGGTCTCCTACGTTTCACCAACGAGAGGAGTTGCAGATGGCTTACGCATATGGTCAGCCCGCGGAAGGCACGGTCACCCGTCGCGTATGGGACATCGCAACCGAGGAGACGCGCCGCCGTGGGCGCCTCGCCGACCGGAAATTGGTTGTTGAACGCGCCCTCGAACAGGGGGTGAACTACAACACCGCCAGCACGCAATATCATCATTGGCGCAAGCACGAAGAGGCCCAGGCGGCGACTCCTCGCTCGACGGCACCGGTCCCGCTTCCGGTCAAAGTCGAGGTTAAGGAGGCAGGGCGCGTGCTTCTGCCGGCCGATGTAAGGGCGGCGATGGGAATTGCCGAAGGTCAGACGCTTGTTGGTGAAGTCAGCGATGGCGAGCTTCGCTTGATGTCGCGTGATACCGCCGTTCGGAAAGCACAGGCGCTCGTTCGAAAATATGTCCCTGAAGGCGTCAGCTTGGTGGACGAGCTGATCGCCGAACGCCGCGCGGAAGCTCAGCGTGAAGAAACCGAAGCGCTGGCAGACGGCCGCAAGTGAAGTTCGTCCTCGATGCCTCGGCAGCGCTGGCAGTCCTCAACGAGGAGCCGGGGGCCGACTACGTTCGGGCGAGGCTCGAAGATTCGGTGATCGGTGCGGTAAACGTGGTCGAAGTCGGCTCGCGCCTTGCCGATGTGGGCATCGCCAGCGATGACGCCCGTCGCGCGTTCGCCTTGCTCCACCTTCCCGTCATCGAATTTGGGGTGGACCTGGTGGAAACAGCTGTCGCCCTGCGCCCTATGACGCGACAGCTGGGGCTGTCGCTCGCCGACCGCGCCTGTCTCGCTCTCGCGATACACCGGGGCGCCGTGGCCCTCACGTCGGATCGCGCTTGGACAAAGCTGGACGTTGGCTGCGAGATCGAATTGATCCGCTAGAAGTGGGCGAAGTCCCCCATTGGACATTCCGCCTCGCCCTTGCTACCCCTCCCGCGCCCAGGAAAACCGGTCGAAACATGCCCGAACTGCTGCTCGAAATCTTCTCCGAGGAAATCCCCGCGCGCTTCCAGCGCCGGGCCGCCGAGGACCTCAAGAAGGCCGTCACCGACGCGCTGGTCGAGGCCGGGCTGCTCTATGAGGGCGCCAGGGCGTTCGTCACGCCGCGCCGGCTGGCGCTGACCGTGTCGGCCATTCCGGCGCGCTCGCCCGACCTCAAGGAAGAAAAGAAGGGCCCGCGCGTCGGTGCCCCGCAGCAGGCCATCGACGGCTTCCTCAAATCGGCGGGGCTGACCTCGCTCGATCAGGCCTCGATCGTCTCCGACGCCAAGAAGGGCGATTCCTACGTCGCCCATATCGAGCGCAAAGGCGCCGAGGCGCCGGCGCTGCTCGCCGCCATCCTGCCGCGCATCGTCTCGAACTTCGCCTGGGCCAAGTCGATGCAGTGGGGCAATGGCGGGCTGACCTGGGTGCGCCCGATCCGCGCCATCACTGCGACCTTCGGTACCGACAACGACGAGCCGATGGTGATCCCCTTCGCCACCAACACCATCGCCTCCGGCCAGACCACCTACGGCCACCGCTTCCTCGCGCCCGAGGCCATCAAGGTCCGCCGCTTCGACGACTATGTGCAGGCGCTCGAAAAGGCCAAAGTCGTGCTCGATCTCGACCGGCGCAAGGACATCATCCGCGCCGACGCTGAGCACCTCGCTTTCGCCCAGGGGCTGACGCTCATCGCCGACGAGGGCCTGCTCGAAGAAGTCGCCGGCCTCGTCGAGTGGCCGGTGGTGATGATGGGCTCGTTCGACGAGAGCTTCCTCAAAGTGCCCGAGGAAGTGATCATCGCCACCATCCGCGCCAACCAGAAATGCTTCTGCCTGCGCGATGCCTCGGGCAAGCTCGCGAACCGGTTTGTCCTGACCGCCAACAATATCGCGACCGATGGCGGCGCCACGATCGTTGCCGGCAACGAGCGCGTCATCCGCGCCCGGCTCTCCGATGCGAAATTCTTCTACGAGACCGATCTGAAGCTGCCGCTCGAGCACGGCCTGCCCAAGCTCGAGGAGTCGGTGTTCCACGCCAAGCTTGGAACGCAGTTCCAGCGGGTCGAGCGGCTGGTCAAGCTCGCCGCCGAGATCGCCCCCAAGGTCGGCGCCGATGTCGAGGACGCCAAACGCGCCGCGATGCTGGCCAAGGCCGATCTCACCACCGGCATGGTCGGCGAGTTCCCCGAGCTGCAGGGCATCATGGGCCGCTATTACGCGCTGGCGCAGGGCGAAAAGCCCGCCATCGCCAACGCCGTCGCCGAGCACTACCGGCCGCTCGGCCCCACCGACCGCGTCCCCACCGACCCGGTCTCGATCGCCGTCGCCCTCGCCGACAAGCTCGACCTCCTCACCGGCTTCTGGACCATCGACGAAAAGCCCACCGGGTCGCGCGACCCGTTCGCGCTACGCCGCGCGGCGCTGGGGGTGATCCGGATGGTGACGGAGAACAAGCTGACACTTACGCTGGAACCCCTATTGGCTGAACATGCGAAGTCATTCTCATCGTCCGCCGACATCGCCGATTTGTTGAACTTCATTGATGATCGGCAAGACAACCTGCTAAAAGAAAGTGGCGTTCGGCCGGATGCGATTGCGGCTCTGTCTGGTGCGATAGGCTGGAGCCTCACGTCGCGAAAGGAGCGCGCGATGGCGTTAGCGAGACTCCTTGGCGACGAAGTGGGCAAGAGCCTGATGGCAGGCTATCGACGCGCCACGAACATACTCGTAGCTGAGTCCAAGAAGGACGGGCACGGGTACGACGCGCAAGTAGATCCTACCAAGTTCACTGTCGATGCAGAGACCGATCTTGCCAGTGCCATTCAGTCAGTGGACGCGTCTGCCGCGGCAATGATCAAAGTTGACGACTACAATGGAGCCATCGCCGTGCTGGCGACGCTCCGTGCACCGGTCGACGCCTTCTTCGAGGCGGTGCTGGTCAACGACGACGACCCGGCAGTCCGTGCCAACCGGCTGCATCTGCTTGCGGCGCTCCGTGATACCATGCACCTTGTTGCGGACTTCTCGAAAGTGGCGGGATGATCTGGAAAGTACAACTCGTTGCTGCGTGTCTCGTTATGGCTACTCCCGCCATTTCGGGCGGTCTGCTTCCCGACGGGACGTATGAGTGCCGGCTCGGTGCAAACGAAGAGTTCGCCGGTAGCATGGTGATAGCGGGTGACACCTACGTGGGTCCGGATATTGGCGAACACCCGAGTGAGCGCTTCTTGTTCACAGAAACGGGTGACGACATCGAATGGCTAGGTCCGCTTGGAGGATTCTCAGCAGCCGGCTATGTGCCCTTCAGCACGCGGCGACTCGAGGGCGGCGACGGGTACGTTGCGTTTAGGCTGCTAATCAAGAAGGACGAGGTAGAGAGTATGCACCTCATCGACTGCGAGATGCGCCGCTAGTCCCAGTTGATACTGATCAACCCTTGCGCCCCGTGATCCCTTAGGAGAGGCTCTTACCCTCGGAGGCACCATGACCCAAGCCCAGCCCGCTGCCGCCACCAACCCGCTGTCGCGGCTCGCCCGGCGCGCCCCGATTTCGGTGTTCCTCATCGGCACCTTCGTCTGGGCCTGGGCCCTGTGGGGCTACTGGATCCCGACGATGCCGCCCACCGGCCTCGTCATCACCCCGGCCTTCATCCTCTGCGCCATCGTCGGCGGCTTCGCCCCCTCGCTCGCCGCCTTCGCCACCGCCTGGCTGATCGGCGGCGGCGCCTCGGCCGGCCATCTGCTGCACGGCATCACCCACTGGCGCGCCGCGCCCTACCAGTATGTGCTGGCGCTCGGCATCGTCCCGGCCGCGACCATCCTCACCACCGTGCTGCTGCCGGTCTTCGTCGGCCCGCTGAAGCCCGCCGATCCCTCGATCATGGCGATGGCGGCGATCTGGCCGGCGATGGCGGCGCTCGGTGAAGAATTCGGCTGGCGCGGCTTCATGTTCCCGCACCTCTTGCGCCGCTACGGCCCGATGGGCGCCGCAATCCTCGTCGGCCTCGTCTGGGGCCTCTGGCATCTGCCGGCCGACTACATCGGCCTCAAGGGTTTCGGCAGCCTGTTCTGGCTCGCCTTCCTCGTCAACGGCCCGCTCGTCCTCACCGCACACGCCCTGATCATGGCCTGGCTCTGGCGCCGCAGCGGCTCGAACCTCGTGATGATGATCCTCTACCACTGGACCATCACCGCCTCCTCGATGCTCGCTCCCACCGCCGGCGGCCAGGATGCGCTGGGCCTCGCCTCGTCGGCGCTGGGCGCTGCCGTGTTCTGGGTCATCGCCATCGGGCTCTGGCTGAGCGAGGTGAAGCGGCGCTAGAGCGTTTCCAGGAAAAGTGCGAAGCGGTCTTCCGGTTAGCCGGAGGCTAGCGGCAGGTGACCTTGCCGATGTCGGTCGAGAACACGAACACCGTTTCACCCAGCTCGGTGGAGAAATCGCCGCTCCAGTGCTGCCCGGCGAGCGGTCCGGTGAGGGCCTCGACGCCGGTCCCTGCCGACGCCACCTGGCCGGTGACGCTCACCCCGTCGGCGTCCCACTGATAGTCGCCGGCGACGAGGAGACTCAACACGCCGAGCGTGTCCCCAGCCTCCGAGGTGCAGCCATACACGCCGGGCGGCGGGAACTGCGCCAGGGCAGGGGAGACGACGAGGACCAGACATAGGGCGAGTGAGAGGCGCATGCCTCGAGGATGGAGGGCGCCATCGCCCAAGGCAAATCAACAGAAGGTGTCGACATGCTCCAGTATCAGGTAGCCGCCCAACGGGTCGACGCGCACGGCAGCCTGGCCCGCACCAAGGCGGCCGAGATCGTCCTCGATACCAACCTCGACGGCCGTCCCGATGCGTTCAATCCCGCCGAACTGTTTCTCGCCTCGATCGCCGCCTGCATGCTCAAGGGTATCGAGCGGGTGACACCGATGCTCCATTTCAAGCTGCGCGGCGTCGACATCAAGCTCACCGGAATCCGCCAGGATGCCCCACCCAAGATCATCTCGGTGCGCTACGAGCTCATCGTCGATACCGACGAGACCGACCAGCGCCTCGAGCTGCTGCACACCAATGTCCGCAAGTACGGCACGATCTTCAACACGGTATCCGCCGCGACCGACCTGAGCGGCGTCATCGCGAGGAAACAGAGCCGGGTGAGAGGTGAAGCCTCTCGGTCGGCTCCCTCCATTTGACCTGCCTCAAAACCACGCCGCCGCCCGGTGGTAGACCGGCCTCATCCCTGGGAGATCATCGCGATGGCCGTAACGCATCCCCAAGCACCGCAGCTGACCGCCTCGTCGTTCGCCCGTCTCGTTGCGCGGGCCCCCGCGATGGCATTCCTCATCGGCACCTTCGGCGGGGCCTGGCTTCTCTGGGGCTATTGGATTTCTGCCATGCCGCCGGGCGGCCTCGAAATGTCGCCGGCCTTTCTCGTCTCAGCCATCCTCGGCGGTCTTGCGCCCTCGCTCGCGGCAATCGCCGTCGCCTGGGCCCTGGGTGGCAGAGCCGGCATCGCTCGGTTGCTCGCACCGCTTGTCCGCTGGCGCATCCAGCCCTTCTGGTACGTCGTGGCCCTGCTGACCGCTCCGGCCGTCACCCTCGTCACCGTCGCCCTCCAGGCGGTGGTCATTGGCGGCAGCCGCTTTGCCGATATCGGCGCCCTCCTTCCGGTCCTCCTCATCTGGCCAATGATGGCGGCCCTCGGCGAAGAGATCGGCTGGCGCGGTTTCCTGCTTCCGCGCCTGCAGCCTCGCTTCGGCATCCTACCCACCGCCCTGGTCATCGGCGCGATCTGGGGCGTCTGGCACCTTCCGGCTCACTACATCGCGCTCAAGGCCTATGGCGACTGGTTCATCCCGGCCTTCCTCGTCAACGGCCCCATCGTCCTCACCGCCCATGCCATCATCATGTCGTGGCTGTGGAACCGGAGCGGCGGCAACCTGATCCTGATGGTCCTCTACCATTTCACCATCACCGCCTCGGCGATGATAGCGCCATCGGGCTTCACCGACGGGGCTGTGGGTGTCCTGGCTGCCGCGATCGCCGCCGGTGGCTTCTGGGTCGTGGCGATCGGCCTTCTGGTCTGGCGCCGGACCGACTTCATACCGGCGGCATCAGCCCGTGCGAGCGCTTCTTCGGCTTGAACGGCGCCATGCCCTCGTTGGCCAGTTCGTCGGCCCGCTCGTTCATCGCGTCGCCATTGTGGCCCTTGACCCAGTGCCACGAAATGGTGTGGCGCTGCACCGCCGCGTCGAGCGCCTGCCACAGCTCGACATTCTTGACCGGCTGCTTCGACGCGGTCCGCCAGCCGTTCTTCTTCCAGCCGTGGATCCACTTGGTCAGCCCGTCCTTGACGTAGTTGCTGTCCGTATGGAGCTCCACCGCGCAGGGCCGCTTCAGCGCGGTGAGCGCCTCGATCGCCGCCGTCAGTTCCATCTGGTTGTTGGTGGTCTCGCGCGCTCCGCCCTTCAGTTCCTTGACCGTCGTTCCATGCTGCAGCACCGCGCCCCAGCCGCCCGGTCCCGGGTTGCCCGAACAGGCGCCGTCGGTGTGGATGACGACGTGATCGGTCATGCGGCGGGTGTCGCCCCGCCGGGCGCCGCCCCGCTGGGCGCGCGCAGTTCACGCGGCAGGTTGAACACGATGGTCTCGCGGCCCGCGCCATGCGCCCCGACTTCGATGTCGAAGCGCTGAGCGAAGGCCTCGATCACTTCGTCCACCAATGCTTCCGGCGCCGACGCGCCGGCAGTGATGCCGAGCCTCTTGATGCCGGCGAACTGGGCCCAGTCGATCGCCTCGGCGCGCTCGACCAGCATGGCGCGGGCGCAGCCATTGCGCTGCGCCACCTCGACCAGCCGCACCGAGTTGCTCGACTCGGGCGCGCCGACCACGATCATCGCATCGACCGTCGGCGCCACCTTCTTGACCGCCTCCTGGCGGTTGGTGGTGGCGTAGCAGATGTCTTCCTTGTGCGGCAGCGCGATCGAGGGAAACCGCCGGCGCAGCGTCTCGACGATGGCGCTGGTGTCGTCGACGCTGAGCGTCGTCTGCGTCACATAGGCAAGCTTGGCCGGGTCGCGCGGCACGAACGCCTCGGCGTCCTCGACCGTCTGCACCAGCGTGATCGCGCCCTTGGGCAGTTGCCCCATCGTGCCGATCACTTCGACGTGCCCGGCATGCCCGATCAGCACGATCTCGCGGCCCTCGGCGAAATGCCGGTTGGCCTCGATGTGCACCTTGCTCACCAGCGGGCAGGTGGCATCGAGGAAGAACATGTTGCGCGCCTTGGCGTCCGCCGGCACGGCCTTGGGCACGCCGTGCGCCGAAAACACCACCGGCGCGGCGCTGGGCGGAATTTCGTCCAATTCCTCGACGAACACCGCACCCTTCCGGCGCAATCCCTCGACGACGTATTTGTTATGGACGATGGCATGGCGGACATAGACCGGCGCGCCGTATTTCTCGAGCGCCAGCTCGACGATCTGGATGGCGCGATCCACCCCGGCGCAGAAGCCGCGCGGCGCGCACAGCGTGATCTCGAGTTTGGGCACGCGCCCCTCCCCCGCTCGGGGAGGGGACGGGGGTGGGGGTCGCGTCTGCCCAGTGCTTACCATGCTCATGCAGATGCTTTCTGCCAAAGCCCGAGTCAAGGCCGGTTGCGGCGCGCCGAAGGCACGGGCACAATGCTTCCCAAGCCAGATCAAGGGATTGTCGGGTGAGCCTCGCTCTCGAAATGTTTGCCGTTGCGCCGGCTACGGGCAACGCAAACCTGTCCGGGGCGCAGCGCGGTCTGCTCGTCGGCAAGGCGCGATGGATTCGTGCGGTGTGGGAAGCCGATGCGCCCGTCGTGCCGACGATTCTCATCTCCCACGCCGCCTGGGCGGCCCTCCAGGCCGAGCGGCGGCGGCACGAGGACCGGCTGCGCGCCCATTGGGTGGCGACGCTGTTCCGCCTGGTCGGCCGCGATGGGGTGCCGCCTTCGCTCGTGGTCCGCACCGCAACCGACGCGACGATTCCCGGCCTGATGCCGGCGCGCGCCGGCCTGCCGGCGCCCGCGAGCGAAGCCGAAGCGGTCGATCCCAACCGGCCGCTGGGTCGCGCCATCGACGACGCCTTCGAGTCGTATGGCGACGACGCCAACGGGGCCATCGTCCTCGTCCAGGCCATGGCACGAGGTGAAATCGCGCAGTTTCTCTCGCGCGACGCGACCAGCGGGGCGCTGGGGCCGGCGCCGGTGCCGGGACGGCCGTTTCCGCCGCAGCCCGACGCCGCTGCCCTGTGCGAGGTGATCGACCGGGCGGCCCTGCGCCACATGTGCCTGACCGTCGCCCTGACGGACCGGACCACGACGTTTCTCTCGGCCCGCCCGTATCAGGCCAGCGCCGCCGCCGAACTCCAGGCGGCGACGGACCGGGTTGAACGCGGCACCTGGAGCAGGGAGCAGGCCGTCGCCGGCGTCAGCCCCGATCGGCTGCAGGCGCTGCTCCATCCCTCCATCCGCGCCGGCCACGCCGCCGAGGCGGTGGCCACCGGGCTCGGCGTCTCGCCTGGCGCCGCGAGCGGCGGCATCGTCTTTACCGCCGAGGATGCGGCACGCTGGAAGGCGAGGGGGCGGCACTGCATCCTCGTCGTCAACGAGACCGGGCCCGCCGACATCGACGGCATGAAGGCGGCAACCGGCATCCTCACCGCCCGTGGTGGCATGACCAGCCACGCCGGCGTTATTGCCCGCATCACCGGCAAGCCCTGCGTTGCCGGAGTGCGCAGCCTCTCGGTCGACGCCGCCGACATGTCCTGCCGGATCGGCGACCGCGTGCTGCGCGGAGGTGATCGCATCACCATCGATGGCAGCGATGGCAGCGTCTATCTCGGCACCCTGCCGCTCAGCCAACCCCATATCGGCGGCGCCCTGGGCGAGTTGCTCGACTGGTCCGACGCGTCGCGGACGATCGCGGTGCGCGCCAACGCCGAGACCGTCGAGGCCGCGAAAACCGCGCTCAGCTTCGGCGCCCAGGGCATTGGCCTCGCGCGGTCCGAGCACATGTTCTTTTCGCGCGAGCGCATGGTGGCGCTCCGCCGCCTGATCCTGAGCGAAGACGAGGACGCGCGAAAGGCCGCGCTCACCGGCCTCGTCGATTTCCAGACCGGCGATTATTCCGCGATCTTTTCGACCATGGCCGGCCGGCCGGTCACCGTCCGGCTGTTCGATCCGCCGCTCCACGAATTCCTCCCCCGCACCGAGGAAGACATCGACGAGACGGCGAAATCGCTCGGCCTCGAATTGCGGGCCCTGAAACTCCGCCTCGAGCGCATCACCGAGATCAACCCGATGCTCGGCCATCGCGGCGTCCGCCTCGCCGTGACCTATCCGGAAATTCTCGAAATGCAGCTCCAGGCGCTGCTGGCCGGTGTCCGTGCGGCGATGGCCGGCGGCGGCGAGCCGGTGGCGCTCGAGATCATGGTGCCGTTCGTGTCGACCACGCACGAGGTCATCTGGATCCGCGAACGGGTAATGGAGCTGGTCGACGCCGCCAACCTCCCGCCGGAGGCGCGCCGGCGTTTTGCCTTCGGCACCATGATCGAGCTGCCGCGCGCTGCGCTCCGGGCCGGCGATATCGCCAGGCACGTCGATTTCTTCTCGTTCGGCACCAACGATCTGACCCAGACCACCTTCGGCATCTCCCGCGACGATGCCCCGGCCTTCCTCGCCGCCTATCAGCGCAAGGGCCTCTATGCGCAGGACCCGTTCGTGACGCTCGATCAGAAGGGCGTCGGCGAACTCATCTCGATCGCCATCGAGCGCGGCCGCGCCGCCAACCCCGCCCTCAAGATCGGCATCTGCGGCGAGCACGCCGGCGATCCCGCCTCGCTCGCCTTCTTCGCCGGCCTGGGCATCGACTACGTCAGCTGCTCGCCCTATCGCGTGCCGGTTGCCCGCCTGGCATTGGCGCAGGCGTCGCACTGAGCGTGCAGTCGGACTCCTCCCCTATGCGAAGCATGGGGGAGGTACCGGCGAAGCCGGGGGAGGGGGTGGCCCCAACCACCGGCGCAAGCGACCGCCCCCTCCGTCGCCTGCCGGCGACACCTCCCCCGCGACTGCGTCGCAAGGGAGGAACCCGACTGCGAACACCCCCGCCCCCCGAATTAACCATCGTCGCCGGTCGCGACCACGAAATCCCGCCGGTTTACGTCACGATAACCCTAATCCCGCATGATCGGGATTGTCGGCATTTGAGCAACATTCTGCCGGCGCGTGTTTTGTGGCGTTGCGTGAGTAGTACCGCGTTTGATGGGCCGTTCCGGACCAACCACCGCCTGGGCCCGTCCCGGACATAGCCTTGCCGGCGTTCTCGCCTCGCTGGTGCTGTCGGTTCTCGCCTGGCCGTTGCTGGTCGGCGCTGCGCATGGCCCCGGCACCGAAGCCCCTCTCGTCATGCCGCAGCCTGCCGCCATCGGCGCGACGCTCACCCGGCACGGCGACGATCTCATCATCACCGGCTCCGTCGCCGCGCTGTTCAGCAGCGGCAGCTTTTCGGGCCCCAACCGCGCGGAAAAAACCAACCGCGCCCGGCTGACGCCCGACGGCATCACCGTGTCCTCGGACTTCGAGGGCATCCGCACCCGCCTCGCCGAACTGCGCGCCCCGGATTCGTCGGTGCCGATGCCGCCGGTCCTGGTTCCGACGGTCAAGGTTGCGAGCATCGATCCGGCCCAGAGCGCCGCGCTCGGCGCCATCGACCAGATCGTGCCGATGGCAGCGGCGCCGATGCCCATGAGCGCGCCCACGCAGCTCGCCTATGCGCGCGAGACGACGCCGGCGACGTCCTTCGATCTCAGCGTCGACAAGTTCGGCGGCAAGGTCTCCCAGAAGGATCTCTGGTGCATGGCAACCGCCGTCTATTTCGAGGCCCGCGGCGAGACCTATCGCGGCCAGGTCGCGGTCGGGCAGGTGGTGATGAACCGTCTCGCCCACCGCATCTACCCAAAGACCATCTGCGGCGTGGTGTTCCAGAACCAGCACATGCGCAACGCCTGCCAGTTCTCCTTCGCCTGCGACGGCATCCCGGAAACCGTCACCGAGTCGAAGGCCTGGGCGCAGGCCGAAGAGATCGCCAAGGGCGTCATCAACGGCAGCCTCTATCTGACCGACGTGGAGAAGGCGACGCACTACCACGCCACCTACGTCTATCCCGATTGGGCGCCGCGGCTGAAGAAGGTGGTCAAGATCGGCCACCACGTCTTCTACAAATTTAAGCGGGCCTAGGGAGCGCGTTCAGGAACCGAAGGTCCGCGCCAGCGAAAAGTGGGTACCGGTTTTCCGGTTCGAACGCGCGACCAAAAGAGGCGCTAGCCGCGCGGCTTGAAGCTGTAGGTGTAGTACGTGAACGAGCCGACGCTGAACGCGGTCGAGTGGCCGGTTCCGTAGGGCGACGCGAAGCTCGAAATCCAGAACCGATCCTCATCGTCGCGTGCTTTCGGCGTCACCTCGATGCCGGGGTAACGCACGTTCGGCGAGGTCAGCGCATCGCTCGAATAGGTGCCGCTCGGCGTGGTGACGATCGACACCATGGTCTTCTGCCCATAGCCGATCTTCTTGACCAGCTGCGTGCTCTGCACCTCCGTCGACACGGTGTCGTCGAAGACAATGTCGTATTTCACCAGCTTCTTCGGATCGAACGGCGGCGGAAACAAATCGCTCGCCGTCCTGAGCGCGATGCTCGCCGGCTCGTCGGCGAATGCGGCCGGGAACAGCATCGGGGTCGCGAAGGCTCCCGCGACCATCGCCGCAAGCAGCCCGCTGGTCGCCACGGTGCGGATATCGACGCTCATGCTGCCTCCGGCCGATGCGGTTCTCGTTAACCTCGCATCAACCATAGGGCCATCGCCCGCGTCAAAACGGAACAGCCGTTTACCTTAACTTCACGATGTTCTGTGGACTTCGCCCGCCAGCATGTCGACCGCGTCGACGAAGCGGTCATAGGCCTCGCCGGTCGGCCACGGCCGGATCAGTTCGTCGAAGCGGTCGAGATCGAACGCCGCAAGGCCCGGCTCGCCGAAGAATTTGCGCGCTTCGTCGACGGCGAAGCCGGCCAGCTGCACCGCCTCCTGATAGGCGGCTTCCTTGTCGGCCCGCTTGATCTGCCGGGCCAGCCCCGCCGGCGGCGCGGCGTTGAGCGCGAAATGCAGGTAGATCGCGGCCATCAGCCGGTTCTCGACCTCCTTGTAGTTGCCGCCCATCGCCGCCTTGAACGGCGAGATGATGTCGCCCATCACATATTCGGGCGCATCGTGCAGCAGCGCGTAGAGCCGCGATTTCGCGTCGGCATTGGGGTTGAGCGCCGTGAAGATCTCGAGCACCAGCACCGAGTGCTGCGCCACCGAGAACGGGTAGTCGCCCTTGGTCTGCCCGTTCCAGCGCGCCACCCGGGCGAGGCCGTGCGCGATGTCGGAAAGCTCGACGTCCACCGGCGAGGGGTCGAGGATATCGAGCCGCCGCCCCGAGAGCATGCGTTGCCAGGCCCGTTCGTTCGTGCGCGCCATCTCGCCCCCAAAACCGGAAGCGAAAGGCTAGTCGGCAGGAACCGATTCTCCAAATCGATACGTCGCCCAATCGGGCAACGCGACCGTCACCGGCTTGCCGCCGACGCTGACTTCGCCGCCGTCGAACCGGTCGAGCCGCAGCATCGCCACCGCCTTGCCGTCAACAACCTGCCCGATCGTGCCCGCCTCGCGGCCATTGGCCACCACCGCCGCGCCGGCCGGAGCGTCGATCCCGCTCACGATCACCGGCCGCCGCCGCGCCGTCCCGCGATGCTCCATCCGGCTGACCACCTCCTGGCCGACATAGCAGCCCTTCTTGAAGTCGACGCCGCCGAGGAAGTCCATGCCCACATCGTGCGGGAACACCTGGTCCCGGCCGTAGTTCGGGCCAAACTCGGGGACGCCGGCCTCGACGAGAACCCGATCGTACAGGACTGTCGGGTCGTCGCCGGGCTGCTCCTCGGAAAGAGCCGCGCCGCTCACCGTGATGTAGCGCGTTCCGAGCTTGTCGGACCGCTCGTCGCGATAGGCGATGAAGTCGGCGTTCACGACCGGCGCCGTGTTGTCCGGTGACCACCACACCGCGCCCGCATATTGCGCGTCGAAGTCTACTTTCGCCCGGAGGCGATAGATCTTCATCTTCTTGAGGAAGTCCTGCACGAGGCCAGCCTCGAGGTCGAACCAATAGGCGTCGCGGGCGTGAGTCACGAGCCCGTCGAGCTGGATTTTCCCCTGCGGGCTCAGCAGCGCAAACCAGCGTCCGAGCCCGTCCAGCGCGTCGTCGAAGCGGCAGGTCAGCGTGTCGTTGAGCAGTTTGTGCGCGTCCGGACCGCTGACGCGGACGATATCGTGTGTGTAGAGAGAATAGAGAGCCACGGCTTCTCCTTGCCTTGCCGGGCCAATAGCGCGACAGAGGGCCAAGTCAGGGAAGACACATGGCGCACTACGACGCGATCTTCAAGAACGGCACTGTCGCCAACCAGGACGGCGTCCACGCCGCAGACATCGCCATTCGCGGCGGCCGCATCGCCGCGCTGGGCTCGCTGACCGCCGACTCCGCCGATCAAATCACCGATTGCACGGGCCTCCACATCCTGCCCGGCGTCATCGACACCCAGGTGCATTTCCGCGAGCCCGGCCTCGAGCACAAGGAAGACCTCGCCTCCGGCTCGCTCTCGGCGGTGATGGGCGGCGTCACCGGCGTCTTCGAGATGCCCAACACCAATCCGCTGACCGTGACCCGCGCCGCGTTCGAGGACAAGATCGCTCGCGCCACCGGCCGCATGCATTGCGATTTCGCCTTCTTCATCGGCGGCACGCACGAGAACGTCGCCGAGCTGCCCGAGCTCGAACGGCTCCCCGGCTGCGCCGGCGTGAAGGTCTTCATGGGGTCGTCCACCGGCACTCTGCTGGTGGCCGACGACGACGGCGTCGGCGCCATCCTCGAGGCCATTGCGCGTCGCGCCGCGTTCCACTCCGAGGACGAATACCGCCTCGAGGAACGCAAGCCCCTCCGCATCCCCGGCGACCCGCGCTCCCATCCGGTCTGGCGCGATCCCGAGGCCGCCCTGCGCTCGACCAAGCGCCTCGTCGCGCTGGCCCACGAATACGGCAAGCGCATCCACGTGCTGCACGTCTCGACCGCCGAAGAGATGGTGTTCCTCGCCGATCACAAGGACGTCGCGACCGTCGAGGTCACGCCGCATCATCTGACCCTCGACGAGACCGCCTATGACCGCCTCGGCACCTTCGTGCAGATGAACCCGCCGGTCCGCGACAAGGCGCATCGCGCCGGCATCTGGGCCGGGGTCGCCAACGGCGTCGTCGACGTGCTCGGTTCCGACCACGCCCCGCACACCATCGAGGAAAAGCAGAAACCCTATCCGAACTCGCCTTCGGGCATGACCGGCGTCCAGACGCTGGTGCCGATCATGCTCGACCATGTCAACGCCGGAAAGCTCAGCCTCGAACGCTTCGTCGATCTCTCGGCCGCCGGCCCGGCGCGCATCTTCAGCATCGCGCGCAAGGGCCGCATCGCCGCCGGTTACGACGCCGACCTCACCATCGTCGATCTGAAACGCCGCGAAACCATCACCAATAACTGGATCGCCAGCAAAGCCGGCTGGACCCCCTATGACGGCGTCGCCGTCACCGGCTGGCCGGTCGGCACCATCCTTCGCGGCAGCACCGTGATGTGGCAGGGCGAGCTAGTCAGCGCCGCGAGCGGCCGGCCGATCGAGTTCATGGAGACGATGCAGCCGCCGGGCTCCTTCTCCCCTTGAGGGAGAAGGTGGATCGGCCCGTTCGGGCCGAGACGGATGAGGGGTTTCTGTCCACACCCGTTGTGCCCGTGGGGGCCCCCCAATCGCCCCTGAGCGACCGAGTCTTGCGTCGCCGCTAGTGCGTCTGCCGCTCGAGGTTGTACTCGCCGGCGCGAATTCGGTCGGGGAGGGTGGAGACCAGCGTCGCCGTCGCCTCTTCGCCATGGGCCCGGACCAGTGTCGCCAGAGCCGCGAACAGCGAGGCGTGCGCCAGCGCCAGGCTCTCGACGCCTTCGTCCTCGGCGGTGTTCCACGCCTCGGCGAGGTATTCCAGCGCAAGCTGCCGCTCCTCGCGGTGCTCGTCCTTGGGGCCGTCGGCGTCGAAGCTGGGCAAAGCGGGCTTAACCTTGTGCATTGATCTTCGTTACCACGCAGCCTGTGGCGCGCGTGTGGCATGTGACCAGAAGGTTAATGTCACCTCAGGTGTTATACTTAATCGGACGGCCGCGCCGGCTCACTCCGCGTAGCGCGAGTGAATCTCGCGCGCCGTCGACTCGGCCTCGACCAGCAGCCGGGTCAGCGCTTCTTCCGCCGAGGGCGTGCAGATTCGATAGAGCCGCGCGTAGGCGGCGTAGCCGGCGTTGAACGCCCCGAACAGCCGCTGCTGCCGATCCTCGTCGGGCTGGTCGAGCTTGACCAGGTCCGCCATCTGCTTGCGCCAGTCGGCGGCGTCCGGTTTGCACAGCGGATTGAGGAAATAGAGGCTCCCCAGCACCTCGGCCAGCCGCTCCATCTGCGGCTCATAGGGCGGATCGACGGCCAGCGCCTCGTGGGGCAGGGCGAGGGTCAGCAGCAGCGCGAAGAGGAAGGGGGAGGGCGGCAAACGCATCCGTCTTGGTAGTCTCCCGATCGTGTCATCCGCAAGGCGCATCACGTCCGGTCGAACATCCGGAACGCCCGCTCGAGGACATCGCCGAGATCGGGGGTGGTTCTGAGTCCGCCCAGCTGCCCCGGTTTCACCCAGCGCCAATCCCGGACTTCGGCGGCGTCGGGCACGATCTCGCCCTCCAACGCCTGCGTGGCGAACACCTGCAGCCGGAACCGCCGGACCTGCAGCACCGTCACCGGGCGCAGAGCAAAGACGGAAAGGCCGAGCTCCTCCTTGACCTCTCGCACGGCGCATTGTTCCGCCGTCTCGCCCGGCTCCAGCCGCCCGCCGGGCAGCGTCCACAGGCCTTCCGACGGCGGCCGGTTGCGCTGGATCAGCAGCACGTCATGGCGCCTGAGCAGCGCGACGCTGGCGGCGAACGGGGTCATGGCCGGGCAATCGCAATTTGCGCCGCGGACCGCAAGCCCTTACCTTGCGGCCCATGTGTGGCCGCTATGCCTTTCTCCTCCCGCCCGAAGCCATGGCGGCGCTGTTCAGGACGCTGAACGTCCTCGATTATCCGCCGCGCTACAACATCGCGCCGACGCAGCCGGTCATCGCCATCGCCGAGCGCGAGGGCCGCCGCACCGCCGAACTTTTCCGCTGGGGGTTCATGCCCTGGTGGGTCAAGGACCCCAGGGTCTTTCCCCTGCTGATCAACGCCCGCGCCGAGTCGATGATCGAGAAGCCCGCCTTCCGTGACGCCCTGCGCAACTCGCGCTGCATCGTTCCGGCGTCGGGCTATTACGAGTGGAAGAAGGGTGCGGCCGACAAGCGCCAGCCCTACTACATCACCTCGGCCGAGACCGAAACGATGGCCCTCGCCGGGCTCTATTCGACCTGGGCCGGCCCCAACGGCGAAGAGGTCGATACCGTCTGCATCGTCACCGTCGCACCCAACCTCGAAATCGCCTCGGTCTATGACCGCATGCCGGCGATCTTGCGCGGCGATGCCGTCGAGGCCTGGCTCGATACGCGCAACGTCGAGGCGAGGGACGCCGCGGCCCTCGCCGGTCCGCCGCCGCCGGGCACCATGAAGTATCATCCGGTCGGGCGCGACATCGGCAAGGCGGCGCTGGACGGCCCGGGGTTGATCGTGCCCGTGGAGGTTTCGGAGGAAGCCCCTGGGGCGCCGAAGAAGAGATCCATCGCCGGTGGCGAGCAGCTGGACTTGTTCTGAGTCGCTGCACGGTCTATCTTAGCTAGACTTAGCTAAGCGGAGGCCGATGTGACCCAGGTCAACATGCTGGTCCGCGACCTTGCCCCGCCGCTGCGGCACGATTTCGAACTGGCGTTGCATGGCAGCGAGGCGATCACGAGCTTTGCAGGGATCGCTGCGAAAACGCTGCTGATGGGTGGTGACCGCAGTCCCGGTTACCTTAAGCGCGCTGTTCGGCGGCTGGAGTCGATCATCCCGGAAGCGGAGCGCGTCGAGATTGCCGCGCTCGGACACGAAGGGTCGTGGAACGCCGACCGTGGCGGCAGGCCCGAGGTCGTGGCGGCTGCGATGGCACCATTCTTCGCCTAACCGCCTCAGAAGATGTTGAAGTAGCCGAGCGCGTCGCCGATCTGATCTTCCTCGTAGCCGAGATGCGATCCCAGCACGCGCTCGAGGGCGGCAAAGATCGTCCGCGCGTTGTCGAAGTGCTCGGCGGTGGGCGCCCCCGCGAGAATGTTCAGCGCCTCGATCTGGCGCTCCAGCAGGTCATGCACCACGACGTGCTCCGCCTGCAGCCGCTCGGTGACGCGGCGGTATCCGTCGGACTGGGCCGCCAACGCAGGAAACACGTGCTGGTCTTCGAGCGAGTGGTGGGTGTTCACCACCATGCAGTAGCGGCCGCACAGGTTTCCGAAGCGGCGGAAATTGTCGAGCATAGTCAGCCCGGCAGTCTGTTCGGCAACTTCCGCGGGGCTGGCGTGGCCTTCCGACGCCAGCTGAATGAGGTCGCGGATCACCCGCATGTTCTCGCGCAGATGGTCGTGCACTTCCCTGAGGTGCTCGCCCGCCGCTCGCTGCGACGCAGTCAGTCCCTCAAGCCTCGGCGCCGTCGGCCGGGTCGCGTCGTCGAGAAAGGCTATGTCGAGGATCATCAACGGTGTCCCTGGGTGTGCCGGCTTGAGGCCTCACATGGAGCGAGTAGCACAAGGTTGAAGGGGGCACAGAAATGTGGCCGGTCAGCCCAGCAATTTGCCCGGGTTTAGAATCCCGTTCGGGTCGAGCGCCAGCTTGACCGCGCGCATCATCTCGAGCGCTATGGGGTCCTTCACCTTCGTCAGCAGCGCGGTCTTCAGCTGCCCGATGCCGTGCTCGGCCGATACCGAGCCGCCGAGCCTGCCGATGATCTCGTAGATCGCCGCGTTCACGTCCGTCTCCCGGGCCATGAAGGCCTTGGCGTCGGCGCCGGCCGGCTGGGTGAAGTTGAAGTGGATGTTGCCGTCGCCCAGATGGCCGAAGGGGCAGGGGCGGATGCCGGGGATCACCCGCTCCACCGCCGCCGAGCCTTCGGCGATCAGCCGCGGCACCGCCGCGACCGGCACCGAGATGTCGTGCTTGATCGAGGCGCCTTCGCGGCTTTGCACGTCGCTCATCTGCTCGCGCGCCGCCCACATCTGGGCCCGCTCCGTTTCCGCTTGCGCGACGTTGGCGTCGGTGATGATGCCGCGCTCCAGCGCCTCCTCGAGGCCCGCCTCGAGAGCGCCGCTGATGCCGCCGCGCATGCGGTTGACTTCGATCAGCGCGTACCAGGGCGACGGGCCCGCCGTCGGGTCGCGCGCCAGCATGCCGTGCTTGAGCTGCAGGTCGATGCCGAAGCGCGGCATCAGCTCGAACGCGGTGAGCCGCGAGCCGGTCCGCTCGCGCATCAGGTAGAACAGCTCCAGCGCCTGTTCCGGGCCGGCGACGCTGCACAGCGCCGTCTCGTGCGCCTGCGGCTTGGGGAACAGTTTCAGCGTCGCCGCGGTGATGATGCCGAGTGTGCCTTCTGCACCGATCAGCAGGTCCTTCAAATCGTAGCCCGTGTTGTCCTTCTTCAGCGCATTGAGCCCCTGGTAGAGCCGCCCATCGGCCAGCACCGCCTCGACCCCGAGGCAGAGCTCGCGCGCATTGCCGAACGCCAGCACCTGCACCCCACCGGCATTCGATGACAATACGCCCCCGATCCGCGCCGAGCCCTGGCTCGCAATCCACAGCGGAAACATCGCACCGGCGGCTTCGGCAACCTCATGGGCGTGTTGCAGGATGACCCCCGCCTCGAGCGTCATGTGCCCGCCGGCAGCGTTGACCTCGCGCACCTTGTCCAGCCGCTGCAGCGACACGATCACTTCGTCGCCGCGCACCGGCACCTGTGCCCCCACCAGCCCGGTATTGCCGCCCTGCGGGATCAGCGGCACGCGGTTCTCGTTTGCCCAGCGGCAGAGCGCCTGGACTTCGGCCACGCTGCCCGGCCGCGCCACCGCCACGGCCGGCACGTGGAACCGTTTTCGCGGCTCGTTCAGATACGCCGCCATGCGTTCCGGGTCGGCCGTGACACCATCCACGCCCAGAATGGCGGTCAAGCCGGCGATGACGTGCGAGATGTTCATGGCCATGCCCTCTACCACACCCTGCCCAAGCCGCAACTTGCCCGCCCCCCGCCCCTATGGCACAAGCCTCAAAACCCCAAGAAACGGAAGGAAACGGCCATGGCCGACGGATTGATGGCGGGCAAGCGCGGGCTGATCATGGGCGTGGCCAACAACCGCTCCATCGCCTGGGGCATCGCCAAGGCTCTGGCCGCGAATGGGGCCGAAATTGCCTTTTCCTATCAAGGGGAAGCCCTGAAAAAACGTGTCGAGCCCCTCGCCTCCGAAATCGGCTCCACCTTCCTCGTCGAATGCGACGTCACCAACGACGCCGCGATGGACGAAACCTTTCGCCGGCTCAAGGAGAAGTGGGGCCACCTCGATTTCCTCGTCCACGCCATCGGCTTTTCCAACAAGGAGGAACTTGAGGGCCGCTACCTCGACACCACCGCCGGCAATTTCGCCCTGACCATGAACATCTCGGTCTATTCGTTCACGGCTGTCGCCAAGCGCGCCGAGGAACTGATGTCCCCCGGCGGCGCGCTGCTGACGCTCACCTATTACGGGTCCGAGAAGGTCATTCCCAACTACAACGTCATGGGAGTCGCCAAGGCCGCGCTGGAGGCTTCGGTGCGCTATCTCGCTGCCGACCTCGGGCCCAAGGGTATCCGCGTCAACGCCATTTCGGCCGGTGCCATCAAGACGCTCGCCGCGTCGGGCATTTCCGGCCTGCGCGACATGCTGCACTGGCAGGAAGACAATTCTCCGCTCCGCCGCAACGTCTCGATCGAGGATGTCGGCAATTCCGCGCTCTATCTGCTTTCCGGGCTGTCGGGCGGAGTGACCGGGCAGATCCACTATGTCGATGCCGGGTTCAACATCATCGGCATGAGCCTCGAGGCCAAGCCGGCCGCGCCCCCCGCCGCGACGGCCGTCTGAGCCGCCGGTCCGGTTACGGCGTCGGGCTCGGCGTGACCGGGAATTGCTGCTGGTTCAAGGCGAGCCATGCGGCGACCGTCGGGTCCTTCTCGAGCCACTCGCGCGTCCAGCCGTCCTGTGCTGCGACCTTGATGTCGGCCATGATGGCGTCGCGCTGCGCGGCAGCGGCGGGCAGTTGCGGCTGCTGCGCGAAGTTCGGATCGAGGTGGATGCGGCAGACCGCGCGATTGGCCTCGTAGGCCTGCCAGTCGTTGTCTGCGCCGCCGCCCCGCACCTCGATGGCCTTGCTGAAGTGCTTCTCCGCTTCGGCGTAGTCCGGCGTCCGCTGATCCTTGAGGGCATAGCCGAGCTGGCCGAAATTGCGGTGATAGAGGCTGTCCTTGTCGCTTGCGATCAGCGCCTGGAAGACCGGAATGGTCCGTTCCATGACCGGCTTCTTGTCCCGCCACGTCTTCCAGCGGAGATTCTCTGCCAGATAGAAGACATAGGCGCGCGTCTCTGTCGACGCGGCGGAAATTGCCGTCACCAGCTGCTCAGCCGTCGGCCGGGCCGACGGCTGGTCCGCCAGCTGCGCCTGCGTTGCTTTGACCGCCGTGACATCGGCCTCGTTCTGCTTGTGCAGCTCGTCTAGCTCCGCCATGAGCCGCCGCTTGACGCGCTCGGAATTGTTCAGCGCTTTGGGCAGGTAGAGCCGGGCCCAGAGATAGCCGATCATGAACCCGCAGATGACATAGAGGACGATGATGGCGATGGGAAAAGCGGGCTCGTCCGCCATCCCGATGGACTTGGCGACCGCGGTGCCGGTGTCCTTAATGAAGTCGACGATCGGCCCGAGCTCGACCAGGCTGACGCCGACGATGATCTTGGTCAGCCAGTCCGAGATCTGCTCGAGATTGGTGTTTCCCGCATAGAGCGAGCGTTCCTCGGCCTCCGCCGTGCCCGCCGGTGACGGCGCGCCGTCCTGCAGCCGGCGCGGAATGCCGAACAGAAACCCGATGAGTCCGCCCGCCATCAGCGCCGCCAGGGCGACGCCGGTAACGGTCCCCAGCGTATTGAAGTTTCCGGCCGGGACGTAAAAGACTGTGAACACTTGGCCCAGGGCGGCGATCACGAGCAGCGCGAAAATATACCACCAGTCGGTTCTGTCTTCGCTCTCGCCCGCAGTCGAATTGGACGCTGCGTTATTTGCCATGATCAGTCCCCCACTGACCTAACGAACGAAGTCGATCATATCTGAAGTATTGCCTCTCGCAAATACGAAAACACCGTCACGCAGCGCTGTCCTCTCGCACGGATTTGGCATTTGCCGACGGCGCCGGGAGGCGCTACCGAACAACTTCGCGCCCGGAGCCTGATGTCCCCATGCCGACGACCGAACCGACCTGGCCGGAGTTCTATTTCGTTCGCCACGGCGAAACCGCTTGGAACGCCGAAGGGCGCTATCAAGGATCGCGGGACATTCCGCTCAACGGCCGCGGCCGCGGGCAAGCCGAACTCAACGGCGAGTTGCTCAAAACCCTGTTGGCTCGCTCGGGGCGGACCGCCGCCGACTTCACCTGGTACGTGTCGCCGCTGGGCCGGGCGCGGGAGACGATGGATCGCATCCGGGCCCGCGTCGGCGAACCCCTGCCCGACGTGACCATCGATCCGCGCCTCATCGAAATCTCGTTCGGCATCTACGAGGGCCACCTCCACACCGAACTGGCCAGCGGCGCGATGGCGATTGCCGGCGAGCGCGACGCCTCGTTCTGGCATTTCCGCCCGCCCGAGGGCGAGAGCTATGACGACGTCGCCACGCGAGTTCTCGATTTCGGCGCCTCGCTGACCGGCCCGTCCATCATCGTCTCGCATGGCGGCATTCTCCGCGTGCTGCGCCATCTCATCGAGGGCTTTCCGCACGAGCGGGCCGTCAACTGGTTTCCGCCGCAGGATTCGGTGGTGCATTTCGCCAAAGGCGTCGCCTCGGTTTACCCGGCCGGGCAAAGTTGGGACGATTGACGTCATTACTGTTTGGCACCATATTCAGCGTCGAATATGGAGCCAAATATGAACCGGATGTTGCAGCGAATTGAGGCCGACCTTGCAGTCGGAGTTAGTGAACTCAAAAGGAATCCGAACGCTGTCTTTGCGGCAGCAGAGACACAGGCCGTCGCGGTGCTCAATCACAACCGGGTTGTCGCCTATGTCATTTCGCCTGTAGCCTGGGAGGGCGTGCTCGAAAGGCTCGATGACTTGCACATCATCGAAATGCTCGAGAAGCGCAAAGGCGAGCCCGGTATCGAGGTAACCTTGGATGAGCTATCGGGTCAGATTCGCCGCAAGCGCCCTGAGGGATTGGAACAAGCTGGGAGTCACCGTCCGGCAGCAGTTCGAGAAGGTGCTCCGCCGTCGCGCCGAGAATCCCCACGTGCCGGCGGCAAGGCTCCACGCAAAGGGAAACGTCTACAAAATCAAGCTTCGTGACGCGGGCTACCGTCTGGCCTACGAAGTTCTCGATGATGTCCTGATCATCTTCGTGCTGGGCGTCGGTCGCCGAGACGAGGGATACGAGGAATTGCTGCGTTCGGGTCGTGAGAGTCTGGACGACTTCGATTGACCTGACCCCGACCTGGCCCCTAGAACGCGCTGACCTTCAGAGGCGCCCATGTCCTTCAACACCTTCGGCCACATGTTCCGTTTCACCACCTGGGGCGAGAGCCACGGGCCGGCGCTCGGCGTCGTGGTCGACGGCTGCCCGCCCGGCATCGCGCTCAGCGCCGAGATCATCCAGCGCGACCTCGATCGCCGCAAGCCCGGCCAGTCGCGCTTCACCACGCAGCGGCGCGAGGAGGACCTCGTCCACATCCTGTCGGGCACCTTCGCGGACGAGGCCGATGGGCTGACCAAGACCACTGGCACCCCGATCTCGCTGATGATCGAGAATACCGACCAGCGGTCCAAGGACTATTCCGAGATCAAGGACAAGTTTCGGCCCGGCCATGCCGATTTCACCTACCAGCAGAAGTACGGCATCCGCGACTTCAAGGGCTCGGGCCGCGCCTCGGCCAGGGAGACCGCGGCCCGCGTCGCGGCCGGCGCGGTGGCGCGGCTGGTGATCCCCCAGGTTCGCATCCGCGCCTCGCTGGTGCAGATGGGGCCGCACAGGATCGACCATGCCAACTTCGATTGGGACGAGGTCGACAAGAACCCGTTCTTCTGCGCCGACCCTATCGCCGCTCAGCGCTGGGAACCCTATCTCGACGGCATCCGCAAGGACGGCAATTCTGTGGGCGCGGTGATCGAGGTGGTGGCCGAGGGCGTGCCGCCCGGCTGGGGCGCGCCGATCTACGGCAAGCTGTCGGCCGACCTCGCCTCCGCGATGATGTCGATCAATGCCGTCAAGGGCGTCGAGATCGGCGACGGTTTTGCCGCGGCTTCGCTCACCGGCACCGAGAATGCCGACGAGATGCGCGCCGGGAATGCCGGCCCCTATTTCAAATCCAACCGCGCCGGCGGGGTGCTCGGCGGCATCTCCAATGGCGATCCCATCGTCGTGCGTTTCGCCGTCAAGCCGACCTCGTCGATCCTGACGCCGCGAGAGACCGTAACCACGCACAACGAGAACACCGAGGTCATGACCAAGGGCCGCCACGATCCCTGCGTCGGCATCCGCGCGGTGCCGATCGGCGAGGCCATGATGGCACTGGTGCTGGCCGACCATTTCCTCCGCCACCGCGGCCAGACCGGTCGCGATGGTGGAGTGGGATTCTGATGAAGCCGACGACTGCACAACTGCTGCGGGACGCAGCCATTGCGCGTCGCGCGGGCCGCCACGAAGACGCACTACCGTTCATCGAACAGGCGCTCGAACTCGACCCCAAGGCGACGCGGCTGTGGCTCGAGAAATCCGAGACGCTGCGGCAGCTCGACCGGCCCCAGGAGGCGCGGCAGGCGGCACACAAGGCCAGCGTTCTTTCGCCGACTTCGGCTGATGCCCTCGCCGCCCTGGGTATGGCGTTTCTCGATCTGCGCAAGATCAACGATGCCGAGCGAGCGTTCGAGCGCGCGCTGCAGTTCGATCGTCGATGCTTAGGTGCCCTGGAGGGACTGGGGAGGTTGCGCCTCCGTCAGCAGCGGCTGGAGGAAGCCGCGACCCTGGTGTCGAGCGCGCTTCGGATTTCCCCCTCCGAGTCGCATCTTTACGTGCTCCTCGGCGACATCTTTGAAGCGAAAGCCAACTGGGCGGGCATGGTGGAAGCCTATCGGCATGCACGGGACGTCGACGCTACGAATACCGAGGCGCTCGAGAAGTTCGTCGCGGCCAAGCAGAAGGTCGGCGGCCTGGACGCCGCGCGCGAGGTACTGGAAGAGGCGGTGAGCCGTATGCCGGATTCTGCCTACGCCCGGGTCCTTCTTGGCCGGTTCCTCTCCGATCATGGAATGCTCGAGGAGGCCGTCGTGCATCTTCGCCGCGCGATCTCGCTCGACCAGGAGACCTTCGGTGCCTACCACCTTCTGGCGACGTCCAAGAAATTCCGTTCGAGTGACGACGAGGACCTTCTCGCCATCAAGGCGGCATACGAGCTTACCAAGCCGGGGGCTCATTCGCGAGCACTGCTGGCCTTTTCGCTGGCGAAGGCGCTCGACGACATTGGGGACTACGAAGCGGCATTCGACGCCTATCTCGAAGGCAACATCATTTCCCGGCCGTCGAAAAGATTCTCGATGGATCGAGAAAAGCGCGACTTCGAGGCCCTGGAAGCAGTATTTGCGCCGGATTTCCTGGATCGTCTGCGGCGACATGGACACCCTAGCACTGCGCCGATCTTCATCGTCGGCATGCCGCGCTCAGGCACGACGCTCACCGAGACGATCCTGTCCCGCCATCGCGATGTCCATGCCGCCGGTGAACTGGAGTTCATGAAGATATCGGCGGCCGGCGTGGTCGGTGCAAACCCATTCGAGGAAGCTCGGCTTTTTGGCGAGCGCCTGAAGCCGAAGCACCTGGCCGAGATCGGGGCGACCTATCTCGATCGCCTCGATGCGGCGGCGCGCTCCTCGCCACGTTTCACCGACAAGATGCCTCACAATTTCCGGCTGGTTGGCCTGATCCGCCTGGTCTTTCCCTCCGCCAAGATCATCCACATCCGGCGTGATCCGATCGACAACTGCCTGTCGATGTTCAAGGCCAAGTTCGGCGCCGATGGACTGGCGTTCAGCTTCGATCTGGTCGAGCTTGGAACATACTACAATCTCTATCGCAGCCTCATGCGGCACTGGCGCAGCGTCATGCCGGGCGAGTTCTTCGAGATCGACTACGAGGCGTTGGTGTCCAATCCGGAGGACACCACGCGCGCGCTCTTCGACTATTGCGAACTCGACTGGACGCCAGATGTGCTCAACGTCCAGGAGAGCCGGCGCGAGGTGAGGACAGCGAGCTTTGCGCAGGTCCGGCAGCCGATCAACAAAGGGTCGGTCAGTTCCGGTGATCGCTATGGAACCAAGCTCGATCCACTTCGCCGCATCCTGGCCGAGTGGCAGGGCGATTGATGGGCACGCCGCCGCCTTTCGGGCGACGGCGCGCTTTGCCACAAGCGATCAGTAGCGCTGCGGGCCGGCCGGCTTGTTGCCGAGCAGCTCGTCGATCCGCTTCAGCACGTCGGGCGTGATCTTGGCCTTGTGGTCCAGCGCCTTGAGATTGTCCTCGAGCTGACTCTTCCGGCTGGCGCCGAGGATCACGGTGGAGACATGCGGGTTGGCGTTGCACCAGAGCAGCGCCATGTGATGGATCGGCAGGCCGATTTCCTTGGCCAGAACTGCCAACTGCTTGACCTGTTCGATCTTCCTCTTGCCTTCAGCGGATTCGAGCTCCGCCTTGAGCCACTCATATCCCGGCAGGTTGACGCGGCTGTCGGCGGGGATGCCGTCATTGTACTTGCCGGTGAGGAACCCCGATGCGAGCGGCGACCAGATCGTCGTTCCAAGGCCCAGCAGATCGTAGAGCGGAAGATAGTCGCCCTCGACCTTGTTGCGCGCGAACAGGTTGTACTGCGGCTGCTCCATGGTCGGCGGCGTGATCCGGTCGCGCTGGGCGACGGCGTAGGCCTCGGTGATCTGCTGCGCGGTCCACTCCGACGTGCCCCAATAGAGCACCTTGCCCTGGGTCACGAGGTTATGCATCGCCCAAACGGTCTCCTCGACCGGCGTATCGAGGTCCGGCCGGTGGCAGAAATAGAGGTCGAGATAGTCGACCCGCAGCCGTTTGAGCGCCGCGTGTGCGGCGTCGGTCACGTGCTTGCGCGACAGGCCCCGGTTCAGCGGACCCGGCCCGCCCCAGAACACCTTGCTCGAGACCGCATAGGTGTCGCGGCTCCAACCGAGCTTGGCGATCGCCTCGCCCATCACCAGTTCGGCGTTGCCGGCCTCATAGCCCTCTGCATTGTCGAAGAAGTTGATGCCGTGGTCGTAGGCATAGCCGAGGATGTCGGCGGCATCGCCCACATCGACCTGCTTGCCGAACGTCACCCAGGCGCCGAACGAAAATTCGGAAACTTTTAGGCCGGATTTGCCCAAGCGGCGGTAGTCCATCGCATCACCTGCTGAATTTGCGTTTGAATGTCGGAAACGATCCCAAACCGACCGGGGAGGTCGGCGCCGCTGCCGCGGCATCAATCGTCGATTGCCGATATAACCCAACGCGCGGAGAAGTGGAAACGAGTTTTCGGCATACCGCGATGCGTCAGGACTGCTCGCCTCGGCGGAAGAGTGCCACGACTTCCCTGTTGCCATCACCGCCGGCGATGGGCGAGGGCAGCGAAAGGCCGTGTGTCCATCCCTGTTCAGCCATGAACTGGACGACGGCCGAGACGGCGCCCGCAATGGCCGCTTCGTCGGTGACGAGGCCGCCCTTGCCGATATGGTCGCGGCCCACTTCGAACTGCGGCTTGATCAGAATCACCGCGTCGGCACCGGTCCGGCAGAGCGACAGCGGCGCGGCGAGGACCTTGGTCACCGAGACGAAGCTGATGTCCGAGACCAGAACGTCGATCTGGTCCGGGATGAACTCGCGTGTCAGGTCCCGCGCGTTCCTTCCCTCCATCACAACGATTTCGGGCAGGGCCCGCACCGCCGGATGCAGCTGGTCGTGCCCGACGTCGACCGCATAGATCTTCGCAGCGCCACGCTCGGCCAGCACCTGCGTGAAGCCTCCGGTCGAAGCGCCGAGATCGAGGCAGGTCTTGCCGGCAATGTCGATCTTGCCGGCATCGAGCCCGGCGATCAGTTTCAGCGCGGAGCGGGAGACATAGCCGCTCGCCGGGTCATCGATCGCGATCGCGTCGCCGTCCGCGACCAGCAGGCCGGGCTTGCCCGCAACGACACCGTTGACCGACACCGTGCCGCGCAGCACCGCGTCGCGGGCCCGCGCTCGGCTCTGCACGAGCCCACGGGCCTCCAATGCGAGATCGAGGCGGATGCGCTCCGCCATGCGTCAGGCGCCGACCAGCCGTTTGATCTTGGCGAACACGGAGGTTTTATCTTCGCCGAAGGCGAGCGTGCCCTGGAACGACCCATCCTTGCCGATGAGGAACACACTGGCCGTGTGATTGACCTCGTAATTGCCGTTGGCGTCGGGCTTGGCCTTCTCCGAGACCACGCCGAACGACGCCTTTGCCACTTCGGTCTGTTCAGGGGTGCCGACAAGGCCAATGATGCTGGGGTCGAACGCGCCCAGATAGTCGGTCAGTGCCTGCTTGGTGTCGCGCTCGGGATCGACGGAGACGAAGATCGTGCGCAGTTGCTCCGGCTTCAGCCCGAGTTCGTCCTTCCATTCGACGATCTCGGCCATTGTCGTCGGGCAGACATCCGGGCACGAAGTGTAGCCAAAGAACATCAGGCTCGGCGCGCCCTTGAGATCGGCCTCGGTGAACGTCCCGCCCTGGGTCGATTCGAGCGCGAAGGGCTTGCCGGTGACGCCGCTCGGCAGCACTGGGGGCCGCAGCAGAAAGAGCGCCGTCGCCGCGATTGCGGCAACCACGACGAGAACCCAGAGGATCGCACGGACGCGGGAGAGTGCCGGTGAAGTAGCCATGGCGGAGCCTTTACGGGTCGAGCGGCTCGGTGCCGACCGCTTTGCCGTTCTTGAGCGTGATCTTTTCGATGCGCGCTTCTGCGGCCTTGAGCAGTCCTTCGCAATGCGACTTAAGCGCCTCGCCGCGTTCGTAGATGGCGATCGATTCGGCCAGCGGCGCCTTGCCGCCCTCCAGGCGGGCGACGATGTTTTCGAGTTCGGCGAGCGCCGCCTCGAACGTCATCGCCTTCACATCGTCGTTGCTCGGCTCAGCCACTGGTCTTGCCCATCAAGGTCGAAACGTGAGCCATGACGCCGGTGGCGAGGCCTTGCCGGTCATAGCCGCCTTCGAGCATCGAGACAATGCGGCCGCCGCAGCGCCGGCCCGCGACCTCCATCAGCCGTCCGGTGAGCCAGGCGAAGTCGTCGGGCCGCCAGTTGAGTTGGGCGAGGGGGTCGCGATAATCTGCATCGAACCCCGCGGAAATAAAGAGAAAATCCGGACGAAACGCCTCGAGCGCCGGCAGTACGAGGCTGTCATAGGCTTCGCGCATCTCGTCCTTGCCGCTGCGTGCCGGCAGCGGTGCATTGACGATATTGCCGACCCCGGTCTCGCTCGCAGCGCCGGTGCCCGGAAACAGCGGCGCCTGGTGGCTCGAGCCATAAAAGACGCTGGCGTCGTCGTGGAAGATGTTCGCGGTGCCGTTGCCGTGGTGCACATCAAAATCGACGATCGCCACCCGCTCCGCCCCATATTTCCGCTGCGCTTCACGGGCGAGGATGGCGACGGTGTTGACGAGGCAGAAGCCCATGGGCCGTTCGCGCTCGGCATGGTGGCCGGGCGGCCGCACCGGACAGAAGGCGTTTTCCACTTCGCCCAGGGCAACCGCGTCGAGTGCCGCGAGACCCGCCCCGAGCGCCGTCGCGGCAGCATCCAGCGAGCCCGAGGAAATGAAGGTGTCTTCGTCGATCTGCACCAGCCCCTCGGCCGGCCGGACACGGCTCAGCGCCTGAAGATAGCCCGGCGCGTGCACCAAATCGGCGAGCGTCAGATCGCCGGCCGGGGCGTCCCTTCGCACGAGGTCCGGGAAGGCCTCCGCGGTCAGGGCTTCCTCGATCGCCCGGATGCGGTCGGGCCGCTCCGGATGGCCCGCCGGGGTCACGTGGCTCTCGAAATTGCGCTGGCTGACGAGGAGAGTGGTCATGAACCCGGATTTCTGCCGCAGGAAGCGTGTCCGGTTCGATCGCGCGACCACGCAGAGACTAGATTTCTTGACGCCCCCCTCCGCCCTTGTCAAACAGCGCGCCATGAGCGGCAGCGATCCGGCCAGTTTGCAGCACTTTGCGGCCCTTCTGCGGGCCGGCGAAATCGTCGCCTTCCCGACCGAGACGGTCTACGGCCTCGGCGCCGACGCCACCAATTCCGACGCCGTGCTGAAGATTTACGAGACCAAGGGCCGGCCGCGCTTCAATCCGCTGATCGTGCATGTCGCCGATCCGGAGATGGCGCGGGCGCTGGTGACGCTCTCGCCGCTGGCCGAGCAACTGGCGCAGTTCTGGCCCGGTCCGCTGACGCTGGTGCTGCCCAAGCGCGCCGATGCGAAACTGAGCGACCTGGTGACGGCCGGGCTCGATACGGTCGGCATCCGCATCCCGGCGCACCCCATGGCGCTGGAGTTGATCCGCGCCACCGGCGTGCCGCTCGCCGCGCCTTCGGCCAACCCCAGCGGCAAGCTCTCTCCGACCACGGCGGAACAGGTCCGCCGGGCCTTCCACGACAAGGTGCCGGTGCTCGATGGTGGCCCCAGCCAGTCGGGCGTCGAGTCGACGATTCTGGCGGTGGACGGCGACGCCGTCACCCAGCTGCGTGCCGGGGCCCTGCCGCGCGACGAGATCGAAAGAGCAATCGGCCGGAGAATCGCTGTCGCCGCCGAAGGCTCGGCCGTCGCCGCGCCGGGCATGCTCGCCAGCCACTACGCGCCCAACGCCGCGCTCCGGCTCGACGCCGCGTTTCCCGAGCCCGGTGAAGCCTATCTCGGCTTCGGCCCGGGGCAGGGCACCTTGAACCTCTCGCCCTCGGGCGATCTCCGCGAAGCTGCCCGCAACCTCTTCGCCATGCTGCACGAACTCGACGCGTCGGCGTCACGAATCGCCGTGGCGCCAATCCCGCATCGCGGGCTGGGGGAGGCGATCAACGATCGGCTGAAAAGGGCTGCAGCGCCGAGGTAGCCAACACGCCCGCGGTCCGTCATGGCCGGGTCACTCTTGTGCCCGGCCTTGTCTGATCCGGCCCGTCCAGCTGGGTGGCCGGGTCGAGCCCGGCCATGACGGCCGGGAGGGCGGTGCGAGTGGCGTGGTTACTGGACGGCCGGGCCCATCAAGGCCAGCCTTTTCCCGCCCGCGCGGCCTCGGCGAGGCGATCAACGACCGGCTGAAGCGAGCTGCGGCATCGAGTTAGCCGGCCCCTGCGCCGTCATGGCCGGGCTCGTCTCTCTTTCCCGACCTTGTTTGAGCCGGCCCGTCCAGCTGGGTGGCCGGGTCGAGCCCGGCCATGACGGCGGGGAGGGTGGTGCGAGCGGCGCGGGTGCTGAATGGCCGGGTCGAACCTTCCCGCCCCT
>JACRAF010000040.1 GCA_016213505.1 Devosia nanyangense
AAGACGGTCAAGGTGTCGGTCTATATGTATGTGGCGTTCTGCGCCGGGCTCTCGGGGTTCCTCGAGATCGGCTGGCTCGGAACGGTGACCGCGAACCAAGGCTTCGGCAGAGAGCTCATCGTGATCGCGGCCTCGGTCATCGGCGGTGCAAATCTGGTCGGCGGCATCGGCACCGCCTTCGGCGCCGTCGTCGGCGCCGCGCTGATCGAGGTGATCCGCAACAGCCTCACACTGCTCGGCATCAACTCGTTCTGGCAGGGGACATTCGTCGGTTCCTTCATCATCCTTGCCGTGTCGTTCGACCGGTTCAGGAACAAGGACACCAGCGATTGAGGGCGCGCGACGACCATGGCGGACCAGCACTTGCGCGATCCGGTAAACGGCTCGGCCGGCTCAGGCCGGACACGAGCCGGGCGGCAATTGCGGCCGACGGAGTGAACCGCGCCGGGCGGGCGCCGGCAGGAGTCGTCTGACCTTGCCCGGTCGGCCCTCGACCCACCAGTATCAGGCGACGGTCCCGGTGCGGTCGCACACCTCCCGGGTGGTCGACGATCTCGGGCTGGCGATCGTCTCCGGGCGGCAACCGGAGGGCAGCCTGCTCCCCGGCGACGGCGAATTGATCGAGCGCTACGGGGTATCGCGGACCGTGCTGCGCGAAGCGCTGAAGACGCTGTCGGCAAAGGGGCTCGTTCAGGCCAAGGCGCGGATCGGCACCCGAGTGCGCGACCGTGCGCAGTGGAACCTCTTCGACCCCGATGTGCTCATCTGGCACGCGCGCACCGGTTTTACGCCGGAGTTCCTGCAGCATCTGGGCGAGATGCGCATGGCGCTCGAACCGGAGGCGGCGGCGCTGGCGGCGCGGCGGCGGACCGCTGGCCAGCTGGCCGAGATCGAGGGTTGGCTGGAGCAGATGGCCGACCCCGACATCCTGCCGCAGGAATTCGTCCGCGCCGATCTTGGTTTGCACCTCGCCGTTGCCGCGGCGGCGGGAAACCCGTTCTTCCTGTCGATCTCGACGCTCATCGAGGTGGTTCTTGTCGCGATGCTGACGATCTCGTCGCCGGCCGAAAGCCCGACGCAGCTGGCGATCTCGGTGGTTGAGCACAAGCAGGTCGCCGACGCGATCAGGCTGCAGGACTCCGCCGCTGCGCGGAGAGCGATGCAGGCGGTGGTGCAGAAGGGCATCGACAACTCCCGGACCTAGAGCCCTTCCAGGAAAAGTGCGCAGCGGTTTTCCGATTCGGAAACGCGACAAACCGGGACATCGAGCACGCGTTCCGACTCCGTCGGAACGTGACGTGCTCGAGTGGCTACTCGCGGGCGAGCGCCTGGACCGGGTCGAGCCGCGCCGCGGAGCGGGCCGGCATGAAGCCGAAGACGATGCCAATGAGCGTCGACGAGGCAAGCGCCGCAAGAATAGAGAGCGTGGAGTAGGAGAGGCGGGCGCCGGACAGGAACTGCGTCAGCCCGAAGCCGAGCGCGAAGCTGAGCCCGATGCCGGCGATGCCGCCGATGATGCAGACCAGCACCGCTTCGGTGAGGAATTGCCTCAGGATATCGCCGCGGCGAGCGCCGACCGCCATGCGGATGCCGATTTCTCGGGTGCGCTCGGACACCGAGACCAGCATGATGTTCATCACCCCGATGCCGCCCACGATCAGCGAGATCACCGCGATGGCGGAGATCAGCAGGGTCAGCGTTTGGCTTGTCGATTGAATCGTTTCGCGGATGGTGTTCGTGTTTTGGAGGAAGAAGTCGGTCTTGCCGTGGAGCCCCGCCAGCAGGTCCTGGATCTCGGCTTGCGCGGTGCTCATGTCGGCGCTGTCGGCGACGCGGACGATGATCTGGCTCAGATAGTGCTGGCCGAGGATGCGGTCCATCGCGGTGGTGTAGGGGATGTATATGTTGGGGTTGGAACTGCCCGGCCCGAACGTCGAGGTGACGGCGACGATGCCGATCACCCGCACCGGCACCTTGCCGAGGACGATGACCTGGCCGATCGGGTCTTCGCCGTTCTTGAACAATGCCGAAACCGCGTTGGTGTCGATCACCGCGTCCTGGGCCCGGGTCTCGATGCTGGCCGCGGTGAAGCTTGTGCCGCCGTTCAGCGTCGAGCCGTTGACGCGGAAATAGGCGGCGCCGACACCGCTCACCTGGGCGCTGACGGCGAGGTTGTTGAACAGCACCGACTGGTTGGTCGAGACGCGGGGCGTCACACTGTCGGCGTAGGATTGCGCCGCGATGGCGTCGGCGTCGGACGGCAGCAGCGTGCGGATGCGCCCCTGGGTGCGGTCGCCGAAACCGGTGCCGGGGTAGATGTTGATGGTGTTGGTGCCGATCGAGGCGATGTTTTCGAGCACGGTCTGCTGCGTGCCCTGGCCGAGCGCCACCACGGACACCACCGAGGCGATGCCGATGATGATGCCGAGCATGGTCAGGAACGTCCTGAGCTTGTGCGCCGACATCGAGCGCGTCGCCATGCGCAGCGCCTCGATGCCGCGATCGATCCATGCCGCCGGGCCGCGACGGCCTTGCGCGCGCGACGGGGTTGCGGCGAGGCCCGAGCCGGCGGTGCCCGACCGGGTATCGGAGACGATGCGCCCGTCGCTGATCTCGATCATCCGGTTGGTCTGGCGCGCGACCGCCGGATCGTGGGTGACGATGATGATGGTATGCCCCTCGGCGTGCAGCTCCTGGAGCAGGGCGATGAGGTCCGCGCCGCTCTTTGAATCGAGCGCGCCAGTGGGTTCGTCTGCGAGGATGACATCGCCGCCGTTCATCAGCGCGCGGGCGACGCTGACGCGCTGCTGCTGGCCACCCGACAGGGCGCCCGGGCGATTGCGTAACCGGTCGCCTAGGCCGAGGCGCGTCAGCAGATCCCGGGCCCGGGCGCTGCGCGCGCCGTGTCCGACGCCGGAATAGATCGCCGGCATGGCAGTGTTTTCCACCGCATCGAGATCGGCGAGCAGCTGGTAGCGCTGGAAGATGAAACCGAAATGCTCGCGGCGGAGCTCCGCGAGTTCGTCCGGCCCGAGCTTGCTGATGTCGCGGCCACCAAAAGTGTAGCTGCCGGCGCTGGCCCGGTCGAGGCAGCCGAGGATGTTCATCAGCGTCGACTTGCCCGATCCCGATGCGCCGACGATCGCGATCATCTCGCCGGCCTCGATGTCGAGGTCGACGTTGTCGAGCACGGTGATCGTGTCGGCGCCGGCGGCAAAGCGCCGGGTCAGGCCGCGGAGCGAGATCAGTGGTAGTGCGCTCATGGCCTGAGGAACACTGCCCCGCCGCCTGCGCCGAAGGCGCGCGTGGCGCTGGCCGACGTGCTCGTGCTCGTCCGGCTGGTGCTGCTGGTGACGACGAGATCGCCCTCGTTCAACCCGCTCGTCACCTCGGCGGAGATGCTGTTGTTGAGCCCGACCGTGACTTTGACCGGGTGGGTGCTGCCGGTCGCCGCGTCGTAGACGCTGGCGCTGTAGGTCCCGTCCCGCGCGGCGGTGCCCAGCGCCGACGCGGGCAGGATGAGTGCGTCCTTGGCCGACGCGATGACGATGGTGACCTGCGCGGTCATGGCGATGCGCAGCCGGTGGTCGGGGTTCGCCACCGAGAACAGCCCATTGTAGTAGATGGCGTTGTCGGAGGCGGCGAGGCCGTTGTCCGCGGTGGTGATGGCGTCGGGCGCCGGCTCGATCGACAGCAGCGTCGCGTCGATCCGCGTGCCGGGGTCACCCAGAATGGTGAAATAGGCGCTCTGGCCCGGCGCCACCCTGGTCACGTCGGCTTCGGAGATCTGCGCCTTGATCAGCATGGTGTCGAGATCGGCGATCTTGACGATGGTTGGCGACGTCTGCGAGGCGTTGACGCTCTGGCCTTCGGTCACCGGCACCGCGACGATCGTTCCGCTCGCCGTCGCGACGATGCTGGTGCGCAAGAGATCCAGCTTGGCGGAGTCGACGGCGAGTTCGGATTGGCTGATCTGCGCATCGAGGGCGTCGAGGGCCGACTGGGCGGCCGCGAGGTTGGCCTCGGCCGTCTCCAGGTCGGCATCCGAGGCGAGCTTCTGCGATTGCAGCCGGGTGGCCCGGTCGAGCGCCTGCTGCGCCTGGGTGAGCGCTGCGTCCTTGGCGCGCCGCTGCGCCTGCATGTTGGCGAGCGAGGCTTCGGCGGATTTCACCGCGTTCTGCTGGTCGACCGAGTCGATCTGAGCGATCGCGTCGCCCTTCGTGACCGTGTCACCGAGCTTGACCGCAAGCGTCTCGATGCTGCCCGAGACTTCGGCGCCGACGCTCGTTACCGATTGCGCCTCGAGGGCGCCGGTGGCGAGGACGGTTCGCTCGATGTCGCCCCGCGTGACCGCGACCGTGGCAGGCACGACCGCGCTCCGTGAGGGCGAAAACGTCATCCACGCGGCGAGCCCGGCACCACCGAGCACGATTGCGGCGACTGCAATCCAGATGATGCGTTTCATTGCGGACCGACCCCATCGCGCTCCTGCGAGGGAACGCCTGCGGCTCCAATATGCGGGTGAGCCAGGTCAAAGTAATGTTATCGATCAGTAAGCTAGCCTACCGATTGGTAATGTCCGGCCGGCGGATATCCACATTACCAATCGTTCTGTGCGTAACCGCCGAGGTCCCCTGCGGGACTCGGCGCCAGATGATAGTTTCGTGACGTCGGGGTTGTGGCGGGCACTGAGATGACGACGGCGCTGTACATAGTCATAGCGAGCCGGGGCAAATGGTGGGTCGATTTCGAGGGCCGCGCGCACGGCCCCCACGACACCCGCGAGGCCGCCGCGCTCGAAGCCAGGAATCAGGCGCAGTTCATGGCCCATATGGAGCGGCCGAGCGAAGTGCTGGTCCCCGACGCCGATGGAAAATACTGGGTGGTGTGGAACAGCCGCCACGCCACCGCCGGCGTGCCGCAACCGGTGCGCCCGACGGCGCGACGCGACGCGGCGTAAGCCGCGCGCTCAACAGCGATTTGAAGCTTGGTGCGCCCAAGGGGAATCGAACCCCTGTTCCCGCCGTGAGAGGGCGGTGTCCTGACCGCTAGACGATGGGCGCGGAGACAGGCTCAGTATCAATGTTCGCCGCGGCACGTCAATCGCCGCGGATGCTGGTGCGCCCAAGGGGAGTCGAACCCCTCTCTCCACCGTGAAAGGGTGGCGTCCTAACCGATAGACGATGGGCGCCTCCGGCGCCCGCGGTCTATAGAATCTCAGCCCCGGTGGCGCAAGCCTCGATTTCCATCGCCACCGGGCTCCTCAGCAGCCCGAAAACGTCACCGGATGCGACCAGCCGCGCGGCCGGGTACGGACGTCGATGTGGATGAAGCTGCGGCCCGGGTAGCAGCCCAGCCCGCCGATCGAGCGCTGGCGATAGGCGTAGGCGATGAGCTGCGACTTGGGCACGCCGGGGATGAAGATGTCGGCCGCCATGCACTTCATGTGGTAGCTGTCGTTCTCGCCGCCGGCCGCCGCATTGTGGAACGGATCGCGGTAGCCCGAACTCATCACGATCTTGCGGCCGAAATGGCTCTCGATGCTCCAGATGGCCAAGCGGAGCTGCGGCGCGAGGCAGAAGGCGTTGACGCTGCTGCTCGCCACATAGGTGCCAAAACTCTGCTGGTAGCCGGCATAGGGATCGCGCAGGGGCGACAGGGCGCAGCCGCCCAGCGTGGCCACGCAGATCAGCGCGAGGAGAAACGATCGCAAGGCAGCGCTCCGGGAAGGGACCGGAGCGACGCTAGCGAAACGCGGTGAAGCTCAGCCTAAACGGCGTGGTGAAGGATTTCTTATCGTGCCCTGTCCGGCCGGCGCCGCAGGGGCGCCGTTCGGCCAACCGCTTGTCGGTCACCACTTGCCGGTGTTGGGCATCGAGAGCCACGGCTCCGCTGGCGGCAGAGTGCCGTTCTGGATCAGCTCGACCGAGATAGCGTCCGGCGAGCGGACGAAGGCCATGTGGCCGTCGCGCGGCGGGCGGTTGATGGTGATGCCCATGTCCAGGAGGTGCTGGCAGAGGGCGTAGATGTCGTCGGTGCGATAGGCGAGGTGGCCGAAATTGCGCCCACCGGTATAGACCTCAGGGTCCCAGTTGAACGTCAGTTCCACCTGCGCGTCGTCGTCGCCGGGGGCGGCGAGGAAGACCAGCGTATAGCGTCCCTTCTCGTTCTCGCTGCGGCGGATTTCGCGGAGCCCGAGCCCGTCGCAGTAGAACCGCTTGCTCGCCTCGATGTCGGCGACTCGCACCATGGTGTGGAGATACTTCATCGGTCGGTTCCCTTGTCCTGGATGGGTCTCTGCATCGCCGCTGCGCCCTCACGGCAACAGTGCTGTGAATAGGCGTGCGCCGTGCCCAATAAATTCGCAACGACTCCTTAACTTTTGAATCTGAATCGGCCAAGGTGAGTCCATCGACCGCGTACCCCGCTTGCGACGGGGCAAAGTGCAAAGAGGCGTTGGGGGCATGGCGGCAAAACTTCCTGCCGGAGGCGACGAGCCCGGTGTCCGTCCGCTTGAGGGCGCGGGCGCTGCCGACGACGCGACGCATGGCCTCGACGTCATCGAGATTGCCGGCGCCATCAAGTGGTTCGATGTCGCGAAGGGTTTTGGCTTCATCGTTCCCGACGACGGCCGCGCCGATGTGCTGCTCCATGTGACCTGCCTTCGCCGCGATGGGTTCCAGACGGCCTATGAGGGCGCCCGCGTCGTGGTCGAGGCGCTGAACCGTCCGGGCGGGCTGCAGGCGTTCCGCATTCTGTCGATGGACGAGTCGACTGCGCGGCATCCGGCGCAGATGCCGCCACCGCGCACCCATGTGGTGGTGGAGCCGACGAGCAAGCTCGAGCGGCTCGAGGTGAAGTGGTTCAACCGCATCCGCGGCTTCGGTTTCCTGTCCGCCGGGGACGGTGCGCCCGATGTGTTCGTGCACATGGAGACGCTCCGCCGCTTCGGCATCACCGAGCTCAGGCCGGGCCAGTTCGTGCTGGTCCGCTACGGGACCGGCCCCAAGGGGCTGATGGTGGCCGAGATTCGGCCCGACGGCTGGGGCGACGCGCCCTCGTCGCACTAAGCCTCTCAATTCATGTCCATTTCCGCATTCTGGAGATCGGCCGAGCCGGCCGCGCGGCTGGCTGTCGCGCTCCTCGTTATTGGGACGGTCGCGGCGTGCAGCGCCGACAATCGCGCCGTGCTGCACACCGCCAAGGGCGACTTCGCCTTCACCATCGAGATCGCCGACACCAATGCGACCCGCGCCAAGGGACTGATGTTCCGCACCGCGCTCGCGCCCGACGCTGGAATGCTGTTCGACTATCATCAGGAGCAACCGGCGACGTTCTGGATGCAGAACACACTGATCCCGCTCGACATGGTGTTCATTTCCGCCGACGGCATCGTCAAGACCATCCACGTCAACGCCCGGCCGATGGACACGACGACGATCTCATCGGAGGTGCCGGTACGGTTCGTGCTCGAGATCGCCGGCGGACGGTCGGTGGAGATCGGGCTCGAGCCCGGCGATCGGATGGAGCAGGTGCGGGTCGGGACCGCTCAATAGCGCTCCGGGTCAGAGCCGGCTCAGCACCATCGCGTCGAAGATCGCCCAGAGGTGGAGGATCGATCCGGCCACCACGAAGACGTGCCACAGCACGTTCTGGAACTTCAGCCGCTCCCACAGGTGGAAGACGATCCCGGCCGAATAGGTGATGCCGCCGGCGATGAGAAGCCAGAACGCGGTCGGGGGCAGGGCCGTCGCCAGCGAGTGGAAAACGAGAACGCCGCTCCAGCCGATCCCCAGGTAAAGCACCAGGGCGAGGCGGCCGAAATGCTGCGGGACGATCAGCTTCAGGGCAATGCCGACGATGGCCGCGCCCCACACCAGGGCAAACATCAGCTCGATGCCGGGGGTGCCGGCGAGGATGGCGAGGAAGGGCGTGTAGGTGCCGGCGATGAACAGGAAGATCGCCGCCTGGTCGAGCCGCGCCATCAGCCGCTTGAAGGCCGAGACCGGGGCGAGGTTGAAGGTCAGCGATACGCCCAGCACCGTGAGCAGCGTCGTCAGGTAGACGATGATGGCGGGGAGTTCGCTGCGGGCGGTGCCGATCGTGGCAAAGACGATGAGCACGGTGCCGAGGCCGAGCGCGAAGAGAATGCCGATGCCGTGCACGATGCCGTCCGCCACGATCTCGGCAACCGAATAGTGCCGCCCATTGCGCCACCAGCGCGTCGTCTCGGCGTCGTTCAGCGGGCTCGTCACCGTCTCCTCCTCGGGGGGCATCATCGTCGGCTACCGCTTGATTGTGTCTTAACGAGATGGGGTCGGTTGACGCAAAGGTCAACGAGGGCTTGACGCGTAACGTTTCTGCTGGCGTGCGATGCGCCGCCAGCGGGCCGAGAGGCTCGACGACGGCCGCGGCGGAAACCCTTGCAGTTCAGTACGCCCCTGGCGCGTCCGATGTGGCGAGGGGGAGCAGGCCCCTGCGCCCTCCGGTTGATGCAGATCAACAAGACCCAGGTTGCGACGGACCAAGATGGACAAGCTGGCACGAATTGAATCCCAGCGCTGAGAAACAGAGGGAGGAACGATCGTGAAACCATATCGCCTCATTGTCGGCGCACTGCTTGCGAGCATTGGCTTTCTCGCCATGTCTTTCGCGGCGATTGCTGCCCCCAACGCGGTCATGAACACTGATGCGGACGTACATAAGAGCAATAGCTCGGCGTCCGCGGTCGTGAACGACGTCTCCGAGGACGACGAGGTGACCGTCACCAAATGCACCAACAGCTGGTGCTTCATCACGATTCCCGGGCCGAACGGCTGGGTGAAAAAGAAGTACCTCGACCCGATCGATGACGAGGGCAATGTGTTTTCTGGCATTCCCTTCAACTGCGGAATCACCCTTGGCCCGGGCGGTCCGACTATCTTCTGCGGCACTACGACCACGCCGCCTGCGCCTGTCCTGCCGTATGGCCCTGACACCTGCCAGGTCGGCTATGTGTGGCGCGACGCGATCCCGGGCGACCACGTTTGCGTAACGCCCGGCGCACGCGCCGCCGCGGCCAACGAAAACGCCATCGCCGGCTCGCGGGTCGATCCTGCCGGGGCCTATGGCCCCAACAGTTGTCTTTCCGGCTTTGTCTGGCGCGAAGCCTACTCAGGTGACGTGGTCTGCGTGACGCCGGCCCGCCGCACAGCGGTCCATCAGGAGAATATCGACGGTCCGAGCCACCGCGTCTTGCCATAGCTCGACCCGTCCGAGACGAGAACGCGGGCCGGATGCCCACGCATCCGGCCTTGCGGCTTTTGGCGGCAAAACGGACGTTCCTACGCCGTTCAACGGGCTCCCGTGCTCCCCGGCCTCAGCCGGTTGGCGGAAGCCAGGCGCTGAGATCGAGCCGCCAGATGTTGTGCGGCGAGACGACGCCTTTGGGATATTCGACATCCTCGAGCGCGATCAGCTCGAAGCCGAGTTTCCGGCAGATGCCGTTCGAGCCGGGATTTTCCGGCGTCGGGAAGGCGAAGACGTAGCGATGGCGCGCCACCGGCTTGAGCCGGGCCACCAGCGCCGTGGCCGCCGCCGAGCCGAAGCCGCGACCATGGTGCGCCTGCAGAAGCTCCCAGCCGGTTTCGTACCCCTGCTCACTGGCGCGCTCGATCTGCCAGTAGCCAATCGAGCCGACAGTCTCGCCCTCGACCGCGATGCGCAGCATCTCGGTATCGCCGGGCTGGCGGTAGGCGAGGTAGCGCGTATGCCGGTCGAGCAACTTCTCCTCGCTCTCGGGACCGCCCAGATGCACCTTCTGCACCGGCGTGTTCATCGCCCGCAGCAGATGGAGGCCGTTCTCGTCCCAGGGCAGGAGAGCGATGCTGTCGGGCGATGGAGCGATGGCGAAGTCCAATCACACGGATTTATGGCGACCCCGCCAGGAATCGAACCTGGGACCAACAGCTTAGAAGGCTGCTGCTCTATCCGCTGAGCTACGGGGCCGTGGGTCTGGATGTAGCCGATGCGGCCGCGTCTGTCAGCCGGAACGGGCGGCGCCGATCCGGGCCGTGCTTTCGCGGATGACCAGGTCGGACTGCAGGACGACCCGTACCGGCGCCGGGTTGATGACGTGGCCCTCGAGGATGTTGATCAGGGTTTCGGCGGCGATGCGGCCGATGTCCTCGCGCGGTTGGCGCATTGTGGTGAGGGCAGGGGCGTAGTTCTGCGCGACGTTGATGTCGTCAAAGCCGATGATCGAGATGTCGCGCGGGCATTCGATGCCGTGCTGGCGCAGGGTGGCGATGGCGCCGATCGCCATCTCGTCATTGGCCGAAAAGATGGCGGTGGGTCTGTCCTTGAGGCCGGCGAAATGGTGGCCGGCGGCGCGGCCGCTGTCCATGGTGTAGTCGCCCGACACGACCCAGTCGTCGCGGCTCTCGAGCCGGTGCTCGAAGATGGCCTTGCGGAAGCCGATCAGCCGCTCGTTGGGAAACGTGTTCCGCGACGGGCCGCTGATATGGCCGATCTTGCGATGGCCGTAGTCGTAGAGGTGCTGCACCGCCCGCTCGGCCGCCTGCAGATTGTCGGTGATCACCGAGTTGATCTGCGGATCGGGCAGCTCGTCATAGGCCGCGACCAGCGGCAGGGTGCCGCCGTCGCCGGCGACCGCATGCAGCGTGCGCGTATCGAGCAGCCCGTCGAACAGCAGCAGGCCATCGGCGCGGTTGGAGAGGAAATAGTCGCCCAGCCAGCGCGCCGGATCGTCGCCGAGCCGGCCGGTGACCAGTACGCCGTAGCCGCGCGTCGCCGCCGCCTTGATCACCGCATCGAGGATGGTCGAGTAGAACGGATTGCCGATTCCGGGCATCGCGGTGAGAATCGTCTTGGCCCGCTGCAGGCGCAGGGTGCGGGCCGCCTGGTTGATCGTGTAGCCGGTCTCGCGGACGGAGTTGGTGACCCGCTCGCGCGTCGCCTTGGAGACGCGCTCGGGCGAGCTGAGGACGCGGCTGACGGTTGCCGCGGACACATTTGCGTGCCGCGCAACGTCCTGAATCGTCGGCATTTTTTTGGGATTTTCCATGCGTAGACAGCGCCCCTCCCGCTGCCACTAACCACGCCTGTCTAGTTCGATCTTGACAGGCGCGCAAGGAATGTCTGAAACTCCTGCAATCGATTGCATTGATCTCGTGGGAGGTTTTGTGTAATCGATTACACCGCCGCCGGTCGGGAGACTTCTCAAGAAGGTCGCCGTCGGGTCCGGCAGCAAGGGCTGGGAGCATCCGCTTCCGGTCAACGTTGGGAGGAGACATTATGAATAAACTGTCGGTGGCGGCCCTCGCGGTCGCCGCGTTGCTTGGCGGCGGCTCCGCCGCCCAGGCCTACGAGCTGAACGTCGTCCATTGGTGGACGTCGGGCGGCGAGTCGGCGGCCGTGAACGTGTTTGCCAAGGAATTTGACGCTAACGGTCAGGATCACTGGGTCGACGGCGCCATCGCCGACGGCGCCACGGCGCGCGCTGCGATCATGCAGCGTGTTCTCGGCGGTGATCCTCCGGGCGCTGCCCAGTTCAACCCGGGCCGCGAATACGAAGAGCTGATCAGCAACGACCTGCTTCTCGATCTGGCCGACGTGGCCAAGGCCGACAACTGGGATGCCGTCATCCGTCCGCCTGGGATCGCGGCCGCTTGCCACGTGGACGACCATTGGTGGTGCGTCCCCGTCAATATCCACTCGTGGAACTGGGCCTGGGCCTCCATCCCGGCGTTCAAGGCCGCCGGCCTCGAGCTGCCCAAGAACTTCGACGAATTCCTGGCCGGTGCTCCCAAGCTGAAGGAAGCGGGCATCATCCCGTTCGCCATCGGCGGCGGTCAGGGCGGCTGGCAGGTTGCCGGTGCGTTCGGCGTGATCCAGACGTCGGAACTCGGCCTCGCCGATCGCGAGAAGCTGCTCAAGGACCACGACATGACCGTGGCCATGGGCGAAAAGCAGAAGGCCGCGCTGACCGTGTTCAAGGGCCTGAAGCAGTTCACCGATGACGGTTACGCTCCGCGCAACTGGAACGACACCACTGCGCTCGTCGTCCAGGACAAGGCTGCGATCCAGATCATGGGTGACTGGGCTCGTGGCGAGTTCGGCGTTGCCGGCGAGAAGGCGGGCGTCGACTATGACTGCCTGGCCATGCCGATCGACGCACCGACCGTTTCGACGGACGGCGACGTGTTCGTGTTCCCCAAGCAGTCCGACCCGGCCGCCGAAGCTGCCCAGAAGCGCCTTGCGGCGCTGATGATCAGCCCGCGCGTCCAGGCGCTGTTCAACAACGCCAAGGGCTCCATGCCGGTGCGTGACGACGTCGACATGTCGCTCGCCGATCCGTGCATGATCAAGGGCCTGAGCATCATCAAGGACCCGGCCAATATCCAGATCGCCGGCGGCCGTTGGCTGAACGAAGACACCAACAACCAGATCAACGCGCTGATGACGCAGTTCTTCTCTGACGACGCGATGAGCGTCGATGAAGCTCAGCAGAAGTACGCCGACATCATCAAGAACGCGCAGTAATCGCGGTTCGACCAATCGGGCGGCGCCCAAAGCGCCGCCCGACTTCTATCAACGCGGCAGGCGCAGCGGGACTGTGCCGTGTCCAATAGGGGGATGTCCCGATGGCTGACCTGACGGTCCCGGTGGCGGGCGCTGCCCCACCGGCGCGACGGCGGCGAAAGATCCAGTTTCAGGCGATCATCGCCACCATCCCGATGATCGGCATCGCCATCTCGGTGTTCTTCGTCGCGATCCTGTTCACGATCTACTGGTCGTTCACCAAATCCGGCATGTTCCCGGGGTGGGTGTGGGTTGGTCTGAGACAATACGAGATCCTCTGGAACACCAACAACTGGCAGATCGCCGTCAGCAACATCTGGTTCTTCGGGGCGATGTCGCTGGTCATCAATCTCATCGTCGGGTTCCTCCTGGCCGTGTTCATGGACCAGAACATCCGGCAGGAGAGCCTGTTCCGCTCCATCTTCCTTTATCCCTTCGCGATGTCGCTCTACGTGACGGGGCTGGCCTGGCAGTGGATCCTCGATCCCAATCTCGGGCTTCAGGTCGCGGTGCGCAGCTGGGGATGGACCGATTTCCAGTTCGCGCCGCTGGGCGACCCGAAGCAGGCCATGATCGGCCTTATCCTCGGGGGCACCTGGCAGGGCGCCGGCGTCACCATGGCGATCCTCCTGGCTGGCGTTCGCGGCGTCGACCAGGAGATATGGAAAGCCGCCAAGATCGACGGCATCCCGACCTGGAAGACCTATCTCTACATCGTCATCCCGATGATGCGCGGCGCCATCGCGACGACGCTGGTGCTGCAGCTCACCGGCATCATCCGGACCTTCGACCTCGTCGTGTCGATGACCGGCGGCGGCCCCGGCATCGCGACCTGGATGCCGGCCATGTATGTGATCAACGCCATCCAGTCGAAACTCAATGTCGGCCAGGGATCGGCCGCCGCGACCATGATGCTGGCGCCGATCGCGGTACTCCTGTTCATCCGGGCCATCGTGTCCTGGTGGAATAAACGAAGTGCGGGGATGAACGTATCATGACGGCCGACACGTATGCAGCGACGGGTGCCCAGCCGGCCATGGCGGGCACCAAGGCCGACGCGGCGACGGGTCCCAGCGGGCCCCGGCCGAAGCGCATCTCGCCGGGCCGGATCGGCATCTACTGCTTCCTGATCATCGTTGCGGCGTTCTTCTGCGTGCCGCTCTATGTGATGCTGGTCACCTCGTTCAAGGCGATGCCGGAGGTGCGCGAGGCGCACCTGTTCAACCTGCCGCGGGAGTGGACGATCGACCCGTGGATCAAGGCGTGGAACTCGGCCTGTACCGGCCGCGACTGTACCGGCCTCGCGCCGGGCTTCCTCAACTCGGTGAAGATCGCGGTGCCCTCGGTGTTCATTTCGATCATCGTGGCGTCGCTCAACGGCTACGCGCTCACCTTCTGGCGCTACAAGGGCGCCGAGGTGCTGTTCAACCTGCTCGTGTTCGGCGCCTTCGTGCCCTACCAGGTGCTGGTCTATCCGATCATCATCGGCCTGCGCGAAATGCACCTGTTCGCGACGCTGCCGGGCATCATCATCGTCCACACCGTCTTCGGCATGCCGATCCTGACGCTGCTGTTCCGCAACTACTACTCGTCGATCCCGCTGGAGATCTTCAAAGCGGCGCGCATCGACGGGGCCGGGTTCTGGCAGACCTATTTCAGGGTCATGCTGCCGCTCTCGGTGCCGATCACCACGGTGGCGGTGATCCTGCAGGTGACGGGCATCTGGAACGACTTCCTGTTCGGCCTGGTGTTCGCCGGCAAGGACAACATCCCGATGACGCTTCAGCTCAACAACATCGTGAAGACGACGTTCGGCACCGTCGAGTACGACGTCAACATGGCGGCAACGATCCTCACCGCCCTGGTGCCGCTCGCCATCTATTTCATCTCGGGCAAATGGTTCGTGCGCGGCATCGCCGCAGGCGCAGTGAAGGGGTAACAGAGTGCAGACCAGCGTTTCCGTTCGGGACCTTTCGCTGAACTTCGGATCAGTCAAAGTCCTCGAAAATCTGAGCCTCGATGTGGGGCAGGGCGAGTTCCTCGTTCTGCTGGGCCCCTCGGGCTGCGGCAAGTCCACCCTGCTCAACTGCTTGGCCGGGCTGCTCGACATTTCCGCCGGGCAGATCTTCATCTCCGGTAAGAACGTCACCTGGGAGGAGCCCAAGGACCGCGGCATCGGCATGGTGTTCCAGTCCTATGCGCTCTATCCGCAAATGACGGTGGAGCGGAACCTGTCGTTTGGCCTGAGGGTCGCGCGGATGCCGGCCGCCGAGATCGCGCAGCGGGTGCAACGTGCCTCGGACATCCTCCAGATCGGGCCGCTGCTCGACCGCAAACCGGGCCAGCTCTCGGGCGGCCAGCGGCAGCGCGTCGCCATCGGCCGGGCGCTGGTGCGCGACGTCGACGTGTTCCTGTTCGACGAGCCGCTTTCCAACCTCGACGCGAAACTGCGCGCCGAGCTCCGCGTCGAGATCAAGCGGCTGCACCAGCGGCTGAAGAACACCATGATCTACGTCACCCACGACCAGATCGAGGCGATGACGCTGGCCGATCGCATCGCCATCATGCGCGACGGCATCATCCAGCAGATGGACGATCCCCACACCATCTACAACAAGCCGGTGAACCTGTTCGTCGCCGGCTTCATCGGCTCGCCGCCGATGAACTTCCTCAAGGGCAAGCTCGAAGCGGGCAGCGTCAAGATCGACGGAACCTCGGTGTCACTGAAGGGCTATGACTTCACCAAATCGATGGAAGGCGCCGACATCGTCGTCGGCGTGCGCCCTGAGCACATCGCCATCGGCGAGGACTCGCGCAAGATGCCGGTCACCATGGAAGGCGATATCGAAATCGTCGAGCCGATGGGTTCTGACACGATCGCCTGGACCAAGATCGGCGCGCAGCCGTTGACCTTCCGTGCGGCGGCCGAAATCCATCTGGTGCCCGGCCAGAAGGTCGCCTTCGGCTTCGATCCGGCGCGTGTCTCGGTGTTCGACGCGGCGAGCGGGGTTCGCGTCTAGTTTCAGTTTGGGCCGCCGGCGAGTCCGGCGGCCTTTTCGCGGCGTCTAATCGATAATCCTCATGCGACCCGCTCCGGCAATTGTACCGCGGCGGGCGCAAATCCTAGAAAGAGACGACTATGGATTTCTCCTATCAGCTCTACAGCGCGCGCAACGAGACGTCGCTCGACGACACGCTGAAGACTTTGAAGCAGCTCGGCTACACGCAAGTCGAAGGCTGGGGCGGCCAGTTCGCCGATCCCGCAGCGCTCGCCGCGAGCCTCAAAGCGGCAGGCCTCGTGATGCCGACCGCCCATATCGGCTACGCGCAGCTCGAGGACACCGCGGCCGCGATCAAGATCGCGCAGACCGTCGGCATCCAGACGATCTACTGCCCGGCGCCGCCGACCCCCGACTATCGTGCAGGGATGGGCGACTGGGCCGCGCTGGGTGCTGGCCTCGCCAAAATCGGCGCCGCCCTCAATGCCGCCGGCATCGGCTTCGGCTACCACAACCACCATTGGGAGTTCGCCAAGGGCGCCGACGGGAAATACCCCATCGAAGTGCTGCTCGGTGCGTCGCCGTCCCTGGAGTGGGAGATGGACCTCGCCTGGGTGGTGAAGGGCGGCGAAGACCCGGTCAAATGGATGGACAAGTACGGCAGCCGCATCAGCGCCGTGCACGTCAAGGACATCGCGCCGGCGGGCGAGTGCGTCGATGAAGACGGCTGGGCCGATGTCGGCTATGGCACGCTCGACTGGAAGTCGCTGCTCGCAACGATCAAGCAGAAGACCAAGGCGAAATACCTCGTCGCCGAACACGATAAGCCGAACGATGCGGTGCGCTTCGCGCGCCGGTCGATCGACTCCGTCAAGAAGTGGATGTGAGCATGGCCAAGACCTATGGCGTCGGCATCATGGGTGCCGGCAATATCTCGAGCGCCTACCTGAGGCTTGCGCCGCTGTTCAAAGGGCTCGAAGTCCGCGCCGTGGCGGACATCATCCCTGAGGCGGCCAAGAAGCGCGCCGAGGAGTTCAACGTCCGGGCGCAGACGCCCGACGAGATGCTCAAGAACTCCGAGATCGACGTCATCGTCAATCTCACCATCCCCGCGACCCACTATCAGGTGTCGATGGACGCGATCTCGGCCGGCAAGCATGCCTATTCGGAAAAGCCGTTCGTCCTGACCCTCAAGGAGGGCAAGGCGCTGAAGAAGGCGGCGGACAGCCGTGGCCTTCGCGTCGGCTCGGCGCCCGACACCTTCCTCGGCGGTGCGCACCAGCAGGTTCGCAACATCATCGACAGTAAGCAGCTGGGCAAGATCACCTCGGGCACGACCCACGTGATGAGCCGCGGCATGGAACACTGGCACCCCAATCCCAATTTCTTCTTCCAGATCGGCGCCGGCCCGGTGCTCGACGTCGGCCCGTACTACGTGACCGACCTCATTCACCTGATCGGACCGGTCAAGCGCGTTACCGCCTTCACCGGCATGGCGCGCAAGGATCGCCTGGTGACGGCCGAGGGCCCGTACAAGGGCAAGAAGATCAAGGTCGGCACACCGACCACGGTCCACGGCGTCCTGGAGTTCCATTCGGGCGCCATCATCACCATTGGCGCGAGCTGGGACGTGTTCAGCCACGGCCACCACAACATCGAGCTCTACGGTACCGAGGGCTCGGTCTACGTCCCCGACCCGAACTTCTTCGGCGGCGACGTCGTCGTCACCGACCAGTCCGGGATCAAGACCAAGGTCGAGCCGTGGGATCATCCGTTCGGCAAGGCCAACCAGACCGGCGGCGACGGCGTGCCGCGCGCCAACTACAGGACGGCCGGCCTCGCCGACATGATGCAGGCGATCGAGAAAGGGCGGCCGGCGCGCTGCGGCCTCGACGTGGCGCTGCATGCCGTCGACGTGATGACCTCGCTGCTCAAGGCGGGCGAGACCGGCAAGGTGATCACCCTCACCACCATCTGCGAGCGTCCGGCGCCGCTCAAGCCCAAGGACGCCCTGGCGCTGCTGAAGTAGGCATCTGGCCTCTGCCATTGGCTCGCGCTAGGCTGCCCCCAGCGAAATCTGGGGGCAGACATGCGCTATGTGATCGGACATTTCAGCGTCCAGCCGGGGACGCGCGATGAGTTCATGGCGAAGACGAAAGACTACATCGACGCCTCGCGGGCCGACGACGGCTGCGTCTATTTCGACATCGCACTGATGACCGACAATCCCGACGGCCTGGTTATGGTCGAATGCTGGCGCGATCAGGCGGCGCACAAGGCGCATCAAGCGTCGACCTACGCGTCGGCGTTCCAGCCGACCGGGGCGGCATTCATCGTCAACGGCGCGTTCCAGGAGATGAACGTCGAGAACGCCGATAGCGTCGTTTTCTGAGTGACCGGGGCCGTTGCCGATCGCGGCCGGTCTCGGGGGATTTGGGCGCTGCGTTGCGCGCCCGCCTCGGCCCGCTATGCGCGCCGAACTGGAACGGCATCCCGCCTTGACAGTTCGGATGCGAGCGTCGAGTTTCCGCGTCAAGTTACGTACATCAGAGGCCGGGGACAACGCCGGCCCGCAGGGAGCGCATCATGAAGACCATCAAGGGCCCGGCCATCTTCCTTGGCCAGTTCGCCAGCGACACCGCGCCGTTCGACAGCCTCGACAACATCGCCCGGTGGGCCGGCCGCCTCGGCTACAAAGGCATCCAGATCCCGGCCTGGGCCGGCCAGTTGATCGACCTCGAAAAAGCAGCGACGAGCAAGGCGTATGCCGATGATCTTCACGCCGTCACCGCCAGGCACAACGTCGTCATCACCGACCTGACGTCGCATCTCCAGGGCCAGCTCGTTGCTGTCCACCCGGCCTACGACACGGCCTTCGACGGCTTTGCGCCGGCGAGCGTCCATGGCAATCCCAAAGCGCGGCAGGAATGGGCTGTGCAGCAGCTCAAATGGGCGGCGCAGGCGAGCAGGAACATGGGCTTTTCAGTGCACGCGACGTTCTCGGGCGCGCTGGCCTGGCCGTTCATGTATCCGTGGCCGCAGCGTCCGGCGGGTCTGGTCGAGGAGGCGTTCGCCGAGCTGGCGCGGCGCTGGGTGCCGATCCTCGACGAGTTCGACCGCAACGGCGTCGACGTCTGCTACGAGATCCATCCCGGCGAGGACCTGCATGACGGGGTGACCTACGAGATGTTCCTCGCGGCGACCAACAACCATCCGCGCGCCAACATCCTCTACGATCCCAGCCACTTCATCCTGCAGGCGCTGGACTATCTGAGCTACATCGACATCTACCACGACAAGATAAGGATGTTTCACGCCAAGGACGCCGAGTTCAATCCGACCGGCCGGCAGGGCGTCTATGGCGGCTATCAGGGCTGGGTGCAGCGGGCAGGGCGCTTCCGTTCGCTCGGCGACGGCCATGTCGATTGGGCGGCGGTGTTCTCGAAACTCACCGAATACGATTTCGACGGCTGGGCGGTGCTCGAATGGGAGGATGCCATGAAGCACCCCGAGCAGGGCGCGGCGGAGGGGGCCCCCTTCATCGCCGATCACATCATCCGGGTCACCGAGCGCGCCTTCGACGATTTTGCCGCGAGCGGCACCGACAAGGCGGCCAACCGCAGGATGCTCGGCCTGGACCGGTAGCAGAGCGCGAGCGGCAAAGGCATGTCCCCGCGTAGGCGGGGATGGCCTTCCGGTTCTGCGGTTCGCGAGCGCGACAACAAGGAAGATTGGGGAGAGAATCGATGTCCGAGAGCGGCAAGCGGCGCATTCGCCTGGGAATGGTCGGAGGCGGTACGGGCGCCTTCATCGGCTACGTTCATCGAATCGCGGCCCGGCTCGACAACGACTACGAGCTCGTCGCGGGCGCGCTGTCGTCCCACCCCGAGGTGGCGATGGAATCGGGCCGGAACATCGGCCTCGACCCGGCGCGCACCTACACCTCGTTCGAGGAGATGGCGAAGAAGGAATCGGCGCGGCCCGACGGCATCGAGGCGGTGTCGATCGTCACGCCCAACCACATGCATGTGCCGCCGGCCAAGCTCTTCCTCGAAGCCGGTATCCACGTTATCTGCGATAAGCCGCTGAGTTCGACCCTCGCCGCCGCACGGGCCCTGGCCGCGGTGAAGCCGGCGAAGGGGGCAAAATTCCTGCTCACCCACAACTACACCGGCTACCCGCTGGTCCGGCAGGCGCGCGAACTGGTGAAGTCGGGCGCTCTGGGCAAGCTGCGGGTGGTGCAGGTCGAATACCCGCAGGACTGGCTGTCGACCCCGGCCGATCCCGGCAACAAGCAGGCGGCGTGGCGCACCGATCCCAAGCGCTCGGGCGCCGGCGGCGCCATCGGCGATATCGGCACGCACGCCTACAACCTCGTCCGCTTCATCACGGGGCTCAAGACCGACGCCGTGAGCGCGGACCTGCAGAGCTTCGTCAAGGGCCGCAAGGTCGACGACAACGTCCACATCCTCTTGCGCTTCCAGGGCGGCGCCCGGGGTATGCTGTGGGCCAGCCAGGTCGCGCCGGGCAACGAGAACGGCCTCAAGATCCGCGTCTATGGCGAGAAGGCCGGCATCGAGTGGCGGCAGGACAATCCCAATCAGATGTGGTTCAGCGAACTGGGCAAGCCCGCCGTGCTGCTGACCCGCGGCGGCGCCATCAGCCAGCCGCCGGCGGCGTCGATGAACATCCGCATTCCGGGCGGCCACCCCGAGGGCTACCTCGAAGCCTTCGCCACGCTCTACAGCCAGTTCGCCGACGTCATCCGCGGCGAGGGCAAAGCCTATGCGCCGCTGCTGCCAAGCCTCGCCGACGGCGTCGAAGGCGTCGCGTTCATCACCGCCTCGATCGCCTCGAGCAAAGCGGATGGGAAATGGACCAAGCTCAGCGAGGTGTGAGGCTCACCCCGTGAGCCGCGTCGCCAGTTCGTCCAGCGCTTGCATGGCCTGCTGGATCTCCGACTTCAGCGCCCGCTTCTGGCTCGCGGTCATCGCCGTCTTCGAGCCCGGCTTGAGGTCGAGGTTCACCGCCTGCTCCAGCGCTTCGATATCGCGCTTGAGGCGGGTCATTTCGGTTCCGGCGGGCATCGGCTCTCCAGGGCTCGCCGCGGCCCGTCAGTGGGTCCAGGGCGACTTGCGGTCGAAGCGGAAATTGTCGGGATAGCTCGAACGCTTGGGGATCGAGCTGTGCGGCGGCTGCACCGAGTAGGGGATGCCGTTGGTGCGGGCGTAGGCCTCGGCTTCCTCGAGCGTATCGAACGACAGCCGCACCTGGATCTGGGTATCGCTGGTCGCGGTGTAGCCCATCAGCGGCTCGATCTCGCGGGCGCTCGCCGGTTCGTGCACCAGCACCCAGGTCTTCGACTTGCCCCGGCCGGACTGCATGGCGTTGGGGGCGGGACGATAGATCCGAGCAGTCATCGCGAACTTCCTAAAAATGGTCGGGGCAAAGTGATTCGAACACTCGACCCCCGGTTCCCAAAACCGGTGCTCTACCAGGCTGAGCTATACCCCGAATTCCGCCTTGATCCGTTACCGGAGCTTCAATGAAAGGGCAAGGCTGGCGCGCCGGTTGACCGCGGCGGCAAATCCCCCGACCATTGGGCCATGACCGATCTTTCGAGACCCTGGCCGCTGGGGCTGGACGAAAATCGCTGGTGGGCCACGGCCGGCGGGGCGCTGGCCCTGCTCGCCGTCGCGCTGGCGTTCGACCGGCCGCTTTCGCTGTGGGCCCAGAGCTGGCCCGAGGCCGTCCGGGTCGCGCTGGCCGAGATCACGCCCTACGGCGAGTCGGGCTGGATCCTCTATCCGTCCGGCGTCCTCTTCGCGGCGACCGCGATCCTGGCTCTCGTCGTCCGCAGGAAGCTGATCCGCCTGCTGCTCTGGCAGTTCGCCGAACTCTTCGGCTTTTTCTTTGCCGGGGTGGGGCTGCCGAGCCTGATCGCGACGCTGAGCAAGCGGCTGATCGGCCGCGGCCGTCCCAGCCACTACGACGACACCGGTCTTTTCGGCGTCCACTGGAACTGGCTCGACTGGACCTACCAGAGCTTTCCCTCCGGCCACGCCACCACCGCCTTCGCGCTCGCCGCGGTGATCGGCTTCGTCTCCGAGCGCTGGTTCTATCCGGTGCTCGCCTTTGCGTCGGTGATGGCGGTGTCGCGCGTCGCGCTCGGCGTGCACTATCCGAGCGACGTCGTCGGCGGCGCGCTGCTCGGGCTCATCGGCGCCTATTTCGTGCGCTGGGTGTTCGCGCGGCGCGGCTGGATGTTCCGCTTCGATGCCGCCGGCCGCATCGCCATGCGGCCGACCTCGTCGCTCAAGCGCGTCCTTGCGCTCAGGCGGCGCAGTAGCGCTGGAGCGCCGCGGCCAGGTCGGCCTTGAGGTCGTCGACGTCCTCGAGGCCGATATGCAGGCGCAGCATCGGGCCCGGCTCCTGCCACTTGACCGCGGTGCGGATCTTTTCGGGATGGATCGGCAGGCAGAGGCTTTCGTAGCCGCCCCACGACCAGCCCATGCCGAACAGCCCGAGGCCATCGACCATGGCGGCCAGCGCGGCGCGCGGTTTTGGCTCGAGCAGCACCGAGAACACACTGCCCGCGCCGGTGAAGTCGCGCCGGAACAGCGCATGGTCGGGATGGCTCGGCAGGGCAGGGTGGATCACCCTGCGCACGCCCGCCTGCCCCTCCAGCCACCCGGCGATCTCGGTCGAGCGGGCGCTGTGCTCCTTCATCCGCAGCGCCAGCGTGCGCAGCCCCCGGGCGGCGAGGAAGCAGTCGTCGGGTGAGGCGCAGAGACCCAGCCGGACGTGGGTGTCCTTCAGGGCTTTGAACCATTTCTCGTTCGCCGAGGCGGTGCCGAACATCGCGTCGGAATGGCCGACGAACATTTTTGTGCCGGCATGAATGACGATGTCGGCGCCCATCGCGAGCGGATGGTAGTAGAGTGGCGTCGCCCACGAATTGTCGACGATGACGGCGATGTCCCGTGCGTTGGCGATTGCGGCGATGGCCGGCAGGTCCTGCACTTCGAAGGTGAGCGAGGCCGGGCTCTCGACGAAGATCGCCTTGGTCTTGTCGGTGATCCGCGCCGCGATGCCGGCCCCGATGCGCGGATCGTAGTAGCGCACGGCGACGCCCATGCGGGCCAGTACGCCATCCGAAACGCGGCGCGTCGGCTGGTAGGCGCTGTCGGTGACCAGGACTTCGTCGCCGGCGCTCAGCACCGTCAGCAGCGCCAGGGCGATCGCCGAAAGCCCGGAGGGCGCGAGCACGGTGCCGGCGGCGCCTTCGAGCGCGCTGATGCACTCTTCCACCGCCGCCGAGGACGGGTTGCCGGTCCGGCCATAGTCGAAGCGCGGCTCGGTGCTTTCGAGCGCGTCGAGGGTCGGGAACACCACCGTCGAGCCGCGGTAGACCGGTGTGTTGACGAAACCGAAATGGCGTTCTGGATGCCGGCCGGTGTGGGTGAGAATAGTCTCGGGGCCTTGCTGGCCCTTCTTGCCGTCGTTTTCAGCCATTGCTGTGTGCGTCCTGCCTAAAATGTTACCAAGACCCTTGGTGTGAACAAAAAACCGTCAAGCTTGCTGCCACATTCCGGCCATGGCGCTTGACGTAACCGTTAATTGCCGCTTCGATACCTAACAGCATCACTGCCGCCGTAAAAGGCGGTGGTGCCGTCGGATGGAAGAACAACTCCGATCCGGGACAAACAGGGTCAGGAAACAAGGGCAAACCTATGAAAAAGATACTTCTTGGCGTAGCGGTCGTGGCCGCGTTCGGGCTGACGGCGACTGCCGCCTCGGCCGACGTGCTGTCCGACATCAAGGCAAAAGGCTTCGTGCAATGTGGCGTAACGCCGAGCACGCCGGGCTTCGCAATTCCCGATGCCAATAACAACTGGGCCGGCCTCGACGTCGAGTATTGCCGCGCGCTGGCCGCGGCTGTGTTCAACAACGCGGACGCCGTCCGCTATTCGCCGCTGACCTCGACGGAGCGCTTCGCGGCGCTGGCCAATGGTGAAGTCGACGTGCTGTCGCGCACCACGACCTGGACCATGGGCCGTGATACCTCGCTCGGCATCAGCTTCACCGGCGTCACCTACTACGACGGCCAGGGCTTCATGGTCCGCAAGGCCGATGGCATCACCTCGGCGAGCCAGCTGAGCGGCGCCACGATCTGCATCGAGAAGGGCACCACCACCGAGCTCAACGCGGCCGACTACTTCGCCGCCAACAAGCTCGAGTACAAGCCCGTCGTGTTCGAGGCCGAAGACGAGACCGTCAAGGCTTTCGAAGACCATCGTTGCGATGTGTTCACCACGGACTCCTCGGCTCTGGCCGGTGAGCGTGCGCTGTTGGCCAATCCGGACGACTACATCATCCTTCCCGAGATCATCTCGAAAGAGCCGCTCGGACCGGTGGTGCGCGCCGGTGATCCGGCCTGGTTCAATGTCTCGCGCTGGACCTACTTCGCCCTGCTCGATGCCGAAGAGCTTGGCGTTTCGTCCAAGAATGTCGACGAGATGCTCGGGTCCGACAATCCTGAAATCAAGCGCCTGCTGGGCGTCGAAGGCGACTTCGGCACGCCGATGGGCCTGACCAAGGATTGGGCCTACCAGATCATCAAGCTCGTCGGTAACTACTCCGAGATCTACGAGAAGACCGTCGGGCCGAACACGCCGCTCAAGCTCGCCCGCGGCCTCAATGCTCTCTGGAAAGACGGCGGCATCCAGTACGCGCCGCCGATCCGCTAACGCCATCGCGACTGGCGCGGCCGTTACGGCCGCGCCAGCTACGGGCCGGGTGGTGGATGGGCAGACTCCCCCTCCCAGGCCAATTCCGAAACGTTTTGGCGTCGGGGCACCTGATCAATGACGACGACTGCGGCTCATCTCGACCCACCTCGAACAGCGTTTCTCAACGACCCGGTGGTCCGGGGCGTCATCTACCAGATCATCGTCGCCGGCTTGGTCGTCGCCCTGTTCGTCTTCATCCTGTCCAACGCGGTGCAGAACCTCGTTGCACAGAACAAGACGATGGGGTTCGACTTCCTCAATCAGGTCGCGGGCTTCGACATCTTCTTCAAGCTCATCCCCTACGATCGCGCCTCCAGCTACTGGGGCGCCTTCGCGGTCGGCTTGCTCAACACGCTGCTCGTGGCCTTTGTCGGCATTATCCTCGCGACCATCTGGGGCTTCATCCTCGGCATCGCGCGACTGTCGTCGAACCTCATCATCTCGTGGCTCGCAACCATCTATATCGAGACGCTGCGCAACATCCCGCTGCTGCTGCAGCTCTACTTCTGGTACTTCGCCGTCCTCAAGACGATGCCGAACGTCAAGCAGAGCTTCGTCTATTTCGATACGTTCGTCCTCAACAAGCGCGGCTTCTTCGTTCCCTGGCCCGTGCTCGACGATCGCTTCATCTACGCCGTCGGCGCCACCGTGGTCGCTATCGTCGCCGCCTTCGCCGTGCGCCGCTGGGCCCTGCGCCGGCTCGAGGCAACCGGCAAGCGCTTCCCGGTGGGCTGGACCAATCTCGGCATTCTCATCGTGGTTCCCGTCGCCGGCTACCTGCTGAGCGGCAGCCATGTCACCTTCTCCATCCCGGTGCTGAAGGGCTTCAACTACGAGGGGGGCGAAGACCTGCCGCCCGAACTGGTGGCGCTGGTCATGGGGCTCGTCCTCTATACCGCCACCTTCATCGCCGAGATCGTGCGCGCCGGCATCCTGGCGGTGAACAAGGGCCAGACAGAAGCGGCGGCGTCGCTCGGGCTTCGCGAGGGTGACCGGTTGCGGCTCGTCGTCGTCCCGCAGGCGATGCGGGTGATCATCCCGCCGCTGACCAGCCAGTACCTCAACCTCACCAAGAACTCGTCGCTCGGTGCGGCGGTCGGCTTCCCCGAACTGGTGAACGTGTTCGCCGGCACGGCACTCAATCAAACCGGGCGGGCGATCGAGATCATCTCGCTCACCATGCTCGTCTACCTGACGTTCTCGCTGGGCACCTCTGCGCTGATGAACATCTACAACGCGCGCGTTGCGCTCAAGGAACGGTAGGAGCGAGCCATGAGCGATGACACCGCCCGCTTCGTCCGCACCGAGATGGCGCCCGCCGAGCGTCCGCCGATCCGCGTCACCGGGCTGATCGGCTGGGTGCGCAAGCATCTGTTCTCGTCGATCGGCAACACCGTTCTGACGCTGCTGTCGATCGCCTTCCTTGCCTGGGTGATGCCGCCGCTTCTCAATTTCCTGGTGTTCAAGGCGGTGTGGACCGATCCGGACGGGCTGAAAGGCGATCTCTGCCGGCCCGAAGGCGTCGGCGCTTGCTGGGCCTTCATCTCGGCGCGCATCACGTTCTTTGTTTACGGGTTCTATCCGCAGACCGAGCTGTGGCGTCCGAACATCGTCCTGATTTCCGGGCTGGTGCTGATCGTTCCGCTGTTCACGCCCAAGGCGCCCTACAAGGTCCCGAACGCGATCCTGTTCTTCATCGTGCTGCCGATCGTCTCGTTTTTCCTGCTGACCGGCGGGGTGTTCGGGATCACCCCGGTGCCGACCGAAAAATGGGGCGGCTTGCTCATCACCCTGGTCATCTCGGTGGTCGGCATCACCTGCTCGATCCCGATCGGCATCCTGCTGGCCCTCGGACGGCGATCGCGGCTGCCGATCATCAAGACGCTGTCGATCCTGTTCATCGAGCTCTGGCGCGCCGTGCCGTTGATCACCGTGCTGTTCATGGCTTCGGTGATGCTGCCGCTGTTCATGCCGCAAGGGACGACGGTCGACAAACTGCTGCGCGCGCTGGTGGGCGTGACCCTGTTCGAATCCGCCTATCTCGCCGAGGTCGTGCGCGGCGGGCTGCAGGCGCTGCCGCGCGGGCAATATGAAGCCGCATCCTCGCTGGGTCTGAGCTACTGGAAGTCGATGGCCTTCGTCATCCTGCCGCAGGCGATCAAGCACGTCATCCCCGGCATCGTCGGCAACTTCATCTCGCTGTTCAAGGACACCTCGCTGGTCTCGATCGTCGGCCTGTTCGATCTGCTCAACACGATGCAATCGGCGCTGGGCGACCAGGACTGGCTGTCGCCGAATCTCACGGTTACCGGTTACATCTTCGCCGGACTGGTGTTTTGGGTTTTCTGTTTTTCGATGTCGCGCTACTCTCGTTTCCTCGAGCGGCGCCTCGACACCGGTCATAGGTAAGGATCAGACGATGAGCATGGAGCAGATGACCGAGGGGCCGACCGTCGATCCGAGCAAGCTGGTGGTCAGCAAGACCAACCCCGCGATCGAGATCATCGGCATGCACAAATGGTATGCCGATTTCCATGTGCTGCGCGATGTCAACCTCAAGGTCATGGAAGGCGAGCGCATCGTCATCGCCGGCCCCTCCGGCTCGGGCAAGTCGACGCTGATCCGCTGCATCAACCGGCTCGAGGAACACCAGAAGGGCCAGATCGTCGTCTTCGGCACCGAGCTGACTTCCGATCTCAAGCGCGTCGACGAAGTGAGGCGCGAAGTCGGAATGGTGTTCCAGCACTTCAACCTGTTCCCGCATCTGACGATCCTGCAGAACCTGACGCTGGCGCCGATCTGGGTGCGCGGCATTCCCAAATCCGAGGCCGAGACGACGGCCATGCACTACCTCGAGCGGGTCAAGATCCCCGAGCAGGCCAACAAGTTTCCGGGCCAGCTCTCCGGCGGCCAGCAGCAGCGCGTCGCCATCGCCCGGTCGCTGTGCATGCAGCCGCAGATCATGCTGTTCGACGAGCCCACCTCGGCGCTCGATCCCGAGATGGTCAAGGAAGTGCTCGACGTCATGGTGTC
>JACRAF010000041.1 GCA_016213505.1 Devosia nanyangense
CCCGCCCAACTGTTCGGGTTCAGCGAAGAGCAGACAGGGCCATGCTTGACCTCGGCCTTTACCGGCCAGCCCGGCCATCCTCAACGCCCTCCGCAGCGCAAGCCTATCACCACACCGTCAATGCAAGCCCGGCCATGACGGCGGAGAGAGCTGTGCGCATAGGGGTGGCGTCCCAGTCGCTACCCCCGCCGCAACGCGCGCTTGACGATCCATTTGTACGGCCTGAGCGTCTGATAGAGCCGGGTGCCCCGGACCTTCGCCAGCAACGCCGCCGTCGCAAGCGCCCGTCGACCCTTGGCCGAGCGCGCCGCGATCAACCGGCCCAGCGGCACATGGGTGTCGCAGTTCTCGTGCTTCCAGTCCTCGTCGCCGATGCCGTGGTCGACATAGGCGAAGCCCTGCGCCTTTGCCCATTCGAGGAATCGGAGATTGAGGATGCGGCCGCCCGAGTGCTTGGCCCATTCGCCCGACTCGAACCCGATCATCAGCTCGTAGACGGTCTTGCCGAGCGCCACCGTCCAGCTCGTCGCGATCAGCTCGCCCCCCACTTCGAGCGCACAAAGAGTGAGATCGCCGCTCGCCGCGAACACCTCGGTGGCCTGCTCGAAGAAGCGCTTGGGCTCCGGCGCTTCGGCAAAGCCGGGCACGCGCGTGTCCTCGAAGCGGCGCTGCTTCTGCTCCAGCAGCCGGGTCAGCAGCCGGTCGCGCTCGGGCTTGTCGGTGGCGACGACGAAGCGGACCGCGTCGAGCTTTTCGAGGCCGCGCGCCTTGCGCTTCAGCGTCTTGAGCTGCGCCTGGGTCGCTTCGATCTCGGCCCAGGGTCGCAGCAAATTGGAGCCGTGGCAGGATTCGGGGTTGGCGTCGTCGGCGAGAAGGAACAATGGATTGACGCAATCACCGACCATCGCCGGCATCTTGTCGAGCACCACCTGATCGACCGCCGGCAGCGCCGCCTCGATCGCCGCCCACAACGCCCTGGCGCGCTCGGGCGTCCACGCGATGGCCGTCGGATAGAGGATCGGCGCACAATAGTCGGCGGTGCTCTGGTCGGCAAAGCCGAGCACCCGGATGCCGCGGCGGGACTCGATGGCGAGCGGCACCCGCAGCACGAGAGTCCCATCGCTGTCGCGCACATCGACGAAGCGGGCATCGAGGCCCATGGCGACGCCGAATGTCGCGGCCCATATGTCGAGGAACTCCCGCGTCTGGAAGATATGCGCCCGCGCCGTGCCCAGCGACCGCACACCCGGCCAATCGACCGGCAGGGTGCGGTGGACGGTCAGGCTGAATTCCGCATCGGCGGTCTGGCTGGTGGCGCGATCGAGCATCGAAAACTTCCGCAAATCTGTGCCGCTAGAGCGGGGTGCGTTTTGATGGAATCAAGACGCCCGCTCTATCTCTTTGTTGTCGCATCGTTCTTGCGGAAAACCGGAAGGCCACTTTTCCGCACGATGCTCTAATCTAGCGGAGGGACGCGCCGGGCCTCAGCGCAAAGGCCCAAACTGGTTAAGCCGAGAGTGTCGCGATCAGGTCGCTCCAGACCGCATCGATCTGCCGTCCGTCCATCACCGGCCGGTGTGGCATGCCGCGCGTCGCCAGCACCGCATCGGCGAACATCGCCGCCGTTGCGTCCCGGGGCACCAGCTGCAGCGTCCCGGCCTTGAGCAGCACATTGAACAGCCGGTGATGCGCCAGCGAATCCGCGCGCTGCGGCGCGCTGACGACGACCGGTCTGCCCGACAGCGCCGCGGCGAGAACGCTCGCGCGGCGCGAGGTCAGCCCTTCGCTCAGCGGATAGACGAAGGCATCGACCTCGGCGAACAGACCATAGAGCTTCGCCGCATCCTTGAGGTAGCCAGTGACCTCGACGCGGTCTTTGAGTCCCAGCGCCTCGACCCTGGCCCAAAAATCGGCCTCCACCGTCCCGCCATCCTTGACGAACGAGCCGATGAACACGAGCCTGAGCTCGATGCCCCGGCGCATCAACTCGGCGGCGACGTCGAGCAGCACCAGCGGATCTTTCTTGGGATAGATCGAGCCGAACTGCGCCAGGATCATCGTCCCCTTCGCCCGGTCGGCGGCGAGGCGGTCCGAACGCGCCGAGCCGCTGGTCCATCCGGGCACCGCGAAATTGGGCGGGATCGGCACCACCGCGCGCCGCTTCGTGACGATCCGCGACACCGGCGTCGACTCGAACTGCGCCATCACCTCGGGCGCCGAAAACAGGATGCGCGTCGCCAGTGGCAGCAGCGGCAAATACGAGAGGCGCCGGGCGAGCGCCAGATCGGCCCATTCGTGGAGGATGATCGTCACCTCGCGCCCGGCCATTCTGGCATGTGCCGCCGCGAGGATCGGCGCGGCGAGCTTCTTCTTCCAGGCGACCACCGGCAGGTTGATGATGAGGTCGGCGGCGCCCGCCAGCGCTTTGGTCAGGTTTGGCATGTCGGCATCGAGCACATGCGTCGCGCCGCTGCCGCCAAGCCGCCGCGCCGTCTGGCGGGCGAATTCCTCGACCCCGCAGGTCGCCTCCGCATCCGAGATGAGGACCAGGTGACGTGCCATGCCTAGCGTCCGGCGCGATACTGGCGCGTCTCGACTCCGCCGATCGACAGCACCCGTCCGAGTGCGATGGTCACCGGGTGCAGCGCCCTGAGCAGGCTGCGCGAGCGCAGCAGTTCGCGCCCGAAGCGGAACGGCGCGACGGCGAGGATCGCCGCATCCTTCACCAGCACGCGGGCGGTCCCGCTGCGCTTCAGCTCGATCCGGCGGTTGATGGCGCCGATCCTGAGGCCGCGCCGGAACACCCAGCCCGCCTGGGTCCGGGCCTCGGGCACGGTCTCGGTCACCAGCGCGTCGGCCTGCCAGTAGAACGTCACTTCCGCCAACCGCGCGCGGGTGAAGAAATCGGTGTCGCCACCTCCGAGGTGGTTGAACGCCACGTCGAACGCCGGCAACCCAAGGGTTGCGAATACCTTGCGCCGGATCAGGCAGTTGCCGCTGCCGAAAATCATCGGCAAGGGGCCGCTCGGCGCATCGATCGGCCAGAACACCGGATGGCTTCGCATCCCTTCGCCGGCCGCCGCCTCGAACTGCGGGTTCACCGGCCCGCCGACGATGTCGGCGCCCGAGGTTTCGGCCGCCCCGACCATCCGCTCCAGCCAGCCGGGCGAGGCCACCTCGTCGTCGTCGATCATCAGAAAATATTCGGCCGCAGGATAGCGCTCGAGCGCCGCCGCGAAGCCGGCATTGATCGCCTCGACATTGCCCTGCTTCGGCTCGACCACCGTCGAGCCGTCGAGCCGCCCGTCGGCAAAGAATTCCTCGGCGACGCGCTGGCCCTCGCCGCCGGCATCGTTTTCGACGACGATCGCCGCGAACGGCACGCCGGTCTGCTGCGCCATGAGCGACGCCAGCGTCGCGCGCAGCATCGCCGGCCGCCGGAATGTCGGCACCACCACCACAGCGCGCGGATTGCTCATGCGGAACCGGTCCCACCCAGCGCGAACGCCCGGATCACCTCGACCGGCGTCCGGGTGAACGACTGCACCGCGACCGCTGCCTGCTTCGGCCCGAGTTTTGCGACAAAGCCCGGAAAGCTCGCCGCGTCGAGCGCCGGGCCGTCCCAATAGGCGAGGCAGGGCGAGGTGCTCACCGCCTCATGCCGCGCGGCGAGCGCCGGATCGGTGGTCACCGCGACGCCGTAGATCATGTATTCGGAGAACTGCCGGGTGCATGCCAGCGCCCGAAGCCAGGTCGTGCCGCTCACTGCCTCGATCCGCGCCACCATCGCTTCGACCGAGGCCTTCTCCCAGACGTTCATCTGGCCGACGAAATCGTCGCCCGGCAGCTCGGGCACCGTCCGGCCGAGCAGAAGGTGGGCATTGCGCCACCACTCGACATGAGCGGGGAGCGCGGCGTCGACCACACCCCGTTCGACGTGCAGCGGCACTTTGCCGTCCGCCAGCGTCGAGGCATCGAAGGGCCTGACGAAGCAATTGTCGGAATCGACATGCAGCACGCGCGCCTCGGGCTGCGCCAGCGTCATGCCGATCTTCCTGAGCTGCTGCATGTGCCAGCCATAGATCGGCCGGCCCAGCCATGGCGCCCAGAGATAACTGCGGCCGCGCCACTTGACCGGCAAGGTCATCAGCCCCGAGCGGAGCAGCTCCGTTTCGTCGACGATCTCACGCCGCGGCCCGGCGAGCGCGCCGAACATCGCGACATCGTCCTGTGGAACGACGATGTAGTGGCGGCTGTAGCCGGTCACATGGGCATCGATCGAGTCCGCCAGCAGCCGGCAGGACTCGAGATCGCCCCGATAGCTCGCGGTGATCAGGGAGAGGCTCACGGCGCCGCCTCCAGCCGGTCGAGCGCAGCATCCACCGTCAGCACCTCGCAGCCGGTCTCGAGCGCATGGCCGACCAGCCGCTCCAGCAGGTCCGGCGGGCAGCCGTACCGGCTCGGCGGGTCCTTGACGTCGTGGGTGAAGTAGATGAGCCAGCCGGGCGTCGCCACCGCGTCGTCGATCCAGCCCACCAGCGAGGCGGGCTCGGAGCGGCCGCCGATCTCGACCGACAACAGGAGGCCGGGGTCGGCCGGCCCGCGGTTGATCCCCGGCAGCACGCCGCGGCCGCTGCGGAAGCGGCGATCGACCGCCCGCTGCGCCGCCGGCGAGGTCAGCCCATAGGGAAAGGCGAAGTTCTTCGCATAGCCATCCGTCACCGTCGTCAGGAACGCATCGTTGCGGTCGAGGTCGTCGCGATAGCGGCCCGCCAGCCGCACCGGCGAGCGGTGCGAAAATGTGTGATGGCCCAGTTCGTGCCCGCGCGACGCGAGCTCGCGGTAGCCCTCGTCGGCCAGCATCGGCTGGCCGTCATGGACGCGTCCCGACAGCCCCCCGGCGGTGTAGAACGTGCCGCGCACGCCGAACTGCTCGAGAATGCGCGCGCCGTTGGACAAGGCCGTCTCCGGCACATCGTCGAAGGTGAAGCTGACGATCGGCCGCTGCGGCTCGATGTGCATCTTCGGCCGCGGTAGCGCCCGCGCCAGACGGTTGGCCAGCCGGTCGGCGAGGCTGATCTGCTTAAACATGGACCGCCTCCCCCACCAGGGCGGGACGCGGCCGCGTCACCAATTGGCCGCGGCCCTGATACTGGAGGCCGAAAACGCCGATCAGGATGGTGAACCAGACCGGCCCGGCATTGACGAAGAACGAGCTCTCGAGGCTCGCCGCGAAGATGCCGTAGAGCCAGATGCGCAGGAACAACCGGGTGAGCGCCGGATCGTTGCCGCTGCCCTCGGCCCGTGCGAGATCGCCGATCGGCCGGATCACCAGCCACAGGACGACCAGCACGAGGCCGGGAATGCCGGCGTTCACCGCCGCATCGAGATAGGCGTTATGTCCGTTGGCGGCAAACACCGCCCAGGTTTCGACATTGCCGCCGCCATAGACCAGCGTTTCAGTCTGCCAGTAGGACTGGAAGCCGTAGCCGGTCAGCGGCCGCCTGCCGATCGCCGAGAACGCCAGCTGCCAGATGTCGACGCGATCGGTGAAGGTCGCGTCGATGCCAAGCCCGGCGACCAGCTTCTGGATCGGCGGCCATACCGCCGAGCCGACGGCGACCAGGTTGAAGAGGCCCAGGCCGCCCACCGCGATCGGCAGGCGCAGCCCGCGCCACCGCTCGAAGGCGAAAGCGAGGACCAGCATCGCCGGTACCATCATCAGCGACGTCTTGCCGCCGGTCTTGAACAGGAAGAACAAGGCAAAGCCGATGAGCATCGCGCCGACCAGTTTCGACCAGCGCGCCCACACGAACAGTCCGCCGAAGATGGTGAAGGCCATCGCCTCGGCAGCGACGTTCTTGTGCCCGAACTCGCCGCGCCAGAGCCCGGCGAGCAACGGCTCGACCACGTCGGTCAGCTGGTGGATCGAGCGCGAGGGCCAGAACAGCACGCCCCAATAAGCGAGACCGAGCAGCAGCAGGAGGCCGATGCCGATGAGCTTGGCAAAATGCTTCTCGTCGCGCGGCAAGAGGAGAAAGATGCTGGCGCCGACGCAGACCATCGCCGCCATCGCTACCCGCTTGAGCGCGGTGCCCGGGTCGTCGGCCATGAGCGAGGTGATGGTGAACCAGCCGAACAGCGCTGCCAGCAGCAGCCGCGGCTGCGCCACCAGATGGCGGAGCGGATGGCGAAGCGCGAACACCAGCAATGCCCCGAACAAGGCGATCGCCACGACCTGGTTGAGCAGATTGGAGCTGCCCGAATAGGGATCGGCGAGGCTCGCGAGACCCAGATCGGGGAACGGCGCCAGCGTGATCCAGTAATATCCCAGCACGACAAGAAACATCAGCGCGCGGCCGACGTGGCCGCCGCTGTGCGTGTCGACTTGATGTGCCGTCGCCGATGCCATGGCCGGCTAGGCCCTGCGCAGGCGGCGGGTCTCGGCGAGAAAACCGAGCCCGAGCGCCACGAGGATGCCGAGCATTCCGCCGCCCACCGCGCCCGCCCCGGCCACGACGACCGTGCGCGGCGGCCAGCTGCGGGCTTCCGGCGGCGTTGCCGGCGTGATCGTCCGGATATTGGTGGTGTCGAGCTGCTGTTGCTCGGTGACCTCGCGGGCGCGGGTCAGGAACGCCTCGTAGACGGCGGCCTTGGCCCTGGCGTCGCGATCGAGTTCACGCAGCTCCACCAGCGCCTGGTCGTCGGTCGCAACCGTCGTGCGCGCCGCGTCGGTCTGCTGGTCGAGCCCGGCGACGGCGCCGCGCGCCTGGTCGAGTTCGAGCTTGGCCTGCTGCACGGCGCGGGCCGCCTCGGCGGCGATCTGCTGGGCGAGGCCCGCGAGCTGCCGTTCGCCAGCGGCCCGGTTGGGGTGAAGCGGGCCATACATGGTGGCATTGGCGTCGGCCTGCTGCTTGAGCAGCCCATACTGGGTGCGCAGCGCCACCATGGTCGGCGTCTGCACGGCGTCGGCATTGGCGGCGCCCGTGACCGGATCGGTCAGTTCGCGGTAGTGCGACTGGGCGAGGATCAGCGCCTGCTGCGCATCGACGGCGCGCGAATTGAGCAGTGCCATCGACTGCGAATTGACCAGTTCGCCATTGCTCTGCTGCAGGCCATGGGCCCGCTTGAAGGTCTCGACCGCGTCTTCCGCCGCGGCGACGCCACTCCGCAGCTCGGCGAGCCGGTCCATCAGCGCGGCGGCAGCGCGGCCGGCGCCGTCCGACTCGGCCTTGGCGAGTTCCGCCTGGAAGGCCGCGACGATGGCATTGGCGATCCGCACCGATTTGTCCGGGTCCTCGGTCGAAACCGCGAGCGTCACCACATAGGAGCGCTCCTCGCGCCAAGCACCCACCCGCTTTTCCAGCGCGTCGGTGGCGGCGAGGATAGGATCGCCCTGTGCGGCGCGGTCCGATCCGCCGAGGAAGGGCAGATCGAGACCGGCCGGCGCGCCGAATTCGGGGTCGTCCTGCAGCTTCAGGTCATCGACGACGCGCGCCAGCACGGTGCCCGAAGTCAGGACGCGCAGCTTGCTCTCGACATCGAGCAATTGCGCGTTCTGGTCGAGCGGGTTCCTGTAGAGGTCGTTGGTCACCACCTGCAGGTTCGCCGGATCGATGATCAGGTCGGTCGTCGTGGTGAATTTGGGTTTGGCGATCATCGCGTAGCCGATACCGGCCAGCCCGCCGACCACCACCAGAACGACGATCCATTTGAGCCCGCTGCGCAGCCAGGCAAGGGCGCCCGTCAGCGTCAGCTCCGGCCAAGACATTGGACCGCCCGCCACCTGGGCGGTCGCCACCGGCTGTTCGGCGCGCTGCGGCGGCGTGCGCGGTGTCGACGGCAGATCGCGGCGCGCCAGGCGCTTGAGCCCCGTGGGCTGCCGGATTTTGTCGGAATCGAGAGTGCTGTACATGCCGCAAATCCGCATCGATCGCTGTGAAAGCAAACCTGCTTATAGGAGCATGCAGGGCGGGCTTCCCGTCAGTTCCTAAGAATTGGTTAACCACGGCGCGCCTGTTAACCGCATCGGCGCAAGGGGGGCGCGCCCTGCCCAGGTTTGTGCCAGAAGGCCGCAATGCGGGTGGGAGGCGTCAGCCCGGAATTGGCGTGGAGCAGACCGGACGTGACCGTCGGGGAAGTCCTCAAGAAGCTGGTCCCGATGGGCCTGAGCTACCTCGGCTCGGGCGGCAGCCTGATCACGTCGAGTATTGCCCAGCTGGTGACCTTCGCCATCCTCGCGCGCTCGCTCGGCACCGAGCAGTTCGCGCTCTATGTCACCCTCACCGCTTTCACCAACGTCGCCGTGCAGATCTGCGGGCTGGGCGCGCAGGAGAGCCTGGTTCGCCGCGTCGCCCGCGATCCCGCCGATTATCCGCGGCTGATCGGCCACAGCCTGCTGCTCACCTTCGGCACCGGTGTGGTGCTGCTGGTCGCCGGCCTCGTCGTGCTGCCGGTGATCGTGCCGACCTCCAGCAATCAGCTGGTCAATATCGGGACCATCGGGCTCTTGCTGCTGAGCACGGTCATCATCATGCGCCTCGTCTCGCTGGCGACCGCCAGCTACATCGCGCGCTCCAATTTCGTCGTCGCCAACTCGGTCGAAGTCGGCTTCGCCCTCATCCGCACCGGCGCGGCGGTGCTCGGCTGCCTGGTCTTCGGCGTCACCACCGTCGCCGGCTGGTCGGTGTGGTTCTTTGCCGCGCATCTGGTCTTTGCCGTCGTCGCCATCGTGCTGATCCTCAGGCTGGGCCGGCCGCGCTACGAACTCGTGCGCGAAGAGATCAAGATCGGCACCCTGTTCAGCACCCAGTTCATCTTCAAGGCGATCCGCCAGAACACCGACATCCTCATCCTCGGCATGTTCACCGGCCCCGAGGTCGTGAGCTCCTACGGCGTCGCCCGTCGCGTGCTCGACAGCTCCTACCTTTCGGTCGAGGCCCTGAACCGGCTGATCTATCCCGGTTCCGCCGTCGCCCTGATGTCGGGCTTCCACAATGCCTATGGCCGCGTCCGCCGGGTCACTGCCGCCGGGTTGGTGATCAGCACCCTCGCGGCTGTCGCCGTGTTCGTCCTCGCGCCGTTGATGCCCTTCCTCTTCGGCAACGAGTATCCCTCGATGGTGGCGTTCACCCGCCTCCTGTGCTGGGTGGTGATCCCGATGGCGGTGAGTTCGGTGGCGCTCGAAGCCTTCGGCGCCGCCGGCCGGCAGGATGTTCGCGCCATCGTCTACAACAGCGCCAACATCGTGGCCGCGTGCCTCGTGGCGCTGGCGACGGTTCTCGCCGGGGTGCAAGGGGCATTCGCCTCGTCCTATGCGGTGGAACTGGCGACCGCCGCCGTGGCCTGGATGGTGCTGCTCCGCTTCGTCCGGACCGACCGGGCGCGCCACCTCGGCGCCATACCGGCGGAGTAGTTTCGTAAAATTTCATTGCCCCGCCCGGCGCTTTTTGCCAATTCAAGGCCGGCCGGATCGATGCGCTCGCGCAAAATCGGCGTCTTCGAACTCGCCGGGGCATCATGGTTACGCTGAAGGAAATCGCCAAGGCCGTCGGCGTCTCGAGCGCCACGGTGTCGCGCGTCCTCAATTTCGACCAGACGCTGTCGGTCGCCCCCAAAAAGCGCCAGGCGATCATCGAAACGGCCGAGGCGCTGAACTACTCGACGCCGCGGGCCCGCAACCGCGCCAACCAGCAGGGGCTGAACAAGATCGCCCTGGTGCACTTCCTCAGGCCCGACCAGGAACTGATCGACCCCTACTATGTCGGCCTGAGGCTCGGCATCGAAAGCCGCTGCCAGGCGCTGAAGATCGAAACGGTAAAAGTTTACCACACCGAACTGCTGCCCGAAGCGACGCTCTTGCAGAACGCCTCGGGCGTCATCGCCATCGGCCGGCATGACGAGGCCGAGATCGCCTGGCTCAAGCGCCACAACCGCAACGTCGTGTTTGCCGATTTCACCCCCGCCACCGACGAGTTCGACAGCGTCGAGAGCGACCTCATGCTCGCCACCCGCAAGCTCCTGCAGGCGCTGACCCAGATGGGCTACCGCCGCATCGCCTTCGCCGGCTGGGTCGACGTCTATAACGGCGTCGCCCGCGCCCTGCCCGAAAAGCGCTGCCGCGCCTACATGCAGTGGATGAACGAGGCCGGCCTCTACGACGAGCGGCTTTGCCTCACCGAGAACAATACCGAACAGAGCGGCTACCGGCTGACCCGGGCGATCCTCTCCGAATCCAAGCCCCCCGACGCGCTCATCACCTGCAACGACAACATGGCGGTCGGCGCCTACCGCGCCATCCACGAACTCGGGCTGCGCATCCCCGAGGACATCGCGGTGGCGAGCTTCAACGACATCTCCGTCGCGCAAGTCCTCAATCCGCCGCTCTCGACGGTCCGCCTCCCCTCCGAGGAGATCGGCGAGACCGCCGTCGAGCTGCTGCTCGAGCGCGTCGCCGGGCGCGAGCTGGCCAAGCGCATCACCCTGGCTTCACAGCTGATCTGGCGCGGCAGCACGCGCCATCCGACGGCCGACTGAAAGCCGCGTGATAAATATTTACTGAAATATTGCGCCCGGCCCCTCGCCCCGCTAACAATGCGGCATGAGGCAGGGAGGAACCGTGCCTCGACCACCTGGGAGGACACCTATGAACCACACGCTCACGCGGTGGCGCCGAGCACTCGGCATCGCCATTGCCGGCATCAGCATGCTGACCGTCACGGCCGCTTCGGCCGCAAGTACCGTCACCGTCTGGTGCTGGGACACCAATTTCAACGGCGCCGCGATGCGGGAAGCCGCGGCCCGCTACAACGTCAATCATCCCGACGTGACCATCAATATCGACGATTCCGCCACGCAGGACGACATCCGCGCCAAGCTGCAGACCCAGCTTCTCGCCGGCAACACCCAGGGTCTGCCCGACATCGTGCTGATCCAGGACGACGTGGCGCAGAAGTACCTGCAGTCGTTCCCCGGCGCCTTCGAGCCGCTGAGCGACGCGATCGATATGTCGGCCTTCGCGCCCTACAAGGTTGCCGCTGCGACCTTTGAGGGCAAATCCTACTCGCTCCCCTTCGACTCCGGCGTAACCGGCGTGTTCTACCGCAGCGATTACCTGGCAGATGCCGGCTACAAGGCCGCCGATCTCAAGGACATCACCTGGGATCAGTTCATCGAGATCGGCAAGACCGTCAAGGCCAAGACCGGCCACAATCTGATCGCTCTCGACCTCAATGGCGACGGCCTGATCCGCGTCATGATGCAGTCGGCCGGCAAATGGTATTTCAATGCCGACGGCAGCCTCAACATCCTCGGCAACGCACCGCTCAAGGCCGCGCTCGAGACCTACGCCAAGATCTGGGCAGCCGACATCGTCAAGCCCGTGTCCGGCTGGACCGACTTCACCGGCGCCTTCACCTCGGGTGACACCACCGTCGCGCTCGATGGCGTATGGATGACCGGCACCGTCAAGTCGAAGCCCGAACTGTCGGGCAAGTGGGCCGTGGCCCCCATCCCCAAGCTCGCCGGCATCGACGGCGCAACCAACTACTCCAACGAAGGCGGCTCGAGCTGGTACGTGCTGTCCTCGGCCCCGGCCAAGGCCGACGCAATCGACTTCCTCAAGACCATCTGGGGCGGCGACGCGGACTTCTACCAGAAGATCCTCGTCGGCCAGGGCGCCTTCACCAGCTGGCTCCCGGCTCGCGATGGCGAAGCCTACAAGTCGACCGACGCCTTCTTCGGCGGTCAGGCCGTCTGGCAGGACTTCTCCGACTGGCAGGCCAAGATCCCGGGCGTTGACTACGGCACGTTTACCGCTGAAGTGGACGCCGCGGTGATTGCCCAGCTCCCCTCGATCACCCAGGGCGGCAGTGTCGACGCTGCACTCCAGGCGATCAACGACCAGGCCACCCAGCAAATGCAGTAACGGGCAGGCGGCGGGACCTATCCCCGTCGCCGTTCCTCCCGGCGGTCGCGCTTTCTGGCGCGGCCGCTCGTTGGCCGCTAGGCTGACGGCTCTGTTGCGCGCGTCTGAAGGGGTGAGCCGGTGGCACAGGCAAATCTAAGCCGAAACGAACGGATCAGCGGCTGGGTCTTTATCGCGCCCGCGCTGGTGCTGCTCGGCGTCTTCATGATCTACCCGATCATCTGGTCGCTCTGGATGAGCTTCCAGGTCGGCAAAGGCATGAACTTCAGCTTTGGCGGCTTCACCAACATCATCCGCATGACCAAGGACCCGGTCTTCATCCGCGCCCTCACGAACACCCTGATCTTCCTCGTGGTGCAAGTGCCGATCATGATCTTCCTGGCGCTGGTCTTCGCCAACGCGCTGAACGATCCATCCCTCCGCTTCCGCGCCCTGTTCCGCACCGCCATCTTCCTGCCTTGCGTCACCTCGCTGATCGCCTATTCGACACTGTTCAAGTCGATGTTCGCCGGCGATGGCGTCATCAACAAAGCGCTCCTGGCGGTTCATATCATCGCCGAGCCGATCGCCTGGTTCGCCGATCCGTTCTGGGCCAAGGTCGTGATCATCCTCGCCATCACCTGGCGCTGGACCGGCTATAATATGGTGTTCTACCTAGCCGCGATGCAGAACATCGACCGCTCGATCTACGAGGCCGCCCGCATCGATGGCGTTCCGGCCTGGGCACGCTTCCGTTACCTCACCATCCCTATGCTGAAGCCGGTGATCCTGTTCACCACCGTGATCTCCACCATCGGCACGCTGCAGCTTTTCGACGAGGTCTACAACTTCACCGCCGGTACCGGCGGCCCGTCCGACTCGACGCTGACGCTGTCGCTCTACATCTACAACCTGACGTTCAAGTTCATGCCGAGCTTCGGCTACGCGGCGACGGTATCGTGGGTGATCGTGGTGATCGTGGGCATTTTGAGCTTCCTGCAATTCCTCGTGGCGCGTGACAGGAGGCCGGCGGCATGAGCGCTGTTGCCCGCCTGCGCCGAGGCCTCGTCTATGTGGCGCTCAGCCTCGCGGCGTTCGTCTCGATCTTCCCGTTCTACTGGATGATCGTCGGCTCGACCAACAAATCAGCCGACATCGTGGTCGGCAAGGCGACGCCGGGCTTCGATCTGTTCAACAACGTCGCGACCTTCTTTGCCACGGTGGACGTCCCGCGCGTCTTCTGGAACTCGACCTTTCTCGCCGTGGTCGGGACCATTGTCACGCTGCTGGTCTCCTCCCTCGCTGGCTATGGCTTTGAGATGTTCCGGTCGCGATTCCGCGAACGCATCTTCGCTTTGCTTCTGCTGCTGCTGTCCATTCCGTTCGCAGCACTGATGGTGCCGTTGTTTGTACTGGTTTCGCAGATGAAGCTCGTCAACACGGCGACGGCGGTGATCCTGCCCGGCATCGCCTCGATCTTCATCGTCTTCTATTTCCGCCAGGCGACCAAGGCATTTCCGACCGAGTTGCGCGACGCTGCGCGGATCGACGGCCTCAAGGAATGGCAGATCTTCGTCTACGTCTACCTGCCGGTGATGCGCTCGACCTACGCGGCGGCGACCATCATCGTCTTCCTCGCCAACTGGAACAACTATCTGTGGCCGCTGATCGTGCTGCAGACGGTCGACAACAAGACCGTGACATTGGTCGTGTCGGCGCTGACCTCGGCCTATGTTCCCGACTACGGCATGATCCTGGTCGGCACCGTGCTGGCGACGCTTCCCACCCTCATCATCTTCTTCCTCCTGCAGCGCCAGTTCGTCGAAGGACTGACCGGTTCTGTGAAATAAGGTTCTACTATGCGTTCGGTTACGACTTTCAACGACGGCTGGGTGTTCGAGGGCAAGGACGCCGTCACCCTCCCGCACACCGCCGTCGAGCTGCCGTTCTCCTATTTCGACGAGCGTGCCTATTGGCGCCCCTTCACCTACACCAGGACCTTCAGGGCCAACCCCGGCTGGGACGGCAAGGAAGTCGCGCTCGTCTTCGATGGCGCCATGGCCGACGCCGTGGTCTCGCTCAACGGCGTCGAGCTCGCCGCGCACAAGGACGGCTACACGCAATTCGAGGTCCGGCTGACCGGCAAGCTCAAAGCCGGCGACAATCAGCTGACCGTTACTATCGACGGCAGCGAGAACCCCGAGATTCCACCGTTCGGCGGCCGCATCGACTATCTGACCTATGCCGGGATCTACCGCGACGTCTGGCTCAAGGTGACCGCGCCAGTATCGATCGGCAGCGTCAAGATCGAGACGCCCGACGCGCTGGCGCCCAAGAAATCGGTCCGCGTCCGTGCCGGCCTCGCCAATCCGCAGGGACTGCCACTCTCGGGAACGCTCACCGCGACCCTGCGCGACGCGAAGGGCCAATCGCTCGGTACCGTGGCCGCCGCTGTGTCCGGGACGGACATCGTTCTCGCTCTCGATGGGCTCGGGGGCATCGCGCTCTGGCAGCTCGCCGACCCGCGCCTCTATACGCTCGAGCTGAACCTCGTCACCCCGCACGGCAGCGATGCGACCACGACCAGCTTCGGCTTCCGCACCGCCGAGTTCACGGCCGACGGCTTCCGCCTCAACGGCAAGCCGCTGAAGCTGCGCGGCCTCAACCGCCACCAGTCGTTCCCCTATTCCGGCTACGCGCTCGGTCGCGCTGCGCAGGAGCGCGATGCCGAGATTTTGAAGCACGAGTTGAAGCTCAACATCGTCCGCACCTCGCACTATCCGCAATCGCCCTGGTTCCTCGACCATTGCGACCGCATCGGGCTGCTCGTCTTCGAGGAGATTCCCGGCTGGCAGCATATCGGCGGTGAGAGCTGGAAGGCGGAGGCAGTGGAGAATGTCCGGCGCATGATCCGCCGCGACTGGAACCATCCCGCGATCGTCATCTGGGGCGTCCGCATCAACGAATCGCAGGACGATCACGATTTCTACGCCGAGACAAACCGGGTCGCGCACGAACTCGATTCCACCCGCCAGACCGGCGGTGTGCGCTACATCACCGAGAGCGAAATGCTCGAGGATGTCTACACCATGAACGACTTCATCCTCGGCAACGAGGAGCTGGGCGGCAACCGTCCCCGCACCGCGCTCAGGCCGCTGAGCGAAACCACCGGCCTCGATCGTCCCGTCCCCTACCTGATCACCGAGTATGGCGGGCACATGTACCCGACCAAGAGCTTCGATCAGGAACAGCGGCAGGCCGAGCACGTGCTGCGCCATCTCGAGGTGCTCGACGCTGCCTACGGCAACCCCAATATCTCCGGCGCCATCGGCTGGTGCGCCTTCGACTACAACACCCACAAGGATTTCGGCTCGGGCGATCGCATCTGCCACCACGGCGTGATGGACATGTTCCGCGAACCGAAGTTGGCCGCCTACGCGTACGCCAGCCAGTGCGAGCCCGAAGACGAAGTCATCCTCAAACCGGTAACGGTCTGGGCCCGGGGCGAACGCAATATCGGCGGCGTGCTGCCGCTCATCGTCCTCACCAATTGCGATGAGATCGAGTTGGCCTATGGCAGCCATCCGCCCAAGCGCATCGCTCCCGACCGTGCGCGATTCCTGCATCTGCCGCATGCCCCGGCGATCGTCGACCGCACGCACTTCAGCGCCGAGGAACTCGGGCTCTGGGGTATGCAGTGGGAAGACGTGCGGATCACCGGCTTCGTCGGCGGCAAGCCGGTCAAGGACATCCGCTTCGTTTCCGATCCGGTCGCGACGACGCTCGAGGTGGTTGCGGATCGCGACACCGTCTCCGCCGCCGGGCGCGATTGCGTGCGCGTCATGGTCCGGGCGCTCGATCAGGCCGGCAACAAGCTGCCGTTCCTGCTGGAGCCGGTCGAGATCGCGGTCACCGGCGCCGCGCGTCTCATCGGCCCCACGCTGGTGCCGCTGAGGGGTGGGTCCACCGGCTTCTGGCTCGAGGCCACTGGCGTTGCCGGTCCGATCGGCGTCCGTGTCGCCAGTCCGCGATTCGGCGCCACAACGTTGGAGGTGACGGCACAATGAGGGGGTCTCAGCGATGAGCGGATTGAAGCTGCGCGGCGTCCGGAAATCCTTCGGCGCCATCGAGGTGATCAAGGGCGTCGACCTCGATATCGAGAGCAAGGAATTCGTCGTCTTCGTCGGGCCATCGGGCTGCGGCAAGTCGACCCTGCTGCGCATGATCGCCGGATTGGAGCCGATCACCGCGGGCGACCTCGAGATCGGCGGCGCGCGCATGAACGACGTCGATCCGAGTAAGCGCGGTATCGCCATGGTGTTCCAGACCTACGCGCTCTATCCGCACATGACGGTGCGCGAGAACATGGGCTTTGCGCTGCGCTTCGCCGGCGTCGCCAAGCCCGAGATCGCGCGGCAGGTCGACGAGGCCGCCCGCATCCTCGAGCTCGGCCCGCTGATGAACCGCCGGCCCAAGGAACTTTCCGGCGGCCAGCGCCAGCGCGTCGCCATCGGCCGCGCCATTGTCCGCCACCCGCAGGTGTTCCTGTTCGACGAGCCGCTGAGCAACCTCGATGCGGAGCTGCGCGTCCACATGCGGATCGAGCTGGCGCGGCTGCACAAGGAGCTGGCGACAACGATCATCTACGTCACCCACGATCAGGTCGAGGCGATGACGCTCGCCGACAAGATCGTGGTGCTGCGCGACGGCTCGGTGGCGCAGGTCGGCACGCCGCTCCAGCTCTACGACGATCCCGACAATCTGTTCGTCGCCGGTTTCATCGGCTCGCCCAAGATGAATTTCCTGAGCGGCGTCGTCGCGGCGGGCGGCAGCACGGTTCGCCTCCCCGACTATGGCGATCAGTCCATTCCGGTCGCCGCCCTTCGTTCCCGTCCCGCCGACGGCACGCCGGTCACCGTCGGTCTCAGGCCCGACCATTTCAAGCGCGGCGGTGCAGCCCACCTCGACCTCAATGTCGAGCTGATCGAGCACCTGGGCAGCGAGACCTATGCCTATGCCCGTTTCGGCAAGGGCGAAGTCCTGACCATCGCGACCCAGAACGATCGCGACCTCAAGGCCGGCGCGCGCCTCGCCGCGCATTTCGATCCGGCCTCAGCCCTGCTGTTCGACGCCGCCGGCCAGCGCATCCGCTAGTGCTGGAGACCCGATAGGTCGTCCTCGGCCGGGCCGAGGCGACCGATTGGGGCTGGGCACAGCCAAACACCCCGACATCGGTCAAATGCACCGCGAAACCCCGCTTGCGCGCGCGCTCCGGCCATAGTAGCTATTGCAAAGCATTTGCAACAAGGACGATGAGCCGCATGGCGACGGATAGCGAACGGGTGACCAGGCGCGGGCTTCTGCTCGGCGGCATAGTCGCCGCCGGCAGCACGGCATTGGCCGCGCAAGCGGCGCTGGCCCAGGCGCAGAACGGCCACAGCATGCCGATGCCCACCGACGCTCCCGCAGACCCCTACGCGGCGCCCGCCATGCACGGCGGAGCCCATGGCGACATGATGACGGTGGGCATGGTCGACTATGCCGCCAATGGCTTCGATCCGGTTCAGCTGCTCACCGACTGGGAAACCGGAATCGTCTCCCAGATGGCCGACGGCCGCACCTTGCGGAGTTTCGACATCGAAGCCATCGACAAGGAACTCGAGATCGCTCCTGGGGTCTACTTCCCCGCCTGGACCTTCAATGGCCGGGTTCCCGGACCGGCGCTTCGCGCCAAGGAAGGCGAGCGCCTGCGCATCACCTTCCGCAACAACGGCTCGCATCCGCACTCGATGCACTTCCACGGCATCCACTCCGCGCGCATGGACGGCGTTCCGGGCGCCGGGCTCATCGGCCCGGGCGAAGAATTCGTCTATGAGTTCGACGCCAAACCGTTCGGTTGCCACCTCTATCACTGCCACGCGCTGCCGCTGCGCCGGCACATGCACAAGGGTATGTATGGCGCCTTCGTGATCGACCCCGATCCCGCCCTTCACCCGGAACACCTTGCCGTCGCCCAGTCGCGTCTTCTCGGCAGCCCCCAGAACGCCGCCTGGCAGGAAATGGTCATGGTGATGAATGCCTTCGACACCAATTTCGACGGCGGCAACGAGTTCTACGCGGTCAATTCGATCGCCCACGCCTACGCCAAACAGCCGATCGTAATCGACAAAAGCCGCCCGGTGCGCATCTACCTCGTCAACGTCACCGAGTTCGATCCGATCAACTCGTTTCACCTGCACGCCAATTTCTTCGACTATTTCGACACCGGCACGACCCTGACGCCGACGCTCCGCACCGTCGACCTCATCACCCAGTGTCAGGCGCAGCGCGGCATCCTCGAGTTCACCTTCAAGGACCACGAGCCCGGCATGTACATGTTCCACGCTCACCAGACCGAGTTCACCGAGCTGGGCTGGATGGGCATGTTCGACGTCAGGGAGGCCTGAGTGCCATGACCGATCTGGCCCAGACACCCGCCAAGGCGCCGGCCTGGCGACGCCTCGCATGGATCCTGCTGCCGCTTCTCGCCCTCGCGGGCGCGATCGCCTGGATCGTCGCGGCCGACCCGCTGCAAAGCTTCAACAACGGCGCTCCGCCGGTCGAGGCTCTGACGTTCGAGCGAACCATCCTCGATGCATCCGGCATCCACCTTCTGGTGCGGGCCGGCGGCTCGGAAGCGATGACAATCGCGCAGGTCCAGGTCGACGACGCCTACTGGAACTTCACCCAGGACCCGCCGGGTCCGATCGCACGCGGCACGACCGCGTGGATCAATCTCGCCTATCCGTGGGTGCTGGGTGACGCGCACGCGGTCATCGCCCTGACCAGGAGCGGCACCGCCTTCGCGCACGAAATCCCGGTGGCGGTACCGACCCCTGAGGCCAGCTCCGGACAGCTCACCGCACAGGCGGTAGTCGGCGCCATCGTCGGCATCCTGCCGGTCGCGATCGGACTCATGTTCTATCCCGCGCTGCGCGGGGTCGGACGCTCCGGGATGAACTTTCTGCTGGCGGTGACGGTTGGGCTTCTCGTCTTCCTGTTCGTCGACATGAGCCTCGAGGCGTTCGAATCCGCCGGCGAATCCGCCGCCCTCTTTCAGGGCCCGGCGATGGTGATTCTGGCGGCCGCCGCGAGCTTTCTGATCCTGCTGGCCATCGGCCGCTGGCGCGGCACGCCGACCGGGCTGGCGCTGTCGTTCTACATCGCCCTTGGAATCGGCCTCCACAACCTGGGCGAGGGGCTCGCCATCGGTGCTGCCTTCACGGCCGGGTCGGCGGGCCTGGGCACATTCCTGATCATCGGCTTTGCCATCCACAACGTCACCGAGGGCATCGGCATCGCCGCCCCCGTCCTCAAAGCCCGTCCTCCGCTGTGGAGCTTCGTCGCGCTGACCCTCGTCGCCGGATTTCCAGCGGTGATCGGCATGTGGCTCGGCAGCCTTGCCAATGCGCCGCACTGGTCTGCCCTGGCGCTGGCCGTCGGCACCGGTGCGATCCTGCAGGTGATCGTCGAGGTCTCGAGCTACCTCGTGCGCTCGAACGAGAGTCGGGTGTCGAGCCTCCTGTCGCCACCGGTGCTCGGCGGCATCCTCGCCGGCATTGCCTTCATGTACGCGACGGCAGCACTGGTGAAGATCTGAGCCGGGCCGGCCCGCAGAGGTTGACGCCGGCGCGCCGGCTTCGCACCATGGAGCCATGACCACTGATCCCCTGCTCGCCGAAATCGACCGGCGGCGCGACGACCTCGTCGCGCTGACCCGCGACCTCATCGCTATCCCGACCGTCAATCCGCCGGGCGACCACTACCGGGAGATTTGCGACTATCTCCACGCCCGCCTGTCGCCGCGCTTTCCCGAGATCGAGCTGGTCCGCGCCGAGGGCGCCCCCGGCGACAGCGATCGGCATCCGCGCTGGAACCTCATCGCCCGCCGTCCCGGCGCCGATCCGGGCGACACCGTGCACTTCAACTCGCACCACGACGTGGTCGAGACCGGCTCGGGCTGGACAACCGACCCTTTCGGCGGCGAGGTCCGCGACGACCGCATCTACGGCCGGGGCAGCTGCGACATGAAGGGCGGCCTCGCCACCTCGATCATCGCCGCCGAGGTCTTTGCCGACCTCAGCCCCGATTATCCCGGCGCCATCGAAATCTCCGCCACCGCCGACGAGGAGACCGGCGGCTATGGCGGCGTCGCCTATCTCGCCGAGCGGGGTTATTTCTCGCCCGAGCGGGTGCAGCACGTCATCATCCCCGAGCCGCTCAACAAGAACCGCATCTGCCTCGGCCATCGCGGCGTGTGGTGGGCCGAGATCGAGACATTTGGCCGCATCGCCCACGGCTCGATGCCGTTCCTCGGCGACAGCGCCATCCGCCACATGGCGGCGCTGCTCGGCGAAATCGAGGCGACCCTCTATCCGGCGCTGGCGAACCGTGAGACTGCCATGCCGGTGGTGCCGCCCCTCGCCCGCCAATCGACGCTCAACATCAACTCGATCCACGGCGGCCAGCCCGAACCCGAGGCCGGCTACACCGGGTTTCCGGCGCCGGTGGTGGCGCATTCGGCCCGCATCGTCATCGACCGCCGCTACCTGATCGAGGAGACCCCCGCGGCAGTGCGCCAGGAGGTCGTCGATATGCTCGAAAAGCTGAAAGCCGAACGCCCCGGCTTCAGCTGCGAACTGCGCGATTTGTGGACCATCCCGCCCACCATGACCGCCCGCGACGCCCCTATCGTCACCGCGGTAGGCAAGGCCATCGGCTCCGTCCTTGGGCTTGCGCCCGAATATGTGGTCTCACCTGGGACCTATGACCAAAAGCACATCGACCGCATCGGCCGTTTGCACAACTGCATCGCTTACGGCCCCGGCATCCTCGATCTCGCCCACCAGCCCGACGAATATGTCGGTATCGGCGACATGCTCGATTCCGCCAAGGTGATGGCCTTGACGCTGGATAATCTACTGAACCGGTCGTGAACGGACTTTTGTCGCGCACAAAACCATTCTAACGCGCGCCAAACCGTCCTAGGATCATCGCCAAGGCCGTGGCAATGCGGCTGCAAGGGAAGGCAAACATGCGCAAATCACTGATTCTGCTGGCACTTGCCGGCGCACTTCTGTCGACGACGGCTTTCGCCGCGCCGCGAACCGATCTCACCATCGGCATCCAGCTCGAGCCGACGAACCTCGATCCGACCACCGGCGGCGCCGCGGCGGCCATCCGCACCGTGACCAATCTGAACGTCTTCAACGGCCTGACCAGGATCGACAAGGACGGCGCTGTGCAGCCCGATCTCGCGACCAGCTGGGACATTTCGCCGGACGGACTGACCTACACCTTCCACCTCAAGACCGACGTGAAGTTCTCGGACGGCACGCCCTTCAGCGCCGACGACGTGAAGTGGACGCTCGACCGCGACCGCGGCGCCGACTCCAAGAGCGCCCAGAAGCAGCTCTTTGCCGCCATCGCCTCGGTCGACGTCGTCGATCCGGCCACCGTCAAGATCACGCTGAGCCAGCCGCAGGGCGACCTGCCCTACAATCTGGGCTGGGGCGACGCCGTCATCGTCTCGCAGAAGACCGCCGAGACCAACGTCACCAACCCGATCGGCACCGGCCCCTATATCCTCGGCGAGTGGGTGAAGGCCGACCATCTGACACTGGTCCCCAACCCGAACTACGCCGGCACCAAGCCCGCACTCGACAAGGTGACCTTCAAGTTCATCTCCGATCCGACCGCGGCGAGCTCCGCCGTCCAGGCCGGCGACGTCGACGTCTTCTCCGGCTTCCCGGCGCCCGAACTGCTCGAGCAGTTCAAGTCCAACCCTGACTTCCAGGTGATCGTCGGCAGCTCCCAGGGCGAGACGATCGTTGCCATGAACAACGCGCATCCGCCGCTGGACAATGTGAAGGTCCGCGAAGCCATCGCCCATGCCATCGACCGCAAGGCGATCATCGACGGCGCCCAGTTCGGCTACGGCACGCCGATCGGCAGCTTCTATCCGCCCGGCGACCCGGCCTATGTCGACCTGACCGACCTTTCCAACTACGACCCCGCGAAATCAAAGCAGATGCTGGCCGACGCCGGAGTCACCGATCTGACGCTGACGTTCAAAGTGCCGCCGGCCGCCTACGCGCGCGCCTCCGCGCCGATCATCCAGCAGGAGCTGGCCGATGTCGGCGTCAAGGTGAACGTCGTCAACGTCGAGTGGGCCGACTGGATCGCCAACGTGTTCCAGGGTGCCTACGACTACGACCTGACCATGGTCAGCCACGTCGAGGCCAACGACTTCGCCGCCTTCGGCAAGCCGGGCTACTACCCCAACTACAAGGCCGATGCGCTCAACAAGCTCGTCGCCGACCTCAACGCCACGACCGATCCGGCCAAGCAGATCTCGATCAAGCAGGACATTCAGAAGCAGCTCGCCAACGACTTTGCTGCGATCTACGTGTTCGAACTGCCCAACATCACGGTCGCCAACAAGGACGTGCAGGGCCTGTGGGTGAACGCCCCGCAGCCGACGACCGATCTCTCGGCGATTTCGTGGAAGGAATAGTCGGCAACCAATAGGTGGTTTTCTCCCCCGAACCGCGGGGGAGGAACTACCAAAGGGCTCGTGGTTTTGGCCTCCCCTCATTCCGATCGTGCAGTCGGGACTTTCTTCTCCCCTCGTGGGAGAAGGTGGATCGCGCGTCAGCGCGAGACGGATGAGGGGGAGGCCGCTTGCGCCGCAGCCGAGCTGGGCGTGAACGGCTGCCACTTGCGCCGCGTGCTGCACGTGATTGAATGAGACTATGAGTTCCTACCTCGCCGGCCGCGTTGCATCGCTGATCCTCAGCCTGCTGGTCGCCAGCATCGTCATCTTCGTCATCCTCGAGGTTCTGCCGGGCGATCCCGCGCAGTTCATCCTCGGCATGAATGCCCGTCCCGATACGCTCGCTGCGTTGCGCACCCAGCTCGGCCTCGATGGACCGGCGTTCATGCGCTATTTCGGCTGGGTGCTGGGCATGCTGCATGGCGATTTCGGTCTCAGCTACACCTACCGCGTGCCGGTCAGCGAACTGATCGTCCAGCGCATCGGCGTGTCGCTGCCGCTCGCCGTCTACGCGCTCGCGCTCACCCTGCTCATCGCCTTTCCCGCCGGCCTGCTCGCCGCCGCTCGCCGCAACTCGGCCAGCGACATCTCAGTCATGGGCGTGACGCAACTTGGGGTCGCGCTGCCCAATTTCTGGTTCGCCATCATTCTGGTGTGGGTCTTTGCCGTCACCCTCCACTGGTTCGGCGCCGGCGGCTTTCCCGGCTGGGACAAGGGCTTCTGGTTCGGCATCCGCGCCCTGACATTGCCGGCCATCGCGCTGGCGCTGCCGCAGGCCTCGATCCTCGCCCGCGTCATGCGTTCGGCGCTGCTCGATACGCTCGAGGAGGACTACATCCGCACGGCGCGGGCCAAGGGCCTGACCCGTGCCCAGACGCTGTGGCGGCACGCCGTGCGCAATGCGCTGATCCCGGTGTTGACCATCATCGGCTTGCAGTTCGCGTTCCTGCTCGCCGGCGGCATCATCATCGAGAACGTCTTCACCCTGCCCGGCCTCGGCCGCCTGATCTTCCAGGGCATCACCCAGCGCGATCTGATCGTGGTGAAGTCGGTGGTGATGCTGCTGGTGTTCGCGGTGATCTTCGTCAACTTTCTTGTCGACCTGAGCTACCTCGCGGTCGACCCCAGGCTCAGGCGGCGCTGATGGCAGAGATCAGTATCGTCCCCATCGAGGCGCCGCGCGGAACCCTGCTGAGCGCGGCGCTGCGCTCCCCAAGCTTCGTGACCGGCGCGATCGTCACCGCGATCTTCGTCGGCGTCGCGTTGCTGAGCTTTGTCTGGACGCCCTACGATTACGCGGCTCTCGACATCCCCCACAAGCTGCGCGGCCTGTCGGGCGAACACTGGTTCGGGACCGATCAATACGGTCGCGACGTGTTCTCGCAGGTCATCGTCGGGGCTCGCACCTCGATCGCCGTGGCGCTGATCGCGGTCGGCCTGGGGGTCGGCATTGGAACGCCGCTCGGGCTCTGGGCTGCCGCCAAACGCGACACGATCTTCGACGAACTCATCATGCGCGCCAACGATCTGGTTTTCGCCTTTCCGGCACTGCTGATCGCCATCCTCATCACCTCGGTCGCCGGCCCGAGTGCTACCAACGCGGTCATCGCCATCGGCATCTTCAACATCCCGGTGTTCGCCCGACTGAGCCGCGCCGCGGCGCTGAGCCTGTGGGCCCGCGACTTCATTCTCGCCGCGCGTGTTGCTGGCAAAGGCCGGGCGCGTATCTCGATCGAGCACATCCTGCCCAACATCCTCAACACCCTGGTGGTGCAGATCACCATCCAGTTCTCGCTCGGCATTCTGGCCGAGGCGGCCCTGGCCTATGTCGGTCTCGGCGCGCAGCCGCCGACGCCCAGCTGGGGCAAGATGCTCGCCGACAGCCAGACGCTGGTTGGACTCGCGCCGCACCTCGCCATCATCCCGGGACTCTGCATCGTCTTTACGGTGCTCGGCCTCAACCTGATGGGCGACGGGCTGCGCGACATCTTCGACCCCCGCCTGCAGCGGAGCCGGCAATGAGCCTGCTCCGCGTCAGCGACCTCAGGCTCGGGATCGGCGAAACCCCCATCCTCAAGGGGATCGACCTCAGCGTCGACGCCGGCCGTATCCTGGGCGTCATCGGCGAGTCCGGCTCGGGCAAATCGATGACCGCACTGTCGATCATGCACCTGCTGCCGACCGGTACCAGACCCACCGGCTCGATCCGACTCGACGGCCAGGAGCTGCTAGACAAGCACGATCGCGACATGTGCACCATCCGCGGCAAGGACATCGGAATGGTGTTCCAGGAACCAATGACCGCGCTCGATCCGCTCAAGACCATCGGCGCGCAGGTCGCGGAAACCATCCTCGTCCACGGCGGCACGTCGCAGCGCGCCGCGCTGGCAGAGGCCGACCGGGTGCTCGGCCGGGTCGGGTTGCCGGCGGACCTGTTTCCCCGCGACCGCTATCCGCACGAACTGTCGGGCGGCCAGCGCCAGCGCGTCGTCATCGCCATGGCCATCGCCATGGGCCCGAAACTGCTGATCGCCGACGAGCCGACGACGGCGCTCGACGTCACCACCCAGGCGACCATTCTCGACCTGCTGCGCCGGCTGGTCGACGAGGATGGCATGGGCCTGATCTTCATCACCCACGATCTCGCCGTGGTCGCCGGCCTCGCCGACGACATCGCCGTCATGCGGCAGGGCGAAGTCGTCGAATCCGGCCCGACCGGAAAGGTGTTCCGTACCCTAGCCCACCCCTATTCGCGAGCCCTGTTCGAGGCCTCCTCGCATGTGCCGGTGCGCGACCCCTCGCTGCCTGGCGGCGAGCCGGTGCTGGTGGTCGACCAATTGGTGCGCGACTACCGCATCCCGCCCCGACGCCTGTTCGGCCCGGCCGGCACGTTCCGCGCCGTCGACAGCATCAGCTTCCGCATCGAGCGCGGCGAAAATGTCGGGCTTGTCGGCGAGAGCGGCAGCGGCAAATCCACCCTCGCCCGCGCCATCATGGCGCTCGAGCCGGCGCAGGGCGGCAGCATCGCCATCGACGGGGAGGCGCACGACGCCAAGGAAGGCGCCAGCCTCGCGACCCGCCGCAAGCTTCAGGTGGTGTTCCAGGACCCCTATGGCTCGTTCGATCCGCGCCAGCGCGTCGATACGCTGGTCACCGAGCCGTTCCACCTGCTCGGCCGCGAGGCGCCGCAAGGGGACGAGCGCAAGCGGCGGATCGCCACAGCACTCGAAAACGTCGGGCTCACCGCCGCCGATGCCGAAAAATACATCCACGAGTTCTCCGGCGGCCAGCGCCAGCGCATCGCCATCGCCCGGGCCCTGATCATCGAGCCCTCGCTGATCATCCTCGACGAGGCCGTGTCGGCGCTTGATGTCTCGATCCGGGCGCAGATTCTCGATCTCCTCGCCGAACTCTCCGACCGGCTCGGCATCTCCTACCTCTTCATCTCGCACGACCTGTCGGTGGTGCGCTCGATCACCGACCGCGTGCTGGTGATGAAGAACGGCAAGATCGTCGAGCAGGGGCCGACGGACGAGGTGTTCCGCAATCCGCAGCACCCCTATACGCGGGAGCTGATCGCTGCGACGCCCAATCTCGAGCGGGCGCTGGCGACGCGCGCCTGAGCTACAGCGCCTGTCCGGCCCACACGATGCGATAGAGTTCGAGGTCGCCACCGGGCTCGGCCGGCAGCGAATAATGCCAGCGCGGATCGGCGTCGGCGACGAGGTCGGTATTGCCACCGGGCAGGCGGTTCACCCGCCGGGCCAGGAGTTCATCGCCCACCGCGACGAGATAGACACCGGTTTTGGGCCCGGCCGGGCGGGCGTCGACGATGACGAGCGAGCCCTTGCGGATCACCGGCTCCATCCCGCTATCGCCGGCGCTGGCGTAGCGTGCCGTATCGGTGGTGAGGCCGAACTCGGTGTCGAGCCATTGCGCGCTGACGGCGATCTCCGACGGCGTCCACAGCTCCAGCGAGCGCCCACCCTGCCGCACCGTCTCGGGACGGAGCGGCTGCAGCCGCGCGAACCCCGGCAACCCGCCGAAACCGGGAGCGCCGGCATCTGCGAATTCCCCGGCGCGACCGGCGCGTTCGGTCAGATCGGGCCGCACGGTGTAGCCCGTCGCGACCCAATCCAGCGACACGCCGGCCTCCCGCGCCAGCGCCAGCGCGTCGTCGAGTCGGAGCGGCGCGTCGGGTTTTCGCATGTTGTCGACATGGGTGCGGGTCTTGCCGATGATCGCCGCAGCTTTGACCGGACCGCCGACCATGGCCACCAGCTGAGCGATACGCTCCTCCTGCGACATGGCAAAGCCGGGTCTGCCCATCAAATCTGGCATGACGCCCCATTGTTGTTGACGAAGCGCATGATTGTTGGCACGATGCAAACAACTGATTGCATATTCTGCCGTCTCTGCTTGGCTCGGCGCATCATTACGCTGCTTCGGGGCCAAAGCCAAACTGCGTCGAGCGATAGCATGCCGGACGATATCGACCGCGAAACGCTCGCTCAGGAAGTGACCAGCATCTATGTCGGCGTGATGCGGGCCCTTGAGGGCGCCAGCACCGCCGCGGCGCAATCGGCCCTGGCGATGGCGATGCTGATGACCGGCGAGCATCTCGGGCTCGAGGGAAAGGACCTCGCCGACTGGATCGACGAGACCGCCAACGATGCCAAGGCCGTCCTGGCGCAGGGCCGCCGCAGGCCACCGGTGGGATAGATCGCCGTCGGCCCGCCGCAGGATTGCGCGCCCGGCACGGCCCCTCGCCACCCTCCCGGCGCGGATACCGCGCTCGCCCGCCGCCTTCGTCACAAGCCAGTCCTGACAACCGGAGATCACCTCCCCCTTGTGGGGGAGGCTGGGAGGAGGGTATGCCCGATCCATGAACGCGCGTCCCGATCCCGGCCTCTTCTTCGACCCCTCGAAATGCTTCATCGGCGGCCTCTGGGTGGCACCTTTGGGCGGCGACTATCTGCCGATCGAAAATCCATCGGATGGCACGCAAATCGGGCTGATCCCGCGCGGCAGCAAAGGCGATATCGACGCGGCTGTCACCGCGGCGCGCGCCGCCCTCACCGGCGTATGGGGCAAGACCCCGGCGGCGGAGCGCGGTCGCATCCTCGCGCGCATCGGCCAGAAGGTGCTGGAGCGCGCCGACGATCTTGCCCGCATCGAGGCGATGGACGTCGGCAAGCCGCTGAAGCAAGCGAAAGCCGATGCCCTGGCGCTGGCGCGCTACATGGAGTTTTACGGCGGCGCCTGCGACAAGATCATGGGCGAGACCATCCCCTATCTCGACGGCTACACCGTCTACACGCTGCGCGAACCGCACGGCGTCACCGGCCACATCATCCCGTGGAACTACCCGATGCAGGTCATCGGCCGTTCGGTCGGCGGGGCGTTGGCGATGGGCAATGCCGTGGTGCTGAAGCCGGCCGAGGAAGCCTGCCTCACCGCCATCGCCTTTGCACAGATCGCCAAGGAGGTCGGACTGCCCGACGGCGTGCTCAACGTCGTGCCGGGGCTCGGCGAGGAGGCCGGCGCGGCGCTGACGACGCATCCCGGCGTCAACCATATCTCGTTCACCGGCTCAGTGCCGGTGGGGCAGATCATCCAGCGCGCGGCGGCCGAAAACGTCGTTCCAGTGACGCTCGAACTCGGTGGCAAATCGCCGCAACTGGTGTTCGCCGACGCCGATCTCGACCGCGCCCTGCCGTTCCTCGTCAATGCCGGAATCCAGAATGCCGGCCAGACCTGTTCGGCGAGTTCCCGCATCCTCGTCGAGCGCAAAATCCACGACGAGCTGCTGGCGCGCATGGCCGAGCGCTACCGCGCGTTGCGCGTCGGCCCTGCCGTCGCCGACCTCGACCTCGGGCCGATGGTCTCCAAGCGACAGAAGGAGATCGTCGGCAGCTTTCTCGGCGATCTCGGCGGCGCCGAGATCGCAGCGCGTGGCACCGTCGAAGCCAACGCCCCCAACGGCGGTCACTATCTCGCGCCAACCCTCATCTCCGGCGTCGCGCCGAACAATCGCCTCGCCCAAGACGAGATCTTCGGGCCGGTGCAGGTGATGATCCCCTTCGACAGCGAGGAGGAGGCCGTGGCCATCGCCAACGGCACCGATTTCGGCCTCGTCGCCGGCATCTGGACCGCCGACGGCGGCCGGCAGATGCGGCTCGCCAAAGCCATCCGCTCGGGCCAGGTGTTCATCAACAATTACGGCGCCGGCGGCGGCGTCGAACTGCCCTTCGGCGGCACCGGCAAATCCGGCTATGGCCGCGAGAAGGGCATGGAAGCGCTGTACGGGTTCTCGGTGCTCAAGACGGTGGCGGCATGGCACGGCTAGACGGCAAGACCGCGATCGTCACCGGCGGCGCGTCGGGCTTCGGCGCCGGCATCGTCCGCAAATTCGTCGCCGAGGGCGCGCGGGTGATGATTGCCGACATCAACGGCGACGGCGCCAAGGCGCTGGCCGACGAGTTGGGGCAGATCGCGCAGCAGGTGGACGTGTCGCGCGGCGACAGCGTCGACGCGATGGCCCATGCCGCGCTCGCGGCGTTCCGCCATCTCGATATCCTCGTCAACAACGCCGGCGTCAGCCATATGCCGGCGCCGCTCGACGAAATCTCCGAAGCCGATTTCGACCGCGTCGTCGCAATCAACATCAAGTCGGTCTACCTCACCGCCCGCGCCCTGGTGCCGCACATGAAGGCCAATCGGCGTGGCGCGATCGTCAATGTCGCCTCGACTGCTGCGGTCAGTCCGCGCCCTCGGCTCAGCTGGTACAATGCGAGCAAGGGGTGGATGGTGACCGCCACCAAATCCATGGCGGTCGAGCTGGCCCCGCTCGGCATCCGCGTCAACGCCATCAACCCGGTGGCGGGCGAGACGCCACTGCTCAAGACCTTCATGGGCGAGGACACGCCCGAGATGCGCGCAAAATTCCTCGCGACCATCCCGCTCGGCCGCTTCTCCACCCCCGCCGACATGGGCAACGCCGCATGCTTCCTCTGCTCGGACGAGGCCAGCATGATCACCGGCGTGGCGCTCGAGGTGGACGGCGGCCGGGTGATCTAGACTCCCCCCACCCGGCGCTGACGCGCCACCCTCTCCCCGTCGGGGCGAGGGGAAGAGGTGCCTGTCCGCGATGGTCGTGGCTCCCCTCGCCCCCTTTGGGAGAGGGTGGCCGAGCGAAGCAGAGGCCGGGTGAGGGGCAGTCTAGCTCAGGAACCCGTTGATCGCGGCGGCCACCTCGGCTGGTCTCTCCCAATGCACCGAATGCGCCGCCCCGGCGATCGTCGCGTACCGCAAATCGGGCACGGCCCGGTGCAGCTCGGCGACGGCGCGCTCGGGCGCCAGCAGATCGCGCTCCGCCGAAATCGCCAGCACCGGGCACGCGACCCTCGACAGATCCAGCGAACCCACCCGATCGATCGCCGCCACCTGCCGCGCGAAGTCGCCCGGTGATTGCCGGAACGCGTACCCGGTCGATGCCGCGGCGGCCGCGCTCACATTCGCCTCGTCGGCGAAGAAGGGGTCCGAGAACAACCACTGGAACAACAGCCGGAACCAGTCCTCGGGCACCATGGTGAAATAGAGCCGCGCCATGTCGTGGAACAGCACCCGGCTGGCCGCAGAAATGCTGCCGCTGGTCATCGTCACCAGGCGCTTGACCCGCCCGGGGTGGTCCGAGGCAAGCATCAGCCCGATCGTTCCACCGAGCGAATGGCCGACGACATCGACGGCCTCGAGCCCCAGATGGTCGAGCAGCGCCGCGCAGTCCCCGGCCATCTGATCGACTTCGATGGGTCCGGCGACCTTGCTTTGCCCCGAACCGCGGTTGTCGATGAGGATCAGTTGCCGCCCCGGCAGCAGCGGCAACAGCGGCCCCCAGCTCGCGCCATCGCTCGCGATCCCCGCGATCAGCAGCAGCGGCGGCCCCTCGCCGCGGATTTCGTAGTGGAGGCTGGCGCCATCGTGATCGAACTGCGGCATGGTCGCGCTCCGCGAGAATTTGCCAGCAGGTGCCGTGGACACGGCCGCTGGCCGGTCTATATTTGACCGGTTGGACAAAAGGCCTGTCGACCATGCCACAGGATGCCCTGGGAAATGAAGTGAGCCGCACGACGGATGCGACGCTCCAGGGGATCGACGATTTCGTCGCGGGGTTTCTGGGCTACGAGACAAAGGCGACGAACGTACTGGCCGCGGCCGACGCCGACCCCGCTTCGGCCCTCGCCAACATCTACGCTGGTTTCACCTGGATGTTCCTCGAGGCGCCGGGCGCCGGGGAGCGGGCAAGGGCCTACCTGCAAGCTGCCCGGGCCGCCGACGTCAATCGACGCGAGGCCCTGATGTTACACCAGCTCGAGCGCTGGATCGCCGATGATATCCCGGCCGTGCAGTCGCTCGGCGAGGCGATCGTCGAGCAGTTCCCGCGCGACCTGGCGTCGGTAAAACTCCACCAGTATTTCAGCTTCAACCGGGGTGATGCGGCCTCGATGCTGCGGATCGCGCAAAAGGTCGAAGCGGCCAACGCCGACAACCCCCACATCCACGGCATGCTCGCCTTTGGCTATGAGCAGATGCATCAGCTGGAGAAGGCCGAGGCCGCGGCCCGGCGCGCGCTCGAGCTGAAGCCAAAGGAGCCATGGGCGCAGCACGCGCTGGCCCATGTCATGCTCTCGACCGGCCGCGTCCGCGAAGGCGTCGAATTCCTCGGCGAGGCGCAGCGCACCTGGATCGATCTCAACTCCTTCATGTACACCCACAACTGGTGGCATAAAGCGCTGTTCCACATCAGCCTCGGCGACAACCAGGCGGTGTTCGAGGCCTATGACAACCACGTCTGGGGAATCGAGAAGGACTATTCTCAGGATCAGGTCGGCGCGGTGTCACTGCTGGCACGCATGGAGGTCGCCGGGCTCGACGTCGGCAACCGCTGGGAAGACGTCGCCATGCACGTGCAATCCCGCGCGCGCGACACGGTGCAGCCGTTCCTCACGCTGCAATATCTCTACGGTCTCGCCCGCGCCGATTATGCCGAGGCCGACGAGCTCATCCAGGCCATCGCGGCGAAGGCGCAGTCCGCCGATGCCTTCGACCGGCTGGTGTGGCGCGACGTGGCGCTGCCGGCAGCCCGCGGCGTGCTGGCCCACGCCCGGCGCGACTGGGCCGGTGCGGTGCACTGGCTGACCATCGCCAATCCGCGGCTGGCCGAAATCGGCGGCAGCCACGCGCAGCGCGATCTGTTCGGGCAACTGCTGCTCGACGCACATCTGAAACAGGGCCACTGGGCCATCGCGGAGACAATGCTGGAAATGCGCCGAACCTGGGACCCCGACGGAGTGCCGCTCAATCGCGCGCTTGCCGAAGCTCGCGCGCATCTGGCCGCCGCATGAGACCCGGTCCGCGCAATCTCATCACCGACGTCGAAGGCCTGCGCGTCGGCAACGCCGAGGATCACACAATCAAGACCGGCACTACGGTGCTGGTCGCCGACAGGCCGTTCCGCGCCTCGGTCGACGTGATGGGCGGCTCTCCGGGCTCGCGCGAGACCGAGTTGCTGGCGCCCGACAAGCTGGTCGAGGAGATCGACGCCATCGTGCTCTCGGGCGGCTCGGCCTTCGGGCTCGATGCGGCCTCAGGGGTCAGCGACAGCCTCCGCTCGATGGGCCGCGGCTTCCGCGTGGCCGACGTGACGGTGCCGATTGTTCCGGCAGCGATCCTCTTCGACCTGCTCAATGGCGGCGACAAGGGCTGGACCACAAACCCCTATCCCGCACTCGGCGCCCGGGCGCTGGCGGCCGCTGCAACGACGTTCCAGCTCGGCACGGCAGGCGCGGGAACCGGCGCGCTCACCGCCAACCTCAAGGGTGGGCTGGGCTCGGCGTCATTGGTCCTCCGCTCCGGTCATACCGTCGCCGCCCTGGTCGGTGCCAATGGAACTGGCTGCGTCAGCGCCGGTGAGCGCGCCAATTTCTGGGCCGCGCCGTTCGAGTTCGACGGCGAGTTCGGCGGCCTCGGCACCTGGCCCCATCCGGTTCCGTTCCTCGAGACGGCCTTCACCAAGCGCGACTACGTCAACGCGATCGCCAACACCACCATCGCCATCGTCGCCACCGACGCCGATCTCAGCAAGGCGCAGCTCAAGCGCCTCGCCGTCGCCGCGCAGGACGGCATTGCCCGCGCCGTCAGTCCGTCGCACGCCCTGGTCGACGGCGACATCGTGTTTGCCGTCTCGACCGGGGCCAAGCCGGTCGCCGACCCGATCTTCGATGTTATGCATATCGGCCACGCGGCGGCGATCTGCCTCGCCCGCGCCGTCGCCCGCGCCATCTACCTGGCTGCCCCCGCGCCGGGCGACACGGTCCCGACCTGGCGGCAGAAATGGGGTGGTTCGCCCTGAGCGAGAGATTGGTAGCGGAGGAGGGATTCAAGACTTTCCCGCTGTCGCCCGCGTTCCGTGGAGGTTGGGCAGTGCCCGCTGCGCCCAACCTACACCCTGGCCAACACTGGGTCGTTAGCGATGTTCTGCACGGCCGCTTGCAGGGCGCGGCGGGCGGAGCGACTCTGGCGGTCCCATGACCGCAGCCAAGAAGCCCTCGCTGGACCCCGCTATCGCTCGCCTGACGGTCACCCCCGAGGCGCGGCGCCTATGGGCTTGGCCGCTCGTCGGGCTGCTGGAACGTCCCGTCACCAGCCAGCGCGACGTGGCCGAGTTGGCTTTCTGCCTGAACGTCATCTTGCCCCGGTACGGCTCGGTGGCCGAAGAGGCCGACGCGGTCATCGCCCTGTGCCGGTCCAGGAGCCGGTCCAAGCCTGGTGCCCGCCTGGTCCTGCTGCTCGCTGCTTTGGGCGCACAGGGGGCCCCCACGCCCGACAAGGTCCTGCAGGCGGTGGCAGCCGCCCTCAGGGTCGCCCCGCGCGACGTGCAGGCCCGCGTGGGGCTCCAGGTGGATTGGCTTCCCCATCCCGAGACGACGGCGCTGAAGGTCATCGCACGCCTTGCCTATCTTCAAGATAGGAAGGCCCTGCAGGGCGAAGAGCGCGCCGTGCGCCTCGCGGTCTACGACCTGGTCTGCTGGCACCGACAGCAGGGTCGGGTGACGTCACCTGTGGCGCTCAACGCCCTGGCGTGCCTCGTCGGGCTCGTCGACCCGGTGACAGCCAAGGTCGACTGGTCCTTGCTTGGCGTCGGGCACGACCTGAGGGACGAGCTTCGAGTCGCCGACTACGAGACCGCTGCGCGCTCGACGTTCGAGTACCGCGCCGTGCTGGCCCGTCAGGTTGGGCGGCCGGTCCTGCAACGTCGCGCCGAGGGAACGGACAGGTTCAACGAGGCCGTCGACCGGGCGCTGCTCGAATCACTGCCCGAGGGGGAAGTGTCAGTAGCCGCGCTCATCGCCGACACAAGGGACCGGGTGCTTCACAGCCCGCTGCCTGCGCTGGCCGACCTCGCCGGGCTGACCGACGAGGACCTGCTCCAAATGGTAGGCGACCCAGACCCCGAGTTCGACAAGGCGCTTGAGCGGGTCAGGCCCCGCAGGCCGGGGCTGGATGAAACCACGGCCGCCTTGGGTCTGCGACGGGCCACAGCGGCGACGTTGCGCAACGCGGCGGCCCCGTTGGTCGAGCAGCGCCTGGTGCAGGCGGATGCACCACGCCGCGAGGAGGAGGGACTCCGTGCCCTGCAGGCCGACGCCTTCGCTGCGGCCAACGGCGACCCTGAGGCCAAGGCGCGGCTCAGAGCGATGTGTGCACCAGCCGTAGCGAGCCCTGTGGCCGACGTGAGCAATCCGAGTCGGCTCCCAGCCCGGCCTGCTCGACGCTAGAGCCCGTCTCAGACCGGCCAATTCCGCTAGACCTGATTTAGGTGACTTCGGACCCCGCCCAGGCGCAGACACTGGTCGGTGAAACACTTCGCGCCCAGCACCGTCGACGAGAGCGGCTTTACGGCCGCTGCGTCCACACGTCCGGACGACCCCGTGGTCGCCTGGGCAGTGGGCTGCCTTGAGCCGCTGGGCGCGCTCAGCGTCTGCCGCTCATCGCGCCTCGCGCTGGTGCTGCGGTGGCGCTGCGAGAAGACCGGCGTGCCCCTGGTCACCGCCGGGCAGCTACGTGCCGCTCGGACCAACCAGAAGCTCGGCCGGGTCGTTGCGGACTCAGAGTCCGTAACGTTCGCGCAGGCGCTGGCCACCCGTACAGGGATGCACCCACGCCACGCCAGGCGGCTCGTCGCCTTCGGTGCGCTGGGTGCCACAGCCCTTCGCAGGCTGGAGCACACGCCGGGCGACAGGCAGCGACACCTGTCGTCTCTGCTCGGGCTCGACCCCGCGTACCGGAACGGTGCTCCCGTTGAGATTGACAAGTGCGAGACCACCTCCGATTGGTGGGAAGCCGTTCCGGGCTTCTCGAAGTCCAAGACCCTCTTCCACATCCCAGGCGTCGTCACGCTGCACTGCGGCGACAGCGAGCAGGTGCTGAAGGGATACGCCGACGAGTCGCTCGACGGCGCGGTGACCGACAACCCGTACGGCATCGATTACGAACGCGGCGCCGTCGAAGGCGACGAGACCGTCGAGGCCACGGCGCGCTGGCTGGTGCCCGCGTTGCACCGCCTGCTCAAGCCCGACAGCAACGCGGTCCTGCACGGCGTCGACCGCGTTGGCCGCGAGTGGGAGGACTTCCTATCGGCGGGTGGGCTCCCCAAGGTCCGCAACCTGATTTGGGACACCGTCGTGCCGAGCGTCCGAGGCAGGATTGTACGCAACGCTCACGAAGAGATTTGGCTCTGTGCCAAGGGCAGCCCGACCGCCTTCCACTGGACTGACCGATGGAACCTCACCGGCGGCGGAGAGGGCAAGCGGGTCACTAAGGATGTCTCGCTGTGGCGTCACGCAAAGCCGTTGGGCAAGGCAGCGCGGCACAAGACCTCGAAGCCCCCGGAGCTGCATCAGCGTGAGCTGTGCAACTTCGTTCCACCTGGTGGGCTGGCGCTTGACCCCTGCTGCGGATGTGGGCCTGTCGCCGTCGCGGCGCTGCGTACCGGGCACCGGCTGGTCGGTGTCGAGAAGGTCGCGCGCTACTATCGCATCGCTGTCGAGCGGGTGGAAGAGGAACTTCGCCGGCCGGAGGTTGCATCGCACTGGAGTCACATCCTAGAGGGCTGACCCACACTGGTCTGTTTAGGTGGACCTTTCGCCAGGCTACATCCGTCGACTTCCACCAGCGTCCAGAGGTAACACGACGTCAGCCGCTGGGAGCGCCCAGGGGCAGAACGCCAATCCAGGAGGGGCACGTGCTCCTTACCCACAAAGAGACCGCGAGGCAACTCGGCATCAGTCCGTCGAAGCTCTTCGGACTCGTTGCGGACAAGAAGTTCCCCGCGCCAATCCACATCGGAAGGTCTGCCCGCTACCTCGACAGCGAAGTCAACAATTGGGTTGCAGCCCGAGCGGCTGAGCGCCCCACAACCGGAGTACAATGATGGTCTATCAGTTCCCGCCTTTCCTCGCGACCTACTTGAATCGATTCCCACAGGCCCAAGCCCGGCTCGAACGGCTGGTGCCGGTGGTCGACCTGCTCGCCGTCGAACAGGGGGCTAAGTTCGCCGCCGACCAGCGAGCCCTCGCCAACGTCAAGGATGCGGAAGCCAAGTTCGCCCGCTACCGCACCGACGTCGCAAAGGGTGACGTCAAGGCCGACCCCGCTGAGGCTGCAAGGTTGAAGCGTGGCATCGCTGCGGCGCAAGAGGCTCGGCTGACGGTCGAGTCCTCAGTCAACGCGATGACGCGAGTCAGCCACGGCACTCGTGTCGCACTCGAGCGTGCCGTCAAGTTCGCCACCGAACTGGCCCAAGCGAACGCCGACCTCGAACTGACCAAGCCGCCCACGATGCCGAAGGGCACCCTCGCCGAGGTCATCGCCGGCCAGCGCGCCGCGCTCGAAGAGCTCGACGACGAGGCCGAGAAGGTCGAGCGCGCGATGCAGCCGAAGTCCGAGACCCTCGCGCTTGCGATGGCCGAGCTGGGCGCCGAGGTTCGCAAGGGGCGGCTGGGCGTCACCGGTCGCGGCTCACTGCTCTGGCCGATGGCCCTGACCGACGCCAGGCCTTCGATTGGCTCGGAGCCGGTCAAGATTGTCGACGCCACCGCCGTGCTCGCAGCCCTCCACGCCGACGAACTCGGCGCCCAGGTCGAAGCGGCTGTCGAGCGGATGTACGCCGACGTGCCCGAGTCCGAACAGCTGAGCGCACCTGAGAAGCGCAAGCGCCTCAACGCAATCAAGGCCAAGCGCTTCGAAGCCGAACTGGTTGAGGTCGAGGCTGTGTTCAAGGCCTGGGCCGATGGCAGCGTCAGCGTCGGGCTGCGCCCCGATGTCGACCCCCGCGCCGTACTCGGCGTCGCCAACTGGAAGGCTGGCGAGGCTCGCTGAATCGCGCCTGGTTCGTTCGCCCTCCTCGAACAACGTGGCGCGTCCCCCTGCGCGGTTGCGGAGTGGCAGCCGCGCAGGGTCCTCTCAACCCTTAACTGGAACTGGAGTTTACTATGATGAAACCTACCCACGAACCCGAACCCGGATTCGAAATCGTCTCCGGCGGTCACCGCATCCGACACCCGATGGCAGACCTCGCCGAGGTCAACGCGACCATGGACGAAATCGCGGCACGCCAGAAGTCCACCGCGCCGCTGGCCGTCGCCAGCATCGACTCGGACAAGGTCTGGGCGAACTACCGGCGCGGCAAAGGCACGCCGACGCCAGCGTCAACGTTGACCTCGACCTCGACCTCGACGCATCTCGAACGCACCGAGGTCGAGCGGAGGCTGAAACGGTGAACAAGGCCGAGCGTGCTATCCGGAAGTTGGCAGAGAGCTTCCGGGTCGTCGACCGCACCGACATCGATAGGGTCCTGAAGCCTCTCCGGGTTAGCAACTCGGAGAGGTGGGACATCGTCGGTTGCCTGGTGCGAGAAGGCGTCCTCGTCCCTCGGCTGGGCGGTGGATTTCACTCGCTGGCCTACCTAGGCGACGCGGTCACCGAGCCGCACTCGACGACCTTCGAAGGCGAGACGATGGAGAGCCGTTCCAGCCATCTGGTTGACTAGGGCGGCACGTAGAGCGAAGACACACGCCTGGCCCGCGACCTCACCCGTCGCGGGCCATTTAGTTGACAGGGCCTCTCGAGCCCTAACCAGACAGCCGACGCGTGGGAGAGCCGCGCGTTAGCTAGGCGGCCGGCGCTGCTCCCAAGGGGTGCCGGTCGCCACAACCTTGGGAGCTACCCGATGGACCACCACGACTACGTCAGCCTGCACAACCCAGGGCTCCCTGGACTCCAGTTGCCCTACTGCCTGGTCAAGCTCGACTCCCCCAGACACATCTGGCTGCCGCTGAATCGTCAGTACAAGCCCCTCGGGGTGACCTCAAGGGAGTGGGTCGACTACGACGAATTCGTGAGCCGCGCCGTTGCCTTCGCGTCCGACCCGCGCAAGTGGCATGACGTCTTCCTGCCCCACGACCCCGGTGCGTCCATCCTCTATCTGCACCGGGACGGCCAGCCGGCGAGTGAGTACTTCGCCCGTCTGACCCGGCTGCTCTGGTACCGGCAGCGCAGCATCGGTGAGTTCGACATCTTCCAGTTCCAGCGCGCTCGCGTGCTGCGTGCCACACCTGACCTGATGGCCGTGGTCACCGAGGTGTTTGGACCCTCGAAGTCCTATCAGAATCGCGCCTACTGGGCGACCGAGCTTGCCCACGACACCGAGAAGCGCGCCGCGTTCCTCAAGGTCGCGAAGAGTGGCTGACCTCGGCGAAGAGCTTGCCGCTGAAGGCATCGCTCGCGCCTCGGAGGCGCAGGAGCGGGTCAAGCCGTTGAGCCTCGAACAGGCGCTCGACATCATCTTCTGCCTCGCCCTGACGCGCGACTTCTTCGACGCGGACGACGTCCACGAATACCTGCTCGCCCACGGTCTGCCCGACCTCGAGAATCCGGGAGCGTGGGGAGGCCTGTGGCGCCGTGCGAAGGGCAAGTGGATTGAACCGGTCACCGACTCGGAGCAGTGGCGGAAGTCCTCGCGGCCCTCGCAGCACGCCAAGCCGCTGCCGCTGTATCGGTCTCTCGTCGTGGGTGACTGCTGATGACCCCCGTCCAGTTTCTCCAACGCCTCCGGCCCCACGGTCCCTGGAACCTGATGGTGCTCGACCCCGAGACCGGGGACGTCGAGGCCGCGACGTTCACCGACCCGGTGAAGGCTGGTGCCTGGATTGGCGTTCGGAACGGCAAGAAGAACCTCTACCTCGCTGGCCTCAACCCAGCACCGAAGCCGACTGGCTGGAAGGGTCGTGCGCTCAAGACGGATGTGCCCTTCGTCGTCGGGCGCCACCTCGACCTCGACCTCGACAAGTTCGAAGCCGGGCACCCCTGGTTCGCCCTCAGCCTCGAACAGCGCAAGGCTAAGAAGGTCGAGGAGTTGCACGCCTTCAAGGACCCTGGCCCACCGAGCGTGATAGTCGACACGGGTGGTGGGCTGCAGTGCTACTGGCTGCTCGACACCCCCGAGCCGGTGACACCCGACCTGCTGCCGGAGCGGGCCAACGAACACTTGATTGCTGTCCTCGGTGGTGACCCTGGAACGTTCGAGGTCAACCGGCCGCTGCGGTTGCCGGGCACCACGAATCTGCCTGACGCCAAGAAGCGAGCGCGCGGTCGGGTGGTGGCTGAGGCCAAGCTCCTGGAGTTCAACGACCGCCGGTACGCCGATTGGGAGTTCGAACTCGCCCCGCCGCGCCCGAAGGACACCAGCGTCGACGTCGAGATTGGCGAGGCTGAACCGGTTGAGGACCTCGCCTGGCTGTTCGAGCAGTACCACGTGCCCGAGCGGGTGCAGCGCATCGTCCGCGAAGGTCCGCTGCCCGACTACCCGAAAGCCAAAGACAACAGTTTGTCCGCCTGGGTGCTGGATGCAGCCTGCGCGCTGGTTCGGTGCCGCGTCCCCAACGCACAAATCGTTGCCGTCCTGGTGGACGAGGAGTTGGGCATCGGTCGCGCCGACGAGCGCCAGGCGTACCGCGCTGTCAAGAAGGCCAACAGGCTAGTCGCCACCGAGCGGGAGTTCGACGATGAGTTCCAGCAGCGGTTGGACGCTGCCCCGATTGTCGACGACTCTGAGAAGCGGCGGGACGCACCGATTGTCGACGACTCCGAGAAGCGGCGGAACGCACCCATCGTTGAAGGAGGGCCGAAACGTTGAGTAAGCCAAAGGTGAAATTGCAGTCTACTGCCCTCGGGCAGAACCTCGACGACACCGAGCAGGCGCTGCTCACGGCCGGCGCGCCTCTGTACCAGGCGGGCGGCAACCTCGTTCACATCGTCCGCCTCGACCACGAAGGCGGAGAACTTGTTATCCGCAGCGTTGCGACACAGCGCGTGCTGGAGTTGATGCTCCGCGCCGCCGACTTCCTCCGCTACGAGTCCAACAAGTGGATTCCCGCTGCGCCGACGCTGCCGTTCGTCCAATCCTACGTAGCGCGCGGCGAGTGGAAGCTCAGGCCGCTCCGAGGTATCATCGAGGCGCCGACGCTGCGGCCGGACGGCAGCGTGCTGAGCGAGCCGGGGTACGACCCGCAGATGATGGTCTACCTCGACACTGGTGGCGTGGAGTTCCCACCGGTCCCCGACACCCCTTCGAAGGACGAGGCCCTCGCCGCCCTGGCCACCCTCAAGGACGTCATCAAGGACTTCCCGTTCGTGCCCGACGAAGAGCCGGACGAGTTCGGTGGCGTCGTCTCCTCAGCGCGCTCGGTGGCGCTGTCGGCGCTGCTGACCGGAGTGTCCCGCAAGGCGCTTCGCACCGCACCGGCGCACGCCATCGATGCGACTGCTGCGGTGACCGGAAAGAGCCTGCTCTGCGACGTGGTAGCTATGTTTGCGACGGGCCGCTGCGCTGTCGCGACCTCGACCGGCCGGAACACGGAAGAGTTCAACAAACGCTTGTTCGCAACGCTGCGGAAAGGAGGGCCAGTGGTGATGATAGACAACGTCGACCGCGAGCTTGAGTCCGACGAGTTCTGCACGGTGCTGACTTCAACCGAATGGGGGAACCGGGTGCTCGGCGAGTCCGAGACGCGCACGGTGTCCACCGTCGTGCTGTTTCTGGTGAACGGCAACAACATCAGGTTCAAGGGCGACCTGACCACGCGCGTGGTGGTCTGCCGGATGGACGCTGGGATGGAGAACCCTGGGGCTCGCACGTTCGACCGCGACCTTCGAGTCTACGTGCCCGAGAATCGGCCGCGCCTCGTTGTCGCGGCACTCACCGTGCTGCGCGCCTTCGTCATCGCTGGCCGTCCTGGCCTTGCGGAGTTGAAGCCCTTCGCCCGCTTCGAGGACTGGTCGAACCTGGTGCGTGGGGCACTGGTCTGGCTCGGCGAGCCCGACCCGCTGAACACGCGGGAAGCGATAGTTGCTATCGACTCTGAGCGCGAGAACCTCGCGGCGCTGCACCAGGGCTGGGCGGAGGTGATTGGGCTCGACCAGTGGGTCACGGCCAAGCAGGTGATAGAGGCCTCGGAGCAGCGCAGCGACCGCAACCTTGGAATCGTCGGAGGTGAGGCGCTCGCTGGGGCGCTGGACGACCTGGACGGCCTGCTGACCCCGGTCACCCTCGGCAAGTACCTGGTCTCGTTCGACGGGCGAATCGTTGAAGGCCGCTGCCTGCGCAAGCGCTCCACCGTTGGCCACTCGACCCGGTTCTGCCTTGAGGAGGCGGGGCACGAGGCGGGGCAGCCCGCATCGCTGTCTCCTTAGAGAACCGTGGCTTTGAGGGGGTCTAGGCGGGGATAGCGGGGCAGTTTTACCCCTAAGAGAGTTGTAGAGAGTGGTTAGTACGTACAGGGTGAGTCTCCCCCGCTTGCCCCGCCTAGGGTGCAACAAAGCCCCTGTTCGTGGGCCTCTGCGCGATGCGGGCTGCCCCGCTTCGTGCCCCTCCTCGTCGGGCCAGGGCGCCTGGCTCGGATACGACAAAGCCCCTGTTCGTGGGCGTCTCAGCGATGCGTGCTACCACGCCCTCCCCCACCTCGGGTAACAACAAAGCCCCTGTTCGTGGGCGTCTCAGCAAGGCCGGTCCAGCCCCTGCGTCCTGGCAGAAGAGAATGATGCTACGAGGCGGTCAGACGAGGTGGACACTGGCAGAGGCGAAGCCCTGAGACCGGCTGTTCTGTAAGGTACTCCCGGCGAGGAAAGGCGTTGAGGGACCGCTGAGGGTCACTAGCTCCGCAGCTGTGAACGTTGCAATTGGGGTCGCAGGGCGGCGGTGAGGTAAAATACCTCACTTGCCGTGGGATGTGCCGACTGCCGGGCCGCGAACCGACGCAAAGCCGCACGCAGGGCTCCACGTGCCCCGAGAAGCCTTTCTGGCACCCATGCCCCAGGATGCTCCTGAGCAGGCACACGTCGCCAACGTACGGGCAACGTGGGCCTCCCCGGTCATCGTGGGGCTCCAGCGTTGGAACGTTGTCCTTGTGGCGGGTGGTGCCCCTGGCTAATCGGGCGGCTGGCAAGGCAGTGTGCTGACCAGACCCTAGGAGTCCGACCCTTGACCCAACTCTCCCGCCGTGGTTACGCCCGCACCCGTGGCGTCTCCGAAGCGACCGTCAGAAAGCACATCGCTTCGGGCGTTCTTGCCGGCGCCGTGGACCCTGCAACCGGGTTGCTCGACGCCGACTTGGCCGACAAGCTGCTCGCCGGGTCCATCGTGCGGCCGAAGGCGCAGCCTGTGCCCGCCGTGCTCAAGAACGCCCGCGCCCGGCACGACCTTGAGGTCGCGCTACTCGCCGAGCTTGAGCTAGACGAATTGCGCCAGGACCTCCGAAACGTTGACGAACTGCGTCGGCTTCGGGGGGTTTACGAATCCAAGTTCGCGGAGGTGACCCGCCGCTGCCCTGCTCGGTGGGCGCCGCTTCTATCCGGGCGACCAGCCGCCGACGTCGTCAGGATGCTGAAGCTGCTGGTCAACCAGCTGCTCACCGAGTTGAGTACCCCAGGGATAGCGGACGCCGAGTACGAGCAGGCAGAGGCAGACCTCGTGGCCGAGGGCCTCGTTCTGCGAGAGAGACCCCCGCTGAGCCTGGACGGGCTGACACCGGTAGAGTTGAAGGCGGTGTTGCTGAATCAGGCCACAGAGAAGCTTCGGTACGAGCGCGGGCAGAAGCTCGGCTTCTACGTCTGGGAGTCAGACGTTGTCCGCGAGTACGAGACCGAACTCGCCGTGTTCAAGTCCGCGCTTGTTGCCCTACCCGGTCGGGTCGCCGTGCTCGTCGAGTACGCCGACGTCGCGGAGACCCAGGCGCTGCTCAGCCGCGAGGTCGAGTTAGCAATTGCCGTTCTTGAAACCCCGAAGGAGAAACTGACGTGAAGCTGACACCAACACGATTCCCAACGAGTCCCCAAGCCCTCGCCGCGCTCAGGGCGATCTTCGCCACCAGCGGTGCTGAGGTCATGAAGCCGAAAGCACTGTTGCAGCGCCTGCCCTCGGGGGTCCGACGCAGACTATGGCACGCGCTCTGGCCGGGCGGGGGTCCCTGGAATCGCTGGAGGTGGGTACGAGATATTCGTGGCAGCCTCGGCGACGAGCCAAAGCCACTGACCGGGCGGACTGGTCCGAAGCCGGGATACTAGGGACTGGCTCATCCTCGCTAAGGTAAGCAAGACTGGAGCTCCACAGAGAAACGGAGTTCTACAATGCTTCCCAACCAAGAGACGCTCGCGCTCATCGCTTCCTACCAGCGCGACCACGACCCACGCGTCGGGGACAAGCTTCTGCGCCAGTACGACCGATGGTGCCGTGGTGAAGCCACTCGTGTTGTTCGCAAGTTCGGAATCGGTTACGACCTGGCGTTGCAGGCGGCCCGGCTCGGACTCATCGAAGCCGCTGAGCGCTTCGAACCGGAACGTGGCTTCAGTCTGATGACCTTCGCCGCCACCAGGACTCGGCGGACGGTCGCACACGTGAGGGCCGAAGCGTTCGGCGGACCTTCTGGATATATCTTGGAAACGCGCCGGCTGATTGGTCACGCCGTCCAACAGCTTCAAGCCGAAGGGCTCCCAGTGAACGACGAGACAATCGGTGCGCGGATTGGCGTCGGTGCCGGAGTGGTCTCTGCTGCTACACGCCGCGAGGTCTCAATGGACGCCAAGCTCTCCGACGACGACGGCGACGCAACGCTGCACGACGTGCTCCCGGACCGCGAAGAGTTGCGACCAGACCGATTGGTCGAGGAAGGACAAGACCGCCAGCGGCTGCGAGGGGCTCTGGAGGGTGCCATCGCTACGTCCCTCTCGGAACGCAACGCCGAAATCGTGTCGCTCTACCTGGAGGCCGGGTGCGAGACGGGAGCGATGGCTGCTATCGCTAGAAGTCTCGGACTGACTCGGCAGCGAGTTGCGGGTGCCATCTCGGACGCGATGCCTCGCCTGCGACGGGCGCTGAAGCTCAACGGTTTCGGGCCGAGGCAGGTGCGAGAGTTGTGACTCAGACCATTTGTCTCGAATTCGACACAAGACGTCAGTGCTCCTGTCACGCCTTCAGAGCGATGGTCTCCCTTTCCCCAACCAAAAGGACCCCGGAGATGATTGGCGAGAAAGACCCCAAGAAGCTCGAAGCTGCTATCGTTGCGTTGCTGCGAAAGCACGACTCCCTGAAGGCGGACCCGCTGCAGTTCTGGACGCTGGAGGATTTGACCAGCGACGACCCCGTCCCGGCTGCGCTGATGCTTGCGGTCAACGTACTGGTCCTGGAGCTAGACCTATTGGGCGTTGACGCGGACGAGACGTCCCCGAGGCTCGCGACCGACGCTGGCTTGGACGGCGAATACGGGGATACGCTGCACAACATGTTTGTGGCACTCGCGCTCCGGGCTGCGTAAGCCCTTTGTGGCCCCCCACGTGGCGCGCACGTGCCCGCTCAGCAGGTTGGGCGGACACAAGCGCCAGCGGGGGACTCTTCGGGCAACACGACGCCAGCCCTAAAAGCCACAGCGCCCGCGAGGGGCGCTGCGACCTGCACATGTGCAGGCGGCTAGAAGGCTTCGCGGCCCAGCAGCTTCTCGTCGTCCAGGGCACCCTGCCGGACGTTGGTGCGGTTGTTCAGCCAGTCGCGCACGGTGAGCTCACCCCAGGGTGAGGCCAGCCAGAGGTCGAACGTCTCCTTGCTGGGCTGACGGTTCTGGAGCCAGGTCCAATCGGTCAGTTCCCGAAGCTCGCGGTCGGTGAGGTGGGCGGTCAGGTCGGGGTGGAAGTAGCGCATCGGGTCGGGTTCCTTGTTGTGGTGAAAACACCAACGCTCTTGTCGCCGAGCGTTGCGAGCGCTCGGCGACAACAGAGTGTCCGACTAGTTAGCGGGCGAGCCGGTACCGACCCTTCTCGTCGCGCTCGGCGGTCACTCCGGCCGCCTGGCAGGCGAGGGTGATGACTGCACGAGCGCTGTGACGCTGCACGCCGAACTCGGTGCAAAGCTCCTCAAGGCTGATGCCTCGCTTGAGCTTGAGCAGTTGGAGCACGCGCGTGTGCTGCGGGGAGAGTTTGGTCATTTGGGGTCTCCTGTTGGGGGCTCGAAGCCGGTGAGGTCGAAGTAGAGTTGCCGCAGGCGCTCGACGCGCTTGTCGGCGGGGTGCAGGTCGAGGTCGCCGAGGCAGTCGAGCAGTTCGAGGATGGTGCTCGGCCGCAGCTCGGACTCGCGAAGGATCAGGCGGTCGCGGGTGCGCTGGTAGTAGGCGGCGTTGGCGTCGCGCTTGGTCACTCGGGGTCTCCTTTCCGTCTGAAGAACTTGGCCGCACCGAGCCCCAAGCCGTGTCCAGCAACTCCGTGCTGCGGGTGCAGCGGGGCGTAATCGGTGCGCCGACGTCCAGCGAACACGACGACCTCCAAGCCGATTGCGAGGTGCTGGACTTGGACCGAGGTGAACACGTGGTCGCGGAACTCGACGGTGGTCCGGCTGAGCAGGTGGCCGGCCGCGTCGTACTCGGAGGCGATAAGTTGCACTGGGTCTCTCCCTGCCGTTGGTGGCAGGACGGACCAATTGCTTGCCGTTGGCGAAGCTCGTAGCCCGAACAACGAAACCGCTTGGATTGGTTAGCGAGAACGCTGTTCTTCTCGGCGTTGGTGCAACGTGGCTCGACGTGCGCCCTGAGTCCTTCAGGCATGGGTGGCCCCAGCCCGGCCTCCCTTCGCGCACACGGGGCAACGTCAGGGCTTATTTCGGCCCACCGGCAAGGTAATCGCTCCAGGCTTTCATCAACGCCACCCGTTGCTCGAAGAAGTCGCTGCGTTGGTAAGCTTGGACCAGCTTCGACCCGACAACGTGCGCCAAGGCCGCTTCGGCCACGTCGCTCGGCCAGCCGTTGTCAGCCATCCAGGTCCGGGCAGTTGAGCGCCACCCGTGCAGGTCGCTGTCCGGGCCGGCGACGTCGCGCAGCAGCGCGCGCACCGCGACGTCGGAGATTGGCCGCCCTGGTGCCTGCCCCGCGAACAGCAGGCCGCTACGCCCCACAGAGGCGAGCACGGGCCGCAGCAGGGCCACTGCCTCGGGTGCCAGCGGGACGCGGTGCGGGCGTCGGCTCTTGGCGCGCTCCGGAGGCACGGTCCAGACGGCCGCGTCCAAGTCGAACTCACCCGCGCGCGCCTCTCGGGCCTCTGACGGTCGAGCGGCGGTCAGGGCAATCAGTCGGATGACCTTGGCGGCGGTGGAGTCGAGAGCCTTGAGCTTGGCGTACACGGCGGGCGCTTCGGCGATGGCACGGCGGGGGACGACTATCTGGACCCGCCCCAGCGGTGGCAAGCGGTGCTCCAGCGCTCCCTTCCAGGAGGCCGGATTTGGACCCTCGCGGTATCCGGCGTGCGCGGCCCAGTCGAGCACGCGCGCCAACCTGGAGCGGAGCTTGCCGGCGGTCGTGGGCTTCGAGGCCCACAGCGGTTCGAGGATCGCGACGACGTCGTTCGCCTTGACGCTGCCGACCGGTCGGTCCCAGATGCCCTTGGCGTGCAGTTTGAGTTGCTGGGTGAAGTTCGTGGCGTGCTTCTTCGACGACCATCCGGCCTTGTGCGCGGCGGCGTAGCGCTCGGCGGCCGTGCCAAAGGTGACCATCGTCTGCTTGGTCCGCTCCCGGCGCCGTGCTTCTATCGGGTCGACTTTGTCGTGGACGAGTTGCCGGTACGGGAGTGCCCGGCGCTTGGCCTCGGTCAGCGTGAACAGGTCGCGCGGACCTAGGCCCATCCATCTCGTCTTGGCCCCCTGGCGGAAGCGCAGCACCCAGGTTCTGCTCTTCCCGTCGCGGCGGATTTGCAGGTAGAGTCCGTCGCCGGCCGACTAGGTGCCGTCTGCGGTGAGGGCGTCAAGTTCTGCGCTGGTGCGAGTGCTCTTGGGCAAGTGGCTGCTCCGAGTAAGGAGCCGTCAAGTCCCTTGCGTCGGCGAGTTAGTCCAGTCCCCCGACCTACGCACCCGACCAACACTGACTCGGTGGAGAAGGCCGGAGAAGCGTGGAGCAACACGGAGTGACTCCGCCAACGCTTCAGGTCCGCAGGCGCCGGGAACTCGGGGAGTTTAGGGGCTGAGAGGCCCGGAAACTGGGCACTCTCGAAACACGAGAGTGGTAGCGGAGGAGGGACTTGAACCCCCGACCCCAGGATTATGATTCCCGTGCTCTAACCAGCTGAGCTACTCCGCCCCGTGGGCGCGCGTGAGCGGCCGAAGGCGCGGTCTTCTTAGGTTTGGCCTCCAACCCTGTCAAGCTGCGACATACCGGCCCCGCCCCGCCACCCGTTCCGCGCCTCACTGGCGCGCCGGGGCGTGCGTCGCGTGCCGCAGGAGGCTGCCCGCCTCGGTCTTCGACCGCATCACGTCATCGCGAATTTCGGCCACCATCCCGTAGAGCCTGCCGACATCCGGATCGGACCGCGCGTCGATAAGGGAGCGATCCTTCTGCAGCCGAAACAGCAACCGATAGAGCAGCGCCAGCCGCTGTGGGTCCTCGTGAAAAAAAGCCACCCGCGCCAGGTCGAGGAAGCGGCGCGGCACCACCCCGACCGCCCGTCGGGTGACACCGGCAACAGGCTCTGCAGGCGCGGCGAAAAGGTCGCCGGAAGCGACTCCCTCTTCCCAGCGCACCTCGTGCGGTGGCGTCCCCGTGAGCAGCAACGCCCGCGCCGTGGCGCGCCACTCGTCGAAATCCTTCGCCGCTCTGAGCCGCACCACTCTCATCTGTTCATGCTATGTTCCTCGCGCGGCTTTGCCAACGGAAAAAAGCCCGGCACGAGGCCGGGCTTTGAGTCTGCGCGGGGAGGGAGGACGCCCGCACCAGGAGAACTCAGTTGGCCGAGGCGCTGGCCGCCTTGCCGCCATTCAGGTCGTCGGCGCCGCTCTTGCCGCCGGCGCTATGGTCGGGGTTGAGCAACGCCGCCAGCTTGATCATCTGGACGAACTCGGCGCGGTAGCCATTGGCGTCGTCGCCCTTGGCGCCGTTGGCGAGATCGGCGATCTGCTGCCAGCTCATCGACCCACCGTAGTTCGAGCCCTTGAGCTTCTGGCCGAAGGCGGCAACGGCAGCGGCGAAGCGCTGGTCGGTTCCCGCCTCGGCGATGTCGTTCAGCATCAGGTCCCTGCCGATCGGCGTCTCGATGAGCTTGCTGGTGTCCCCGTCCGGCGCCTTGTAGCGCATCTTGAGGAACCCGATCTCGTCATCGGCCGACACTTCGTTGGCAGCGTCGGTGCTATAGCGCAGCGGATCGTTGAGCTCGGCGCCCGAACCGACCGGCGTGATCTCATAGAGCGCCGTTACAGTGTGGCCCGCACCGATCTCGCCGGCATCCACCGCGTCGTTGTTGAAATCCTCGCGGTTGAGCGCCCGGGTCTCATAGCCGATCAGGCGGTACTCGCTGACCACGCCCGGGTTGAACTCGACCTGGATCTTGACGTCCTTGGCGATGGTGACGAGGTTGGCGCCGCCCTCCTCGACCAGCACCTTCTGGGCCTCGCGGAAGTTGTCGATGTAACTCGCATTGCCGTTGCCGTTCTGGGCCAGGCTCTGCATCAGCTCATCGTCGAGATTGCCGCGGCCGAAGCCGAGCACGGAAAGGAACACGCCCTGGTCGCGTTGCGTCTTGATGTAGGTCTTGAGCGCATCGGGGTCGTCGATGCCGACGTTGAAGTCGCCGTCGGTGGCAAGGATCACCCGGTTGACGCTGCCCGGCGTCTTGGCCCCTTCGGCGACGCGGTAGGCCAGCGCCAGGCCGTCGGCGCCATCCGTCGGCCCGCCGGCATAGAGCCGCTCCAGCGCGTCGATGATCGACGAACGGTCCTTGGCCTTTGTCGGCCTCAGCACCAATCCGGCCGAACCGGCATAGGTGACGATCGACACCGTATCCTCCGGCTGGAGGCTGTCGACCAACAGGCCGAACGAGCGCTTGAGCAGCGGCAGCTTGTTGTCCTCGTCCATCGAGCCCGACGTATCGATGAGGAACGTCAGGTTCTCCGGCTGCCGCTCGGTGGCGGGCGGCACATAGCCCTTGATGCCGATCTCGAGCAGCTCGGTCTTCGGATTCCACGGCGTCGGGATCACCGTCATCGTCGCCTGGAACGGCGTATCGATCGAGGCCGGCGCCGGGTAATCGTACGGGAAGTAGTTGATCATCTCCTCGAGCCGCACCGCCTCGGGTTCGGGCAGATAGCCGTCCTCGAGCAAGCCACGCACATAGGAGTACGAGGCCGTGTCGACGTCGATCGAGAACGTCGAAACCGGCTCTTCCTTGGTGATCTTCACCCGGTTCTCGTCGAACTTCAGGAAGTTGTCGCCCTCGGGCTGCAGCGGGATGGCATTCAGCGAGGCCATGCCGCCCGACGCCGTGGCGTTGGCGCTCGGGGGGGCCGCCATCTTGGTCAGCGCATCGCGGCCCATCGCCTGCTCAGGCGCTGGGGCGATCGCCGTCAGCTGATCCATCTCGACCGGCGCTTCCTCCGTGGTCGTGACTGTGCCGGCAAGACCCGTCTCCTCGTCCTTGGCTTCGCCAACGGGCTTGGCCGGTTCGGCCGTCGCCAGGGTCGAGACCACCGGAGCGGTCGGTCCGGTCTTTTCCTTGGCGATCGACACATCGGCCGGCTTGTCGTCGGAGCTGGCAATCGTCACGTCGCCCTTGGGCGGCAGGCCATCGGCGCGCTGCGAGGTCGCGGTGTACATCTGGGTTCCGAGCGGCAGCAGCACGAGCGCCGCGACAGCGGTGCCGAGCGGCACGCCGAGCCCGGCGCCGATCTTCCAGCGGCTGAGCCAGCCGGCCTTAGCGGCGGGCCTTTTGGCCTGCTCGGCGTCGAACGCCAGCATCGCGGCGTTGAGCGCGAGCTTCTTGGCCTCGGGCGAGGGCTGCGGCGCGCGCAGGGTCTTGAGCTGAAACAGGGCTTCGTCGGTCATTTGATCGTCCTTCATCACAAAAGGCCCCTCAGGGTCTTTTTCGCTTCGTGTATGTGCCAGGAGACGGTGGCCTCCTTGCACCCCATGATCACCGCTGCGTCCGCGTGGTTCATATCTTCCGCGTAGACCAGCATGATCGCTTCGCGCTGTTTTTCAGGCAGGGCGCTCACTGCCGTCCAGATTTCCTTGGCTGCTGTCGCCTCCTCCTGTCCGCCGGGATCGTCTTCGGGATGCACCAGGGCAAACGCATCGACCGTCTTGCCGCGGCGCGTCGTCGAGCGCTGCATGTCGCGAACCATGTTCAGCGTCACGCGATAGAGCCAGCTGGTGAATGCCGAGCGGCCGTCGAAGCTCTGGATCGCAGTGGCGAGCTTGATGCACACCTCCTGCGCGATGTCCTCGGCGTCGGATTTCTTCCCCGTCCACTTGCAGGCGGTGCGGAAGATGAAATCATAGTGGGTCTCGACGAGCTGGCTGAATGCCAGCCTGTCGCCGGCCTTGGCCCGATCGACCAAGACATTGTCGCGGACGGTCGCCGCGGACCGCATCGGGGTTTGGGTGAGCTGCGGCGTCAAAGCCAGGGATCCGGTCACTCTCGAGCCTTTGAGTTGGCATCTTTGCAGGTAAGACGCCAAGCCCGAAGGTTTCCTTGGGCAGATTGTGCGGAAATATCGTGCCGCAGTGACAGGGAGGCGTCCGACCGCTAATTAGGACGCATGGCCGAGCAGAAACCTTTGAGCCCGTTCACCCTCACCCCGGCGCGGATCATGATCCTCGTGCTGGGTGTTCTGGCGCTGATCTTCATCATCGGCAGCATCACCGGCGGGCTGACCAACTACCAGCTGCTCAAGAACTCGACGGCCAGTTCGTCCTCGGAAGGGCCGGCCTCGCCCTCCTAGGCCACCAGCGCCTGCGGCACGGCCTCGGCGATGAACCCGCCGCCGAGCACTTCGCTCTGATCGCTGTCGTCGGCATAGAACACGCAGGCCTGCCCCGGCGAGATGCCGTACTCGCCGGCGAACAGCGTCACGAAGACCTCGCCCTCGATCATTTGCACCGCCCCCTGCTGCGGCGGACGGGTCGAGCGCACCTTCACCTCGACCGGCAGACCGTTGCCGCCCGCTGCTGCCGAGAGCGCCGCATCGCCCAGCCAGTTGACGTCACGCAGCCGCACCGTCTTGGTCATCAGCGCCTCGCGCGGCCCGACGATGACCCGCCCGGCGCGGTGATCGAGCTTGATCACATAGAGCGGAGCGTCGGATGCGATCCCTAGACCTTTGCGTTGCCCGACGGTGTAGTTGACGATCCCCTCGTGGGTGCCGAGGACGCGGCCGTCGAGGTGGACGACCTCGCCGCCGGTCACCGCCTCGGGATGCATCTTCCGGATCACGTCGGCATACTTGCCCTGCGGCACGAAGCAGATGTCCTGGCTGTCGTGCTTTTCCGCCACCTCGAGCCCGAACTGGCGGGCCAGTTCGCGCACCGCCGGCTTGCTCATGCCGCCAAGCGGGAAGCGCAGAAACTGCAACTGCTCTTCGGTGGTCGCGAACAGGAAATAGCTCTGGTCGCGCGAAGCATCGATCGGCCGATAGAGCCGGCGCCTGCCGTTCTCGAGCCGCGACTGCACATAGTGCCCCGTCGCCAGCACGTCGGCGCCCAGCTCCTGCGCCACCTCCATCAGGTCGACGAACTTCACCGACTGGTTGCACGCGATGCACGGCACCGGCGTCTCGCCCTGCTGGTAGGCATTGGCGAACGGCTCGATCACCGCCTTCTTGAAGCGCTCCTCGTAGTCGAGGACATAGTGCGGAATGCCGAGCTGTGCCGCCACCCGCCGCGCATCGTGAATATCCTGGCCGGCGCAACACGCGCCCTTGCGATGCGTCGCCTCGCCATGATCGTAAAGCTGCAGGGTGACGCCCACCACGTCGTAGCCCTCGCGGGCGAGGAGCCCGGCCACAACCGAGCTGTCGACGCCCCCCGACATCGCGACGACGACGCGCGTGTCCGCGGGGCGCTTGGGCACATCAAGCGAATTCAGGTCCATCTCTCTCATCCAGTTGGGGGTCAAGGCCCCAGTGAATGGCGGCTATATAGAAGCAATGGCGCGGGGCGGCAACAATTGCCGCGTCGCGCACAAGCTGCCCATCACATTCGCCAACGCCGAGCCGCCAAGTGATTGATATATCTGGATTTCGCATCTGGCCCGGCGCTTGCATCGCACTCCTCGGATCACTGTGTCTTTCGAGGCGAGCCTGTCGTCGCATCTGACCATCAGCTATTCGACCACGCCGGCCGCGAGCGGAAACCCTGCTCCCGCGGCAGGCGCCGTCACGACTGCAACGTCCGACAGCCCGCTGGGCTTTCTCGCCGCGCTGATCGATCAGTTGCTCGCGGGGGGAACCAACCCCGCCCCGGCCGCCACCGATACCGCGACCGCGACTGCCCAGACGGTCACCAATCCGGGGGCTTCTGCCCTGCTCAACTTTGGTCCCAAGCTCACGGCAGAGGCGAAGGCCGCCGCTCCGCAGGGCATCGCGCTCCTCGCCAAGCTCACCCGTCAGCTCGAGGTGCTGCAGGGCCAGATCGACTCCGGCGAGTCGCCCGATCCGGACCTGCTTAAGAAACTGGGCGAGACCGCCGACGCGCTGGCGGCGCTGATGGCAGTTCCGACGCCGTCGGCGAACCCGCCGGCGCTTGATCCCGACACCGCGCTCGATCCCCTCGCCGCGCTCGCCTCGGACGCCGTTGCGATGCCATCGCTTCAATCAGCTCCGGCCGACGGTTCAGCGCCGAACGTCCCCGCCGCGCCACTGCCGCCCGATCCGGTCGCCCAGCTGCTGGCGACGCTCGGCGTCACCTTGCCTGTAGCGTCGCCGCCACCCGCTTCGCCGTCCACGCCCTCCCCCGATCCGGTGGCATCGGTCACCTCAATCGCTTCTGCCCCGTTGCCTGCGCTTGCTGCACTGAGCGACAAGCTCAAGACGCTGAGCGCCACGATTGCGGCGACCGCGCCCGACATCTCGCAGAAGCTCGCGGCGCTGACCGCCGGGCTCGATGCGGCGGAGGCCGATCCGACCCTTCTGGCTCAGTTCGGCGCCCCGGCGTCCGACAAGGACGGGACGACGCTCGACCGGATCGTCAAAGCACTGATGAACGCTGGGCCGAGCTCGACCGCACAAGCGACGCCGGAGCTTTCGACCACCGCGCGGTTGCCGATTCCCGAGTCCCTGGGTCCGATCGAGCCGAAGACCGACGCCGCGGTGAACCCGGCGCCGATCGTCGAGGCAAAGGCCGCGTCCGATCCGCCGCTCAAGATTTCCCTCGCGTCCGAGGCACCGGAACTGCAGGTCGCCGATGCGCAGCCGAAAACCGAACCGGTGGTCGCGGCTTCTGTCGCCAATGCTGCGGCTGACCAGTCCGATGCTGCTCTGGCGCAAACCACAGCGGCAGCCCCCGGGCCCGTCACCGCCACTGCCCCAAAAGCTCTGCCGGCCGCCTATCAGCCGGTCGCCAGCCCCATCAATATGGGCCAGGTGGCGTTCGAGATGGTCAGGCAGGTCCACCAGGGCCAATCGCGCTTCTCGATCCGGCTCGATCCGCCCGAGCTGGGCCGCATCGACGTCAAGATGCACGTCGATGCGTCGGGCGCCGTCAATGCGCGACTGACGGTCGAGCGATCCGAGACGCTCGACCTTTTCCAGCGCGATCAGCGCTCGCTCGAGCGCGCGCTCACGCAGGCCGGCCTCGATGCCGGCAAGACCAATCTCGAGTTCTCGTTGAAGCAGAACCCGTTTGCCGGCATGACCGGCGGCGATCAGCGCCAGCAGCAGTCCGCCTCAGGCGGCGGGCCGCGCTTGTCTTACTCGGGCAGGGACGACACCACCATCGTTCCCTCGGTCACCCTCTATCGCGGCACGGCATCGGCCGGCGGCGTGAATATCCTTGCATAGGAGCGGATTATGACGGTCAGCGGCATTTCGGGTTCCTCATCAACCGCCAGTGCGAACGCACGGCAAGGGATCGCCGACAATTTCGACACCTTCCTCCAGCTCCTGACCACGCAGCTCAAGAACCAGAACCCGCTCGATCCGCTCGACACCAACCAGTTCACCCAGCAACTGGTGCAGTTCTCCTCGGTCGAGCAGCAGCTCAAGACCAACGACTTCCTCTCGGCGCTGGTCTCGTCCAACGGCAACAGCATCAACACCAATGCCGTTTCCTACATCGGCAAAACCGTCACCGCCTCCGGCACCCGCTCCGAACTCGCCGATGGCAAGGCCGTGTGGAGCTTCTCGCTGCCCGACGCAGCCAACGTCAGCGTCTCCATCAAGGACGCGGACGGCAATACCGTTTACACCGAGACCGGCCAGCTGCAGGCGGGCGCCGGCCAGTTCACCTGGGACGGCAAGGATACCCAAGGCAATACCATGCCCGAGGGAACCTACTCGATCACCATGCAGGGCACCAACGCCGAGGGCAAATCGGTCAGCATCTCGACCGAGACCACCGGTGTCGTCACCGGCGTCGATTTCACCGGCACCGAGCCCGTACTGCTGATCGGCCAGGCCCGCGTCAATCTGTCCGGCGTGACCTCGGTGCGCGAGACCACGTCGTAAGACCTCGTTAACCCTGTCACGTCGCCGCCACGATCCTGCCCCGCGGGTCGAATCGGTGTCTTGGCTCAAGTCCCTGATTCCTCGGCGATTCATCAATTGAAAGCCGTCGAATTTTAACCCCTTGTAGACACTAGCTTAGGCAAATTTTAAGCGCGATCCGCTAGGCTCAGCCAAGGTCAGGTTTGAGTCAGTGAGTAGAATGACCGTCCAAATGCGTCCCCGCGTGAAGTACGTGATCGGTCCGGATGGCAGTCCGCTGACCATCGCCGATCTCCCGCCCAGAACGACACGCCGCTGGGTCATCCGCCGCAAGGCCGAGGTCGTCGCCGCCGTGCGCGGAGGTCTGCTTTCGCTCGAGGAAGCTTGCGCCCGCTACACGCTCAGCGTCGATGAGTTCCTCAACTGGCAGGCCGCCATCGACAAGCACGGCCTGGCCGGCCTTAGGACCACCTGGATCCAGCACTACCGCGAGGGCTAGTCCCTCCCCGGCTACGGCGTTCTCTCGCTGAGATACGCCGCGGCCGCCGGTCTCGATGTCATCGCCTTGTAGTGTGTCTCGACGGCCGGCAGTTCCGGTTTGTCGAAAGCAACGCTCAACCAGCGGTGCGTCGACAGCCCCAGTACGATATCGGCGAGGCTGAACCGGCCGTTGGCGACGAAGTCGCCTGTTTTCTCGAGGTGCCGCTCGAGGATATGCATCTTTCGCGTCCATGCTGTGATCGAGGCTTCGATCCGCGCCTCATCGGGATTCGGCGGATTGTTGCGCAGTCTCGCCCCCACGACATAGCTCCAGGCCGGATTGAGGTCGGACGCCTGCCAGCTCATCCACTGATCGACCAGCCCCCGCTCGCGCGCCTCGGCCGGCAACAGATCGCTGCCCGCCCTGCCGGCCATGTAGCGGAGAATCGCGTGGCTCTCCCACAGCACGAAGCCGTCGTCGACGATCACCGGCACCAGTGCATTGGGATTGAGCGCCAGGAATTCCGGCACGTTGGGGTCGCGGATCGGGTTGCCCCAATCCTCCCGCTCATAGACGACACCCATCTCGTCGGCCGCCCACAGCACTTTGCGCACATTGATCGACGTCGTCCGTCCCAGCACCCTCAGCATTTCGCCTCCGTCGGCAGTTCCTGCCTCTTTTCGCGTTTCGCGACAGTCCGTTAAGACCCTCTTAACCATCCGCTAGGTAGTTTTTGCCTAGTGAGACTACGGGCAAGAGCGTCGGTCTCCGGGGGCATAGACGAGTCTTGAACGGTCTTATCCAGTTCTTCAACCGCCTCGGCTTGCAGCGGATCGCAGCCATGGCCGTCGTCGCCGTGTTGATGCTCGGCTTCTTCGCCTTCCTCATCATGCGGGCGTCGAGCCCGCAGATGGCGCCGCTTTATACTGGGCTAAGCTTCGAGGATTCCTCGGCAATCGTGGCCGAATTGCAGAAGCAGAACGTCCCTAACGAGATCCGCGGCGACGGCGACACCATCCTGGTGCCGCGCGACCAGATCACCGCGTTGCGCATGTCGCTCGCGGAAAACGGCCTGCCGACGCGCGGCCAGGTCGGCTACGAAATCTTCGACCAGCAGAATTCGCTCGGCGCCACCAGTTTCGTCCAGAACATCAACAATGTCCGGGCCCTCGAGGGCGAACTGGCCCGCACCATTTCGTCGCTGGCCCGCATCAAATCGGCGCGCGTCCATCTGGTTCTTCCCGAGCGCGCACTATTCTCGCGCGACAAGAAGGACCCGACCGCCTCGATCGTCCTCGCCGTCCGCGGCGAACTCTCGTCCGGTGAAATCCGGGCCATCCAGCACCTCGTCGCCTCCGCCATCGAGGGGCTGACCCCCAGTCGCGTCTCGATCGTCGATGACACCGGCAGCCTGCTGGCCGCCGGTGTCGGCGACGCAAGCGACCCGACCGTGCTCTCCGGTGAGGCCGACGAGCGCACCACCACGGTCGAATCGCGCCTCAAGACGCGCATCGAGGATCTGCTCGCCAACGTCGTCGGTGACGGCCGCGCCCGCGTCCAGGTGAGCGCCGATCTCGACCTGACCCACGTCACCAGGACCGCCGAGACCTTCAATCCCGACGGGCAGGTGGTTCGCTCGACCCAGACCAAGGACATTGCCAATTCGACCAACGCCTCGGGCGCCGATGGCCAGGTCAGCGCCTCGACCCAGCTCCCCGGCTCGGGCGGCAACACCAGTGGCCCGACCGAGCAGGGATCGACCACCGAAGAGACCACCAACTACGAAATCTCGAAGACCAGCCAGACCGAGATGACCGACCCGGGGGCGATCAAGCGCCTCTCGGTCGCGGTCGTGGTCGACGGCACCTACACCACCGACGCCCAGGGCAACCAGACCTACGCACCGCGCGACCAGGCGACGCTCGACCAGATCAAATCGCTGGTGCAGTCGGCGATCGGCTTCGATCAGACCCGCGGCGACCAGATCACCATCGCCAATCTGCAGTTTGCCTCGGGTCCCACGCCGTCGGCGATCGGCACCGCCGGCCCCGGTCTTTTCGACTTCACCCGCGACGATCTGGTCAGCGGCGCCGAAATGCTGGTGACCCTGCTGATCGCGCTGGCCCTGGTGTTCTTCGTGATGCGCCCGCTGCTCAAGCGCGTCCTCGCACCCGAGAACGCTCCGCTGGCGCTGCCCATGAGCGCCGAGATCGGCCACTCGCTGGTTCCGGCGATGGCCGGCGGACCGCCGATGCCGATACCCCAGCAGGAAGACGAGCAGCCGCCGCGGCCGGCCCAGCTTCCAGCCTGGATGAGGGACGCCAAATCGCAGGGTGCGGCGCAGGCGCAGACGCTCAAAACCGTCGGTTCGCTGGTCGAGGACAATCCCAAGCAGGCCGCGCTGATCGTGCGCGACTGGCTCTCGAGCGGAGCATAGCCGATGGCCCCCCCTCCCCAGGCTTTGCTCAAGCAACTCGTCATCGGCGGCGACGCCCAGCAGCGCGAACTTTCGGGCGACGAGAAAGCCGCCGTACTGCTGCTCTCGCTCGGCCCGGATTTCGGCAAACCCATCCTCGAAGAGCTCGACGAGATGGAGATCAAGGTCCTGTCGCGCGCCATGGTGCGGATGGGGGCGGTCACCCAGGACATGCTCGACTCGCTGTTCGCCGAGTTCGTGACCACCATCTCCTCCAACGGCGCCGTATCGGGCAATTCCGAGTCGACGCAGCGCCTTCTGCTTTCCTTCCTTCCCGCCGATCGCGTCGACGCGATCATGGAAGAAATCCGCGGTCCCGCCGGCCGCAACATGTGGGAAAAGCTCTCCAACGTGCAGGAGGACGTGCTCGCCTCCTACCTCAAGAACGAATACCCCCAGACCATCGCGGTGGTGCTCAGCAAGATCGCCACCGATCACGCCAGCAAGGTGCTCGCGGTGCTCCCGGAAGAACTGGCCATGGATGTGGTCAGGCGCATGCTGGCGCTCGATCCGGTGCAAAAGGAAATCCTCGAAAAGATCGAGACGACGCTGCGTACCGAGTTCATGTCGACGCTGAGCCACAGCAAGCGGCGCGACAGCCACGAGCAGATGGCAGAGATCTTCAACTCGTTCGACCGGCAGACCGAGGCCCGTTTCATCACCTCGCTCGAAGAGGCCAATCGCGAGGCCGCCGAGCGCATCAAGGCGCTGATGTTCACCTTCGAGGACCTCACCCGGCTCGAGGCCTCGGCGGTGCAGACGCTGATGGCCAAGATCGACAAGAAGGAACTGGCGATGGCCCTCAAGGGCGCCAACGACCAGGTCAAGGAGTTCTTCTTCTCCAACATGTCGGCACGCGCCGGCAAGCTGCTCAAGGACGACATGGAGGCCATGGGTCCGGTCCGCCTCAAGGAAGTCGACGAAGCGCAGAGCCGGCTGGTCGCCACCGCCAAGGACCTCGCGGCGCGCGGCGAGATTGTCATCGCCAAGGGCAAGGCCGATGAGGAGATGATCGCGTGACCATCGCCTCTCCCGCCAAATTCCGCTTCGACCTCGATCTCGGGCATCGCGAAGAACGCAGTTCCATCCTGAGCGACAGTGCCATGGCGGCGATGCTCACGGCGGCACGCGCCGAGGGCTATGAGCAGGGGCTCGGCGACGGCGAACGAAGCCTCGTCTCGAAGTCCGCGCAGCGCCTGGCGCATGCCGCGGAACTCCTGGCCGATCACACCGCCGCGCTCAACGCCGCGCTCGACGACAGCCGCCACGCGACGCTGACCGAGGCCGTCGATCTCGCATCGGCCATCGCACGAAAGCTCGCCGGGCACCTCCTCGCCCGTGAACCCACTGCCGAAATCGAGGCGTTGATCGCCGAGTGCCTCGTGTCGCTCGACGCGGTGCCGCACCTCGTCATCCGCTGCGCACCTGACCTCGCCGACGCGGTGCGCGAGATCGCGCTGGCGCGTATCGCCAACTCCGGCTTCACCGGCCGGCTGGTCGTGCTCGGCGATCCCGACCAGGCCATAAGCGACGCGAAAATCGAATGGGCCGACGGCGGACTCGTTCGCGATCGCGCCGCGCTCGAAACCGAGATCGAGCGGCGCATTGCCGCCTTCGTCGCCGCCCGGCGCGGCCATCCCATCAAGAGTGGTCCCGGAGGGACAACGGCATGATCAGCGACCCCGGCAATGGCGGCGGCCTCGGCCTCGAGGAAATGGACGCGCCCGAGCGCGACGGCCCCGCGCAGGTGATCGAACGGACCGCGTCCGATCTCGAAGCGGTGTTCGACGTACCCGTCCGCATCTCGGTGGTGCTCGGCCGCACCCGCATCCCGGTCGCGGCCCTGCTCAAGATGGATATCGGCACCGTGGTCGAACTCGACCGGCAGGTCGGCGAGGCCGTCGAAATCTTCATCAACGAACGGCTCGTGGCGCGCGGCGAGATCGTCCTGGTCGAGAACCGGCTCGGCGTGACGATGACCGAAATCGTCAAGGCCGGGTAGGAGGCACCCATGCGTCTGCTCATTATCGGCGCTCTCGAGGGTCAGCTCTCCGAGGCCACCAAGCTCGCCATGCAGGGCGGCGCCAAAGTCGCCCACGCCGCGACCATCGAGATCGCTCTCAATTCGCTGCGCGCCGGGCGCGGCGCCGATCTGCTCTTTGTCGATGTGATGGTCGATATCCCCGGGCTGATCGCGGCGCTCGACGGCGAGCGCATCCATATCCCGGTCGTTGCCTGCGGCACCGAAACCAATGCCGCCGCCGCCGTCAACGCCATCCGCGCCGGGGCCAAGGAATACATCCCGCTGCCGCCCGACGCTGAACTGATCGCCGCAGTCATTGCGGCCGTCGCCCGCGAATCCTCGGACTTTCTGTTCCGCGATCCGGGCATGGCCCGCCTCGTCCAACTCGCCGACCAGATCGCGCCGTCCGACGCCTCGGTGCTGATCACCGGCGAAAGCGGCACCGGCAAGGAGGTGATGGCAAAGTACCTCCACGGCAAATCGAAGCGCGCCAACCGGCCGTTCATTTCGATCAACTGCGCCGCCATTCCCGAGAACCTGCTCGAAAGCGAGCTCTTCGGCCACGAGAAAGGCGCCTTCACCGGCGCCGTTGCCCGCCGGGTCGGCAAGTTCGAAGAGGCGACGGGCGGCACGCTGTTGCTCGACGAAATCTCCGAGATGGATTTCCGGCTGCAGGCCAAGCTCCTCCGCGCCATCCAGGAGCGCGTCATCGACCGCGTCGGCGGTACCCGTCCGGTGCCGGTCGACATACGGATCGTCGCGACCTCCAACCGCAACCTCGCCGAGGCGGTGCGCTCAGGCACCTTCCGCGAGGACCTGCTGTTCCGGCTCAACGTCGTCAACCTCAAGCTGCCACCGCTGCGCGACCGGCCTGGCGACATCACCGCGCTCGCCGATCACTTCGTCGGAAAATATTCAAAGGCCAACGGCCTGCCGCCCCGCGCGCTCACCGCCGAGGCGCGGCAGGCGCTGCTGCGCGCACCCTGGCCCGGCAATGTGCGCGAGCTCGAAAACACGCTGCATCGGGCGGTGCTGCTGTCACGCGGCGAGACCATCGGCCCCGATGCCATCGTCATGCCCGACGGCTCGGGCCTGTCGGAGGTGGTGCGTACTGCCTCCCTCGCGACGCAGGCTGCGCAAGTCGCCGACACCATCTCGCGCTCGATGGTCGGCCGCACCGTCTCCGATGTCGAACGCGACCTGATCCTCGAGACCCTGGATCACGTACTCGGCAACCGCACCCACGCCGCCACCATCCTCGGTATCTCGATCCGGACGCTGCGCAACAAGCTCAATCAGTACGCCGACGAGGGAACCGCTATCGCCGCGCCCGGCGAACTGCGGCGCGGAGCAGCGTAGTTGGCCGATCTCCCCGACGCGGCCCTCAAGCTGCCCGCCTTCAAGTTCCCGACCCTCGCGGCGATCGACAAGACGCTGCGCTCGACCGATATCGGCCTCGCCATCGGTGTCATGGCGATCATCGTCGTGCTCATCCTGCCGCTGCCGCCGTTCCTGCTCGACGTCCTGCTGGCGATCTCGATCGTCTTTTCCGTCCTTATCCTGATGACGGGCCTCTTCATCCAGACTCCGCTCGAATTCTCCTCGTTCCCGACGGTGCTCCTGATCGCGGCCATGATGCGGCTGGCACTCAACCTTGCCAGCACCCGCCTCATCCTCGCCAACGGCCACAACGGCCCGGACGCCGCCGGCCACGTCATCGAGGCGTTCGGCAATTTCGTGATGCGCGGCAACTTCGTCATCGGCGTCGTCGTCTTCGCCATCCTCATCATCGTCAACTTCGTCGTCATAACCAAGGGCTCGGGCCGCATCGCCGAGGTCGCGGCGCGCTTCAACCTCGACGCCATGCCCGGCAAGCAGATGGCGATCGATGCCGACCTTTCGGCCGGACTCATCGACGAAGCGACGGCCCGCGAGCGGCGCAAGACCCTCGAGGCGGAGAGCGCCTTCTTCGGCAACATGGATGGCGCCAGCAAATTCGTGCGCGGCGACGCCATCGCTGGCCTGCTCATCACCTTCATCAACATCATCGCCGGCATGGTTATCGGCATGATGCAGGAGGGATTGAGCTTTCAGGAGGCGGGCAACAACTACACATTGCTGACCGTCGGCGACGGCCTCGTCAGCCAGATTCCGGCGCTGATCGTATCGACCGCCGCGGGCCTCTTGGTCTCCAAGGCCGGCGTCACCGGCTCCGCCGACAAGGCGCTGGTCGCCCAGTTCACCGGCTACCCCAAGGCGCTCGGCATGTCGGCTGCGGTGATCGGGGTCATGGCCTTCCTCCCGGGCATGCCGATCCTGCCGTTCCTGGCGCTGGCCGGCGGCATCGGCTATCTCGCCGTGCGCTCGACCCGGCTCAACGCCGCAAAACTGGCCCACGCCGCCACCAGTGCGCTGCTCGGCAAGCCGGCGAGTGCCGCCCATGAAGAAGCGCCGATCACCGACAGCCTCAAGATCGACGAGCTGAAGCTCGAACTCGGCTATGGCCTGCTCTCGCTGGTCAAAGAAGACGAGAGCGGCACCGACCGCCTGACCGAGCAGATCAAGGCGCTGCGGCGGCAATTGGCGACCGAACTCGGCTTCGTCATGCCGCCGGTCCGCATCCTCGACAACATGCAGCTCGAGCCCAACGACTACACCGTCAAGATCAAGGAGGTCGACGCCGGCAAAGGCAAGATCTTCGCCAACCAGCTGATGGTGATGGACCCGATGGGCAAGGAGATCACCCTGCCCGGCTATCACACCACAGAGCCGACCTTCGGGCTGCCCGCCACCTGGATCGAGCCGGCGCTGCGCGACGAGGCGGAACTGAAAGGCTATTCCATCATCGATCCCTCGACGGTGATCTCGACGCACCTGACCGAAGTACTGAAGGCCAACGTCGCGGACCTGTTGAGCTACGCCAATGTGCAATCGCTGCTCAACGGGCTCAGCAAGGATCAGCAGAAGCTGCTCGAGGACATCATTCCGAGCCAGATCTCGGTTTCGGGCATCCAGCGCGTGCTGCAGACGCTGTTGACCGAGCGCATCTCGATCCGCGACCTGCCAACGATCCTCGAAGGCATCGCCGAGATCGCCGGCTCCGGCCGCACCACGCAGATGGTCGCCGAACACGTCCGCTCGCGGCTTGCGCGGCAGCTGTGCGCCGCCAATCTCGGGCCCGACGGCAATCTGCCGCTGGTGACGCTCAGCCCGCAATGGGAGCGCGATTTCGCCGAGGCGATGGTCGGCGAAGGCCCCGAGCGCCACCTCGCCATGGCGCCCTCCCGGCTGCAGCAGTTCATCCTCTCGGTCCAGCAGGCGTTCGAGAATGCCGCGCAGATGGGCGAGCTGCCGGTGCTCATCACCTCACCCTCGATTCGCCCGCACGTCCGCGCCATCATCGAACGCTTCCGTCCGCAGACGGTGGTGCTGAGCCAGAACGAAGTGCATCCGCGGGTGCGATTGAGAACCATCGGCGCGGTGTAGGAAATGGCCCGCCCAGGGCAAACCATCACACGCCCGATGGAGAGTTATCCACAGGCTGGCCGATTGCTGCAATTGTCGCTCGTCCCGAGCTTTACGAACCGGCGGCGCAGTGATTCAAGTGAAGCAACGGCGGACCAGGACGGGGCGATCAGGTGGAGGCCAAGGCCACCGGCAACACATACCGGGGCGAGGCGCTGCGGATCGCGATCGAAGCATCGCGCGGTCCGCAACCGGCGGGCGCTCCGCCCGTGGCGCCGGAGGTTCGGCATCCGTCTCGACGCCCAGCGCCGATAGCGATCAACGACAACCTCGGGCCGTCACGCGCAGCTGCGCCTGGCAGGACCGTGCGCTCGGGCCGGCGGATTGGCCGCACCATCGCGTGGGCGGTGCTTCTGCCGTTCTATGTCGCCGTGGCGGCCGGATCGCTCGGCGTGGTCGCACTCTTCGTCAAGGACCTGCTGCGCCTTTAGCTCAACACTCCGGCAGGCTGACGCTCAGCCCGCCGAGCGACGTTTCCTTGTAGCGCTCATCCATGTCGCGGCCGGTCTGGCGCATCGTTTCGATGCAGGCATCGAGCGGCACGATGTGCTGGCCGTCGCCGAGCGCCGCGAGCGATGCCGCCGCCACGGCCTTCACCGCACCCATGCCGTTGCGCTCGATGCACGGCACCTGCACCAGCCCGCGAATCGGGTCGCAGGTCATGCCGAGGTGGTGCTCGAGCGCGATCTCCGCCGCATTCTCGATCTGCGCATTGGTGCCACCCATGGCCGCACAGAGCGCCGCCGCCGCCATCGCCGAGGCCGAACCGACCTCGCCCTGGCAGCCGACCTCGGCGCCCGAGATCGAGGCGTTGTACTTGATCAACCCGCCCACTGCCGCCGCGGTCAGCAGCATCTCGGGCACTCTTGCACGCGAGGCGCCGGGGACCAGATCGAGGTAGTAGCGGATCACGGCGGGGATGACGCCGGCCGCACCATTGGTCGGGGCCGTCACCACCTGTCCGCCGGCTGCATTCTCCTCGTTGACCGCCATCGCATAGGCCGAGAGCCAATCGACCGCCGAATGCAGCGGCGCATCGTTGGCGCCCGCTCGCGCTGCGAGCTTGTCGGTCAGGCCCTTGGCCCGTCGCTTGACGTTAAGTCCGCCCGGCAGCACGCCCTCGCCTTTGAGTCCGCGATCGATGCAGCGGTCCATGACGTTCCAGATCGCCATGATCCCGTCGTCGAGATCGGCAGTGCCGCGTGCCAGTTCGTTGGCGCGTTTCATCTCGGCGATACTGAGCCCCGAGTCCTCGCCCATCGCCAGCATCTCCGCCGCGGTACCGAAGGGATAGGGCACCTCCTCCTGCTGCGGCCTGAGCGGCGCTGTGACCATTTCGGCTTCGGTCAGAACGAAACCGCCACCAACCGAATAGTAGCTCTCGGTCAGCACGACACGCCCCTCGTCGTCGACGAGCGAGAACGTCATTCCATTCGGATGGGCCGCCAGTCGCTTGCCTTTCTCGGCGACGATCGCAGTGTCGGGATCGAGCGTCAGCGACCGGCCCCGTCCGATGGGCACCAGCGGCCGCAGCGTCAGGTCGGCGAGCTCACGATCGACGACCGCCCGCTCGTAGGCCGCCGGCGTGAACCCGAGCAACCCCGCCAGCACCGCGCGAAACGTCCCATGTCCCTCGCCCGTATAGGCCAGCGAGCCATAGAGCTGGCAGCGCAACGCGAGCTGTCCCTCCGCCTGCAACGCCGCCGGTCGAGCCAGCTCGACGAACCGCCCCGCCGCCAGCATCGGCCCCATGGTGTGCGACGACGACGGCCCGACGCTGACCTTGAAGATATCGAAGATCGACAAAAACATCGGAAATCCTTATCACGCTCCGCCGGACGTCGCTATTTTCCGCAGCGCCATCCCCGGAAAGCGGAACAATACCGGGGGTTTGGCGGCGCGTCACGGCGCCCAGAGGAGCATTCGATGGCCGACGACCCGCAAATCCTTGTCGTGCCGCTGTTCTCCGAGCTCGGCAATCTCGGCCTGGCGCTGAGGCGCGAGGTTTTCATCGGCGAGCAGCACGTGCCTGAGGACGAGGAGTTCGACGCCTATGACCTGACGGCGACCCACCTCGTTGCCGTCGACGGGGGCAACGTCGTCGGCGCGCTCCGCATTCTGTTCCTCGACGAGCATGTGAAGATCGGCCGCGTCGTCGTGCACCGGCTGGCGCGCGGCCGCGGCATCGCCACCAGGATGATGGTCTTTGCCATGGACATCGCCCGCGCCCGCGGCGAAACGAAGTTCTATCTCACGGCACAGATCGACAAGCTCGCGCTCTACGAGAAACTCGGCTTCGTCGCTTTCGGCGACGAGTTCCAGGACGGTGGCATGCCGCATCTGGCAATGAAGACGTACTAACTACCCGCAAGCGGCCCCACCCTCATCCGGCTTCGCCACCTTCTCCCATCAAGGGAGAAGGCGATTGAGCCGAGGGTCTGTCGGGTGGCCTTCTCCCCTTGTAGAAGAAGGTGCCCGAAGGGCGGATGAGGGGGTGGCCATAAGCACAAAGGCCCGCTTCAGCGGGCCTTCACTCTCTTCCATGATGCCGGTCACTACGACCGCATGTGCCGCAGCCGGCCGATCTCGTCGTACTCCGACTGTTCGGTCTTGGCGTCGGCAGCCACCTCGCGGCCGTGCTCGCGCTGATCGAGCAACTCGACTTTCTTGAGATCCTCGACCGCCTCGGCCAGGGCGTCCTGCGCCGATTCGAGCTGGTCACGCATGCCCGCCGCGGAGGCCAGCAAATTGTCGCGCCGCTGGATCGCCGCCTTAGCGAAGGTCGAGTAGGCAAAATGGAGGACGTCCGAGATGCCCGTCTTCTGCTGTTCGATTTCGATCTGCTGATCGAGCTCGGCCGCCATGCGCTGGAAGTCGGCGATCATCATCTCGATCTGCGCGACCTGGCGGCGCTTTTCGTCCACCTGGAATTTCTTGAGCCGGATCAGGCTCTCGCTGCGCGACTTCATGACTTGAACTCCTTACAACGCAAGTCGACACTCATTTCGATGCTGGCCCCACCTTGTCCAGGATCGCCTCCAGCATCTGGTAGCCGTCGGCGATCGTGGTCCGCTCGTCCCGCTGCTGGCCCAGAAATACCTCCAGCGCAGGATACAGGGCGATGGCACGGTCCACCTGCGGATCCGATCCCTTTCGGTAAGCCCCCAGCCGGATCAGTTCCTCCATGTCGGCGAAGACCGACATGAACTCCCGCGCTCTTTGCAGCACTGGGCGGACCGGAACCGGCACGCATTGCGGCATCGTTCGCGAGATGGACCTGAGGACATTCACCGCCGGGTAACGTCCCCGCTCGGCGATGGCCCGCTCCATCACGATGTGCCCATCGAGGATGCCGCGCACGGCATCTGCAATGGGTTCATTGTGATCATCACCTTCGACTAAAACGGTAAATAGACCCGTAACGGAGCCCGAGTTGACGAGTCCGGGTCCGGCCCGCTCGAGCAGCCGCGGCAGCTCGGTGAACACCGTGGGCGGATACCCCTTGGCGGTCGGCGGCTCGCCGATGGCGAGCCCGATCTCGCGCTGCGCCTGGGCGAAGCGGGTGAGGCTGTCCATCAGGCAGAGCACGCGCTTGCCCTGGTCGCGGTAATACTCGCACAGCGTCAGTGTGAGGTACGCTGCCTGCCGCCGCATCAGCGCCGCCTCGTCCGACGTCGCGACCACCACGATCGCCTGCTTGATGCCGGCGGCACCCAGATAATCGGTGATGAACTCCTGCACCTCGCGGCCGCGCTCGCCGATGAGGCCGACCACCGCCACGTCCGCGGCAGCGTTCCGCACCATCATCGACATCAGCACCGATTTGCCGACGCCCGAGCCGGCGAAGATGCCCATGCGCTGGCCGTCGCAGATGGTGGCGAAGGTGTTGAGCACCCGCACCCCGACATCGAGCGGCGCGCCAACCCTGGCCCGCTCGTGCGCCGGCAGCGGCACCTGCTTCAGTCCGTAGGGTTCGACGCCGCGCGCCAGCGGCCCCTTGCCGTCGATCGGCTCGGCATTGGCGTTGATCACCCGCCCGAGCCAGGCGTCCGCCGGGTAGACCGCGCCGTCGTGGCTCTTGAACACGGCGCGGCAACCGAGGCGCACCCCGCTCAATGGTCCGAACGGCAGGCACAGCGCGTGTCCATCGCGGAAACCGATGATCTCAGCGGCGAGCGTGCCGCCCCCGGTTGTCTCGATCATCACCCGGCCGCCGACGCGGAGTTCGCGCACCGGCCCTACGACCTCGATCAGCAGTCCCTGCACGGTCTTGACGCGGCCGAAGACCTCAACCTCGTCGATCGCCTCGATGTCGGCGGTCAGCGCCCGCATTGGAACGTTCCTCGAATCGCATCGTCAAAACGTAACCGAACGTTAAGCAAAAAGCGTTAACCATGCCGTTTGACCGCCTGCTGTGCGCCGCTTTGGCCCTGAGGCGGTTTTCCACAGCCCAGAACCCCGGAACGCTGAGTCGGCAGAGTCGATTGAAGGGCTTTCTTAACCTAAAATCTTAAGAACATTGGACACGTTTTCACTAGGTATTTCAACGAGTTAATGAAGATGTAACGGTACTTCGTTTGCATATTGCGGATCAGAATTAAACTTTGTTAACTAATGGCGCTTAGGTTTGAGTCATATCCAGTAGGGTTCGGTTAGGGGTGATGGCGAAGAGCCGTCCCCCGGTTCCAGCACGGAACGACTTTAAGGGGAACGGCATGCGTGTGCTCTTGATTGAAGACGACAGCGCCACGGCGCAGAGCATCGAGTTGATGCTCAAATCGGAGAGTTTCAACGTGTACACCACCGACCTCGGTGAGGAAGGTGTCGATCTCGGCAAGCTCTACGATTACGACATCATCCTGCTCGACCTGAACCTGCCCGACATGAGCGGATACGAGGTGCTCCGCACCCTCCGCGTCGCAAAAGTTCAAACCCCCATTCTCATCCTCTCCGGCCTCGCCGGCATCGAGGACAAGGTGCGCGGCCTCGGCTTCGGCGCCGACGACTACATGACCAAGCCCTTCCACAAGGACGAGCTGGTCGCCCGCATCCACGCCATCGTCCGCCGCTCGAAGGGCCATGCGCAGTCGGTCATCCAGACCGGCGATCTCACCGTCAACCTCGACACCAAGACCGTCGAGGTCCAGGCCCAGCGCGTGCATCTGACCGGCAAGGAATACCAGATGCTGGAGTTGCTCTCGTTGCGTAAGGGCACCACCCTCACCAAGGAGATGTTCCTCAACCATCTCTACGGCGGCATGGACGAGCCCGAACTCAAGATCATCGACGTCTTCATCTGCAAGCTCAGGAAGAAGCTTTCCGTCGCGACCGGCGGCAAGAACTACATCGAAACCGTCTGGGGCCGCGGCTACGTGCTGCGCGAGCCCGACGAAGTCGAAGTTTTCGCCGAGAGCGTCGCGTAGCAATTCGGTCCAGCGTTGCGGCGGACCTCACGGCCCCGGAACGAAAGTTCCGGGGCCTTGTGATTCACGCGGGGTCGGCAAATGGCGCGTCGGGCTCGCAAGCATAAAAGATGGCCATGCGGGCAGGCGTGTCGGCGCCGAGGTTCCGCCCAGTCATGCGCACGCCCGGCGGCTCGACGAATGCCTCGCCGGCAGCAATGTGCACGGGCGCCCGACCGTCGAGCTCGAGGGTGAACACGCCCTCGGTGACAAAGACAGTCACCGGAAACCGGTGCGAATGATAGGGCGTCGTGTCGCCCGGCAAAAGCGTCGCGAACAAGACGCGGATTTCCTGCTCGGCACTGTGCGGCAAGCTGTCGACTCGTTCGCGCAGGATCGGCGTGAGCTTGGCCATCCCGCTCCCCTTGGCCGACTTGGTGACGCCAACCTCCAGCCCCGCAGTTGCTGAGCGAACGTCCGTGGTCTCATGCATCGGCTTCTCCTGTGGCTGCCGACCATCCGTAGAGATTGCAGCCAGGGGCCGGGAGCCGAAAGCTTGCAGAGGCGGAACGCAAAAGTGCATAACTCGGCGATGATCGATTGGAACGACCTTCGCCACTTCCTCGCCGTCGCGCGTGAAGGCAGCACCCTCGCCGCAGCTCGTACCCTGGGGGTCAATCAATCAACCGTGCAGCGGCGACTGACTGCTCTCGAGCAACAGCTCGGGCGCGCGCTCGCCAATCGCCACCCGACGGGGTATCGCCTTACTGAGTTCGGCGAAATGCTGCTGCCCTATGCGCGCTCGGTCGAAGACGCCGTCTTCTCCCTGGAGCGACGGGCCGAGGGCTTTGCCGGCAACATCGCGGGAACCGTCCGCCTCACCTGCCCCGAGCCGGTGATGCCCCGCCTGATCGGATCAGGAATCCTCGACCGCTTCCACGCCCGCCACCCCGAAGTTCGGGTCGAGTTCGCAACTGCCGACCGCTATCTCGATCTCTGGCGCGGCGAAGCCGATGTAGCCCTGCGTTCGGGCGAGCCCGAGGATCCGCGTCTGGTCGGCCGCAAGGTCGCCGACTCGATCTGGGCTGTCTATGGGAGCCACGACTATATCCAGCGCCACGGGCGCCCTGCATCGGTCGAACAGCTCGTCGATCATTCCCTGATCGGGTTCGACGGCAGCATGGCCGGCCATCGCGCCAACAAATGGCTATCCACGGTCGCGCCGGGCGCGACAATCGCTCGCAACTCCAGCGTCCTCGGAGTGCTATCCGCCGTCAAATCCGGAATTGGCCTCGCCCCATTGCCAACGACGATCGCTGATCCCGAGGACACCCTCGAACAGATTTTTCCGCCTGTCCGCGAACTCACCCGCGGCTGGTATCTGCTGACCCATCCGGAGCTTCGCCACGAGCCCCGAATTGCCGCTTTTTTCGATTTCGTCGTCGGCGAACTGCCGGCCCTTCGCACGGCGCTGATGGGCTGAGCCCTATCGGACGATCACCCGCGTCGAACTGAGCCAGCGCGTCGGACAGCGGCGAGCCGGTCCAGATCGGCGGATTTAGAACGTATTTCTAATCGCTTCCGCGGCTCGACCGGGCCGGTGCCTTGAGCTTAGCCGGCTTCGGCCAGGACCTCGGTATGCGGCATGAACTTGGCTTCGAGGATGTCGCGGTCGAACGGCTTCATCATGTAATCGGAAGCCCCGGCCTTCAGCGCCAGCGCGATCTGGCCGATGTCGTTCTCGGTGACGCAGAATACCACGTGGGGGGCGGTGCCCCCGATATAGGCGCGCAAGAGCTTCAGGAACTCGAGCCCGCCCATCACCGGCATTTGCCAGTCGAGCAGAATCGCGTCCGGCATCTCCTGTCGGCACTTGTCGAACGCTTCCTGCCCGTCCTCGGCCTCGTCGACGATGTAGTCGAGGTCCTCGAGGATACGGCGCGCGACCTTTCGGACCACGCTCGAGTCGTCGACGATGAGGCAGGACTTCATGGCGATGGCCCAAATGCCCAAAGCAGGACGCGCTACAGTATCACCTCATTCTCCCTACGAATTGGTTAGCACTTCGATAAGAAATGCGGCCGCGACGCGGCGATCTGCTATCGTGCCCCAGCAGCTTTGGAGGCTTTCATGCAGCGTCTTGTTGTCGGCAGTTTCGCCGCGATTGTGCTGGCCGTCGCCTGGGCAACGCCCGCCGCGGCATGGGACAGCGCCAAGTTCAAATGGCTGACCACGATCGTCCACCCCACCCACAGCTACCTGACTGAGTACGCCATCGACCAGCTCGTCGCCGATTTCCCCGAATTGGGCACCTATCGCGCCGTCATCGTCGAAGGCGCCAACCAGGAACTGCATGAACTGCCGGTCACCGGCGTCCTCCACGGCGTCGATCTCGAGGCCAGGCGCGTCGCGCGCAAGGGCACCAATGCCGGTTCGGACGACATGCCCGGCTGGTGGGCCGACGCCGAAGCGGCCTATGCCGCGGGCAACAAGGAGCGGGCCTGGTTCCTCATCGGCATCATGGTGCACATGATCGAGGACATGGGCGTGCCCGCCCACGCCAACGGCGTCTACCACCAGGGTACGCTCACCGAGTTCGACAATTTCGAGGCGATGGCCCTGCAGAAATGGGACCCCGACTTCAAGGGCGTCAACCGCACCGATCCCGGCTACGCCGACCCGTCGGCGTACTATCGGTTCAGCCAGGACTGGGCGAAGACGGACGCGCCGGACTACCGTGATCGCGATGCGTTCGCCAAGACCTGGCTCACCGCGAGCAGCAAGGAGAAGGCGCTGGTGCGCAACCGGCAGGGCCGCACGGCGACCGTCGTGCTGTGGGCGCTGCGGGCGGCGGCGACTGCCTTCGCGATGATTTAGGCGGCCGCCTTCTCCGGTTCGCCTTCGGCCTTCGCCTTCGGTGTGGCGGTGAAGGTGAACACGTCGCTCTCGATGCCGATCTTCAAGTCCATGCCGGTCATGCGGGCGAGGATGCCGGTGTAGAATGGTTGGATGCCGCGGGCATCGACACCTTCCTCCGGGCTGCCCGACAGCAGGCCCTCGACCATCGACGGCATCAGCGTCTTCTGCCGCTTCTCCGGATCCGACGTCGAGGTGAAGACGAACCGCTCGCTACCGGCGGGCCCCTCGACCGTGACCTTGACCACGCCGCCGCGCGGCACCGCCATCGAGGCGATCAGCAGCATGTTCATCAGCAGCTTCGCCTTGTGCTTGGGCAGCAGAATCAGCGGCACCTGCCAATCGAGATCGGCCTTCTCGATCTCGAACAGCAGCCGCGCCACCCGCTCGCATTCGCGCGTGTCGAAATCGGTGCCCGCAGTGGACGACGCCCCATAGGCGAGCCGTGCGAATTCGAGTTTGGCGCGCGCGTGTTTGGCCGAATTGACGATCAGCTCATGCGCGCCTTCGGCCATCGCGCCCTGGTTGGGATCGGCGAGCACCTCGAGGCCGTTGCCGATGGCCCCGACCGGGTTGATCAGATCGTGACAGACCCTCGAGCACAGCATCGCCGCCAGATCGGTCGCCTTGAGCTCGATGAATTCGGCCATTGCATGCGTCCCTTCGGGAGAATCAGTTGGATTGAACATTACCGCCTGCGCCGTCCGCGGCAACCGAGGCCGGAATCGCACCATCCGCATCAGAAGCCAGAACTTCGTCGCCGGCGATGAGATCCTTGGACAGCTTCGGCCAGTTGACCGTCGCCGCAGCGAGCGCTTCGGTCCGGCTCAGCAGGAACGCGTCGCGGTTGGCGCTCGAATAAAAGAAGTAGAGCTTCAGCGCCTCGATCGCGAAAAGCCGCGGCTTGCCGTCGCTCAGATAGCCGCGGCTGAGGCTCATCAGGCAATGCCCGCCGAACTGCGGCGCGTAACTTTCCGGCGACCGCATGAACACGTCGCGATTGGCGGCGCTCTCGAAGTACCAGGGCACCCCGGCCCAGACGTACTCGAAATCGGGTTTGCCCGGCTGCGGCTCGCTGTCGATGAAATAGCTCACCGCGTCATAGCCGTCGATGGCGACGCCCGTCAGCGGATCGGTGATGATCGTGGTGACCAGTCCGCCGGCCGGTGAAGCCGTCGCCAGCACCAGCCAAGCCACGATGGTTAAGATTTGTTTACCGATTTGCCGCATCATTGCCGTGAACGGCGCTCAATCTGCCCGGATCGAACCTAGTCCCTTTCAATGAGCGCTTGGTAAAGGCCAATGACGGCCGGCCATCCTGGAGAGTGTCCATGCTGAAACGCCTCGTCCTCAGCTTTGCCCTGCTGCTTGGCCTCGGCTTCGCCCTTCCCGCACAGGCCGGCGGATCGCTCTCCGACACCTATTCGACCGACGAACTCGTCGACAAGGGCGGCCAGTTCTTTGGCTCGGTAGCCCAGGGCCTCGCCTCCCTGGTCGAGCGCGCGGTGAGCCAGTTCGGCCTCCCCAACGGTTACATCCTCGGCGAAGAGGGCAGCGGCGCCATCATCATCGGCGGCCGCTATGGCGAGGGCACGCTCTACACCCGAAACCAGGGCGACTATCCGCTGTTCTGGCAGGGCCCTTCGATCGGCTTCGACGTCGGCGGCGACGGCTCCAAGGTCATGATGCTGGTCTACAACCTCAACTCCACCAACGACATGTTTCACCGCTTCCCCGGTGTCGACGGCTCGGCCTATGTCGTGGGCGGCCTCGGCATGACGGTGATGAAAGCCGGCAACGTCGTCGTCATCCCGATCCGCTCGGGGCTCGGGCTGCGCGCCGGCGTCAATGTCGGCTACCTGAAGTTCACCAACGAGCCGACCTGGAATCCCTTCTGACCGCCGCACGCAGAACGAGTGACGTTATGAAGTTCAGCGCGACGGTCATCCCTTCGGGCAACGCCACGGCGGCCGAAATTCCCGCCAAGATCATGCAGGCGCTCGGTCCAGAGGGCCGCCCGGCCGTTGCCATCACCATCAACGGCCACAGCTGGCGCAGCCGCGTCGCCGCGATGCGCGGCCAGTATCTGATCGGCATCAGCGCCGCTAACCGCACCGCCGCAGGCATAGCGGAAGGTGACGTGATCGAGATCGATCTCATGCGCGACGATCAGCCCCGCGAGGTCGACGAACCCGCCGATCTGGCCGGCGCGCTCAAGCGCAACCGCGAGGCCAGGTCGGCGTTCGACCGCTTGCCCTTCGGCCTCAAGCAAAAGCACGTCCGCGCGATCGAGGAATCAAAGAGCGCCGAAGTCCGCGAGCGCCGCATCGGCAAGCTGGTCGAGACGCTCGCCGGCGCAGCGAAATAGCGCCGTTGGCGAGCCGCTCGCGGAACACCCCTTCCCGGTAAGGTTAATGATTGGCTAAGGTGGCGCCGCGTCGCCGTCTTTGTCATCGTCATGCTGACTCCTGCTAGTATGGCCTAGTGTCGGTCGAGGAGCCCCCTCATGGGCGTTGAGAGCATCATGTACTTTGCGTTGGGCCTGCTCGCGGCAGGGCTCGTCGCACTCGCCATCATGCCGGCGGTCTGGCGCCGCGCGGTGCGGCTGACCAAAAAACGCATCGAAGCGGCAACCCCCATCACCATGGCGGAGTTCCGGGCCGACAAGGACCAGCTCCGCGCCGAGTTTGCGCTCTCCACCCGCCGCCTCGAGATGAACGTCGAGGCCCTCCGCCGCCGGCTTTCCGAGCAGTTGCGCGACATCAACCGCAAGCGCAGCGAAGTCGGCGCCATCAAGACCGAGCGTGAGTCCCAGCTCACCCAGATGCGCGAGCTCGAAGAGCGCGAGGCCGAACTCCGCCGCCGCATCCTCGACCTCGAGAAGGAGGGCGCCGACCTCTCCCAGCGCCTGAGGATGCGCGACCGCGAGTACGCCGACAAGGCCACCCAGCTCGAGACGGCGCGCGAGGCCCTGCGCGGCAAGACCCCGCGCTCGATCGACGTCGACGGCAAGGCGCTTTCGGGCGACTACAACACCGACATGGACGAGCTGCTCGGCAAGCTCGAGGCCGAACGCAAGCGCGCCGCTTTTCTCGAAACGCAGAACCGCTCGCTGATCGGCCAGCTCGAGAATTCCGACAAACGCAGCGCCGATGCTGCCGCGGCCGCGGCCGAACTGCGCGCCGCGCTGGCGCGGAAGGACGATGCCGCGCAGGTCGCACAGAACGAACTGATCGATGCCGAAGCGCGCATCGCCGATGCCGAAACGCGCGTCAACACCATGCTCGCCGACACCAGCAAGGCCATCGAGCACTCGGACGGCCAGCGCGAACAACTGCTCGCCGAAAAACTCGCCATCGAGGACGAACTCGACCGGTTGCGCATCAAGGTGCTGACGGTCGAGGCGACGATCATGGCCGATTGGGACAGCGATCGCATCGAGCAGTCGCACCTGCGCGAAAAGCTCAACGACATCGCGTCCGAGGTCAGCCGGCTCGTCTATGCGGTCGAAGGCGAAGTTCCCGACAGCGACGAGACGCTGCTCGAGCGGGTGCAGAAATATACCGACGACGCGGCCCTTGCCGCCGGCCCGCCGCCCGAGCCGCGTGCCCCCGAACCGGTGGGCAGCGGCAGCGCCGTCTCCGACCGCCTCGCCGCGCTGCGCGACATCCAGAACCGGACCTAAGGGCGGTCTGACCGCAACGGCCCCGCAGCCGCGGCCAGGGCATTTCGCGGCACGGTCCACACCGCCCCCGTCGTGAACCGGTCCGAACCGCGAATGCGGCCGCTCCGTGGACGCCCCGTGCGTGTGCGGGCCCGATGTGCGCCAAGTTGCACCATGATGTCGCCGACCAGCGCCCCACAGGCTTGCTTGGCGTGTCCTCGCTTCGCGGCCGGAAGCGACGCAATGCGCGCGTCGAGCTCCCACGTCGCCGCGTTGATGGCGGGCTGATTGGTCAGCGACATAAGGAGATAGCCGTACCGATGGTAAGGCTGGCGAACAATGGCCTCGAGGACGGCCCCGGCCGGCGTCTTGAAGAACGCCGCATGATTCCTGTTCACGTCCGCACCCCGCCTTTGTTCACCTAGTCACCGTCTGCAGCCTTCGCCGTTGCCCCCCGTTCACGCCACCGCTGCCGCTCGCACCTCACCCCATCATCTCGCACTTCTGTAACCTTACGGATTGTAATCTTACGCAAAACTGCCAGCGAGGCAAGAGAGCCCACGCGCCGACATATTGGCCATCCCTCGCGAGCAGAGGCGACGATCACCCACCTGAAACGCCCGGATCGTCTCACCGGTCCTGCACCATCGCACCCGCTCAATTTCGCACCTCTGAGTAACCTTACAGATGGTAACCTTCGCGCAAGGCAAGTAGGGAAAAGCGGGATCCGCCCTTGCGCGCCGACGGTACGGACCGTCACCGAGCGGCCGATGGCTATCCGCCCAGCCGGAACTCCCCGGGTCGTCTCGCCGATCCTGCGCGCCTCACTCTCGCTCGCCCTCGCACCTCTGGCGTAACCTTACGGATAGTAACCTTACGCGAAGGAGTACCGAAACCGGGCCCACCCTTGGAGCCCGCCCTTGGGAGCCCACCCTTGGGAGCCCGCTCGTAAGAACCCGCCCTCGCGTCAGCGTACGGACCGTCACCGAGCGGCCGATGGGCTATCGCCCAGGCCGGAACGCCCGGGTCGTCTCACCGATCTTGCCCATCTCGCGCACCCGTTCACCCTCGCACCCCTTGGCGTAACCTTGCGAATAGTAACCTTACGCAACGCGAGTACTGAAACCGGAGCCCACCCTTGGGAGCCCGCTCGTGAGTACCCGCCCTCGCGCCAGCGTACAGGACCGTCACCGAGCGGCCGATGGGCTATCGCCCAGCCGGAACGCCCGGGTCGTCTCACCGATCTTGCACGCCTCACTCTCGCTCACCTTCGCACCTTTGCGTAACCTTACGGATAGAAACCTACGCAAAGCGAGTGTCGAGACAGAAGCCCGCCCTCAAGTGCCCGCCATGCGCGCCGACGGTACGGACCGTCACCGAGCGGTCGATGGCTATTCGCCCAGCCGGAACTCCCAGGCCGTCTCACCGATCCCGCCCGTCTCGCGCACCCGTTCACCCTCGCACCTCTTCGCGTAACCTTACGGCTA